>NZ_JBVKAU010000016.1:0-199946 GCF_055657525.1 Streptomyces sp. NPDC107522 | reverse complement strand
CGGCCCGCCCTGGATGCCACACCGCCGCCGTGCCGTCGTTCTAGGCGACGTGTTCCGAGCCCGCCGCGCCGAGGAGGTGCAGCGGTGCCATGCGGCTCGTCTCCTGCGGCCGCCCGAGCAGCTTGTCCAGGCCGCGCTTCAGATCGTTGCGGGCCGTGATGCCGAGCTTGTGGTAGATGCGGTGCAGGTGGTTCTCGACGGTCCGCACGGAGACCACCAGGCGGTCGGCGATGTCCCGGTTGGACATCCCGGTCGCCGCGAGCGCGGCGACCTCCCGCTCCCGGGGCGTGAGCGAGGCGAAGTCGCGTTCCTGGCGGCTGTCGTCCTCCAGCCACGGCGGGAGCGTCATGCCGGAGTCGCGCAGCAGCTCCCGGCAGGCCGCCGCGGCCTTGCGGCCCTTGCGGTACTGGCCCGTGGCGCGGAACGCCCGGGCGGCCTGGGCCGCGGCTTCACCCGCGAGCGGCAGCGCGCCCATCTCGCCGAGCCGTCCGGACGCCTCCATCAGCGCGGCACCGTCGGCGTCGGCGAGGGCCTCGGTGTAGTCGGCGAACACCCGGATCAGGCCTCCGGTGGTGCGGGCAGCGCACAGCAGGGCACGGTGGGGGAAGCGGATCGCGGCGCCGTCCGTGACCCGGGCCGCCAACAGCAGTGCGGTGACCGCCCTGACCGTACGGCCGGCCGCGCCCGCCCGCTCGGCCAGATCCACGGCCTGGGCGGCGGCGCTGAAGTGGTCCCCGGTGTGGGCGAGGACGAGAGCGCTCTCGTAGGCGATCTCGTCCTCGGTGATCGGGGACGACAGGACCTCGCCGCGCAGCGAGCGGACCTCGACCAGGGTGCGCAGCGCCTCCGCGTGGTTGCCCGACTCGGCGAGCGCACCGGCCAGTTGGGCCAGCGGCCAGGCCCCGGTGACCGGGTAGGCGTGGGCCGCCTCGGCGGCGATCGCCCCCCGCAGCAGTGCGACGGCCTGTTCGGGCTGCCCCAGCATCCGCAGCAGCCGGCAGCGGTCGAGCAGCGCCTGTAGGAGGACGGGCCGGCCGTGACCGGGGTCGTAGCGGTGGACGGCGTCGAGTGCCTCGGCGGCGCTCCTGAGCCGGCCGAGGAGGGAGGAGCAGCGCGCGGAGACGGAGTTCGCGAGGAGCAGGGCGTCGGTGTCCCAGTCGTCGGAGGCGTCCCGGTAGCGGTTCAGCAGCTCCAACGCCCCTTCCGGGTCGCCGAGTTCGGCACGGGCGAAGGCCACCGTGGGCACCACCGCCTGGGCGAGGGGAAGGTCCGCGGTCTCCCCGCCGAGCGCCGTGTCGCCGAGGGCGACCGCCTCGTGGAGCCGGTCCGACATCACGGCGATCATGACGCGGGTACCGTGCAGCACTCCGGCGCGCTCCGCACCGACCCCCGCGATCGTGCGGTCCAGCAGTTCGCCGGCCTCCTTCACGCGCCTGAGACTCCACGCCATGTTGGTCACACGGGTGTGGACCGCGGTGACGAACTCGGCCAGGGGCACCTGCACACCGGTCTCCAGGGCGGCGGCCAGGACCGTCTCGGCCTCCGTGGGCCGGTCCTGCCCGACGAGCACCTGGCCGAGCAGCAGGGCCGCCCGGACGCGGTCCGCGGTGTGCTCGGGGTCCTTCGCTACGCGCGTCACCATGCGACGCAGATCCGCTCCGTAGTCGGCGGAGGACGGGACGGGGCCGTGCAGCGGTGTGCCGTCCAGGTCGGAGGGGGCGTCCTGGAGCGCGAGCAGGCACATGCGCTCCGCGAGCGGGAAGTCCCGGCGCCGGATGGCGACATGGGCCGCGGTGAGCAGCTGCTCCCGGTCGGGGACAAGGCCGGCGTCCATGCGCAGCGAGACGATGCGCAGGATGTCGTCCTCCCGGCGCGCCCCGGTGCGCTCCAGGGCGTCGGCGATCTCGCGGCGCAGCCGCTGCGCGGTGAGGTCGGACATGCGGGACGCCACCACCACGCGGTTGAGCGGACTGGCCAGCCGGAGCCGGACGCGCGACCGGCTGCGCTCGACGCTGACGATGCCGCGCAGGTCGAGCGATTCGGCCACCTTGGACAGCCCCGCCGCAGCGACGATCTCGGCCTCCAGCGGCTCGGCGACGGTGAGCATGTGGACGAGTTCGTGCTCGTCGTGGCTGAGGTCGCGCAGACCCACGCGGATGACGTCGGAGAGCCGCTTGCCGGGACGTTCCGTCAGGCCCGGCCACCGCCAGGTGCCGTCGACGCAGCTGAGCGAACCGTCCTCCAGGGCGTGCTCGACGAGTTCGCGCAGCATCAGCGCGTTGCCGTGCGTGGCCGCCCAGAGTCGCTCGAGCGTGGCCGTGTCGGTGTGGCCGCCCAGCCGGGCCCGCAGCACGGTGGCCATCGCCGTCCGGTCGAAGGGGGCCACCTCGATGTGCTCGACGAGCCGCTCCACCCAGAGCTTGTCGATGCCCGCCGGGGTGGTCGTGTCCTGGCGGGTGGCGGCGAGGACGCTGAGCCGCCCCGCCGCGACGAGTCGGTGCAGGCGGACGCTGGACGCGGCGTCCAGCAGGTGTGCGTCGTCGATACCGACGACAGGGCGGTCGCCCGAGGCGCCGTCCCGGGTGGACGGCTGCACGGCCTCCAGGCACTCGGCCAGCGTGCCGAACCCCTGGGTGCGGGTCCCGCTGCTCCAGCCGGCTCCGCCGACGGACAGGACCGTGCGGCCCTCGTCGGCCGCCTGCCGCAGGGCGGTGGACAGAAGCACGCTCTTGCCCACCCCCGGGGCTCCGACGAGAAGAGCTCCGCCGCGCCGTTCGATGGCGTTCCCGACGGTGTGGAGCTCGGTATCTCGCGCTGTTATCGGCCAGTCGAAGGAATCGCTCGTTGACATCTGTTCACGCCCCCGCGGTCGAATGATTTCGGCCATATTGTGATGCCTGTCCAGAATTCATCGACTCATTTGACTGCTGGACATTTTAACGGTTGACCAACTCGGGGAGAAGGTGAGTCCCTGTTGACTTTCCGGACTCCTTCGGACCGATTGACACCCAGCCCAACAAGATTGGTTCGAGCCAGATTGTTCACTGGACGACGGCCAGTATAGACCGGCAGGTCGGAAGTCAAGCTGGAATTTCTACATCGCGGAGTCGAAATGTCGAAGTGCCTGGTGGGAGCGGGTTCCGGAGGGAATGCCGCCGGATAATCGGCAACTTGGACCGGCAACTCTGACATCGCATGCGCGGTTGGTTCCCAGGGGCCTAAAGACGTCATTCTTTTCACGTTACGGGAACGTTCAGCAGCCCCCTCGGATAATCCGAGGGGGCGTGAATTGACTTTCTGTCAAGAAATGTGTCCGGCCAGACTCCAGTTCCGGGCCCGGCTGCGCTCCGCCCAGAACGAGGCGTACCGGCCGTCCATGGCCATGAGTTCGGCGTGCGTGCCGCGCTCGGTGATCCGTCCCTCGTCGAGGAACAGGATCTGGTCGGCGGCGGCGACGGTCTGCAGCCGGTGGGCGATGACGAGGAGGGTGCGGCCGGCGGTCAGGGCGCTCAGCGCGTCCTGCACCGCCCGCTCGTTCTCCGGGTCGAGCGACGCGGTGGCCTCGTCGAGCAGCACGATCGGGGCGTCCTTGAGGATCGCCCGGGCGATCGACACACGCTGCCGTTCGCCGCCGGACAGCAGGGCGCCGCCCTCGCCGACCCGGGCGTCCCAGCCGTCGGGCAGCCGCTGCACGATCTCCTCGACCCGGGCCAGCCGCGCGGCCTCGCGGACCTCGGCGTCGGTGGCGCCGGTGCGCCCGACCCGGATGTTGTCCATGATGGTGCCCTCGAAGAGGTACACGTCCTGGAACACCACGGAGATACGGGACATCAGGGTCTCCGGGTCGATGTCCCGGACGTCCACGCCGCCGACGCGCACCGCACCGGAGTCCACGTCCCAAAAGCGCGGGACGAGCTTGCTCACCGTGGTCTTGCCGGAACCGGACGGGCCGACCAGCGCGGTCATGGTGCCCTCGGCCAGCGTCAGCGACACGCCGTTCAGCACGGGCTTGCCGTCGTAGCCGAAGCCGACGTTCTCGAACTCGACGGTGTTGCCGTCCGGTCCCCGCGGCGCCTGCGGCTGCGGCAGTGTGGGCTGGGCCAGCAGGTCGGCCACCTGGTCCAGGGCGGAGCGGGCCGTGTTCAGGGTCGAGCCGAGCACCGCGGTCTCCGCGATCGGCTCGGTGAACCGCACGGCCAGGACCAGCAGTGCCAGCAGCTTGGCCACGTCCAGGCCTCCGTCCAGCGCCAGATAGGTGCCGGTCAGCAGGACGACGGTGAACGCGGCCTGGATCACCAGCGCGAAGCCGACCAGCCCCGGGACACCGGTGACCAGCACCCGGCGGGACGCCTCGGTCTGGGTGCGCAGCGCGTCGTCGAGCCCGGTGCCGGAGCGGGCGTCACCCCGGCCGAAGACCCGCAGTACCGGCTGCAGTTGGGCGAACTCCACCACCCGGCCGCCGGTCACGGCCCGGGCCGCGGTGCGGGCCTGGTCGGCCTGGCGGCTCAGTCCGGCGCTCCACCGGTGGACCAGGACGATCACCGGGACGGTGAGCGTTGCCGCCAGGGCCAGCCGCCAGTCGAAGGCATACATCAGCACGACCACGGTCACGGGCGTGACGAAGCTGGTCACCAGGGGCCGCAGCAGATGCGCCGGCACGCCCATGATGTCCATCACGCTCTTCGTGGTCAGCTGGCCGAGCTGTCCCACGCGCTCCGGCGCGAACCAGCCCAGCGGCAGTGCGGCCACCCGGTCGCCGATGCGGTGCCGCAGGCTCCTCGAGAGGGTCGCGCCCGCCTCGAACCCGATGAGCAGACTCCAGTAGTACGCGGCGCAGTACAGCACCGACACCCCGAGCAGCGCCCACAGCCACGGCCAGACCTCGTCCGGGTCCGAGCCGAACAGCGCCTCCAGCACGGGGACCAGCAGGGCGAATGCGATGCCCTGCAGCACCGCGCCCACCACCAGGGCGACGACCATCCGGCGCACCGGACGAGCCTGCTCGGGGCCGAGTACGTCGATGAGTTGACGGATCATCAGCTGAGTCCTCCCGCCGTGGCGACATTCGCGGCCCGTGTGACGGGCGCGGGGGTGTGCGGCTGCCACCGGCTCGTGTCTTCATGGGCGTGCCACATCCGGGCGTACCTGCCGCCCGCCGCGACGAGTTCCGGGTGCCGGCCCCGCTCGACGATCCGGCCGTCCTCCAGCACCACGATCTGGTCGGCGCCGACGACGGTGGAGAGCCGGTGGGCGATCATCAGCACGATCTTGCCCCGGGTCAGCTCCGACAGCGCGTCCTGCACGGCGGCCTCGGAGTGCGGGTCGGCGTAGGCGGCGGCCTCGTCCAGGACGATCACCGGGGTGTCGGCGAGCAGCGCGCGGGCGATGGACACGCGCTGCGCCTGGCCGCCGGACAGCCGGGCGTCCTCGCCGATCACCGAGTCGTAGCCGCGCGGCAGCGCCTGGATCACGTCGTCGACGCAGGCCGCACGGGCCGCGGCGCGCACCTCGGCGAGGTCGGCGTCCGGTCGCGCCATGCGGATGTTGTCGGCCACGGTGTCCTGGGTCAGGCGAACGTCCTGGAAGACGAACGCGACCCGGCGGTAGAGGTCTTCGAGCGCCATGTCCCTGATGTCCACTCCGCCGATGCTGATCGCACCGCCGGTGACGTCCCAGAACCTGGGCAGCAGCGCGGCCAGCGTGCTCTTGCCGGAGCCGGACGGCCCGACCAGCGCGGTGACCGTGCCCGGCGAGAGCTCCAGGTCGACGCCGGCCAGGGCCTCCTGCTCGCCGTCGTAGGAGAAGCGCACGCCCCGGTAGCTCACCCGGTTGCCGTCCGGGGTCTGCGGCGCGTCCGGCACGGGGAGCTCCTCGGTGTCGAGGATCCCGGCGACGCGCTCGGCGGCGCCCTTGGCGATGCGCAGCTCGTAACTCGCGTAGAACAGCGACAGGATCGGCGCGGTCAGGCCGATGCCGAGCAGCGCGAACGGCAGCAGCTCCACGGCGTCGAGCCACCCCTGCGTCACGAACAGCGCGCCGCCGGCGAGCGTGGTCACCAGGACCGCGATCGGGGAGAGGACGATCTCGGCGGCGGCCTTGGAGTACTGGGTGGAGCGCACCCAGGTGAGGAAGAACTCCGAGAAGTCGTCGGCCGCCCGGGCGAACTCCCGGTGTGCCCGGCGGGCCTGGCCGAAGGTCTTCACGACCGCGATGCCCTGTACGAACTCGACGGCGCTGCCGTTGATGCGCCCCATCGCCTCGTCGTACCGGGGCAGGTTCTTGGCCATCCCGGCCATCGTGGCGCTGTACAGCGTCAGCCCGATGGCCAGGGGCGCGATCACCACCAGGGTCATCCGCCAGTCGACCCAGAACAGATACGCCAGGGAGGTGACCGGGACGACGGTCGCCGTGGTGATGTCGAGCAGCGAGTGGGCGATCAGATGGTGCATCGCGTCGACGTCGTCCTGCACCGCCTTCTTCACCTGGCCGGAGTTGCGGGACGAGAACCAGCCCAGCGGCACCCGGCCGAGGCGGGTCACGAGCGAGCGGCGGATGTGGAACTGCAGGGCGTTGTCGGCGAGATGGGAGATCCCGCCCGCCACCAGCGCGACGATCAGCCTGACCAGCAGCGCGCCCGCGCCGATCGCGGTGACGGTCCAGGCGTCGCCGGTGCGGTCGGGGCCGTCGTCGAGCAGGACCCGGCCCAGCTCGGCGACAGCGATGAAGGGCACCACGCCGGCGGCCGCCGAGACGGCCTGGGCGGCGATCGCCCAGCGCAGCCTTCCCTTGATCGGGTCGAGAATCGCGCCAAGTGCGGTCTTTCCCGCGGCCATGCGGGCCTCCAAGCGCTTTGGTTGGACAGCTGTTAGACGGTGTCTAACAGGGGGTAACTGTATCCGCTTCCCGATGCCGCGCGTCAAGCGGGCCGGGGCGGGGCGGGGGGAAATCGAGGGGAAGGGCGGGCGAACAGCGGGCGCCGAAGTGCCGCGGGGGATTCGGCACTTCGGCGCCGTCCGGAGGGGAGTCAGCCCGCGACCGGGACCGGCTCCTTGCTGTCGGCGGGCTCGTCGGTCTCCTTGATGCCGTACTTGCCGTAGAACCTCGCCAGCGGACCGGGGGCCCACCAGGCGGCCCGGCCCATGAGCTTGAGCACGGCCGGCACGAGCAGGATGCGGACGATGGCGACGTCGGCCAGGATGGCGAACACCATGCCGACGCCGAACAGCTTCATCATCAGCACACCGCTGGTCGCCATCGCCGCGAGCGGCACGCACATCAGCAGGGCGGCGTTCACGATCAGGCGGCCGATCTTCTGCAGCCCGGAGGCCACCGCCGCGGAGCTGTCGTCCAGGAGGTCGTACTGCTCCCGGATCCGGGACACGAGGAACACCTCGTAGTCCATGGAGAGTCCGAAGATCAGGGCGAACAGCATGATCGGCATGTTGGGCTCGATGTTGCCCGTCGAGTCGAAGCCGATCAGCCCCTCGAGGTGGCCCTCCTGGAAGATCCACACCAGGACGCCGAACGTCGCCGACAGCGACAGCAGGTTCATCAGGATCGCCTTCAGCGGCAGCAGCACCGAGCCGAACGCGAGGAACAGCAGGATGTACGTCGCCACCGCCATGTAGAGCAGCATCCAGGGCAGCGTCTTGCCGAGCGAGTCCAGGGTGTCGTCGAACACCGCCGTCTCACCGCCGAAGTAGGCCTTGGCGCCCGGCGGGGGCGACACGTCCTTCAGCCGGTTGACCAGGTCGCGCGCCTCGGGGGAGACCGCCGCGCCGTCGAAGGTGACCGACACGCGTGCGGTCGTGCCGGTGGCGCCGGTGATCTGCGCGCCGGTCGCGCCCTTGGTGCGGCCCAGCTGCTCGGCGTAGGCCTGGAGCGCGGCGCCCTGCTCCCGCGAGGTGGCGTCGGACTTCAGCACCAGCAGCGAGTCGATGGACTTCACCGCGTCGCTGTCGAAGTCGCGCTCCAGGGCGTTGTGCACCTGACGGCCCTCGGCGCTGTTCGGCAGCTGCCGGGCGTCGCTCACACCGAACTCCACGCGCAGGAACGGCGCGGCGAGCGCCACCAGCACGGCCAGCGTGCCCACCGCCACGAGGGCCGGGCGCCGCATGAGGCCCTGGGCGAGGCGGTACCAGGCGCCCTGGCCAGCCTGGGTCCCCTGGCCACCCTGGGCCGTAGCCTTCTTGCGGCGGCGCAGCGACAGGGCGTTGACCTTCGCGCCGAGCGCGCCCAGCGCGGCGGGCAGGGCGATGATCGAGAAGAAGACCGACAGCACCACCGCGGCCACGCCGCCGTACGCCATGGACTTCAGGAAGCCGAAGGGGAAGAAGGTCATGCCGGCCAGCGCGACCGCGACCGTGATGCCGGAGACCAGGACCGTGCGGCCGGCGGTCGCGACCGTGCGGGCCAGTGCCTCCTCGCCCGTGTGGCCGCGCTCCAGCTCCTCGCGGTAGCGGCTCACGATCAGCAGGCCGTAGTCGATGGCGACCGCGAGGCCGAGGATCGACACGAGGCTCATGGCGAACACCGACACGTCAGTCAGCTGCGCGATGATCCGCAGCACCGCCATGGAGCCCACGATCGACAGGCCGCCGACGAGCAGGGGGAGGCTGGCCGCGGCCAGACCGCCGAAGACGACCACCAGCAGGATGAACAGGATCGGGAAGGACAGGCCCTCCGCCGTTCCCAGGTCCGTGCCGATCTGGTCACCGGCCTGGTGGTTGGTGGGCACGGGCCCGCCGCGCTGGGTCTGCAGCCCCGGCGCGTCGAGCTTGTCCTTGATCGCCTTGTACGACTTCTCCTTGGCGTTGTCGTCGCCGCCGCGGAGGTTGATCGCCACGTAGGTGGCGTGCCGGTCGTGGCTGACCTGCGCCGGCATCTTGGTCATCCAGAAGGTCGAGTATCCGGTGACCGCCGACTTCGGCAGGTCCTGCACCGTTTCGGTGACCGCCTGCCGGAAGGACGGGTCGTCGACCGTGCGGTCCTTGTCGCGGTAGACGATCACCGCGTCGGGTGCCCGCTGCGGGAACGCCCGCTCGGCCAGCTGGGCGGCCTTGCGGCTGTCGGACCCGGGGTCCTCGAACCCGCCGGGCTTCATGTCGCCGAAGACGCCGACGCCGTAGGCGCCGGACAGGACGGCGAACAACAACGTCAGGACCAGGAGGGGTTTGCGCCTTCGGTAAAGGAATCGCCCCAGCGCCTCGAACATGGTTCTCCCTAGGTAGTTGGCGAGCGCCGCATGCCTGCCAGGGTCCGGCGCCGTGGCAACCGTAACAGCGTTTTTATTGCCCGCTCCAGGGCTCTTGCACACTGTCTAACTGAGGGAACGCCGAGAAACCCCTCATGACCTGCGGCTTCGACCAGAAAAACTTCTTTTCAAGGGGTTGCGCCTGAGGGCTGCGTCAGGTCTGACACGAGGCTGACGTGGTGTCAGGGGTCATTCGTAACGCTGTTGTCATACTGTGGGGGGATGGCCAGGCTCAAGACACATGACGAAGCGCTCCGACTGCGGCTCATCAACCGCGCGGCCGCCACGGTCTTCGACCGCGGCACGGCCGCGCTGAGTCTGCGGCAGCTCGCGGCGGACGTGAAGACCTCGACCACGGCGGTCTACTCGCTGTTCGGCAACAAGGCCGGTCTGCTGGCCAGCCTCTACGAGGAGGCCGCGCGGCTCTTCGTGATGCGGCTGGCCGCCGTCCGCTCGACGGACGACCCGGCGAACGATGTGATCCGCCTCGGAATGGCCTACCGCGAATACGCTCTCGCGAATCCGCACCTCTACGCGATCCTCTTCACGGAGAGTCCGGCCCAGTTCGAGCCGACGGTGGAGGGGCAGGGCGAGCAGGTCGAGATGTACCAGCCGCTGGTCGACGCGGTGCGCCGGGGGCAGCGGGCCGGGCAGTTCACCACCGAGCTCGAGGCCGAGGTCGTGGCACTGTCCTGTTGGGCCACCGCGCACGGCCTGGTCTCCCTGGAACTGTCGGGCAACGAGCCGCCGGGGCTGTCGATCGCCGACTCCTACGAGCGGACGCTGCGTGCGGTGGTCACGGGGTGGCGGGCGGCCTGAGTGGCGGGCGGTGTGGTTGGCGGATGTGAACAGGGTGGGAGGTGGAGTGCTGCGGGTCCGTCGTCGGTGGGCGCGCATCTCGGGTGCGTCTTTGGCAGGTGTGGGCCCGTGGGGTGGCGGGGGCGGCTCGAGAAGTCGAAGGCTTCCGCCGACGGGGCGGTGGGGGGTGGCGGGCAGGGTGAGTGGCGGCCGGTGTGGTGGGCGGACGTGAACAGGGTGGGAGGTGGAGTGCTGCGGGTTCGTCGTTGGTGGGCGCGCGTCTCGGGCGCGTCTTTGGCAGGTGTGGGCCCGTGGGGTGGCGGGGGCGGTCCGAGAAGTCGAAGGCTTCCGCCGGCGGGACGGTGACGGGGTGGCGGGCAGGGTGAGTGGTGGGCGGATGCGAACAGGCCCGGAGGGGAGTGCTCCGGGCCTGTCGTGGCGGGTGGGCGTTGCGGGCCTGTCGCCGGCGGGCGTGTGAGCCTGAGGGGCAGTGGGGTCAGTCCGAGATTCCGACGCCTTCCGCCAGCAGGACCGTGACGCCCTCGCGGCTGCCGGTCCAGCGCCCCTTCTCCGCCTCCGCGTGCAGGCGTTCGACGCGCTGAGCGCCGGGGGACAGCCGGAGGCGGCCGATGGTCAGGGTGCCCGGGGCGGGCCTGGGGGCGCCGCGGTCGGCCGCGCGGACGAGTGCCTCCACGGCTGCGGGGTCGACCGTGGGCTCGGGCGGGAAGGGCACCGTCCACAGATCGGCGGGCAACACGGCGGGCACCTCGCCCTCACACTCCGGGAAGACGACGCCCGCCCAGTGGAGCAGCCCACGGTGCCGTGGCGCCACGCCCGCATCGCGACCGCTGTCCGACGGTCCCGCCGCCGGACGCCCCGCGTGGGCCGCCGGGCTCTCGTCGTAGGCCAGCGTCACCGATGCCACGTCCGTGCCCCCGGTGTCCCGGAGTGTGACGTCCACGCACCACTCGCCGTCGCGGTGGACGCCCCGCGCCTCGCGGTGCAGGGTGAGGGAGCCGTGGGTGAATCGCAGGCCGGGCAGATGGACGCGGACGTCGCGCAGTTCTCGTAGGTGCAGCAGGGGCCAGCCCTCCGGTACCACCCAGTCGCCCGCGGCCACCGCGTACTCGAGGACGACGCTGACCGGTGCGGCGAGCTCCGCGCCGACGTGGAACTCGGCCAGGCACGGATGGTGACGTGCCGTCAGGACCAGCGTGGTGCGCAGCGATTGGAAGATCCGGTACTCCTCGACATCGCCGAGGTAGTGGTCCAGCGCGTGCAGCCGGGGCAGGTCGGGGTGGCCCGTGAGCATGCCGAAGCCGCGCAGCTGGCCGGGGGAGAGGACGGCGCCGATACGGCCGAGGAAGACCGTCTCGCCGGTGTGCCCGGAGGCCAGTTCGGCACTCCAGCGGCGGGTGCCCTCGGCGGGGTCGAGCGTGGAGACGTACCGGACGGCGGCGGAGTAGTTGGCGATGACGCCGAGCCGCTCCCAGGTCGGCCAGCACAGCGTCTGCACGGGCAGGCCGAGGTTGTCCCGCGCCCAGAAGCCCAGCCGGGCCAGCGCCTCGTTGCCCGCCGCGTAGTCGATCTGCCCGACCATGCCGCCCATCCGGCCCGCGAGGGAGCCGACGTTGCTGAGCAGCCGCAGCCGGGCCCGGCGTTCGGGACGGGCGAGGATCGCGGCGACCAGGTTGGCGAAGCCGGTGACCTTGACGTCCACGGTGCGGACGACCCCGTCGGCGGACTTGCGGTCGAAGCGGGCCGGTTCGTCGATGCCGGCGTTGTGCACGACATGGGTCGGTCCGTCGCCCAGCGCGGCGAAGACCCGCTCGACCTGGTCGGCGTCCGTGCAGTCGCAGCGCAGATAGTCGATGCGCAGCCCGTCGGCCGCCGCCCCGGCGAGATTGCGGTGGACGGTGCGGTTCTCCTCCGCCCGGCGCACCTCGCGACGTACACGGGCGAGTTCCGCGGCCGTCCTGGCGGTGGCGAGGCGCCCGCGGCGCCAGCCGGCGAACTCCTCGTCGTCCAGCCCGGTGCCGGCGTCCGGTGTCGGACGCTCGCCCCGTCCGGTGACCACCACCCGGCAGCCGAAGTCCTCGGCGAAGGCACGCGCCGCCGCGAAACCGACACCGCGCGCACCGCCCGTGACGAGGACGGTGTCGTCCGGACCGGGAGCCGTGGCGGAACCGGGCGGCACGACCGGGGCGGGCCGCCCCGCGAGCACATGGCGCCGTCCGTCCCGGTAGCAGACCTCGAAGTGCTCGGGGCGCACGTACTCGCGGGCGACCGCCTCGGCGATCGGCTCCGGCTCGGCACGGTCGACGTCCACCACGACGACCCCGGCGGCGGGCAGTTCACGCGGCAGGCACTTGGCGAGCCCGGCCCAGATGCCGCCGAGCGGCTGCGGCACCGGTCCGGCGCCGTGCCCGCCGAGCCCGCCGAGGTGGGTGACGGCGAGATAGACGTGCCGGCCGAAGCGCCGTTCGGCGGCCCAGCGGCCGTAGGCGCCGCGCACCGCCTCGGTGGTGCGGGCGAGCGCCGGCTGCCATGTCGTGTCACCCAACTCGTAGGGCAGACCCACGACATTGAGGTCGACGATGCCGTCCCAGCCTTCGACGGGCAGTGCGCTGCCAGGGGTGTACGGCACCACGCGCGCCCCACGCCGCTCCAGACCCGCGCCGACCGCGTCGACCAGATCCGGTGACTCGCCCACCACCAGGAGCGAGCGCCCGGCGAGCGGCTCGTCCGTCTCCGGGCCGGGGTGCGGGACCGCCACGGGCTCCCAGACGAAACGGTCCACGGGGCGGACGAAGGCGTCGGGGTCGAAGGAGGACAGGTGCGGGCGCAGCGGCTGCCACCGCTGCTCGGCCGGCGCCGGTCCGGCGGTGGAGGTCATCGTCGGCGCTCCTCGGCCGTCACACGGATGCCGTTCTTGGGGAAGAGGGTGATGTACGCACCCGACCGCGGCGCGGCGCCGACCGGGCTGAGCCGGAAGCGGCCGTGCACCGCGGACACCGCCTGGCGCAGCAGCGCCAGCCCCATCTTCTTGCCGATGCACTGCCGGCGCCCGCCGCCGAACGGCAGATAGGCGGACCGGTCCCGCGCGGGGGAGTTGCCCGGCCGGAACCGTTCCGGGTCGAACCGGTGCGGGTCCTCCCACTGCTCGGGGTTGTGGTGGGCGCCGTACACGGAGATGAGGACGGGGGTGTCCGCGGGGATGTGACGGCCCGCCAGGACGTCGTCCTCGATCGTCTGGCGGGGGAACTGCCAGACCGGAGGGTGCATGCGCAGCGCCTCGTCGACGGCCATACCGGTGTACGTCAGGGCGTCGAGGTCCGCCGCGGTGGGCAGCCGGCCGTCGAGCACCCGGTCGGCCTCCTCCTCCAGCCGGTCGCGGACCTCGGGGTGGTGGGCGGTCTCGTACAGCGTCCACGCCAGAGCGAGCGCGGTGGTCTCCACACCCGCGAGCATGAGGGTCACCAGGTCCGACCAGAAGGCGTCCTCCGGAAGGTCGGAGGCACGGATGAGAGCGGCGACCTCGCCGCCGGCGCCCTGGTCGGCGTCCCACGCGGCCCGGGCGACGACCTTTTCCAGAGTGCGCCGGGCGCGGGCGACGCGACGGCGGTAGGGGGTGGGGACGAAGGAGGGGACCAGCTTCTCCAGGGAGCCGACCTCCTTGAAGATCGCCTCCAGGGCGACGGACAGCGCACGGGCGAACTCGCCGCCCTCCCGGGAGAGATCCCGGCCCACCAGGGCGTGCCCGATGACCCGGCACGTGAGCCGCATCGACTCGGCGTACAGGTCGAACGGCCGCCCCGTGCGGGCGTGTTCGGCCCACCGGTCGGTCAGGTCCGTCACGGCGGCGTCGGTCTCGGCGGAACGCGCGGCGATCGCGCCCGGGGTGAAAGCGGGGTTGACGACCTTGCGGTGCCCCCGCCAGTCGGCGTCGTCCAGCGTCAGCAGGCCGTTCCCCATGAACAGCTCGAACGCCTCGTAGTAGACGCCGCGACGGTAGTTGTCCGCGTTGCCCTGCAGGATCCGCCGGATCCCCTCCGGGTCCGTGACCTGCACGGTCGGGTTGTGCGGGATCATCGGCAGCTTCACGACGGTGCCATGGGCGCGCTGGGCGCGCAGCACGAACGCCGGCGGGTCGGCCGCGTAGAGGATCGTGGAGCCGACGACGGGCCAGGCCAGCGGGAGGCCGGTCGGCCCGTCGGGCTCCCTCGGCGGGGTCTCGCCCGCTGCGGCTCCGGTCACCGGGCAGCGGGCACCGGTTCCGGGGTCCGTGCCGTGGGCCTGGGAGGTGCTCTCAGGGGTCATGACGTGGTCTCCGGGGCCTTCGAGGTGCGGCGCTCGCGTTCGAGGTAGGCGCCGGTGGTCTGGTGGACATGGCCGAGCACGACGCCGGTCATGTCCTTGATCTGGAGCACCACGTCCCCGTCCGCGGTGACCGCGACGGCCCGGTTGCCCTCGTCGCTCTCCAGGTCGAGGCGCGAGGGCAGCGAATACAGCTCGACCCGGGTGCCGGCGGCGGCGAGCGAGGCGTCGGTGTGGCCGCCGTACAGATCGATACGGCGGATCGTGCGCGGCACGGCGAGCGGGGTCCAGCCGCCACCGTGCCCCGGCAGCTCGGCCCGGTCCAGGACGCACACCCGGGCCAGGCCGTCCAGCAGCACGGACGGCACGACCAGCCCGGAGAACCAGCGCTCGATGCCCGGCCGGTCGGGGGCGTACCGGGCACGCCGGCCGCTCGGGTGCGTGCGGGTGTCCGCGGTGGACACGAAGACGCCGCTGAGCAGGACGGCCGGATTCGGCACGTGATACGGATCGGCGAGGGGCTCGGCGCCCTGGTCGTCCCAGTGCTCCCAGCGGGGCGGCGCCACCGGCTCGTCCCGCAGCCGGACGCGCGCGGTGAAGTGGCGGCGGTCCTTCACCAGCAGACGCCCGTCGGGTGCCAGGACGTCGCCGGTCACCTCGACCGCGACGACCGACTCCTGCGGTCCGTCGGCGATCAGCCGCGCCTTGACGCGCTTGACCTCGTCGCGCCCCGCCTTGTAGACGCGCAGGAAGGATTCGAGCCGGACGTCCTCGATGACGGCCGGCACCCGGCCGGGCACGAGGTGCATCGCGGCCTCGGCGGCGAGCTCGGGAACGAACGTACCGGGCAGGGTGGGGTAGCCGTTGACGACGTGCTCGTGCAGGTAGGCGTCGCGGTCCTGGCCGAATGCGCGGACGACGGTGAGCCGGCCGGGGGCGCGGTCGACGATGTCGTCGACGTAGAAGCCGGGCAGTCGCGCGGCGGCCGGGGCGGGCGAGACCGGGGTGCGGCAGAAGTCCAGGTAACCCGGGGCGGCGGCTTCGATGGCGGCGCGTTCCGCGGCGCCGAAGAACACCGTGGCGGCGGGCGGCTCGGCCTGGTCGAGCTCGTGCAGGAAGTGCTCGACGCCCTCGGCCGTGGGCATGGCGGTGAACTGGGCGCTCTTGGCCAGGAAGGCCCGCATCAGCGGAGTAGCGCCCAGGCCGACGTCCCGCCACAGCGTCCAGCCGAGGGTGAACTCCCGTGTCCCGCGCGAGGAGTTGTACAGCGCGGCGGTGTTGAAGTAGTCGTTCGCGGCGCCGTAGTCCGTCTCGCCCGTCTGGCCCGTGAACCCGACGAACGACCCGAAGTTGCACCAGCGTCGAGGCTGCCGGTCGCCGAACGCCGCCTTGAGATGGGCGTAGGAGCGGACCTTCAGGTCGCGGACCGTACGGAAGTCCTTGAGCCGCTTCTGCTCCACCGACGCGGCGCGGTTCGTGCCGGCGATGTTGAGCAGCAGCTCGACGGTGCCCTCGGCGTCGGTGATCCGGCGGACCACCCGGCGTACCGCCTCCTCGTCGCGCAGGTCGCACACGTGGTAGGTGACCCGGTCCGCGCCGCACAGCTCCCGCAGGGCGGCCAGCCGGTCGCGGACCTCGCGGGCGGAACCCAGGCGGTCGTACGCCATGTTCGCCTCGCGTACGGTGAGCCGCTGCGGGCCGGTGGTGCGTAGCCGGATGAAGTCCTTGCGCTCCAGACGGGCGTCGGGCTCGTCGGCGCCGGGGTCGGTCGAGCCGATGATGTGCAGCCGGGGCCGGTCGCGGCGGGCCAGGGCGAGCAGCAGCTCGGCCCCGATGCCGCGGGCGCCCCCGGCGGCGACGACCGCGTAGTCCGCGCGGTCCACCGGCGGCTCGGCGCGCTCGCCGGGGTCGACGACGGCCTGCCACAGCAGCCGGGTGCCGCCCGCGTAGTAGACGACGGGCAGCAGCTGCTCGGTGACGGTCTCGCGGGCCGCGTCCGGCTCCGCCGTGACCAGGTCGCGGGCCTCGTGCACGACGGCCAGCACCGAGGTGTCCGGCCACTCCAGTGCCAGGCTCTTCGCGAACCCGGTGAACAGTCCCGCGCACGGGTGCGGAACCCGCGTGGCGCCGACCCCGCCGAGCACGACCACGACGAACGACTCCGGCCGCGAGGCCGCCGTGACACAGGCCTTCGCGGTGCGGAACAGCGCGTCGTGCAGGTCGAGCAGCGCCTCGGAGGGCGCCTGGTCCTCGGCGTGCAGGTCGACGAGGACGCGGATGTGCCGGGGGCGTGCGCGGCCGACGGCGGCTTCGAGGGTGTCGTCGAGCGGGAGTGACTCGACGCCGGACACATGGTTGTGCGTGTTCGTCAGCAGGGCGGTGCCGGGCGGGAAGAGGTCCGGCGCCGCAGCGGCGGAGCGGACGGGGGCCGGGACCAGGCGCAGGACGTGACGATCGAGGAGGCGCGGCTCGGCGGAGCCGGCCGGCTCGGGGGCGGCCGCCTCCGTGCGGCGGAACGTCAGCCGGTGTACTGGGCCGTCCTTCTGCACGGCCCGTTCCAGCACCGTCGTGTGCGCCTCTGCCGTGTCGGTCTCCGGCCGGGTGAGGAAGGCGATCAGTTCGCGGGCGCCCTCGGCGCCCAGGAGGGTGGTGCTGCGGTGCGGGGCGCTCATGCGGCGCGGCTCCTTTCCATGACGGCCAGGACGGGAAGGCCCGCCTCCTCGGCGAGGGAGCGGCGGGTCACGGCGAAGAGGAACGCGCCCTCGGCGGCGGGACGCCCGTCCGTGTCGTTCCAGCCGGGCAGCGCCGTGCCGTTGACGCCGGCGACGAGGGCCACGTCGATCTCCTCGAAGCCGAGGTACAGGCCGGCCACGTCGAAGGCCTCCAGGAGCGAGGCCTCGCCCGCGTCGACGGTGAGGCTGAGGCCGCGCAGATCGAAGTAGTTGCACAGGCGGGCGGCGATGACGTTCGGCATCTCGCCCGGGAAGGAGTCCTCGGTGGGCGCGGCGATCAGACCGGTCGCCCGCTCCTGAAGACGCTGGAGGAACTTCCCCGTGACGGCGGGTTCCTCGGCGTCCGCCACGGCATGGGCGATCTCGTCGAGGTACGCGCGGGTCTTGTACAGCAGCGCGTTGCGGGTCGCACCGGTGTGACCGACCACCACTCCGGCCCTCCTGCGATGGCTCAGGCAGAACTCCCGTACGGCGTCGTCGAGTTGCTGCATGCAGCGCACCAGCATCAACTGGGTGCGGTCCGTCGTGCGGGCCGTGGGAGGCGGCATGCGCAGCTCCTGGAACGGCGGGACGGGATAGGCGGCACCGAAGGACGGCTCGGGACCGGGACCGCGGCCCGCGGCCCAGGCGGCGACCGCCTCCGCGTCCGGGTCGCCGGGCAGCCGGGACGACCAGCCCACCACCACCAGCTCCTCCTCGACGGGGGCGGGCAGCGCGAGCGGGGTACCGGAGCGGGCGGCCGCCCGGTGGTCCTCCGAGATGACCAGGTGCGCGTTGGTTCCGCCGAAGCCGAAACCGGAGACGGCCACCCGGCGCGGGCGGTCGGCCCGGGCCGGCCACGGCACCGGCTCCCGCGGCACCCGCAGCGCCCCGGACAGCCCGGTCAGCGCGTCCGGCAGCCGCTCGAAACGGTACTGCGCGGGGATCGTGCCGTGCCGCAGCGCGAGCAGGGCGTGGATCACGGAGACGACGCCGGCCGCCCAACCGCTGTGCCCCACCAGGGACTTGTTGGAGGTGACGTACGTCGGGCGCGTCCCCGCGTACCGCGCGTGGAGGCCTGTGAACTCCGCCTCGTCGCCGGCCGGCGTGCCGGTCGCGTGCGCGACGATCCAGTCGACGTCGTCCGCCGCGAGTCCGCCGCGCTCCAGGGCCCGTTCGACGGCGAGCTCCTGGCCGGCGGGCGCCGGAGCGTAGATCGCCTTGCCGCGGCCGTCGGCCGACAGACCGATCGCCGACAGGAGCCCGAGCACCCGGTCCCCGTCGGCGCGGGCCCGCGAGAGCCGTTTCAGTACGACGAGACCGGCGCCGTCGGAGAACAGCGCACCGTCCGCCCCGGCGTCCAGCGCGCGCACCGCCCCGCCCGCCGAGAGCCCGTTGAGCTTGGCGAACAGCACCGAACCGCTCGGCGCCAGGGCGAACGAACCCCCGCAGACGGCGATGTCGCTGTGCCCGGACAGCAGGTCGCGCACCCCGAGATCCATCGCGTAGAGCGAGGAGGAGCACGCGGTGTCCACCATGTGCAGCCGGGTGCCGGACGGCAGGATGCCCGCCATCGCGTCCTGGCCGATGCGGTGCGGGAGGTACCCGGCCGACGGGTCGTCACCGCGCCGGAAGCGGCGCCGCAGCGCGTCCGCGATCGGCCCCCCGACCGCGTCGTCGCCGTCCTCGGCCAGCGTGTCGAGCGCGGCGCGCAGCACGAAGGCCTCCTCCAGGTGCTGGCTGCCGTCGGGCGTGTAGCCGACGCAGAAGGAGAAGCGGTCGCCGGGGCCGCGGTGGACGCCCTCCAGCGCCTGGTGCAGGCTGTGCCGCAGCCACAGCGCGGTGTGGTCGAGCCCGGCGTCCGCCAGTCCCTCCTCCCGCAGCCTCTCGTGCGGCCGGAAGTCGGTGATGAACCCGGAGCGGCGCTGGTAGGTCTTGTCCGGCGCACCGCGGTCCGGGTCGTGGAAGCGGGCGATGTCCCACCGGTCGGCCGGCGCCTGGACGAACAGCTCGCCGCCCTCCAGCAGCAGCCGCCAGAACTCCTCCGGAGAGGAGGCCCCGGGGATCGCGAGGCCCATGCCGACCACGGCGATGGGATCTCGGTCCTCGTCGGTCTCGTCGACGCCGGGGTCCGGCTCCTGAGATGGAATTTCGGCGGGGGCGGTGGTCCCGGTGGTCCCGGTGGATTGGGTGGCGTCGGTGGTTTGGGCGGGCCTGGTGGTCCGGGTGGATTGGGTGGCGTCGGTGGTTTGGGCGGGCCGGGTGGTTCCGGTGGATTGGGTGGCGTCGGTGGTTTGGGCGGGCCGGGTGGTTCCGGTGGACCGGGTGGCCTCGGCGGCCTGGGCGGGCCGGGCGGCCTCGGCGGACTCGGTGGCCTCGGGCTTCGTCCCCGGCGCCGCCATGGGGTGGCTCGCCGGCGAGGGCTTCGGCGTCGGTGACATGGCCGAGCGCAGCAGGGTCAGGCCCCCGTCCGCCAGGACGGTCTGGCCGGTGACCCAGCCGGAGCGGTCCGCGGCGAGGAAGAGGACGACCTCGGCGAGATCCTCGGGGCGGCCGAGGCGGGCGAGCGGTGTGGCCGCGACCGTGTTGGCGCTGACGTCGTCGAAGGCGGGGAACATCTGGCCGACGGGGTTGTCGATCAGTCCGCAGGACGCGGCGTTCACCCGGATCCGGTCCTCGGCGAGCTCCGCCGCGAGATAGCGGGTCAGTGACTCCAGCGCGGCCTTGGAGATGCCGACCGGCAGGTAGTTCGCCGGGGTGGTGACCGAACCGAGGGAGGAGACATTGACCACCGCCCCGCCCTGGCCGGCGGCCCGGGCGAGCAGCGGACGGGCGTAACGGGCACACCACAGCGGGCCCTTGACGTTGGTGGTGTAGGTCCGGTCGAGGAGGTCCTCGGTGATCTCCTCGAAGGGCACGAAGGAGCCCGCCGCCGCGTTGTTGACCAGGATGTCGAGCCGGCCGTGCGTCTCGCCGATCTCCGCGAACATCCGCTCCACCTGCGCCGGCCGGGCCACCGAGGCCCTGATCACCCGTACGTCCAGGCCCCGTTCGGTCAGGCGGCGTGCCTGCTCCTTGGCGCTGTCGTAGGAGTGGAAGCAGTTGAGCAGCACGGTGGCGCCGCGCTCGGCGAGCCGCTCCACGATGACCCGGCCCACGCTTCCGGCGCCGCCGGTGACGAGGGCGATGCGCCCGGCGAACTCCGCCTCCCCGTGGCCCACGGGCGTACCGGCGCTCATCGGGCGGCCGTGCCGTCGGCGAGGGCGCCGCGCGCGGCACCCTCGGCCACGAAGTCCACGACCTTGCCGAAGGTGTCGTAGTCCGCCACGCGCAGTCCGGCCGGGGGCACCCCGAGGCCGAAGCGGTCGCCGAGCCGGCTCAGCAGCTCGGTCTGCTTCACCGAGTCGACACCGAGGTCCGCCTCCAGGAGCACGTCGTCGGTGAACACCTCCTCGGGGTACTCCATCGCCTCGGCGTACAGGGCCCGGACCCGGCCGGCGAGTTCACCGCGGTCCACCTCGGCGGGCGCACCAGGCGAGGGCTGCGCGGCCTCAGGGGCCTCGCCGGCCTCGGCGGTCGGCACCGCCGGGACCGGCACCGGGATCCCGCCCGGGGCCACGGTGACGGGATACACCGCCGTGTCCCGGCTCAGCGGCTCCCGCAGCGCGTCCGCCGCCGCCGTCAGGCCTTCCTCCTCGTCGCGGCCCGCGAGCGGCGCCGCCGTGTGGACGCCCGGGTGAGCCCCGGCGACCAGGCTCGTCAGCACCTGCCCGGCGCCCACCTCGACGAAGGTCCGCGCGCCGGCGGCGTGCAGCGCGGCGACGGACGTACGGAACGCGACGGGGGTCACGAGGTGCAGGGCGAGCAGGTCGGCGAGGTCGTCGCCGTCGCGGTAGAAGCGGCCCAGGATCGGCGAGTACACCGGCACGGTCGTCGGGCGGCGCCGGAAGGTGCCGATACGGGCGGCCAGTTCACGGCGTGCCTCGGCCAGCAGCGGGTTGTGGAACGGGTGCGGGGAACGCAGCGGCGTCGCCGAGATGCCGAGCTGCCGGGCGATCTCCGCGGCCGTGCCGATCGCGGCGGAGGGGCCGGAGACGACGGTCTGATCCGCGGCGTTGTCGACGGCCACCACCAGGGTGGGGTGGTCGATCAGGGTCACGAGCCGCTCGGCCCGCTCCCGGCCGCAGCGCAGCGCGAGCAGCGAACCCCCGCTGCCGTCGTGGTCGCGTACGACGGAGATCCGCTCGCAGAGCACCGCCGCCGCGTCGGCCAGGTCGTAGGCGCCCGCGCAGGTCAGCGCGGCCACCTCGCCCAGGCTGTGGCCGAGGTGGACCGAGGGCCGCGCGCCGCGCTCGGCGAGCAACCGGTGCGTGGCCACCGAGGTGGCGAAAACGGCCAGCTGGAGGGTGTCCGGGGCCTGTTGGAGGAGGGCCGCGGGGCTCGGCGGCGACGGCCGGAACAGCACCGAGGACACCTCCTGGCCGAGCCGCTCCTTGGCGACCGCGTCCACTGCCTCGAAGGTGCCCCGGACGGCGTCGGAGCCGCGCTCCCAGAGCCCCGCGAGGGCGCCGGGACGGTAGGCGCCCTGCCCGGGGAACAGGGCGACGGTCAGCTCAAGGTCTTGCTTCATGGGGAACTCCCGAGGTCGTCAGACACCTGATACGGCGTTCAGCACGGTCAGGCCGGTCGGATCGGCCAGGTCGAACCGGCGCACCTCACCGGGGCGGCCGCCCCGGACGGCAAGGGCGAGGGTGTGCCGGGTGGTCGGCCGCAGCAGCTCGAACCACCAGCCGGAGCCGGTGGCCGGGGGCTGCTGCGGGTCGTGCACGGTGATCCGGGTGGCAGTGCGGGGAGCGAAGGAGAACCCGTCGAGGTTCCGGCGCATCCCGGTGCCGAGGCCCTTGAGATAGGCCTCCTTGAGCACCCAGAGCTCCCTGGTGCGCTCGAGGCGCTCGGCCCCCGGGAGGGCGGCCAGTTCCGCGCGCTCGGCGGGAGCGAAGAAGGCGGCCACATGGGCGGCGGACTCCAGGGACAGGGGCTGGTGCTCCACGTCCACCCCGCAGGCCCGGCCGTCGGTGACGGCGCAGGCGACGAGGCCGTCCGTGTGCGAGACGCTGAACCGCACGCCGTACCGGGCCGGCCGGGGCTCGGGCCTGCCGTGCGGGGTCGTCCAGAACCGCCACTCGTCCGGTGGGTGGCCCGTGCGGGCGCTGAGCGCGTGCCGGCACAGCAGCCGCCCGGCCAGGAACTGCCGACGCTGACGCAGCGTCAGCATCCGGTCCAGCCGGGCCCGTTCCTCCCCGGTGAGCAGTCGCTCGCCGCCGGTCCGCTCGACGAAGTCGTCCACGGCCTGTTCGGGCAGCAGCCACAGGTCGGTCATCGCAGGGTCTCCCAGGCGCCCGGGGACCGCGCGGCCTGCAGGAGTTCGGCGAGCCGGAAGGCCAGGTCGAGCGACTGGTCCCGGTTCAGCCGCGGGTCGCAGACCGACCGGTAGCGCGTGGGCAGGTCGGCGAAGCCGAGGCCGGCGCCGCCGCCGACGCACTCGGTCACGTCGTCGCCGGTCAGCTCCAGGTGCACCCCGCCCGGGTGGGCGCCGAGGCCGCGCAGCACCTCGAAGAAGCCGGCCAGTTCGTCGAGGATGTCGTCGAACCGGCGGGTCTTGTGCCCGGACGGCGCGCCGATCGTGTTGCCGTGCATCGGGTCGGACACCCACGCCACCGGCAGGCCCTCGGCCGTGACCCGTTCGACCAGACCGGGCAGCACCTGCCGCACCTTCCGGGCGCCCATCCGGACCACCAGGGTGAGCCGGCCCGGTTCGCCCTCGGGCGACAACCGGTCGATCAGACGCAGCAGTTCGTCCGCCGCGACGGTCGGACCGATCTTGACGGCGACCGGGTTGCTGATCCCGGAGAAGTACTCCACGTGCGCCCCGTCGAGCCGGCGGGTGCGCTCGCCGATCCACAGCAGGTGCCCGGAGGTGGCGTACGGGCGGCCGGTGGCCGTGTCGACGCGCGTCAGCGCCGACTCGTAGTCCAGCAGCAGCCCTTCGTGGGACATGAACAGCTCGCCGGGCGTGTGCCAGCCGTCGCCGGTGCCGGTGAAGCCGCCGGCCCGCTCGATCTCCTTGGTGAGCGTCTCGTAGCGGGCCCGCTCCGGTGACGCGGCGGTGAACTCGCGCAGGGCTTCGAGGGCGGGCCCGGGCCCGGCCTGTTCACTGCCGCCGTACGCCCGGACGAGGTTCAGGGTGGCGGCGGACTTGTGGTAGACGCGGACCATCCGGTGCGGGTCGGGGGTGCGCGCGGCCTGTGTGAAGGCGTGCCCGTTCACCGCGTCGCCCCGGTACACCGGCAGTTCGACGCCGTCCCGGGTCTCGGTCGCCGCCGAGCGCGGCTTGGCGTACTGCCCGGCCATGCGGGCGACGGTCACCACGGGCAGCGACATCACATAGCCGAAGACGGTGGCCAGTTGCTGAAGGGTGCTCGCGCTGCGGCTGATGGACGTGGCGTTGATCGCGTCCAGGTCCTCGGCGCAGTCGCCGCCCTGGACCAGGAACGCCTCGCCGCGCGCGACCGCGGCCATGCGCTTCTTGAGCAGGTCGCACTCGCGGGGCATCACCAGCGGCAGACTCGCCGCGAGAGCGGTGACAGCGGCGTCCAGTGCGGCGGCGTCCGGCCACGCCGGCTGCTGCCCGGCGGGCAGCGAACGCCAGCCGGTGTGCACCGGGTGCGCGGCGGGGGGATCGAGCAGGGGGGTCACGCCGTCAGCTCCGCTCGGTGAGGCACCGGCGAAAGCGCTCCGGTGACCAGGCTGTCCAGGATGGCCGCCCCACGCCGGGTCATCACCGACTCGGGATGGAACTGCACGGAGGTGAAGCCCGGGCCGCGCAGCGCGTGCACCTCGCCCGTCGCCGGGTCGCGGGCGACCTCGACCGGGCCCGGGACCGGCGGGCTGTGCAGCAGCGCGCTGCCGCAGTACGCGGCGAACGTGTTGTAGAAGTACACCGGCTCCGGGGCGCCGAACAGATCGACGGTGCGCCGTACGCCCTGGTTCGGGAAGCCCAGCCTGCGCAGTTCGAGACCCAGCAGCGAGCTGAGCACCTGGTGGCTCAGGCACACCGACACGAACGGGATCCGCAGGTTGAGCAGACTGCCGGTGACCGCACGCAGGTGGGCGATCTTGGGGTGGTTCACCTCGCGCGGATCACCGGGGCCCGGGCCGAGCACGACCAGGTCGTAGCCGGTCAGCCGGTACGGCTCGTCGTAGCGGCGGACCGTCACGTCGTATCCGAGGCTGCGCAGTTGCAGCGCGCCCATCGCGGTGAACGTGTCCTCCGCGTCGATGATCAGCACCTTGTCCCGGGTGGCCGAGCGCAGCGGTGTGGGGGCCAGCCAGAAGTCCGACAGCGGGGCGTTGCGCGAGGTGAGCGCCGACCGGATCCGCGGGTGCCGGTCGAGGCCGGCGGGGCGGCGCCGTTCGGCGACCCGGTGCAGGGCGTCGAGCAGGCCCGCCGCCTTCGCGGCGGTCTCGGCGGCCTCCTTCGCGGGGTCGGAGTCGCGCACCAGCGTCGCGCCGACGCCGATCCGGACCCGGCCCGCCGCGTCGACGTCCGCCGTCCTGATCATGATCGCCGAGTCCATGCGCCGCCGGCCCGCGGCGTCCCGGCCGATCAGGGCGGCCACCCCGGAGTAGTAACCGCGGCCGGTCGGCTCGAACTTGGCGATCACCCGGCACGCGCTCTCCACCGGGCTGCCGGTCACCGTCGGCGCGAGCAGGGTCTCCCGCAGGATCTCGCGGACGTCCCGGGTGCTGTGGCCGACGATGCGGTACTCGGTGTGGGCGAGGTGGGCCATCTCCTTCAGGTGCGGCCCCACCACGTGCGCGTCGTCGCAGACGCGGCTCATCATCTTCAGTTCCTCGTCGAGCACCATGTACAGCTCGTTGGTCTCCTTGCCGTCGGCGAGGAAGTCCAGCACGGACTCGACGGTCGGGCCGCCGGCCGGATAGCGGTAGGTGCCGCTGATCGGGTTCATCACGGCGACGCCGTCGTCGAGGCTGACATGGCGCTCCGGGCTGGCGCCGATGAAGGTGCGCTCGCCGGTGTGGATCAGGAACGTCCAGTACGCGCCGGGCTCGCCGCGCAGCAGCCGGCCCCAGAACGCCAGCGCCGTACGCGCCGACCAGTCGGGGATCTCGGTGACGAAGGTGCGCTTGAGGACGAAGTTGGCGCCGGAGCCCTGGCCGATCTCCTCGTCGAGGACGCGGCGCACCAGGTCGCCGTACTCCTCGTCGTCGAGGTCGAAGCGGCCCTCGCCGGTGACGACGGGCCAGCCGAGCACCGTGTCGAGCACCTCCTCGACGGGCAGCAGCGCCTGTTCGCGCACGGGCATCGCGAGGACCGGTTCGCCGTCGTCGTGGTGGTCGTAGCCGCGCTCACCGATCACCCGGTACGGCAGGACGGCGAGCACCTCGTGGGTGCCGGGCTCGCCGAGGTCGGGGACCGGCAGCCGCGCCGTCCCCGCGACCTCGGTGAACTCGCCGAGCAGCAGGTCGACATGGCCTGCTTCGCCGCTCTCGGGCCGGTGCAGCACCGCGAAGGGCCGTCCGCCCGCAGCCAGTTCCTCCAGGGAGGTCATGAGGGGTCTCCTACGGACGCGGGGTTCGCCGCCGACAGGGCCTGAAGCACCGTCGCGGTCGGCAGGGTCATGGCGCACCGGCTCGCCGCGTACTGGAGCGCCATCCGGTGGAACTCGGGTGTGAAGTCGGCGATCGCGTCGGCGACCACGAAGGGCTGGATGTCGTGCGCGAACGCGTCGCACGCGGTGAGCAGGATGCCGACGTGGGCGTAGATCCCGCAGATGATCAGCTGGTCACGGCCCTGCTCGCGGAGCAGTTCGAGCAGGGGAGTGCGGTGGAAGGCGCTGGCCCGCCACTTGGTGAGCACGGTGTCCCGTTCGCCGGGCGCGATGGCCTCGGGGATGCCGCGGTCCTCGGGCGCCGCCGACATGCCGGGGCCCCAGAAGTCCGCGAGCAGCCCGCGCTGCCGGGGCGTCATGTCGCCGGGCTGCGCCGAGTAGACGACCGGCACACCGAGGCCGGCGCAGCGCTCGCGCAGCGCCCCGACGTGGGCGAGCAGATCGGAGTGCGGCTGGGCGCCGGCCGTGAACGGGGCGAGGAAGTAGTGCTGCATGTCGTGCACCAGCAGCACCGCACGGCGCGGATCGACGCTCCAGGACACCGCGTCGGGCGGCAGCTCGGCGGGCCGTGGCATCGGATACGGGTCGATCGGTGCGATCGCCACGTCGGGTTCCTTTCCTGGTCGGATGACGGCTTGCGTGGGGTGCTTCGCCGGCCCCCGGACTACTGACGGCGCAGGGAGGTTCGCGCCCGGGACCGCGGGGGATGCGGCCCCGGGCGCGGCCGGACCGTCGGGGGAAACGGTCCGGCGGTCAGGTGCCCAGAGCCGCACCGCCGTCGACGGTCAGGTCGTGCATGGTGATGTGGGCCGACCGCTCGGACAGCAGGAAGAGGACGGCGTCCGCGACATGGGCGGGCTCGGCGATCCGGCCCAGCGGAATGCCGACCCGGTAGGCCTCCGGCACCCCCTCCACCGAGGCGCGCTCGGCCGCCTCGCCCTGCAGCGCGGTGAGCATCGGGGTGCGGGTGGAGCCGGGCGCGACGACGTTGCACCGGATGCCGTGCCGGGCCAGTTCCAGGCCGAGGCACTTGGTGAACATCGCGGAGGCCGCCTTGGAGGCGGCGTACGCCGCCATCGAGGTGCGGGGCGTCAGGGCCGCGTTGGAGGCGATCGTCACGATCGAACCCCGTCCCCGCGGAGTCATCAGGCGGGCCACCGACCGGCTGACGTGGAACACACCGCTCGCGTTGACCGCGAACGTGAGGTCCCACTCCTCGTCGGTGAGCTCGCTGGCCGGGCCGCTGCGCAGTACCCCGGCGCCGTTGACGAGGTAGGCGATCGGCCCGAGTTCGGCCTCGACCTTGGCGATCGCGGCGTCCACGTCCGCGCTGTCGGTGACGTCCACGGCCACCGCCAGCACGCCCCCGTCGCAGCCCTCCAGCTCGGCCGCCAGCCCCCACAGCGCCGTGATGTCCCGGTCCAGCAGCGCCACCGGCACACCGGTCGCCGCCAGCGCCCGGGCGACCTCGGCACCGATGCCGCCGGCCGCTCCGGTCACCACGGCGACACCCGACCAGTCCGCGCCGGGCAGCGGCGTCGTCGCAGGAGCCGTACGGGAATATCCGGCGCTCATCGGGCCACCTGCCCCAGCACCCGGTCGACCGCCTCCGCGGGAACCCGCAGGGCCCGCGTGGTGAAGCCGCGCAGCGCCTGAAGGTAGCGGTCCCGCAGCGCCGCCTCGTCGACCTCGACGCCCCGGCCGCCCTCGACCAGGGTGCGGCCGCCGACGATCACCGTGTCCACGTCCGCGGAGCCGGCCAGCCACAGGAAGCTCTCCAGCGGCCGCGGATTGAGCAGATAGCGCCAGTCGTCGGCCCGGACCAGCAGCAGGTCGGCCTGCTTGCCGGGCTCCAGGCTGCCGACGGCGTCGTCCCAGCGCAGCCCCTTGGCGGCGATCCGGGTGGCCATCGCGAGCGCGTCGGTGGGCAGCACCTCGGTCTGGTCGGCGCTCATCTCGTTGTACATCTGCCAGGCCGCGCGCATCGTCTCGGCGATCCCCGCGCCCGGCAGCGCGGCCGCGTCGGTCGACAACGACACGTCCAGGCCCGCCCGGCGCAGCGCCGGCACGACCCCGGTCTCGGTCAGCGAGGACTCGCCCGAGGGGCCGTACTTGCCGGGGGAGTGGCTGATGTGCGCCCGCGCGGCGAGCATCAGCTTCTGCTCGTGCTCGTCGAGGAACGCGCCGTGGCCCGCCATCAACCGGTCGTCCACCAGGCCGAGTTCGGCCAGCCGGCGCAGCCCGGTCTCGCCGTAGTACGTGCGCATCAGCTCGACCTCGTTGCGCAGCGCGCCCACGTGCGTGGCGAACGGCAGGTCGTGCCGGGCGACCAGATCGGCCATGCCGCGCGCCAGCTCGTCGGTCATGTTGGTGACGTAGGAGACGTTCGGGCGGCACCTGATCCGGCCCGTGGTGTCCGCGGCGACCACGCCGAGCAGCGACTCGAAGCCGGCGAGGACCGCGTCCGCGTCCCGGGTGCGCACGAAGCGCGACCGGTCGGGCGGGCAGATGGCGTCGCTCGCCCAGGTGCTCGCCGAGAAGCGGAGGCCGAGGCGGCGGGCCGCGGCGACCATCGAGTGCGGGCGGTTGAGGGAGCCCATGTCGCCGAGCGTCGTCACTCCGCCGCGCAGCTGGATCCACATCGAGTACTCGGCGATGGCCTGCGCCTCGTCCGGCGTCAGGGCCTCGATCAGGTCGTCGAAGCGGTCGAAGGTGGCGGAGATCTGGTGCATGTCACCGCCGCCGCCCATGAACGCGACCTGGTCCTCGCGGTCGGAGACCGGCCTGAGCGCCCCGCGCATGGTGAAGCCCATCGCGAACATCTCGTGCCAGTGGGCGTTCACGAAGCCGGGCAGGATCATCATCCCGCTCGCGTCGAGCGTGCGCAGCCGGGACCTGACAGCCGCGTCGAGCCCGTCGACGGCCTGCCCGACCTCGGCGGCCGGGCCGACCGCGACGACCTTGTCGTCCACGATCAGGACGGCGCCGCGGGCGTGCACGGACTCCTCGGCGTCGGCGGTGTAGACCGTGCCGCCGGTGATCAGCCGGGCCGTCATCACGCCGCCCCCGGGTCCGTCGACGCCGACGCGGCCAGCGTCTCGAAGTGCGCGAGCCAGCCGTTCAGCGTGGGCGCGGCGACCAGGGCGTCGAACTCCACCGGGATGCGTGCCTTGCGCCAGCGGCTGACCAGCCGCATGATCTCCAGCGAACTCAGGCCGAGCAGCACCAGGTTGGCGTCCGGCTCGATCCGGCCGGGCTCCAGGCCCAGCACGGGCGCGACGATCGCGCGCAGCTCGCGTTCGGTCGGGAACACAGAGATGTCCACGTCAGCCTTCCTGCTCGGACGCGGCGTGTGCGGCCAGCGCCTTCTTGTCGACTTTGCCGAGAGGGGTCAGGGGGAGCTCGGGCACGTAGCGCACGAGGTCGGGCAGCTTGTAGTCGGCGACGCCCTGCGCGTGCACGGACTGCTTGAGGTCGGCGAGCGAGATCTCGGGGCCGTCGGCGACGAGGTAGGCGCAGATCCGCTCGCCCAGGAACGCGTCGGGCACGCCGATCACGGCCGCCGCGGCGACGGCGGGGTGGGCGAGCAGCAGGTCCTCGACCTCACCCGCGGCGATCTTGTCCCCGCCGCGGATGATCGTCTCCTTGATACGGCCCTCGATGACCAGGTCGCCGTCCTCGGTGAGCCGGGCCAGGTCACCGGTGCGGTAGAAGCCGTCCGCGGTGAACGCACGCCGGTTGTAGTCGGGCACCCGGTAGTAGCCGCGCAGCGTGTACGGGCCCCGGGTGATCAGCTCGCCGACCCCGCCCGGGGGCAGCGGTGTGCCGTCCTCGTCGACGACGAGCAGTTCGTCGGCGTCGGAGATCGGCTTGCCCTGCGTGGTGAGCACCGACTCGGCCGGGTCGTCCGGCCGGCTGAAGGTGAGCAGGCCCTCCGCCATGCCGAACACCTGCTGCAGCCGGGCGCCCAGCGTGGGTTCGATGCGCTCCGTGAACTCGCGCAGCATCCGCGCCCCGCCGACCTGCACCAGCCGCAGCGTGGACAGATCCTCGTCGGCCCACTCGGCCGCCTCCAGCCACAGCGTCATGATCGACGGGACCATCGCCGTGACGGTGACCCCGTGCCGCTCGATCAGCGGGAAGCAGTCCATCGGGTTGGGCGTGTCGGCGAGGACCACGGTGCCGCCGGTGTGGAAGGTGCCGACCACGCCGGGGCAGCCGAAGGCGAAGTTGAACTCGATGGGCAGGACGGCGAGATAGACGTCGTCCTCGGTGAGCTCGCACACCTGGGCCGCGCGGTCCGACATGTAGACGTAGTCGTCGTGGGTCCGCGGGATCAGCTTCGGCAGCGCCGTGGTCCCGCCGGACAGCAGGAAGAACGCCACGTCCGCCGGGTCGGGCTCGGGCAGCGGGCGCGGGTCGGCGACGGCCGACTCCAGCTCGGCGACCGAGACGAAGCCCTCGGTCTTGGCGCCCAGCACGAACAGGGACTCGAGCGTGCCGGTCCCGGACCGGACCTGCCGGGCCAGTTCGCGATGGTCGTAGCCGCGGTGCGTCTCGGGCACCAGGTAGCCGACCGCCCCGCTCAACTCGACGAGGTGGGCGATCTCGGTGGCGCGGTGCGCGGGCAGCGAGAAGACCAGCTTCGCGCCGAGCCGCATCAGGCCGAACGCGATCGCCACGAACTCCGGCACGTTCGGCAGCTGGACGACGATCCGGTCGCCGGAGCGCACGCCGTGCGCGGCGAACCCGGCCGCCAACCGGTCGGCCCAGCGGTCGAGTTCGGCGTAACCGATCCGCCGGTCGCCGTGGATCAGCGCGGTCCTGTCGCCGTACCGCTGCGCGGCCTTGCGCAGCACCGTGCCCATGGTCTCGCCGCGCCAGATGCCCTGCTCGCGGTAGCGGCGGGCGACCTCGTCCGGCCAGGGGGTGAATCCTTCGAGCATCTGCGCGCTCCTACTCCGACTCGGGGGTGGCCGGGGCCGCCTCGGTGATCCGTACGACGGCCGCGCCCGCCTCCATGCCGGTGCTCGCGCCGATCAGCAGGACGTGATCGCCGGGTCCGACCTGGCCGGTGCGCCAGATGTGCTCCAGGCCCAGGAAGAGGTCGGCGGCGCCGGTGTGCCCGATGGTGTTGACGTACTCCCAGACCGCCTTCTCCTCGGGGACGTCGAGCGGCAGCAGGAACATCGCCTCCAGGGCGGGCCGGCCGAAGCCGACGTGGCACACCTTCGCGATCTGATTCCAGGTCAGATCCGCCTGCTTCAGGGTGCGTTCGGCGACCTCCGCGACCCGGTCGCCGAAGTTCTTGATGGGCGGGGCCTGCCCGGCCGCCCACTGCTCACGGACCTTCTCGGCGCGTTCGGCGAAGTTCAGCCCGCGCCCCCGGGTGACACCCGGCGGGAACAGCTCCTCGCCCGCGCGGTGCAGGATCTCCATCGAGGAGTCGGACAGCGAGTCCAGGGCGAGCAGCTCGGCGAAGCCGGACCGGCGCGAGAGCACCACGGCCGAGCCGGCGTCGGCGAGCACGAACAGGCCCGAGGCGCGCCAGCGTTCGACGCCGGGGGTGGAGTAGTTGTCGCCGGTGGTGATCAGCGCGGCGTCGTGCGTCGGGTTGGCGACGAGGCGGTTGGCGGCCACGTCCAGCGAGGCCAGCATGCCGAGGCAGCCCTGCTTGACCTCGACGGCGGGCACCGGACGGTCGATGGTGTTGTTCAGGATGTAGTGCACCGCCGACCAGCCGTCGGGGCCCTGGTGGTGGGTGTAGCTGTGCAGCAGGATGCCGATGTCGTCCGGGCCGTGCCCCGAGCCGGCGAGCGCGGCCTTCGCCGCGTCGATCGCCATCCGCGGGGCGGGCGTGGAGTCGCTGACGGCGGCCGACCGCATGCCCGAGGCCTGGCGGGCCTCCTCGTCGTACAGCCCCTCCGCGACCGCACGCTCGGCCGGGAACAGGGGCGGCAGGTGGCTGCCGATCCCGGCGAGATACAGGTTCGCAGTCCTCATCGAGCCGACTCCTTCGTGTCCTGGTGCATGTCGTGGTGCACGTCCTCGGGAACGCGTGGGGGGAGGTGTGGGGGACGTGTCGTGCAGCTGTGCGGCGGACGGGCGGATGCCCTGGGCGCAAGCACAGCAGCGGGGCCGCACGGCCTCATGAGTGGGCGGTACTCAACCGGCACGGCGCCCGCGTCCCAGGGCGCGGCGGCCGTCGTGCGGTGGTGCACCCGGGCCGGACCGGATGCCGGGCCGACCAGGGCCCTGCCGTCGGTTTCCCGCCTGCCCGGCGAGGCCCGGCACGCGGGCTCGCCCGCACCGGACGCCGCCGGGCCCGCTCTCCGGGCTGACGACGGGACCGTGACGGCAGGGCCCAATTGAGTGGCGACTACTCGCGTCCCCGCCATGGCCCGAATGGTCTGCTGCTGCCTGCGCAACCGCCGCGTGCCATCCGCGCACGCGGCCAGGGCACACACGAGGGAGATCCCATATGTCGTGGGCGCGTCCGGAACCCGGCGACTGGTCCAGCCCCGCCGAACTGGCCGAACTGCAGCGGTCCCAGCTGCCGAGGGTCCTCGTGCAGGCACTGCGGTCGCCGTTCTACGCGGCCCGCTACAAGGAGCGCACCGCGCCGCGCACCGCGGACGACTTCGCCGGCGTCGAGCTGACGACCAAGCAGGACCTGCGCGACCAGTACCCGTTCGGGATGCTCGCGGTGGAGCGCGAGCAACTCGCCACCTACCACGAGTCCAGCGGTACGGCCGGCGATCCCACCGCCTCGTACTACACGGACGAGGACTGGACCGACCTCGCCGAGCGGTACGCCCGCAAGTGGGTCGGCATCCACCCGTCGGACACCTTCCTGGTGCGCACCCCTTACGGCCTGGTCATCACCGGGCACCTGGCGCAGGCCGCCGGCCGGCTGCGCGGCGCCACGGTCGTCCCCGGTGACGCCCGCTCGCTCGCCACGCCGCTGTCCCGCATGGTGCGCGTCCTGAAGTCCCTCGACGTGACGCTCACCTGGTGCAATCCGACCGAGATCACCATGCTGGCGGCCGCCGCGAAGGCGGCGGGCCTGCGCCCGGAGAAGGACTTCCCCGCCCTGCGCGCCATGTTCACCGCGGCGGAACCGCTGACCGAGGTGCGCCGGCGCCGGCTGAGCGAGATCTGGGGCGGCATTCCGATCGTCGAGGAGTACGGCTCCACGGAGACCGGCACCATCGCCGGGCAGTGCCCCGAGGGCCGGCTGCACCTGTGGGCCGACCGCGCGATCTTCGAGGTGTACGACCCGACGACGGGCGAGCTGTCGGAGGCGGGCCGCGGCCAGATGGTCGTGACCCCGCTGTACCGGGACGCGATGCCGCTGCTGCGCTACAACCTCGCCGACGAGGTCGAGGTGTCCACCGAGCCGTGCGCCTGCGGGTGGCTGCTGCCGACGGTCACGGTGCTCGGCCGGGCCGGCACCGAGTACGCCGTCGGCTCCGCCACCGTCACCCAACAGCGGCTGGAGGAGCTGGTGTTCTCCCTGCCCGCCGCCTACGAGGTGATGTTCTGGCGGGCCATGGCGCACCCCGACGTGCTGCGCCTGGAGTTCGAGGCCCCGGAGGCGACGCGGGAGCAGGCCGTCAAGGATCTCGGCGCCGCCATCGACCGCGAACTGGGCGTCCCGCACCGCATCACCGGGCTGCCCCTGGGGACCCTCGTCCCGACGACGGCCCTCACCGCCCAGCGCGACATCCTCAAGGCGCGCTATCTGTTCGCGGAGGGCGAGGACTGGGACAAGGCGGTCATGTACTTCTGACGCCCCGGTGGCCCCGGTCCTCCCTCGTTCTTCTCTCCCTTCTCTTCTCTTCCGTCCCCACGTCGTCCGAGGACGGCATCGAATCGTGAGCGGTGACTGTCATGAGTGAGCTGTCCCCCCTGCCCCCGAGCCCTTCGGAGCCGGTCGCGGTCATCGGCATCGGCTGCCGCTTCCCCGGCGGCGCCGACTCCCCGCAGGCACTGTGGGATCTGCTGATGGACGCGGTGAACGCGTCCGGACCGGTACCCGAGGACCGGTGGGCGCCGCAGCGCGCGCAGTCGCGGGAGAACGCGGCCGTGCTGACCCGCGTGACGCCGAACGGCTCGTTCCTCGACGACATCTCCGGCTTCGACGCCTCGTTCTTCGGCATCTCGGCGACCGAGGCGCGCCAGCTCGACCCGCAGCAGCGGATCGCGCTGGAGGTCGCCTGGGAGGCCCTCGAACACGCCGGCATCCCGGCCACCTCCCTCGCCGGCACCGACACCGGCGTGTTCATCGGCGTCGGCACCGACGACTACGGCCGGCGCCTCCTGGAGGACCTGCCCGGGGTCGAGGCGTGGACCGGCATCGGCTCCTCGCTGTGCGGCGTGCCCAACCGCATCTCCTACACCCTCGACCTGCGCGGCCCGTCCCTCGCCGTCGACACCGCCTGCTCGTCCTCGCTGGTCGCCGTGCACCAGGCGTGCGCGAGCCTGCGCAGCGGCGAGGTGCCGGTGGCGCTCGCGGGCGGCGTCATGCTGATGGCGGGTCCCGGTCTGACCACCGTCCTCGACCTGGCGGGCGCGATCTCGCCGGACGGCCGCTCCAAGGCGTTCGACGACGCGGCCGACGGCTACGGCCGAGGCGAGGGCTGCGGCATCGTCGTACTCAAGCGCCTCTCCGACGCCCGGCGGGACGGCGACCGCGTCCTCGCGCTGATCCGCGGCAGCGCCGTCCACCAGGACGGCCGCACCGACGGCATCATGGCGCCCAGCCCCACGGCGCAGGCGCATCTGCTGCGCAAGGCCTACGAAGCGGCGGGTGTCGCACCGCACGAGGTCGACTACGTGGAGGCGCACGGCACCGGCACCAGGGTCGGCGACCCCATCGAGGCGACCGCCCTCGCCGAGGTCGTCGGCGACCGCCCCGAGGGACGGCGGCCGTGCCTGATCGGGTCCGTGAAGACCAACATCGGGCACTGCGAGGCCGCCGCGGGCATCGCGGGGCTCATCAAGACCGCCCTCGCCATGGAGCACGGGGTCATCCCGCCGACCCTGTCCGTCGACGGTCCACGCACGGACATCCCCTGGGAGACCTCGGGGCTCAGCGTGGTCACCGAGGCCACGCCGTGGCCCGAGTCCGGCCGCCCGCGCCTTGCCGGCGTGGCGAGTTACGGATACGGCGGCACGATCGCGCATGTCGTGCTCGAGCAGGCCCCGCACACCGCCCGGCCGGAGGCTGCCGAGCCCGCCGCACCCCGGGCGACCCTCTATCCGCTGTCGTCGGCCACCGACCTCGGCATCGCCGGGCAGGCCGAGCGCCTCGCCGGGGCGCTGGACGGGCATGCCCTCGCCGACATCGGTCACACGCTCGCGCACCGCCGGGCCCACCTGGGTGCCCGCGCGGCCGTGGTCGCCGCCGGCCGGGACGAACTCGCCGAAGGGCTGGCCGCACTGGCCGAGGGGCAGTCCCACCCGAACGTCGTCACCGGCGAGACCTCGGGCCCGGAGCGGCACCCCGTGTGGGTGTTCTCCGGCCACGGTGCGCAGTGGGCGGGCATGGGGCAGGAACTCCTCGCCGAGGAGCCGGTGTTCGCCGCCGCCATCGACCGGCTCGGCCCGGTCTACGCCGAGGAGCTGGGCGTCACCCCGCGCGAGGTCCTCACCAGCGGCGACCTCGAATCGGTGGACATCATCCAGTCGATGCTGTTCGCCATGCAGATCGGTCTCGCGGAGGTGTGGCGCCACCACGGGGTCACCCCGGGCGCCGTCATCGGGCACTCCGTCGGCGAGATCGCCGCCGCGGTCACCGCGGGGGTGCTGAGCGAGGAGGACGGCGCGCGGCTGATCTGCCGCCGTTCCGTCCTGCTGCGCAAGGTGGCCGGCAAGGGCGCCATGATCATGGTGGACCGGCCGTTCGACGAGGTGCGCGAGCGCATAGGCGGCACCGAGGCCCTCTGCGCGGCCATCGCGGCCGCCCCGTCCTCCACGGTCGTCGCCGGTGACATCCCGGCCGTCGACGAGGCCGCCGAGCAGTGGGCCGAACTGGGCTGGACCGTCCGCCGGATCGACTCCGACGTGGCGTTCCACAGCCCGCACATGGACGAGGCCGCCGTCGACCTCGCCGCCGCCGTCGCCCACCTTCGGCCGCGCGCACCGCGGGTGCCGCTGTACCTCACCGCGGTCGACGACCCGCGCTCCGGCCGGCGCCAGGACGCCGGCTACTGGGCCGCCAACCTGCGCAATCCGGTGCGCTTCCACCAGGCGGTGCAGGCCGCCGTCGAGGACGGCCACCGGCTGTTCCTCGAGGTCTCCGCGCACCCGGTGGTCAGCCACTCGATCACCGAGGTCGTCGCGAACCTGCCGGGCGCCCTCGTCACGCCCAGCCTGCGCCGCCGCCGGCCCGAGAAGACCACGCTGCTGACCTCGCTGGCCGCACTGCACTGCAACGGCGTCCCGGTCGACTGGTCGGTGCTGCAGCCCGCCGGACGCCGTACCGACCTGCCGACGACGGCCTGGCAGCACGACCGCCACTGGGTCGAGGCCCGCGCGGGCGCCGAGTCGCCGGTGGACACGCTGCTCGGCACCGAGACCGCGGTGCACGGCTCGCGCACCCGCATCTGGCAGACCACGCTCGACCTGCGCACCCGCCCCTACCCGCGCCGGCACCCGGTCCTCGGCACGGAGATCGTGCCGGCCGCGGTCCTGATCAACACCTTCCTCACCGCGGGACGCACCGACGAACTGACCGATCTGCGGCTGCGCCAGCCGGTCGTGGTCCCCCTGACGGAGACGCGCGAGCTGCAGATCGTCCGCGACGACAACGGGCTGCGGCTCGTCTCGCGCCGGCTCGGCGCACCGGACACGGCGTGGGCCACGCACACCCTCGCGGCCGTCGGCGGCGGGGAGAGCGTCCGGCCCCTCGCCGCCACGGACGCGTCCGAGGTGCTCGATCCCGCCCACGTCGTCGACCGGCTCGCCGAACTCGGCGTCGCCGACATGGGATACCCCTGGACCATCGAGGAACTGCGCCGCGGCGAGGGCACCCTGACGGCCACGGCGAGCGCCCCACTGGACCGCAGCTGGGCGGCGATCCTGGACGCCGCGCTGTCCATGGCCTCGGTGATCTTCTCCGGCCCCGCCGTGCTGCGCATGCCCGCGCACATCGACCAGGTCACCCGCGTCGGCACGCCGCCGCGCCGGGCGGTCATCGCCGTACGGCTCGACGAGGACCGTCCCACGACCGTGCACGTCGACATCCGGGGCGAGGCGGACGGCGCCGAGTCCGTGCTGTCCCTGCGCGGTCTGCACTACGGCGAACTCGACGGTGACCTGACCGGCGAGGACCAGGCCGCAGGTGGCCGCTTCGAAGTGGCCTGGCAGCCCTTCCCGGTGGACACCGCCGCCCAGACCACGCTGACCGGCCGCACCGTGCTGGTGCTCGGACCGGACGACCTGGCCCGGTCCCTGGTGCCCGAGGCCGCGGCGCACGGCGCGACCGTGAGCGTCGACCGGGCGGCGCTCGCCGAAGCCGACCACGTCCTGTTCGCACCCGGGGTGCCGGACGGGGCCGGTGCGGCCCAACCGGCCGAGGTGGCCGTCGAGTTCGCCCGGCTCGTCGCCGACATCGCCGCACTGGCCGGCCGCAAGCCGCTGCTGTGGTGCCTGACCGGCGGAGTGCGCGAGGCGGCCGCCGCCGGGGCGCTCGTCCAGGCCCCGCTGTGGGGCATGGGCCGGGTCGCGGCGAGCGAACACCCCGAGTTCTGGGGCGGTGTCGTGGACTTCCCGGCGGGGCCGCTCGCCGAGTTGCCCGCCCGGCTGCTGTTCAACCTGCTGCACCTGCGGCCCGCCGAGCCCGTGGTCGCCGTGTCCGACGAGGGCGCCTCGGTGCCGCGGCTCGTCCCGGCCGAACTGGCCCCGGGCGGCGAGCCGTTCACCTGCCGCCCCGACGGCACGTACCTGATCACCGGCGGCCTCGGAGTGCTCGGTCTGGAACTCGCCGGGCATCTGGCGGAGCGCGGCGCACGCCGTATCGTCCTGCTGGGCCGCACCCCGGTGCCGCCGCGTTCCCGGTGGTCCGACGAGGACCCGCGGGTCGAGGCGCTGCGGCGACTGGAGGCGATGGGGGTCACCGTCCGCACGGTCGCGGCCGACATCACCGACCCGGCCGCGACGAAGGCGGCGCTCGACGCGCTCGAACTCCCGCCGGTCCGGGGCGTCGTCCACGCCGCGGGCACCGTGCACAGCGCGCTCATGCACCGGCTGGCGGCCGACGACCTGCGCGCGGTGATGCGCCCGAAGGTCGACGGCGCGCTGGTCCTGCACGAGCTGTTCCCGCCGGGGTCGACGGACTTCTTCGTCCTGTTCTCGTCCGCCGGCCCGCTGCTCGGACTGCCGGGACAGGGGGCGTACGCCGCCGCCAACACGTTCCTGGACGTGCTCGCCGCGCACCGGCGCGGCACAGGGCACCCCGAGTCGGTGTCCCTCGCCTGGACCAGCTGGCGCGGCCTGGGCATGGCGACCTCCGCCGAGGCGACCGATGTCGAACTCGCCGCCCGCGGCACCGCCGACATCGCCCCGGACCAGGCGCTGCGGGCCTTCGACCAGACGGTCGCGCACCCGACGGCCGCCGTGGTCGCCGTGCTCAGCCTGCTGCGCGGGCACACCGGTCCACGTCCCGCGCTGCTCGCCGAACTCGCCCGGGGCGACGCCGGGCAGCCGGCCGAGGTGCCCGACTGGGTGGGCCTCACCGGCGACGAGCTGGCCGCGTATCTGCTGGACGACGTGCGGGCCCGCGTCGCCTCCGTGCTCGGTGTCCAGCCGGCCGCCGTCGGCGTCCACCGCCCCCTCAGCGAGGCCGGCGTCGACTCCCTGCTCGCCGCCGCCGTCCGCGTCGCCCTCGAACGCGACCTCGGTGTCGCCCTGCCGGCGACCCTCCTGTGGAACTACCCCACGGTCAGTGAGATCGCGGGCTATCTGACCGCGGTCCTCACCGACGAGCACGCCGATCAGGAACAGCCCACGGCGTAGCCGCAGGGAGCCCTGACAGAGCACGGCGCCGAGCTGCCGCCGTCCTCGCCACCGAAGACCGGGTGCGGCCGGTCCGGGCGAGGACGGCGGCCGACGTGCGTCCGGGAGTGCCCCGTCGCGAGCTCGTCCGGGCGTGCGGGGGTCGGCGAATGATGACGGCGCGGCAGTGCGTGTCGGCGCAGGGGCCCGTCCGTGGCGTCGCGATCCGCTGGTCGGCGAGGGCATGCCACGGCGAGTTCGAGCACTCCCCCATGGAGTCGCCCCGGTGGCGCGGCGGGTGTCGTGGCGGCGTGCGGTTCCCCACCGGTGGCCTCGCGTGATGACCCTCGCGCGGGGGTGCACCGGGCATGCGGCCGGGCCGGTCCGCCGGTCGACGCGACGACACGAGGGCCGTCCGGTGTCCCGGCCGGACGGCCCTCGTGTCGTTGTCAGGCTCTTTCAGAGCGACGTCAGCATGGCCTCCGCGCCGTCCAGGGAGCGTTCGACCGTGAAGAGGAAGAACTCCGTCTCCTGCGCGGCGATGGCCTCGGGATCGGTGCTGCGGGTGCGGGCGGTGGTGCCCGCCGCGGCCAGGCCGGGCCGGGACTCGTCCTCGGCGAACACGGCCAGCGCACGGCCCATGTCGGCACGTGCCGTGGGGAAGTTGCCCCGGTCGTCCTCGACGGCGACCAGCGTGAAGGCGCTGTTGAACAGATATCGGTAGACCTCGGGCGCCTGCTCGCCGAACCCGGCCTTCATCAGCACCCGGATGCCCGTGTCGATGGTCGGCAGCGCGGACGGCACGTTCGGCCCCACGACACACAGGCGCCGGGCCACGCCGGGGTACTCGCGCAGCACGGTGCGCCCGTCGAACATCACGGAGCGGAACCAGTCGCGCCACGGCACGTCGTCACCGGGTACCGGTATCCGGGAGATCACCCGGTCGGTGACGCCCATGACCACGGCCTCGCGGTCCCCGACGTGATGGGCGACCACACCCGGCCAGACGTCCAGCTTGGTGGCGATCTGCCGGATGGACCAGCCGTCGAGGCCGCGCTCTGCGGTCAGCTCGACCGCGGCATCGATGATCTTGTCCGCCGTGATCGGCGGCAGGCCCGCCGACGCCCGTGACCGGCGGCGGGGTGCTGAGTCAGACATGACGAAACACCTAACACTGAAGGGCTGGTTGGTGCAGCGCGATGGCGCCCGGCGGCTCACTGGGCAGGATCAACCCTAACCTATTAGCCACTGTCTAAGAGTCTGGTGTACGCTCTTAGCCAGTGTCTAAGAGGGGCCTTCTGCCTCCTCGGGGCCGGACCGCCCGCGCACGCCCACGGCCGTCCTTCGCCCCTGTCCCGTTCCCGGTGCGGCCCCTTCCCCTCCTCGCCGATCCCGACCCGAGAGGCTCCACGCCATGCGCAAATGGATGCCGTTGCTGGCCGTGTGCCTAGGCACCTTCATGCTGCTCATCGACGTGACCATCGTGAGCGTCGCGCTGCCCCAGATGACCGACTCGCTGGACGCGTCCTTCTCCGCCCTGCAATGGGTCGTCGACGTCTACGTGCTGGTGCTCGCCGCCCTGCTGATGGCGCTCGGCTCGCTGTCGGACTTGACCGGAGCCCGGCGCGTCTACCTCGCCGGGCTCGCCGTCTTCGCGCTCGCCTCGCTCGCCTGCGGCCTGTCCACCAGCAGCGCGATGCTGATCGCCGCGCGCGGGGTCCAGGGCCTCGGCGCGGCCGCCATGTTCGCCACCAACACCGCACTCCTGGCGAGCAACTACCAGGGCCGCGACCGCGGCGTCGCGTTCGGCATGTGGGGCGCGGTCAACGGCGCGGCCGCGGCCGCCGGCCCGATCCTCGGCGGCCTGCTCACCGAACACCTCGACTGGCGCTGGATCTTCCTGGTCAACCTGCCCGTCGCCGCCGTCGCCCTGTTCATCGGCGCCAAGCACCTGGCCGGCTCGGCCACCCGCGTCGACCGCCGCATCGACCTGCCCGGCACGCTCGGCTTCACCCTGGCCGCCACCCTGCTCATCTTCGCCCTGATCCGCGCGGGCGAGGAGGGCTGGGGCGCGGGCAGCACCCTCGCCCTGTTCGGCGGTTCGGCGCTCGCGTTGGTCGCGTTCCTCCTCGTCGAGCGCGGACGGCGGGACCCGATGCTGGACCTCGGTCTGCTGCGTACGCCGTCCTTCGCCACCCTGATGACCGGTGCCGTCGTCTTCAGTGCCGCCGCCTTCGCCAACCTGGTCTTCGTGTCCGTGTGGGCGCAGTCGGTGCTCGACTTCAGTCCCGTCAAGGCCGGACTGATCCTCATGCCGTTCAGCGGCATGTCCTTCGTCGCCGCGGGGCTCGCGGGCCGCTTCCTGGCGAGCGTTCCCCCGCAGTACCCGATCGGCGGCGGTCTGCTCCTGATCGGTGCGGGCTCGTTCCTCGAGATGTTCCTCACCGGCACCTCCGGATGGACCGCACTGCTGGCCGGCTTCCTGGTGGCCGGCATCGGCGTCGGAATCGCCTCGCCGATCCTTGCCTCGGCCGCTCTGGCGGCGGCGCCCGCCGATCGCGCGGGCATGGCGGGCGGCGCCGCCAACACCTTCCGCCAGCTCGGCTTCGCGCTCGGCATCCCCGCCGTCGGCACGGTCGTGTCCGGGGTCATCGCCACCAAGCTGGCCGACAGCGGGTTGTTCACCGACTCCGACACCGCGGCCGAACTCGTCACCGGCGGGCAGTCCGCGGCCGCGCTCGCCCCGGTCGCCGAGGAGTCCCGCGGCGCCGCACAGCGGGTGATCGAGGACGCCTACGCCGCCGGCCTCGACCAGGTGTTCCTGATCGGCGGTCTGGTCGCCGTCGTCGCCGGTGTCCTGGTGCTGCTCGTGGTGCGCGGCTCCACCGTGCCGGAGGAATCCGGGCGCCCGCAGCGCACCGCGGATCTCACCACGGCACCGTGATTTTCGCTGACCGTCCGGAAATCAACTGAATAAGAGCGGGTGTGACGGGAGGGATTCGCGCCGGAAATCCGCTCCTCCGGATTCGCCTGTTGTTCGGAAGTCGACTTCTGAGTGACGAATCCTTCCCGCCTTCCGCGTTCCCCGTATGCGGGCCCCACAGTTGGTGTAAGTCTTCTGTGAACCGCTTGTGAAGTCGCCGAAAACGCGTATGAAGGGTGGGGGATGACTGGCGGGCGCGAGGGAGACGGTCTGAGAGCCGCTCGCATCAAGGCGGGAATGACTCAGGAAGAGGTGGCGCGCAGAGCCGGAATCAGTGTCAGAACCGTACGTCACATCGAGCGCGGCCAGGTACGCAATCCGCGTCACGATTCGCTCGACCGCGTGGCCCGGGTCGTCGGGTACGACCTCGCGGCCGCCCTCGGCTCCGGGGCCGCCGGCCCGGGAGCCGACCGGGCCGCGGCCCCGTGCGAGGTGCGCCTGCTGGGGCCGCTGACCGTCGTGCGCGCGGGGGCGCCGGTGGCGATGCCGCAGAAGCTGCGCACCCTGCTCGGCCTGCTGGCCGTCCAGGCCGACCAGGTCGTCCGGCACGAGGAGATCGCCGACGTGCTCTGGCCCGGCGACGCCCCGCGCGGATACGCCAGGCTCGTCCACACCTACGCGGCCCGACTGCGCCGGATCTTCGACACGGGGGCCGCCGGCCGGGGCGGCGGCGGGCGCCGGATCGGCACGGTCCGGGGCGGATACGTCTTCAACAGCGGCGGGGCAAGGCTGGATCTGCGGCAGTTCGAGGACCGCGTCTCGCGGGCCACGCAGGCGGCGGCGTCCGACCCGTCCGGCGCGCTCGACCTGTACGGCCAGGCGCTGCGCAGCAGGCAGGGCAGGGTCCTGCAGGACGTGCCGCAGTTGTGGCAGCATCCCGCGGCCGTCCGGATCGCGCAGCGCCACATCGACGTGACCATCGACGTCGCCGACCTGGCCCTGCGGCTGGACCGGCCCGGGTTCGCCGTCGAGCACCTCATGACGGCCGCGCACGAGGAGCCGCTGAACGAGTCGCTGCAGGCGCGGATGATGCTCGCGCTCGCCGGCTCCGGTCGCCGGGCCGCCGCCCTGCAGCTCTTCGAGGACCTGCGCGTACGGCTGCGCAGGGAACTCGGTGTCGAGCCCAGCGACGAGGTCTGGCAGGCGCGCCGGACCATCCTCGCCTCCGTCGCCCCCGAGCCGCCGATGTCACCACCACCGACCGGCGCCACCTCCCTCGTGACCGCACCCCGGCAGCCCGGGCCCGCCCCGCGCAGCAGGCCGGAGACACCCCAGCAGCCGGACGGCCGAGCCGGGTCGCGTCCGCATGCGCCGCGCCGGCCCGACGACGCCCGGGACCTACGGGACGCCCGGGACGAGCCACCGCACCAGCGCCCGGAGCCACCGGTCGAGGCGGCGCCGCCGCCGTACGGTGAACCGGAGACCCCACGGGAGCGGTCCCCCCGGCCCGACGCGGGTGCGCGGGCGTGGGGCGGGACGCCTGCGGGACCGGTGGCCCACAACGCCGTCCCGGCCATCGCGCCACCGGCCCAACTCCCGCCCGTCGCCCCGCCCTTCATCGGCCGGGCCGAGCAACTGGACGCGCTGGACGCCCTGCTGGCGTGCCGGTGCGCGCAGCACCCGTCGGTCGGGATCGGCGTCGTGCACGGTCCCCAGGACATCGGGAAGACCGCGCTGGCCGTCCGCTGGGCGCACCGGCGGCACGCGGAGTTCCCCGACGGCCAGCTCTACGCCGACCTGCGGGGCAGCACCGGCCGTCCGGTCCCGGTCGGCACGGTGCTCACCCGCTTTCTGCGCTCGCTCGGCGTGAGCGACGCCTGGCTGCCGGACACCTGCGAGGAGGCCTCCGCGCTGCTGCGCAGCCTCGTCGCCGGCCGCCGCTTCCTGTTGCTCCTGGACGACGCGGCGGACGCCGCACAGGTGCGCGCCCTGCTGCCGGGCTCTCCCGGCAACCTGGTCCTCGTCACCTCCAGGGCACCGCTCATGGACCTGGTGACCCGCGAGGGCGCCACGCCGATCCCCGTCGACGTGCTCTCCGCGGCAGAGTCGTACGCCCTGATCGAGGCCTGTCTGGGGGACGGGCGCACCGCCGCCGAACCGGGCGCCACGGCCGAACTGGCCGCGGTCTGCGGCCAGTTCCCGATGGCCCTGCGCACCGCCGCAGCCCGCCTCGCGGCCAACCCGCACCTGTCCATCCGCGTCGTCGTCGCGGAACTCACGCGGGCGGCATCCGAATCCCTTCGCCCCGTTCACCCGCCGCACGGAATTCACACATCCGTCACGCCGGAAAACACGAGCCAACCGCGGCGGGCCGTCCGCCGCAATGGCTGACACGGACGCTGACAGCCACACCCCAGGCTGACACCGCTGTCGGCCTTCCGCGGAACCTGCCAAATCGCCCCAGCTCAGCGCCGGGAATACCGGTGGAAGAACGCCGCACTGCCCTTTCGGACCCCCCGGAAAGGCCTTTCCCGGCGCTGAGTTCGGTTGCCGGGTCAGAACCGCGGTCCTAGGTTCACGCTTGCGGATCAGGGGTCCGCCGCCCGGCCCGTTGTGGCCCTCTTTGCTCATGCATCCTTACGCCTCCGCAGAGGGGCGATCTCCGGGGAATCCCACATATCTCCCCGGCAAACGAGCAGCAAGCCGTTCGGAGAGGATCGGAAATGGTGAAAATCACGGCCGAGGAGGCCCAGAAGTGGCTGATCGAGGAGATCGCACAGCGCCTGGGCGTTGACCCGTCCGAGGTCCCGCCGGACCAGTACTTCGACGAGCTCGACCTCGACAGCACCGCCGCCCTGATCATCGCGGGCGAGATGGAGAACTGGCTGGGCTTCGAGCTCGGTACCACAGCGCTCTGGTACCACCCGACCATCGAGGCCCTCGCGGCGCACATCGCCGAGGAGTCCGAACGGCGTACCGCCGCGGCGTGACACGGGTGGGCGCCGGGCCGGCCACCCCAGACCGTCCGCCCGGCGCCCATCCGGCCGTCGGCCGCTCCCGACCTCCCTGTTCGCCCCAGATCCAGAGAGACTCGCCGTGAACTCATCGCAGGAATCCGACCTCGACCGTCGGCTCGCCCGGGAACCCATCGCCATCGTCGGCCTCTCCGCGCTCTTCCCCAAGTCCAGCAATCTGCGGGAGTTCTGGTCGAACGTCGTATCGGCCGCCGACTGCATCGAGGACGTGCCCGCCGGCCACTGGGACGTCGACGAGCACTACGACCCGGACCCCACCGTGCCGGACAAGACGTACGCCAAGCGTGGCGGCTTCATCCCCGACACGCCCTTCAACCCGCTGGAGTTCGGGCTGCCGCCGAACACCCTGGAGGTCACGGACGTCCTCCAGCTGCTCAGCCTGGTCGTCACCCGCGATCTGCTGAAGGACGCCGGCGCCGACCAGGCCTGGTACGACAAGGCGCGCACCGGTGTCGTGCTCGGCATCACCGGCGCCAACCAGCTCACCCAGCCGCTCACCGCCCGGCTGCAGAGCGGCGTGCTCAAGGAGGTCGTCCGCAGCTGCGGACTGTCCCAGCGGGACGCGGAGGAGATCGTCGCCAAGTTCCGGCTGGCGTACGCCCCGTGGGAGGAGAACTCCTTCCCCGGCATGCTCGGCAACGTCGTCGCGGGCCGTATCGCCAACCGGTTCGACCTCGGCGGCATCAACATGACGATCGACGCGGCCTGCGCCAGCTCCCTGGGCGCGGTCCGCACGGCCGTGAGCGAGCTGACCGAGCGCCGCGCCGACACCATGCTGGTCGGCGGCTGCGACGCCGAGAACACGATCTTCATGTACCTGTGCTTCAGCAAGACACCGGCGCTGTCGAAGTCCGGCCACATCCGCCCGTTCGACAAGAACGCCGACGGCACGCTGATCGGTGAGGGCATCGGCATGCTCGCCCTGCGCCGCCTCGCCGACGCCGAGCGCGACGGCAACAAGATCTACGCCGTGCTGCGCGGCGTCGGCACCTCCAGCGACGGCCGCTTCAAGTCCATCTACGCCCCCCGCAAGGAGGGGCAGATGGTGGCGCTGCGCCGCGCCTACGAGGACGCCGACTGCTCGCCCGCGAGCATCGAGCTCTTCGAGGCGCACGGCACCGGCACGGCCGTCGGCGACGCCACCGAGCTCAGCGCCCTGTCCGCCGTGGTCTCCGAGGCCACCGACAGCCGGCAGTACGCCGCCCTGGGCAGCATCAAGTCGCAGATCGGACACACCAAGGCGGCGGCCGGAGCGGCCGGAATGATCAAGCTGTCGCTCGCCCTGCACCACAAGGTGCTGCCGCCCACCATCAATGTGGACGAGCCCAACCCCGCCATCGACTTCACCTCCGGCCCCGTCTACGTCAACACCGAGGCCCGGCCCTGGATCCGTACCCCGGAGCGGCCCAAGCGCCGTGCCGCGCTGTCCTCGTTCGGCTTCGGCGGCACCAACTTCCACGTGGTCCTGGAGGAGTACGACGACGGCGACGACCTCCGCGTCTCCCACCCGGTGGCGGGAGTGCACCTGTGGCACGCGCCCGACACCGAGCGGCTGACCGAGGCCCTCGCCTCGGGTGCGCCCGCGACCGGCGGCCCGGCCCCGTCCGGCCACGCCCGCGTGGCGCTCGTGGCACGCACCGGACGCGAGCTCGCCGACCTGCGCGAACTCGCGCTCGGCGAACTGCGCGCCCGGCCCGACGCCGAGGCCTGGTCCCACCCCAAGGGCGTGCACTTCCGCCGCAGCGCCGCGGCGGCCGGCAAGGTCGCCGCGCTGTTCGCCGGGCAGGGCAGCCAGTACGTCAATCCCGGCCGGGCCGCCGTCATGGCGCTGCCGCCGCTGCGGGCCGCCTTCGACGCCGCCAACCGCCACTTCGACGGTGCCGAGCCGCTGTCCCGTGTCGCCTTCCCGCCGCCCGTGTTCAGCGACGCCGAACGCACCGAGCAGGAGGCCGCCCTGCGGGCGACCGCGTACGCCCAGCCCGCCATCGGCGCGCTGTCGGCCGGTCAGTTCCGCTACCTCACCGAACTCGGCTTCCGGGCGGAGGGGTTCCTCGGCCACAGCTTCGGCGAACTGACCGCCCTGTGGGCTGCCGGCGCCCTCACCGACGAGGCCTTCTTCGCCCTGGCCCGGGCCCGCGGCAAGGCGATGGCGCCGCCGCAGGAGACCGGCTTCGACGCGGGCGCCATGGCCGCCGTCTCCGCCTCCGAGGAGCGGGTGACCGAGCTGCTCGCCGACCGCAGCGACGTGGTGATCTGCAACCGCAACGCGCCGGACCAGATCGTCGTCGGCGGCCCCACCGCGGAGATCGACCGCCTCGTCGCCGACGCCGCGGCGGCCGGCCTGCGCGCGAGCCGGCTGCCCGTCTCGGCCGCCTTCCACACGCCCTTCGTCGGCCACGCGGTGGACGCGTTCCGCGCCGACGTGGAGCGGTTCGAGGTCGGCGCCCCCGACGGGACGGTCTTCGCCAACACCCGGGGCGCGGCGTACGGCGACGACGCCGCCGCCAACCGCACCGTCCTCGCCGAACAGCTCATCAACCCCGTCGACTTCTCCACCCGGGTGGAGGAGATGTACGCGGCCGGGTACCGCGTGTTCGTCGAGTTCGGCCCCAAGAGCGTGCTCACCCAGCTCGTACGGCGCATCCTGGGCGACCGCGAGCACACCGTGATCGCCCTGGACGCCGGCCCCGGCCGGGACGCGGACGTCGCCCTGAAGCAGGCCGTCGCCCAGCTCGCGGTCCACGGACTGCCGCTCGCCACCGCCGACCGCTACGTCGAGCCCGTCGTGGAGGTGCCGCCCGCCAAGGGCATGTCGATCCTCCTCAACGGCATCAACTACGTCTCGCCGGAGCGCAGGGCGAAGTACCGGGACGCCATCGAGAACGGGTACCGGATCGCCGTACCGGCACTGCCCGGCGCCACCGGGGGAGCGGCGCAGGACCCGCCCGCCGGACCCGGCGCGGGATCTCCCGGAGCTCCCACGGCCCCGGCCCGCGTCCCGGCCACGGCCCCCGCGCCGCATCCATCGGCGGCTCCGCCACGGGCCACCGCGCCGGCCGCGGGCCCGAACGGCCCGGCGTCCGGCACGCGTTCCACCCCCGCTCCGGTCGCGGCCGGTGCCTCGTCCACGGCGGTGGCCGTGAGCAGGGCGAACCCCGCGGCCCCCGCAGCGGCCCCGGCCGCCGCGTCCGTCGCCACCGCGCCCGCTCCAAAGGCACCCGCCCCGACCCCCGCTCCTGCTCCCACCGTCATGGAGACAGCTCACGTGGACAGTGACCGCCTGGCCGATCTCGTGGCCGACCATCTCGCCCTGCACGACGACTATCTGAACAGCCAGCTGCAGAGCGCCGAGCGCCTCACCGGTCTGCTGGAGCGCGCCGCCGAGCAGGGCCGGCTCGGCCAGGTCCTCCCCGGGATCAACGCCGTCAAGGAGCACGGCCTGGACATCGGACGCAGCCACCTGCGGGCCAACGAGATCCTGCGCGACCTCGCCGGCCTGGAGCTGGGCACGGCCGCGCCCACCACGGCAGCCCGTCCGGCGCCCGCCCAGCCGGCACCGCAGATCGCCCCGCAGCCGGCGCTGCCGGCCCCGTCGGCCCCGGCCCCCGTGCCCGCCCCGGCCCCCGTCCTGGCGCCCGCTCCCCAGGCCCTGGCCACCGCCCCGGCTGTCGCACCCAGCCCACAGCCCCTGACCGTCACGGAAGCGGCCCCCACCCCGGAGCCGGCCGCGCCCTCCGCCGCCGCGGCGGGTGTCGACGCGGCGGGTGTCGAGGCGGCGCTGCTGGAGGTCGTCGGTCAGAAGACCGGTTACCCGGCGGACATGCTCGAGCTCGACATGGATGTCGAGGCGGACTTGGGGATCGACTCGATCAAGCGGGTCGAGATCATGGGTGTGATGCAGGAGCGGTTCGGTGGCGGGGTTGCCGCCGGTCCGGAGCAGCTTGCCGAGCTGCGTACGCTGCGGCACATCGTGGAGTTCATGGCGTCGTCCGCTCCGGCGGTCGCGTCCGCTCCTGTTGCCGCCCCTGCTGCTCCCGCTGTGGATGCGGCGGGTGTCGAGGCGGCTCTGCTGGAGGTCGTCGGTCAGAAGACCGGTTACCCGGCGGACATGCTCGAGCTCGACATGGATGTCGAGGCGGATCTGGGGATCGACTCGATCAAGCGGGTCGAGATCATGGGTGTGATGCAGGAGCGGTTCGGTGGCGGGGTTGCTGCCGGTCCGGAGCAGCTTGCCGAGCTGCGTACGCTGCGGCACATCGTGGAGTTCATGGCGTCGTCGGCTCCGGCGGCCGGTTCTGCCGCGCCGGCTGTCGCTGCTGCCGCCGCTTCTGCTGTGGATGCGGCGGGTGTCGAGGCGGCGCTGCTGGAGGTCGTCGGTCAGAAGACCGGTTACCCGGCGGACATGCTCGAGCTCGACATGGATGTCGAGGCGGACTTGGGGATCGACTCGATCAAGCGGGTCGAGATCATGGGTGTGATGCAGGAGCGGTTCGGTTCCGGCGTCGCCGCCGGTCCGGAGCAGCTCGCCGAACTGCGCACCCTGCGCCACATCGTCGAGTTCATGTCCGGCGCCTCCGGCTCCGGTGACACCGGCGCGCAGAGCCCGGCCCCGCAGGTCGCCGCCGAGCCCGCGCAGGACGACCGGCCGCGTGGCGGCATCGGCCGTGCGCAGGCCGCGCTCGTGGCGCTGCCCACTCCCGACCTGCTGGTCGACGCCTACCCCAAGGGTTCCGGCGCCCTGGTCGTGGACGACGGTTCCGAGGTGGCGCCCGCGCTGGTGGCGGGGCTCATCGAGGCGGGTCGGCATGTGCACGTGCTGCGGCTGCCCGGCGTGGCCCAGCGCATCACCGGCGTCAAGGACCACTCCCTGTCCGGGTGGGGCGTGACCGAGCTCGCGGAGCGGATGGAGCTCATCCTCGCCGACCGGATCAGCCTGGTGGTCGACCTCTCCGCCGCCCACCACGACGACTTCACCGACGGCACGCGCCGCCTCGCCCACACGCTGCTGGTGGCCAAGCACGCGGTCGAGGCGTTGACCGCCGCTGCCGGCGCCGGCCGCGCCGGATTCGTCACCGTCACCCGCCTCGACGGCGCCTTCGGCCTCGGCGGCGTCAGTGAGAACCTCGCCCCGGCCGCGGGCGCGGCGGGTCTGGTGAAGACCCTGGCCGTGGAAGCGCCGCGGCTGTTCTGCCGGGCCGTCGACCTGGCCCCGGCACTGACCCCGGAGACCGGCGCCGCCCTCGTCCTGAACGAGACGCAGGACGCCGTCACCGACCTCACCCAGGTCGGCCACGACGGCACCCGCCGCGTCGGGCTGGGCCTCGCCGAGCAGCCGCTGCATCCGGAGGCCGCGGACGCCCCGGCCCTCACCTCCGACGACCTTCTCGTCGTCACCGGCGGCGGACGCGGCATCACCGCCGCCTGCGTCACCGAACTGGCCGGGCGTCACCGGCCCGGGCTGCTCCTGCTCGGCCGTACCCCGCTGGAGGACGAGCCGGACTGGGCGGACGGCGTCGAGGACGGCGCGCTGAAGGCCGCGGCCGCCGCGCAGTTGAAGGCGGCGGGCGAGAAGCCCACCCCGAAGCGTGTCGACCAGCTCTTCCGCGCCGTGGTCGGCGCCCGGGAGATCCGCCGGACCATCGCCGGCATACGCGCCGCCGGCAGCACCGTCGAGTACCTGGCCGTCGACATCACCGACGCCGCCGCCACGGCCGCCGCGCTCGCCCCGTACAAGGAGCGCGTCACCGGCCTGGTGCACGGCGCCGGAGTCCTGGCCGACCAGCTCGTCGTCAACAAGAAGGCCTCCGAGATCGAGCGGGTCTTCGCACCCAAGCTGGCGGGTCTGCGCACGGTCGCCGGCGCTCTCGACGCCGACCGTCTGCGCCACGTGGTCCTGTTCTCGTCGGTCGCCGGGTTCTTCGGCAACCGCGGCCAGTCCGACTACGCGATGGCCAACGAGGTCCTCAACGCCTGGGCGTCCTCGTTCAAGCAGCGCCACCCCGCCGCCCGCGTCACCTCCCTCAACTGGGGCGCCTGGGACAGCGGCATGGTCTCCCCGGAGATCAAGGCCGTCTTCCAGGAGCGCGGCATCACCCTGATCCCGGTGGAGACCGGAGCCCGGCTGTTCACCGAGCAGTTCGCCGCCGAACGCGCCGCCGACGTGGTGACCGTCCTCGGCCCGACGACCCCCTTGTCGGAGCCGGAGCGGCCCGCCGCGACCGGCGCGGTCACCGTCGAGCGGGCGCTGGACACCCTGCCCGGCGACCCGGTCGTCGCCGACCATGTGATCGGCGATGCGCCGGTGCTGCCCGCGGTGGTCGCACTCGGCTGGGCGATCGGCGCGGTCGAGCGCAGCGGCGGCGCCGCCGTCCGGCAGGTCCGCGACTTCGCCGTCCACAAGGGCATCGTCTTCGACGGCACCCAGCCCGCCCGGCTCGCCCTGACCATGACCCCGGCCGGGGACACGGTCCAGGTCGCCATCCGCTCCACGGACGCCAAGGGCGCCGTACGCCCGCACTACGCGGCCGTGGTCGCCCCCGGCGCCGCACCGGCCGCCGGCACCGTCACCGGCCTGCCCGCCCTCGGCGGCGGACGGGACGCCGACGGCCTCTACGGCGACGGAACCCTCTTCCACGGCCCGGCCCTGCGCGGTGTGCGCCGGATCCTCGCCGAGGACGAGTCGCGGCTCGTCCTGCAGTGCGAGCTGGCCGAACTGCGGCCCGAGGGCGGCGCGTTCGGCGGCGCGGTGTTCGCACCCGGCACCGCGGACCTGCTGCTCCAGGCGGGCCTGGTCTGGGTGCGGCTGTTCCGCGGCAGCGCCTCGCTGCCCCTGTCGGTGGCCCGCGCCGACCTGCACCACCCGCTGCCCGACGGCGCGCCGTTCCTGATCGTCGTCGAACCCGGCGAGGGCAGCGGCTCCACCACCGTGTCGCTCACCATCACCGCCTGCGCTCCCGACGGAACGGTGCTGGCCCGGTTCGACGGTGTCCGCGTGGTCTCGGCCCCGCAGCTGGCGGCCAAGTTCGTCAGCGGCTGACTCCGCAGCGGCTGACTCCGCTTCGCCGCGGCACAGCCGCACACCGACACAGCCAGCGCAAGCGATCGGGTCGGCCCGGACGGTTCCTCACCATGCCGCCGTCCGGGCCGGCCGCCCGTCAGAAGGGACCCGAGAGCTCTCATGAGCAAGTACGCCATCATCGGCCTCTCCTGCCTGTTCCCAGGCGCGGAGACGCCCGCCGAGTTCTGGCAGAACCTCCGTTCCGGCGCGGACAGCCGCCGGGAAGGGGGCGAGGAGGTCTTCGGCCAGACGCCCGAGCCCCGCGACATGGACCCGGAGCACGAGATCTACTGCCGCCGGGGCGGCTTCATCACCGACTTCGACTTCGATCCCGACGGCTATCTGCTCGACCCCGCGCACCTCGCCGGACTCGACCGGATCTTCCACTGGTCCCTGCACGTGACCAGGGAGGCGCTGCGCGACAGCGGACACGCCGACCGCCCGGAGATCCTGGCCCGCACCGGCCTGATCCTGGGCAACTACTCGTTCCCGACGCCCACTTCGGCCGAGGTCAGCGTGCCGCTCGTCCAGGAGGCCGTCCTGGAGGGGCTGCGCCGGGCCGGGCATCCGCCGCTCGGCGCCCTCGCGCACGCCGGCGACCGCATCGACCGCGACCGGCTGAACGCCGAGGACCTGCGGGTCAGCGGCTCCCCGGCCGGCGTCGCCGCCGCGGCGCTCGGCCTCGGCGGTCCCCGCTACGCCCTCGACGCGGCCTGCTCGTCCGCCCTGTACGCGCTGAAGCTGGCCTGCGACCACCTCGCCGCCGGACAGGCCGACCTCGTCCTCGCCGGTGGCGTCTGCGCACCCGACCCCACGCTCATCCACCTGTCCTTCGGCGACCTGGGCGCCTACCCCCGTGACGGGTTCAGCCAGCCCTTCGACGCCCGCTCCGGCGGCATCGTCACCGGGCAGGGTGCCGGCATGGTCGCCGTGAAACGGCTCGCGGACGCCCTGCGCGACGGCGACCGCATCCACGCCGTCGTCGACGGCATCGGGCTCACCAACGACGGCAGCGGCCGTCACCTCCTCGTCCCCCAGGGCTCGGGCCAGCTCGGCTCGTACCGGCTCGCCTACGAGCAGGCCGGCGTCGAGCCCTCGGCCATCGACTACCTCGAGTGCCACGCCACCGGCACGCCCATCGGCGACGCCACCGAAGCCCAGTCCGTGGCCGACTTCTTCGGCGCGGCCGGCGGCGTTCCGCTGATCGGCTCCGTGAAGGGCAACGTCGGCCACCTGCTCACCGTGGCCGGCCTCAGCAGCATGCTCAAGGTCGTCCTGGCCATGGGCCACGGCCACATCCCTCCGACGACCGGCGTCGAACGCCCCATCAGCTCCAAGGACGGGCGGGTCGGCGAGGAGGCCCTCGTCCGCACCGGCCGCGCCTGGCCCAAGGGCGACGGGCCGCGCCGGGCCGCGGTCTCCGCGTTCGGCTTCGGCGGGACCAACGCGCATGTGGTGCTGTCCGAGCCGGACCCCGCGACCGCCGGTGCCCCGGACCCCGAGAAGCCCGTGCCCGCGCTCGACATCGTCGGCCTCGGCGCGCACTTCGGCTCCTTCGACTCCCTCGACGCCTACGAGCGTGCCGTGCACGCCGGCCAGGACGCCCTGGCCCCGCTGCCCGAGCGGCGCTGGCGGGGCCTCGACCAGACGCGCGGCGGATCCCTCGAACACGGCGCCGGGGTCTCGCCCGAGGCGCTGCCGCACGGCGCGTTCGTCGACGGGCTCGGCATCGACCCCATGGACCTGAAGATCCCGCCCGCCGATCTGCGCACCTACAACCTCCAGCACGCGCTGGCCATCAAGGTCGCCGACGAGGCGCTGCACGACGCCGGGTACAGCCGTGCCGTGGCCAAGGGCGAGACCGCGCCGCCGCCGCGCCGTATCGCCGTCGTCGTCGGCATGGAGACCGAGCCCACCACCCACCTGCGGATCACCCGGTACGGCCTCGGGGCCTTCGTGCGCCAGGAGTTCGCCCGCGCCGGAGTCCAGGTCGACGAGGCGGAGCTGGCCCGGCTGACGGCCGTCGGCCGGGACGCGGTGGTCGATCCCATCGTCGCCAACGAGGTGCTCAGCTACATCGGCAACGTGATGGCCAGCCGCATCTCGTCCCTGTGGAACCTGACCGGCCCCTCCTTCACGGTCTCCTCCGACGGTTCCGGCACCGCCGAGGCACTTGAGATCGCACGGCTGCTGCTGCTCGACCCGGGCATCGAGGCGGTCCTGGTCGGCGCCGTCGACCTGGCCGGTTCCGCCGAGAACCTGCTGCTGCGGCCCGACGTGGTCGCCGACGCCGGGCTCACCTTCGCGGAGGGTGGCCGGGGCCGCCGGATCGGCGAGGGCGCCGGAGCGGTCGTCGTCACCCGGCCCGGCGAGTCCTCCGTGCCGGTGTACGCACGACTGGACTCGGTCGCGATCCGGCACGCGGCGCCCGTGAACGGCCGGGTGCCCGAGGCGGACGCCGACACGTACGCGGCCTCGGCCGAGGCCGCGCTCACCGCGGCCGGCGTCACCGCCGGGGACATCGGCTACGTGGAGGCCCACGCGGGCGGCACACCGGCCCAGGACCAGGCGGAGATCGCGGGTCTCGCGAAGGTGTTCCCGGCGGAGAGCGGCCCTCAGGGGCCGGCCGGCCGCACCGGGCGGGTCGCGCTGGGCAGCGCCAAGGCGCAGATCGGCGACGCCGGCTGCGCGGCGACCATGGCCGGGCTGATCCGGACCGTGCTCTGCCTGCACCACGGCTATCTGCCCGGCACCAGCGGCTGGAGCCGTCCGGCCGCCGAACTCGCCGACGACTTCGCGGACTCGGCGCTGTACGTACCCGACGCGTCCCGCCCCTGGCTGCGCAGGGCGGCGGGATCCCGCCGGTACGCGGCCGTCGGCTTCATCGGCGGGTCGGGCGCGCACGGACATCTCGTGCTCTCCGCCGAGGCGACCCGCGGCACGGTCGTGCCCAGCGACTGGCAGCGGGCGGGCGGTCCCGTCGTACTCCCGCTGTCCGCGGACTCGTTCGACGGGCTGCTCGCCGGGATCGAACGGCACCGGGAGCTGCTCGCCCAGGACGCCGATCCGTACGCCCTGGCCCGGGAGGCGGCCGGGCAGCTGCGCGGCCGCCCGGCGCGCGCCGTGTTCGTCGGCCGCGACCGCGCCGAGCTGCGGACCCAACTCGACCTCGCCGCCCGGGACCTGCCCGGTGTGCACGCCTCCGGCGGGGAGTGGACCACACCCGCCGGCAGCTGCTTCACGGCGCGCCCGATCGGCCCCGGTGGCAAGGTCGCGCTGGTCTACCCGGGCGCGTTCAACTCGTATCCCGGACTGGGGCAGGACCTGTTCCGGGCCTTCCCGGGGCTGCTGGAGCGGTTCGAGGGCCAGGCCGAGGCGCCGGAGCGGCACCTGCGGGCCGCTGAGCTGTACCCGCGTACCCAAGCCGGGCTCGGGCGGCGGGAGTTGATGGCCTGGGAGGCCTCCCTCGGGGAGGACATCCCCTTCATGCTCGCCACCGGCACCAGCTTCGCGATCCTCTACACGGACCTGGTCCGTGACGTCCTCGGCATCGGCGCGCACGGCGGGTTCGGCTACAGCCTGGGCGAGTCGAGCATGCTGTTCGCCACGGGCGGCTGGCTGCCGGAGGGCCGGGACGACGCGCTGATCAGCACCACGCAGATCTTCAAGGACCGCCTGTGCGGCCCGCGCCGCACGGTCCGCGAGGCATGGAACCTGCCGGACGGGACGCCGGACGCCGACGTCTGGGCGAGCCATGTGCTGCTCACGGACGCGGAGTCGGTACGGGCCGTGCTGCCCCGCTACGACCGGGTCCACCTCACGCACGTCAACACCCCCGCCGAGCTGGTGATCGCCGGAGACCCGGCACAGTGCCGCGCCCTGATCAAGGAACTCGGCTGCCCCGCCGCGCGCTCGCCCGTCAACGCGGTCATGCACTGCCCGGTGGTGGACGCCGAGCTGGACGGCCTCGCGGGTCTGAACGACTACCCGACGGGCTCCTTCGGCGACCTCGAACTCCTCAGCGCCTACGACTACCAGGTGCTGCCCGCCCTGGACCGCAAGGAGATCGCCCGCCGCATCGCGCACACCCTGCGCTCCCCGATCGACTTCCCGCGGCTGGTACGCGGCGCCTACGAGCGGGGGTTCCGCTACTTCCTGGAGGTCGGCCCGAGCGCCACCTGCTCCCGCTGGATCCGCGAGACCCTCGGCGACACGCCGCACGTCGCGGTCCCGGTCGACCGGCGGGGCGTCACCGCCACCAAGTCCATCGCCGGGCTCGTCGCCCGACTGACGGCGCACGGCCTCGACCTCGAACTGAGCCCGCTCCTGGGCCCGGCCGCCGAACGCGTCCGGCCCCGCCCCACCCGCCCCGCCCGCTTCCGCGTGGGCGGCGCGGACCCGGCCCCGGCCCGGATCGCCCGCGAACTGGCCGGAACGTCCACAACGCCGGCCACGCCGACCGCGGGCACGGCCGGCACCTCGCCCCTCGGGACGGCGACGACTCCCGCCGCCGGGACGGTGCACGCGCGACCCGCGGCGACAGTGCCAGCAGCCGCGAGCGCCGGTGCCCTGGCGCCGACGGCCACGGCCACGGCCACGGCCTCGGCTCCGCCGGCGGGCCGGGTCACGGGAACGGCTGCCGCGGCGGGGACGATCGCGGCCGCGGGCCCGTCTGCCACAGCCGGGGCAACGGCCCTGCCCGCTTCGGGTTCGGCTGCCTCGGCCGTGGGTTCGGCCGCCGCGGCTGGTGCGACTGCCTTGCCTGCTTCGGGCTCCGCGGGAGCGGCTGCTTCGGCCGCCGTCGCGGGTGCCCCGTCCGGCGCGGGCCCGGCTGCCTCGGCCGCCGCAGCAGGCGCAACGGCCTTGCCCGCCTCGGGTTCCGGCCCGGCTGCCGCCTCGGCCCTGCCCACTCACCCCGCGAGCCGGGGCGCCGGAGGCGGTGTGCCGGGCGCGGGCCAGGGCCCCGGAACGCCCGCCGTGGGCTCCGGACCTGCCGCGGCCCCGTCCCCGTCAGGTGACGCCACCGCCCCGTCCGCCCCGGCTGCCGACGCCGGTGCCGGCTCCCCGAACGGGCCGAGCGGTACGGCGATGCCGGACAGCGCGCCCGTCGCCGCCACGCCGACCCCCGACCCCGTCCCGTCTGTTCCGCCGGAGGACTCAGCTCTCATGCCCGCAGACCCGACCCTCGCCGACGCCGAGGTCATCGCCTTCGACGGCACCCCGGTCCCGTACCTGCCCTGGGCACAGCCCGCACCGGCCGCCACGCCCGCCGCCGCGCCGTCTCCCGCTCCCGTGGCACCGGCGGCCCAGGCGCCGGCGCCCCCCGCCCCGGCCGGTCCCACCGCCCACGCGGACGGCGAGGTCTCGGCCGCCGTCGCCGCCGACCTCGTACGGGAGATGCGCCGGCAGATGGTCGCCACCCACTCGGTGGTGATGGAGACCCAGCACATCCTCCAGGCGGCCACGCTCAACCGCATGGAGGCCCTGCTGGACGGCACCGCCCAGCAGCCGGAGGCCGGCACGACCGGCCACGCGGAGCGCATCGCCCCGCCGGCCCCCGCCCCCCGGCCCGCTCTGCCCGCCGCGCCCCCGGCCCCCGCGGCCGCCCCGGCGCCGCCCGCCACCGCCCCGGCCCCGCAGCCGGCCGCGTCCACCGCCGACAGCGAGCAGGCCAAGGACGTCAAGGAAGGCATCATCTGGGACGAGGCCGACCTCCTGGAGTTCGCCGTCGGCTCCGTCGCCAAGGTCTTCGGACCGGAGTTCGGCGTGATCGACGGGTACGCCAAGCGGGTCCGGCTGCCCGCCCCGCCGTACCACTTCGTGACCCGGGTGACCGCGATCGAAGGGAAGACGGGGGAGTTCAAGCCCGCGACCATCACCACGGAGTACGACGTCCCCGAGGACGCCTGGTACGCCGTGGACGGGGGCGTCCCGCCCGCCGTGACCGTCGAGGCCGGCCAGTGCGACCTGCTGCTGGTCAGCTACCTCGGCATCGACTTCCGCAACAAGGGCGAGCGGGTCTACCGCCTGCTCGACAGCACCCTGATCTTCCGTGGCAACCTGCCCCGCGTCGGCCAGACCCTGCGCTACGACATCTCCATCGACCGCTTTGTGCACCAGGGCGACACCACGCTGTTCTTCTTCAGCTACAAGTGCTACGCCGACGGCGAGCTGATCCTCGAACTGCACGACGCCTGCGCCGGGTTCTTCAGCAAGCAGGAGCTCGACACCCCGCTCGGCATCGTGATGACCGAGAAGGAGAAGGCCGCCCGCGCCGCACTCCCCAGGGGCTGGTTCAAGCCGCTGGCGTACACCGAGAAGAACCACCTCACCCGCGAGGACCTCGACCTGCTCGCACAGGGCCGGCCCGGCGAGGTCTTCGGCCCGGACCACGCGCAGGACCCGGGCGTCAACCCGGCTCTGCGCCTCCCGGACGAGAAACTGCGGATGGTGGACGAGGTCGTCATCGACCGCAAGGGCGGCCCGCGCGGTCTCGGCACGCTCAGCGCGATCAAGAAACTCCAGCCCGACGCCTGGTACTTCACCTGCCACTTCCCGGACGACCACGTGCTGGCCGGCTCGCTGGTCGCCGAGGGCGCCGTCCAGCTGCTGCAGATCTACCTGATGCACCAGGGCATGCACCTGACCCTCCCCGACGCGCGCTTCCAGTGCGTCACGGACACCCCCATCGAGGTCCAGGTCCGCGGCCAGATCACCCAGGCCCACGAGGAGATCCGCTACGAGGTCGAGGTCATGGAGCTCACGCTCCTGCCGCGCGCCACGGTCATCGCCGACGTCCTCATCTACCTGGGCGACAAGCCCGTCATCCGGATGAAGAACCTCGGCCTCCAGGTGCGGGAGAAGGAGGGCTCGCCGTACCGTCCGGAGATCGGCGGCTTCCCGGAGTTCCTCGGCCGCCGCAACCGGTCCGGCGAACCCGCGATGATCAACGAGCTGCATCTGGCGCACGCCGCCAAGGGCCTGCTCGACATGGCGATGGGCCCGGAGTTCGAGGTCTACCGCGACTCCCGCGCCCCCTACATCCCCAACGGCGACTTCCAGTTCGTCGACCGCGTCATGTCCCTCAAGGGCACCCGGGGCGACCTGTCACCCGGCTCGGAGATGGTCACGGAGTACGACTCCCCGGCCGACGCCTGGTACTACGAGCAGAACTCCTTCCCGCACATGCCGAACGCCGTCTACATGGAGACCTCCCTCCAGGCGGCGATCTTCCTCGGCTACTACCTCGGCGCCACCCTGAAGAACCCCGAGGAGCAGTACTCGATCCGCAACCTCGACGGCCGCGCCACCCTGGTGAAGGACATCGACCTGCGCGGCAAGACCATCCGGCACCACTCCAAGCTGCTGATGACGAGCGCCGTCCAGGGCGCGGTCCTGCAGAACTTCAGCTACGAGCTCTCCGCCGACGGCGAGGTCTTCTACACCGGCGAGTCCCTGTTCGGCTACTTCAACGCGGCGGCCCTCGCCAACCAGGTCGGCCTCGACAACGGCCAGTACGTCGCCCCCTGGATCGAGACCGAGCGGCCGGACCCCGCCCGGGTCCGCCGGATCGAACTCCCCGAGGGCGCCCCGGCGTTCACCGACGAAAGCGGCGGTCATCTCCGGCTGCCCGGCGACAAGTTCGCGCTCGTGGACCACGTCGACCTGGTCACCGACGGCGGCCGGCACAGCCGCGGCTACCTGCACGGCCGGCGCGCGGTCCGCCCCGACGAGTGGTACTTCGACTGCCACTTCCACCGCGACCCCGTCATGCCCGGCTCGCTCGGCGTCGAGGCCGTCCTGCAGGCCATGCGCCTGTTCGTCCTGGAGCAGAACCTCGCCGACGGCATGGAGCGGCCCCGCTTCGCGATGGCCACCGAGGTGGAGACGGCCTGGAAGTACCGCGGCCAGATCCTGCGCCACGACAAGGAGCTCTTCTTCGACGTGCACATCAAGGAAGTCCGCCACGAGGAGGACCGCCTGCTGGTCGTCGCGGACGCCGACCTGTGGAAGCCGGGCCTGCGCATCTACGAACTGACCGACGTGGCCATCGAGGTCCGTTCCGCCGAAGCGTGACGGCCCGCCCGCACCCGCCGCTCAGCCAAGGAGCTTCGTTTCCCCATGGACATTCGCGACACCCCTCTCCGCTGGTACGGAGAGCGGTACCCCAGCACGGATCCCGCCGGGATCTACCACACGCTGGCCGACCTGGAGCAGCCCTGTTTCATCACCGTCACGCCCGAGGGCATCGGCGCGGTCTCCGGCGGTTTCGCCCTCGCCGAGGGTGACGGTCTGCCGCTGCTCGCCGCCGTCCGGCCGCTGCCCCCGGAGCGGCTGGGCTCGGCCGGCTTCCTCGCCGCGCACGGTGTGCGCCAGCCGTACATGGCCGGGGCCATGGCCGGCGGCATCGCCTCCGCCGACATGGTGATCGCCCTGGCCAGGGAGGGCTTCCTGGCGTCGTTCGGCGCCGCCGGGCTGCTGCCCGAGACCATCGAGCGGGCCATCGCCCGGTTCGCCGCCGAGATCCCCGGACTGCCCTACGCCGTCAACCTGATCCACAGCCCGAGCGAGGACCGGCTGGAGCGGGAGGCCGTCGAACTGTTCCTGCGGCACGGGGTGCGCTGCGTGGAGGCCTCCGCGTACATGGACCTCACACCGCACGTGGTGCGCTACCGGCTGGCCGGGCTGCGCCGGGAGGCGGACGGCCGGGTGGTCGCCGACAACCGGCTGATCGCCAAGATCTCCCGTCCGGAGACCGCCGAACGCTTCATGCGCCCCGCCCCGGCCACCGTGGTCAGCGCGCTCCTCGAGCAGGGCCTGATCACCTCCGAGCAGGCCGCGCTCGCCCACCACGTCCCGCTGGCCGACGACATCACCGTGGAGGCGGATTCCGGCGGCCACACCGACCGGCGCCCGCTGCCCGCGCTGCTGCCGACCATCCTGCGGCTGCGCGACGCCGTACAGCGCGAATTCCGTTACGCCGTGCCCGTCCGCGTCGGCGCGGGCGGCGGCCTCGGCACGCCGGTCGCGGTGGCGGCGGCGTTCGCGATGGGCGCCGCGTACGTGGTCACCGGCTCCGTCAACCAGTCCTGCCTGGAGTCCGGTGCCTCCGCCAAGTCCAAGGCGATGCTCGCCGAAGCGGGCATCGCCGACTGCGAGATGGCCCCGGCCGCCGACATGTTCGAGATGGGCGTCGAACTCCAGGTCCTGAAGAAGGGCACGCTCTTCCCGATGCGGGCCAAGCGTCTGTACGAGCTGTACCAGACGTACGACGGCCTGGAGACGATCCCGCCGGCCGACCGCGCCCGGCTGGAGCAGCAGATCTTCCGCCGCTCCCTGGAGGACGTCTGGCAGGAGTGCGTCACGTACTTCACCCGCCGCGACCCCGAGCAGCTCGAGCGCGCGGCCGGCAGCCCCAAGCGCCGGATGGCCCTGGTCTTCCGCTGGTACCTGGGCATGTCCTCGCGCTGGGCGGTCACCGGCGACGAGGGCCGCGCCATGGACTTCCAGGTCTGGTGCGGTCCGGCGATGGGCAGCTTCAACGACTGGGTGACCGGCAGCTATCTGAAGAGCCCGGGCAACCGCCGGGTCGCCGACGTGGCCCACCATCTGATGCGCGGCGCGGCCTTCCACACCCGGCTCGCCCAGCTGCGCACCGAGGGCGTCCACATCCCGCCGACCGCCGCGGACTACCGGCCCGTCCCGCTGGAGAGCCCGGCCCACGGATCCTCTGTGGGGCTGCGATGAGCGCACTGACCCCCGAGGAACTGGAGGAGCGGCTCGGCGACCCCGCCGACGACTCCAATCCGTACGGCTTCGCTGCGGCCGTCGCGCGCGACGAGCAGGACGCGTTCCCAGAGGCGCTCTGCGCGGAGCTGGTGCGGGCCGGCTTCCACCTCAACTACCTGCCCGCGGCATGGGGCGGCACCTTCGAGTCCTTCGACCGCAGCCTCACCCTGGTGCGCTCGGCCGCCCGCCGGGACGTCAACATCATGCCCGGCACGATGTTCAGCATCATCGCCGCGACCTGCCTCCAACTGCACGGCAGCGTCGAGCAGCAGCTGCGGGCGGCGGAGATCCTGCGCGCGGGCGGGGCCGTGGCGTTCGCGCTCACCGAGGCGGAGCACGGCAGCGATCTGCTCGCGGGCGAAGTACGGCTGAGCCCGGACGGCCTGCTGAACGGCGAGAAGTGGATGGTGGGCCTCGGCCTGCGCTGTGACGCCGTCTACGTGATCGCCCGCACCGGCGAACGGGGGCCCGGCGCCTTCTCGGCGGTCCTGCTGGAAACGGCGGGCGTCCCCGCGGACCGCCTGGGGCGGGTACCCGCGCCGCGCACCGCAGGGATGCGCGGCGCCGACCTGGCCACCTTGCGCTTCCACGACACCCCGGTGCCGGCCGGTGCGCTGGTCGGCAAGGAGGGCGAGGGACTGGAGGCCGCCGTCAAGGCCCAGCAGGCGGTGCGGCTGATGAGCATGGCCGGCAGCCTGGGCATCGCCGACACCGCCGTCCGTATCGCCCTGGACTTCGCCGCCGCCCGCCGCGTCGGCCGCACCCTGCTCACCGAATCCCCCCACCCGCGGCGCGAGCTGGCGGTCGCCGCGGCGGCGCTGCTGGCCATGGACGCGGTCGCGTTGAGCGCGGCGCGCGGGGTGCACGTGGTGCCGGAGGCGTTCAGCGTGTGGGCGCTGTCCGCCAAGCACGTGGTGGCCGAGGCCTCCGACGACCTGATCCGCCGCTGCGGCACGGTCCTCGCCACCCGCTCGGTGCTGCGGGAGGGCGCGCACGGCGCCGGGCTGTTCCAGAAGCTGCAGCGCGACTCGGCGGTGGTCCGCGTGATCGACGCCAGCACGCTCGCCAACCTCCGCTCCTACGCGGGCCAGCTGCCCCTCCTCACCGAGGGCACGAGCCGGCCGGACCCGGCGGCAGTGGAGACCGTCTTCACGCTGGACGCCGAGCTGCCGCCGTACGAACCTGCGCGGCTCGACATGCTCGCGCGCGGCTCGGACCCGATCCTCGCCGGGCTGCCGGAAGCGGCCGCCGCCCTGGCCGACGGTTTCGGCGAAGTGGGCGGCCCGGTACGGCAGTTGACGGACGCGGTGGCCGGGCTCGGGGACCTGACCCGGGCGGCGCAGCGGCGCGGGGCCGATCCGAACGCGCTGGTGGACGCCGCCGAGCGGTACGCCTGGCTGCACGCCGCCGCCTGCTGTCTGCACCTGTGGCACGCCAACCGCGACCGGTCCCTGTACGGCACCGAGCCCGGCTCCACCGGCTGGCTCGGCGCCGCCCTGGCCTATCTGCTCGCCCGCGCCGACGGAGTGGACCCGCGCCGCCACGGGGCCCTGCTCGCGCCCGCGCTGGACGCCGTCCTCGCGCTGCGGGACGGCAACCGGCTGTTCACCGCTTCGCCCGTACGGCTGGCCACCCCCCGTAAGGAGTCCTGAGATGTCCAAGTCCGATGTGACGGAGCTGGCCGCGCGGCTGGAGGAGTACCTCGGCGATCCGCACGACGCGGACAGCCGCATGCCCTTCGCCCAGATCCTCGACCACGACGTGCGCGGCGAGTACCCGTACCAGTTCGTCGCCCTGCTGCGCCGCTGGGGCCTGCACCTGCGCTGCCTGCCCGCCGAGTCCGGCGGACTCGCCGGCAACGTGGAGACCGGGATCAGCCTGATGCGGCTCGTCGCCCGCCGCGACCCGTCGACCGCCGTCGGCCTCGCCCTCAACAGCCTCGGTTTCATGCCCGCGTGGATCCTCGGCACGGACGAGCAGAAGCGCGCGCTGATCGACGACATGAAGCGCGGCAGCTCGGTGTCCTGGGGGCTGTCCGAGCGCGTCCACGGCAGCGACCTGGTCGCCAACGAGGTGCTCGCCGAGAAGACCGACGGCGGCTGGCTGCTGACCGGCGAGAAGTGGCCGATCGGCAATGCCACGGTCGCCGACAAGACGGTCGTCTTCGCCCGCACCGGCAAGCGGCCGGGCCCGGCGGCGTACTCCCTGTTCGTCCTCGACAAGTGGCAGGCCGAGGCGGGCACGGTGGAGGACCTGCCGTTCGAGGACCTGTACGGCACGCGCGCCCTCGACCTCAGCGGCGTACGCATGGACAGGGCGTTCGTCCCCGACTCGGCGATGATCGGGCGCGAGGGCCAGGGCCTGGAGATCGCCCTCAAGACCAGCCAGACCGCGCGCGTGGTGCTGATGCACCTGGCCCTGTCGGCCGTCGACACCAGCCTGCGCCTCGCTCTCGACTTCGCCGAGCGCCGGGTCCTGTTCGGCGACGCGATCAGCGATGTGCCCTACACGCGCCGTCAGTTGACGGAGGCGTTCGCCGACCTGATGCTCGCCGACGCGATGATCCTGGGTGCCGCCCGCGCCCTGCAGGCGGCCCCGGAGCAGATCAGCGTCTGGTCGTCGGTGGTCAAGTACCTGGTGCCGACCCTGCTGCAGAAGACGCAGGCGCAGCTGACCGTCGTCCTCGGCGCGCGCACCTTCCTGCGCGACCACCCGCACTACGGCATGCACCAGAAGATGGTGCGCGACATCCTGATCACGGACATCGCCGACGGCAACACCGTGGTGAACCTGCGCAACCTCGGCCACCAGCTCACCGGGCTGCTCGACAAGGCCGCCGAGGCCGACGAGGGGCTGCGCGAGGCCGCCGCCGAGCGCGCGGCCACGCTCTACGGCATGGACCGGGAGCTCCCGGTGTACGAGCCCGTGAAGCAGGAGCTGTTCAGCCGCGGTCTGGACGACGCCGTGCTGGCCGCGCCCGACGGACTGCGCCGGCTGCGCGCCCTCGCCGAGGAGGCGCAGGGCACCGAGGCCGAGCGGCTGCGGTGCGCGGCGGACCTCGCCGAGGAGCTGATCGGCAGGGCGGGCCCGATGCGGGAGCGCGCCGCCGGACTGAAGTCGGCCCTCGGCAAGGACTACCCGCAGTCGCCGGAACTGTTCGAACTGGCCAAGGAGTACTGCCTGGTGCATGCCGCCGCGGCCTGCGTGCTCACCTACGTCCACTCCCGCGAGGCCATGGACGCGCCGCTGCCGAGCGCCTCCCTGCTGCTGCTCCAGCTGGAGCGGGTCCGCAAGCAACTGCAGCCGCACGAGCTGGTCACCTCCCAAGCGGTGATCGACGAGGTCATGGAGGTGCTGCGCCATCTGCACCGGGACAACCGCCTGTTCTCGCACTGGCAGTTCCCGCTCGCCAAGCGCTCCACCGACGAGTCCGCCGCCCGCCGCTGACCGGGAGACGATCCGAGTGGACCGCCGTACCGCGTCACCCCGAGGGCCGCGTGCCAGTGACCCGGCGTACCTGTGGCTGCTGTCCGAAGAGGGCGTGGACGGCTTCGCCGCCGCGCTGGGCGGTACTCGGCTGCTCACCGGCGAGGAGCGCGACGGGCTCGACCGGCGGCTCGCGCCGGGCGCACGGCGCCGCTACCTCGGCGGGCGGCTGCTGTGCCGCTACGCCCTCTCGGCGCGCACGGGCCGGCCCCTGGACAGCTGGCGCTTCACACGCGGTGTCCACGGGCGGCCGGAACCCGAACCGGCCGACGGGGACGTGCGGTTCAACCTCTCCCACACCGACGGCCTCATCGCCTGCGTCGTCACCCAGGGTCGCGGCTGCGGGGTCGACGTCGGCCCCACTCCCGCCTCCGCGGAGCTGACCGCCCACCTCGGCCGGCGGCTGGGCCGCGCCGAGCGCGCCGCACTCGCCGAGGCCGCGCCCGGCGCGCGCGCCGCCCTGGCGAGCGAGCTGTGGGTGCTGAAGGAGGCGTACCTGAAGGCGCTGGGCACCGGACTCATCCGCGACCTGGACGGATTCACCTTCGTCCGGCGCCCGGGGGACCGCATCGCCGTACGGGACCCGCAGCAGCCGGACGCGGACACCCGCTGGTGGTTCGACCTGATCCACCCCGGCCCCCGGCACGTGCTCGCGGTGGCCACCGAGCACGGCGGGCCCGGAGCCCTGCGCCGCACCGACCTGTCAGACCTCTCGCTCACCGCCCTCTCCACCGCATGAAGGACATCACCATGACGCAACCCACCACCCCTCGTGTCGCCGTCGTCGGCGCCGGTGTCTCCGGCCTCTCCGCGGCCTACCACCTGCGCGAGCGCGCCCGCATCACGATCTACGAGCGGGAGGACCGCCTCGGCGGTCACGCCAACACCGTGGAGGTCGAGGACGACGGCCGGACCCTCGGCATCGACACGGCGTTCGTCGTCTTCAACCGGCCCGCCTACACCAACCTGTGCGAGTTCTTCGACGAGCTGGGCGTCGAGGCGGTCGAGCACCAGGGCGCCTTCAACTTCTTCGACCTGGACTCCGGCCTGGAGTACGGGACCAAGGAACTGGACCTGTCGGAGGAGGAGGTGGCCGCCCGCTACTCCGAGGAGTTCCTGACCATCTGGCGCGAGGCCCGCCGCTTCCACACCGAGGGCCGCAAGGACTTCGTCCGCAAGAAGGCCGACATCCCCCTCGGCGAGTACCTCGACCGCGGCGGCTACAGCCAGGCCTTTCGCAACTCCTATGTCATCCTGCTCTGCTCCGCCGTCTGGTCCATCCCGGCCGAGCTGATCTGGGAGATGCCGGCCAGCACCGCCATCGCCTTCTTCATGGGCCACGACGAGGGCGGCCTCGGCGGCCGCCAGGTGGACTGGCGCACGGTCGGCGGCGGCTCCATCTCCTACGTCCGCAAGGCGCTCGCCGCCATCGGCCCCGAGATCCACGTCGGCGAGCCCGTCACCGCCATCCACCAGGAGGCCGACGGCGTCACCGTCACGACCGCCCAGGGCAGCGAGCGCTACGACTACGTGGTGATCGGCGCCCACGCCGACGAGGCCCTGGCCATGCTCGACAACCCCACCGAGCGCCAGCGCGAGGTCCTCTCCAAGGTCCGCTACAACGCCTCGTCGGTCGTCCTGCACACCGACCCTTCGGTGATGCCCGCCGACCGCGAGCGCTGGGAGGCATGGAACTACGGCAAGGTCGAGGTCGACGGCGAGGACCGCACGTACGTCGCCTATTACATGAACAAGCTCCACGGATTCACCTCGGAGAAGGACTATTTCGTCACGCTCGACTACCCGCGCGACGTCGATCCGGAAACGGTCATCGCCGCTTTCCCCTACACGCACCCGGTGATCGACATTCACGTACGGGACATGCAGAAGGACATCTACGACGTCAACGTCGGAACCCGCGTGAAACTCTGCGGCGCCTACTTCCACGCCAAGCGGCACGGTGTGGACCAGATCGGCTCGCACGAGGCCGGCTATTCCTCAGGAATGGACGCGGCGCGGCAACTCATCGGCGAGCTCTGAGGATTCGAGAACGCAAAGCGCGCCCTCCGGTTGTACGGAGGGCGCGCTTTCGCGTGTCGGGATGCGGCGGTGTGAGCCTCAGGCCGAGGTGAATCCTGGGCCGGTGCGAGTCTCAGGAAGTGAGCACCTGACCACTGAGCAGTTCGGTCAGATACCCCAGGACCGAACGCGCCGACGGTTCCTCGGTGGTCTCGACGCTGCTCGCCGACGGGCGGCGCAGCCCGGTAGCGGGGGCCTCGGCGGCCGGATCGGTGAGTACGGGGGAGCAGGCGCCGATCTGTTCCAGGCGTGCCGTCAGCAGCGGGGTGTGGCCGGTCACCGCGGCCAGCCGGCGCCGGGCGTGCCGGTAGGCGCCGATCGCCTCGGGGCCGCGCCCGCAGCGGCACAGGGCCAGCATCAGCTGGTCGTGGAAGCGCTCGCGCATCGGGTAGGCGGCGGTGGCGTCCTGCAGTTCGGGGACGACGCGGTGGTGCCGCCCGGTGCGCAGCGCGCAGTCGAAGTAGATCTCCAGCGCGTCCTGACGCTCCCGGTCCAGACGGGCCGCCAGACGGGTGCAGACCGGGCCGTGGACGCCGCCCCCCAGAACGGTGCCGCGCCACAGCGCGAGGCCCTCGCGCAGCGACCCGTAGGTGCCCTCGGGATCGTGTGCCGTCGTACGGCGCGCCCGCGTCAGGGTTCTCGCGAAGCGCCCGGCGTCGGTCTCGTCCGCTCGGGCCTGAAGGGCGTATCCGGCCTCGCGGGCGACGAGGCGGGGGACGTCGCGGCGTTCCGGTTCCAGTTGCAGCAGGGATTTCCGTAACGCCGACACATGGGCGTTGAGGGTGTGGGTCGCCCCGCGCGGCGGCGTGCCGCCCCACAGTTCCCGGACCAGTTTTTCGCGGGGGACGGGGGAATTGGGCCGCGCGAGCAGGACGCCGAGCAGCAACCGCTGTTTCGGGGCGTTCAGTTGAACGCTCCGGTCTCGGGTCTCGTCGTACAGCTCGGGCGGGCCCAGAATCCGGAACTGCATCCCCTTGCCTCCCCGGGTGCGGTGGGCGCACGGCATTCGCCGTACTGAATTCCGCACACGAGAAGACCACGCGGAGAAAGGGGCGGGCCTGAGTCATGGGTACTCACCTTCGCGCCCCGCCGCGGGATACGCCGCACCGTACGGGCGGGCGGCTCCCCGAGGGACATGAGTACCCCTCACTCATGCTCGCCGGCTCGCTCCCGGCCAGTCTGATCGGACTCGGACTCGGACTCGGTCTCGGACTCGGTCTCGGCGGCGGGTGAGTCGTCGCCGTAGCGGACCACCGACTCGGCCTCCTGCGCGAGCCGGCGCAGTGCCATCAGGGCCGGCTCGAGAAGGAAGGTCAGCAGCACCGCCCGCTCCGCCTTCTCCAGCGGGTCCTTCAGGGCCTGGAGCTGGTCGAGATCGAGCCGTGCGGTCTGCGCCGCGAGTTCGGCGTAGGGGAGGAGGGTCCGCCAGTCGTAGTCCATGCCCAGCGAGCGCAGGGTCTCGAGCGTCTGGTCGATGACGTGCCGGGCCGGGTTGTACGGGGAGACCGGCCAGCCCATCGCGTCGATGAGGGCGCTCGCCTCGCGGCCGCCCTCGTCGGCGGAGCCCTCCGCCTCCGCCGTCTCCTTGGCGCTGCTGCCGGACGGCCAGATACCGAAGACGAGGCCGAGGACATGGTGGGTGTCGGTCTGGTTCTCGGAGATGGTGTCCAGGACGTGCTTGGCCGCCGCGACGGACAGGCCGCGCACTCCGACCAGGGCGCGGATGAGCCGCAGCCGCCTGAGGTGCGAGTCGTCGTACTCCGCCTGGGTCGCGGCCGTGGCGCGGCCCGGGGGCAGCAGGCCCTCCCGCAGGTAGTACTTGATCGTCGCGTTGGGCACCCCGCTGCGGCGGCTGAGTTCCGAAATTCTCACGCTTCCTCGCTCTCCCTCTGGCAATTGGGTAGCGTCACTGTCTAGTATAGATAGTGCCACTCACCAACTGTGGAGGCGAGACTACCGTGCCCACTCTTCCCTGGGTCACTCCGAACCCGGCCCGGCCCGACACCAGCGCCTTCGTCATGGCCTCCCGGCTCGAAGTGCGGTCGCTGAAGGACGTCCCCCGCTTCTTCCTGAAGTCCCTCTCCGCCTGGGGCCAGGTGCGCAAGGCCCCCGGAGCGCTCGGGGCATCCCTCGAGGCCCAGCTGTTCAAGGGGGTCTTCTTCACGCTGTCCGCCTGGGAGAGCCGGGACGCGCTCTACACCTACGCCAGGACGGAACCCCACAAGAGCGTCATGACCGGCCTGCGCTCCACCATGCGCGGCTCCACGTTCACCTTCTGGGAGGTGCCCGTCGAGCAGCTGCCGATCGACTGGAAGGACGCCAAGCGCCGCATCGACGAGCAGGCCCGCACCGACGCGGCGAGCGACCGCGGCGCCGCCCACTGAACGCCCGGTCCGAGGCCGCCCCCGCCCTCGGACCGGGTACCGGATTCCAAGGGGGCAACTGCCGTGGGAGCCGCCGGTGACCGGGGCTCCCGCGACTCCTGTGGGCCGGTACCCGGGGCTCCCGCGACTCCCACGGTGCCGCAGTGCGCCCCGTGCCGCCCGCGAGCCGGCCGGGAGTGTCGTGGAGCGTCATCGCGCCATGTCAGGCCGTGTCAGACGGCGAGCCCCGGCGGGCCCCTCGCGGCTACTGTTCCCGCCGAGGAAGCCGGTAGGCGGCTCCGTCCTCCGCCGGGCGAACCGGCGGCCCTCCCGCGCGCGCACTGCCGACGGGCCGACGCGCGGCCACACCACCCGGCCCGCGTACGCCGCCCACCCGCACTGACCGAACCCATCGGCCCGGTACTCGCAGTACCGGAGAAATCCGGAGAACCCAAGGTGACCACGGTCCACGAGACGCTCGCCACGGGCCAGACCGAAGTCGACGCCGTCGGCACGGCGACAGCCCTCCTCGACGCCTACCGGCCGGATACCGACCGCTTCCTGGCCTCGCCGACGCGCACGCTCCTCGCCCGCGGCGTACGCACCCAAGTGACCCATGACGAACGGCCGTTGACCGAACGCGTGCGGGAAGCGCTCACCACAGCGCGCGCCGCGGCCGAACCGGGCCCCGTGGTGGTCGGCGCGATCCCCTTCGACCACACCGGACCGGCCGCGCTCGTCGTACCCGCGGCGGTGCACCGGGCCCCGGCCCTGCGCGCCGACCCGCTGATCGCGTTCCCCCCGCCCCGGCCCGAGCCCGTCGCCTGGACCGTACGCCCCGTGCCCGCGCCCGAACGCTACGGGGCCGCCGTCGCGGCCGCGGTGCAGCGGATACGGGCGGGCGAGTTCGGCAAGGTGGTCCTCGCGCGGGCACTCGACCTCACCGGCGACCGGGCACCCGACATTCCCGCGATGCTGCAACGCCTGGCCCGCCGGGACGCCCGCGGTTACACCTTCGCCCTGCCCACCGGCACCGGCGGCACCCTGCTCGGCGCCAGCCCGGAACTCCTCGTCTCCCGGCGCGGAACCACCCTGGTGGCCAATCCGCTGGCCGGTTCCACGCCCCGCAGCGACGACCTCGCCGAGGACGTGCGGCGCGCCGCCGCACTGCTGGAGTCCCCCAAGGACCTGCACGAGCACGCCGTCGTCGTGGACGCCATGCGTGCCGCCCTCGCCCCGTACTGCTCCGAACTCCACGTCCCCGAACGTCCGTCGCTGGTGCAGACCGCCGCCATGTGGCATCTGTCGACCACCCTCACCGGCACCCTCGCCTTACCCTCCGTCTCCGCGCTGGACCTCGCCTGCGCCGTGCACCCCACGCCCGCCGTCTGCGGCGCTCCGACCGAGCTCGCCCGCCGGGTCATCGGCGAACTGGAACCCTTCGACCGGGGTCTGTACACCGGGATCGTCGGATGGGGCGACGCCGACGGCGACGGCGAATGGGTCGTCACCATCCGCTGCGCCGAGGCATCCGACCGCGGCCTCCGACTCTTCGCCGGAGCGGGCGTCGTGGCCTCGTCCGACCCCACCGCCGAGACCGCCGAGACCGCCGCCAAGTTCCGTACGTTCCTGGACGCCGTGGGGGCAGACCTGTGACCGCGAAAGCGTCCCCCGGCAGCCGCGTGGATTCCGAAGCGCCCGCCGAGGCCTGCCCGACCGAGCCCCCCGCCGGCACCGACGCCCCCACGCGGCCCCCCGAGTTCGCGGAGCGCTACCGTGCCGCCGGTTACTGGCGCGGCGAGACGTTCGGGCAGATGCTGCGTGCGCGGGCCGAGCGGCACCCGGATCGGATCGCCGTCGTCGACCCGGCCGGCCCGGGACGCCGCTGGAGCTACGCCGAACTGGACCGTCGTGCCGACCGGTTGGCGGCGGGCCTTCTCGCCGCCGGCATCGGCCGGGGCGACCGGGTCGTCGTCCAGTTGCCCAATGTCGCCGAGTTCTTCGAGACCGTCTTCGCCCTCTTCCGGATCGGCGCGCTGCCGGTCTTCGCCCTGCCCGCACACCGGGACACGGAGATCACCTACTTCTGCGCGTTCAGCGAGGCGGTCGCCTATGTCGTCGCCGACGTGCACGAGGGATACGACTACCGGGAGCTGGCCTCCCGGGTGAAGGCGAAGGTCCCCACGCTCCGCCATGTGTTCGTCGTCGGCGACTGCGCGGAGCACACCCCCCTCGCCGACGTCCCGCGCGAACCCGTACCGCACGACGGCCCCGACGCGGGCGACCTCGCCTTCCTGCAGCTGTCCGGCGGCAGCACCGGCGTACCGAAGCTGATCCCGCGCACCCACGACGACTATCTGTACTCGGTGCGTGCCTCCAACGAGATCTGCGCGGTCGACGAGCACAGCGTCCACCTCATCGTCCTGCCCGCCGCACACAACTTCCCGCTCAGCTCCCCCGGTTCACTCGGCACGCTGGCCGCGGGCGGACGCATCGTCCTGTGCCCGAGGCCCGATCCGGACACGGCGTTCGAGCTCATCGAACGGGAGGGCGTGACCCTCACCGGACTCGTCCCGCCGCTCGCCCTGGCATGGACCGAGGCGGCGGCCGGGGCCCCGTACGACCTGAGCAGCCTGCAACTGCTGCTGGTCGGCGGTGCCAAGCTCAGCGAGGCGGCCGCGCGCCGCGTCCGGCCCGCACTGGGCTGCACGCTGCAGCAGGTCTTCGGCATGGCCGAGGGCCTCGTGAACTACACGCGGCTCGACGACGCGGAGGAAACCGTCGTCACCACCCAGGGGCGCCCCATCTCCCCCGACGACGAGATCCGCATCGTCGACGACGAGGACCGCGACGTCGCCCCGGGAGAGACCGGACATCTCCTCACCCGGGGCCCGTACACCATCCGTGGCTACTGGCGAGCCCCGGAGCACAACGCGCGCTGCTTCACCGAGGACGGCTTCTACCGCACCGGCGACCTCGTCCGGATGACCGACAGCGGCCACCTCGTCGTCGAGGGCCGCGCCAAGGACCAGATCAACCGCGGCGGCGAGAAGATCGCGGCCGAGGAGGTCGAGAACATCATCCTCGGCCACCCCGCGGTGCACGACGTGTCCGTCGTCGCCGTACCCGACGACTACCTCGGCGAGCGCACCTGCGCCTACGTCATCCTGCGCCAGGGAGCCGAACTGCGTGCCGCCCCGCTCAGACGGTTCGTACGGGAACGGGGACTGGCCGCCTTCAAGGTGCCCGACCGGGTCGAGTTCGTCGACGCCTTCCCGCACACCGGCGTCGGCAAGGTCAGCAAGAAGGACCTCCGCGCGACCGCCGCCGACTCCGCAGCCGACCTCCCACGATGAGAGCGACCTCACCATGGCACTTCCCTCCATCGCGCCGTACACCATGCCGGCCGGCCCCGACCTGCCCCGCAACCGGGTCGACTGGACCGTGGACCCGGCCCGGGCGGTGCTGCTCGTCCACGATCTGCAGAACTACTTCCTGTCCGCGTTCGCACCCGGTGCGGCGCCGCTCACCGACCTCCTGGCCCGGACCGCCCGGCTGACGGGTGAGGCGCGCCGGCGCGGCATCCCGGTCGTCTACTCCGCCCAGCCCGGCGGCCAGAGCGCCGCGCTGCGAGGGCTGCAGCTGGACTTCTGGGGCCCCGGACTGCCCGACGACGCGCACGCCGCGGCCATCACCTCCGCGGTCGCGCCGCGGGACGGCGACACCGTCCTCACCAAGTGGAAGTACAGCGCGTTCGTCCGCACCGAACTGGCCGACGTCCTCGCGGAGCACGGCCGCGACCAGCTGATCATCACCGGCGTCTACGCGCACCTGGGGGTGAACATGACGGCCTGCGACGCCTGGATGCGGGACATCCAGGCCTTCGTCGTCGCGGACGCCGTCGCCGACTTCAGCGCCCGCGAGCACCTCGACGCACTGCGCTGGGCCGCGCGTTCCTGCGCGTTCGTGACCACCGCCGACGCCGTCTTCCAGGGGGACCGACCATGACGCTGACCGTGCAGCACATACGCGAGGACGTCGCGGACGTACTGGGGGAGGACCCCGCCGACATCCCCGACGACGAGAACCTGGTCGACTACGGCCTCGACTCGGTCCGGCTGATGAGCCTGGTCGAGCGGTGGCGGCGCGAACACGGCGCCGAGATCTCCTTCGTCGACCTCGCCGACCGGCCCGCCATCGAGGCCTGGGCACTGCTGCTGGGAGCCCGGCCATGACGACCGCGGCCGAGCGTGGTCTCCCGCTGACCGCCGCCCAGACCGGGATGTGGTACGCGCAGGCCCTCGACCCGGACAGCCCGGCGCTGAACACGGCCGAGTACCTGGAGATCCACGGTCCCGTACGGCCCGGGCTCTTCGCGCAGGCCCTGCACCGCACCGCCGAGGAGGCCGAGGCGCTGCGCATGCGGATCGCCGAAACCCCGGACGGGCCACGGCAGTTCCCCTGCCCGGTCCCCGCACCGGACCACGGGTTCCCCCTGCACACGGCCGATCTGCGCGACGCGCCCGACCCGGACGCCGCCGCCCGGGACTGGATGGACGGCGACGTCGCCCGGCCCTTCGACCTCACCGCCGGGCCGCTCTTCCAGCACGCGCTGCTGCGGGTCGGCGACGAGCGCTGGCTGTGGTACCAGCGCGTGCACCACCTGGTCATGGACGGCTTCGGCTACTCGCTGCTGGCCCGGCGCACCGCCGAGATCTACTCGGCGCTCGCGGCCGGACGACATCCCGGCGACAGCCCGTTCGGCCGCGTCGACGACCTGGTCGCCGACGACCTCGCCTACCGCGCATCCGAGCAGTACGAGATCGACCGCGCCCACTGGAGCGAGCTCCTCGCCGACCGGCCCGAGGCACCCACGCCGGCCGGGCGCACCGCGCTGCCCTCCCGCACCTTCCTGCGGTCCGGTGCCCGCGTCCCGGACGAGGTCACGGCGCGACTGCGCACACGTGCCGCCGAACTCCGGGCCACCTGGCCCGAGTTGATCGTCGCCGCGCAGGCCCTGTACGTCTCACGGGTCACGGCGCACACCGACGTCGTGCTGGGCATGCCGCTGATGGGCCGGCTGGGCACGGCGGCCCTGCGCGTGCCCGGCATGGTGATGAACGTCCTGCCGCTGCGGCTGGCGGTCCACCCCGCCACCACGCTCGCCGAGCTGACCCGGCAGGTCGTGCTGGCGGTGCGCGCCGCACGCCGCCACCAGCGCTACCGCTACGAGGACATCAGGCGCGACCTGGGCCTGCTCGGCGAGACCCGGCCGCTCGTCGGCCCGCTCATCAACGTCATGCCGTTCGACTACGACCTCACCTTCGCCGGCGCCCCCGCCGTCCCGCACAACCTGTCCGCGGGCCCCGTCGACGACCTCACCGTCAACGTCCACGACCGCACCGACGGCCGCGGCCTGCACATCGACCTCGACGCCAACCCGGCCCTCTACACCCACGACGACCTCACCGCCCACCAGGAGCGGTTCCTCGCCCTGCTCGCCCGGATCGCCGACTGCGACCCCACCGCCCCCCTCGCCGAACTCGGCATGGCCACCGACGCCGAACGGCACCAGGTGCTGGACGGGTTCAACGCCACGGAGCAAGACCTCCCGGCCACCACGCTCATCGGCCCCATCGAGGCCCAGGCCCGGCGCACCCCCGACGCACCCGCTCTCGTCCACGGACAACTGACCCTGACGTACGCGGAACTCAACGCGCGGGCCAACCGGCTGGCCCACCATCTGGCCGCCGGGAACGTGGGCCCCGGCACGCTCGTCGCCGTCGCCCTGCCGCGCTCCGTCCCGCTGATCGTCGCCCTGCTCGCCGTCCTCAAGGCGGGCGGCGCCTATCTGCCGCTCGAACCGGGCTATCCGGCCGAGCGGCTCGCTCACATGCTCGACGACGCCGACCCGGTCTGCGTCGTCACCGACGCGGCCACCGCCGGCCGGCTGCCGGCCACGGGACGTCCGTACGTCCTGCTGGACCGCACCGGCCCGGACGACCTGCCGTCGACCGACCCGCCCCGCGCGCTCACCCCGAGCCACCCCGCGTACGTCATCTACACCTCGGGCTCGACCGGCAGGCCCAAGGGCGTCGTCGTACCGCACTCGGCGATCGACAACCGGCTGCGCTGGATGCAGCACACCTATCCGCTGGCGCCCGGCGACCGGGTGCTGCAGAAGACACCGTCCGGATTCGACGTCTCCGTATGGGAGTTCTTCTGGGCCCTGCGCGAGGGCGCCACGCTCGTCCTCGCCGACCCCGAGGGGCACAAGGACCCGGCGTACCTGGCCCGGATCGTCCGCGAACAGGCCGTCACCGTCTGCCACTTCGTGCCCTCCATGCTCCAGGTGTTCCTGGCCGAACCGGAGGCGGCCGGGTGCACCGGGCTGCGGCACGTCTTCTGCAGCGGCGAGGCGCTGCCCCGCGAGACCGCGCACCACTTCCACCGCGTGCTGCCGTCCGTGCCGCTGCACAACCTCTACGGGCCGACCGAGGCCGCGGTCGACGTCAGCCACCACACCTGCGTACCCGGGGACACGGGTGCCGTACCGATCGGCCGTCCGGTGTGGAACACCCGCCTGTACGTCCTCGACGCGGCCCTCCAGCCGTGCCCGCCCGGCGTCGCGGGCGAGCTGTACCTCGCCGGCGTCCAGCTCGCCGACGGCTACCTGGGCCGCCCCGGCCTCACCGCGACCCGGTTCGTCGCCGACCCGTACGGCCGCGCCGGCTCCCGCATGTACCGCACCGGGGACCTGGCCCGCTGGACCCCCGACGGCGAGGTCGTCTACCTGGGCCGGACCGACCACCAGGTGAAACTGCGCGGGCAGCGCCTCGAACCCGGAGAGATCGAAGCCCACTTGACGGCCGTCGAGGGCGTCACCGGCGCCGCGGTGATCCTGCGCGAGGACCGCCCCGGCGACCAGCGGCTCGTCGCGTACGTCACCGGCGGCGTCCCCGCCCGGGACGAACTGCGCGACCGCCTCGCCGCCGTCCTGCCCGACTACATGGTCCCCTCGGCGTTCGTCACCCTCGACGCCTTCCCGCTCAGCCCCAACGGCAAGCTGGACCGGGCCGCCCTCCCGGCGCCCGCCGCCGCCGGCGCCGACGGGCGCGCCCCGCGCAACCCCACCGAGGAGACACTGACCCGCCTCTTCGCCGAGGTGCTCGGCGTCGACCGAGTCGGCGTCGACGACGGGTTCTTCGACCTGGGCGGCACGTCCCTGCTCGCCGCGCGCCTGATGGCCCGCATCCGCGACACCCTCGGGACGCCGACCCCGCTCGGCACGCTCTTCCGCGCGCCCACGCCCGCAGCGCTCGCCGACCGGCTGACGGACGGCGGCCCGGCCGACACCGCGCTGGACGTCCTGCTGCCGCTGCGCTCCTCGGGCGGTCGCACCCCACTGTTCGTGTTCCACCCGGCCGGCGGCATCAGCTGGTGCTACTCGGGCCTGCTCTCCCGCCTCGGCCCGGACCAGCCCGTCCACGGCCTGCAGGCCCGCGGACTCCTGACGGGCGAACCACTGCCCGCGACCATGGACGAGATGGCCGCCGACTACGTCGACCGGCTGCGCACCGTGCAGCCCCACGGCCCCTACCGGCTGCTGGGCTGGTCGGTCGGCGGCGTCATCGCCCACACCGTCGCCGTCCACCTCCAGCAGCACGGCGAGGCCGTCGAACTGCTGGCGCTGATGGATGCCTACCCCTCCGACCAGTGGCGTGACCTGGCCGGCCCCACCGAGGAGGACGCACTCAACGCCCTGCTCCGCATGGCCGGCCACGAGGGCGGCACCGGGCTGACCCGGGACGGCGTCCTGGAGCTGCTGCGCCGTGAGGGCAGCGCGCTCGCGGGATTGCCGGAGCGGGTCCTCGACGCCGTCGTCGGCATCGTCACCAACAACGCCCGCCTGATGCGCAGCCAGCAGCACCGGGTGTACGGCGGCGACCTCCTGTTCTTCACGGCCGCCGCGCCCCGCGCCGAACACTGGCTCACGCCCCGGGCCTGGGAGCCGTACGTCACCGGGGCGATCGACGAGCACCGGCTGGACTGCCTGCACCCGGAGATGACCCGGCCCGGCCCGCTCGACGACATCGCCGCCACACTCGCGGCCCGCCTGAAGGAACTCGACGGATGACCCACCCCTTCGACCCGACCGGCACCGACGACCCCACCCACCTCGTCCTGACCGACGCCACGGGCCGACGCTCCCTGTGGCCGACGTGGCTACGAATCCCACACGGCTGGACCACGGCCTTCGGGCCTGCCTCCCACGAGGCCTGTCTGACTCAGACCCTCACCGACTCCCACCCCACCACTTGCGACCTTGGAGGAACCACCATGTCCGGCACCCGCAACCCGATCGACCGTCGAGCCGTCCTCGGTGCGGCGATCGCCGCCGGCGGTGCGCTCGGCGCGGCGGGCACGGCGTCCGCCGCCACCCCCGACCGGGCGCGCATGCGCAGCTCGGCGTACACCGTGCAGTCCGCGGAACTCGCCCCGGGCCTCTACCAAGTGGCCCACTCCACGCGCAACGACGTGCTGTGGGTGACCAGTTCCATCGGCTACCCCCCGGTCACCCAATCCCGGCTGCTCAAGGTGGACCCGCGGTCGCTGAAGCTGCTGGCCTCCACCACGCCTCCCGTCACCGACGAGGCCACCGGCGCGCTGGAGGCCGTCTACGGCGTGGCCGTGGACGACGTGCACAACACCGTGTGGGTCACCGCCACGCTCAGCAACGCCCTCGCCGTGTACAGCCAGCGGACCGGCCGCCACCTGGCCACACTGCCCGGCGTGCGCCACCCGCGGGACGTCGCCGTCGACATCGCGCGCGGCCTCGTCTGGTGCAGCGCACTCGAGGAGGGCGGCATCGTCGCCTTCGACCTGCGCACGTACCAGGAGAAGAAGCGCGTCACCGTCGAGGGCGCCTGGCCGGCGGGCATAGCCGTCGACCCCTACACCGGCAACGTCTACGCCGCCGACCTGGCCAAGGGCCGCCTGATCGAGGTGACCGCGGGATCCGACCGACCGAGGATCCTCCCCGCCGGACAGGGCAGCATCGACGTGGCACTGGCCGCCGACGGCCGCACCGCCTACACCGCGAACCAGGCCGCCGGCTCCGTCTCCGTCGTCGACCTGGCCTCGGGCGAGGTCAGGAACGAGATCAAGACCGGCGCCGGCACCCTCGCCGTGGCGACCGACCTCTGCACCGGACGCGTCTTCGCCGCCAACAAGGACGCCGGCACCACCACCGTCGTGGACCCCCGCGCGGGAACCGTCCTCGCCGACCTCGCCACCGGCGCGAACACCGACCACGTGGTCCTCGCCCACGGCACCGCCTACGTCGTCGACAAGGCAGCAGCAGGCCCCGATTCCCTCGACTCGATCCACCGCATCAGCACCCCCCGCTGACCCACCCGACCCCACAAAGCCGGCGCCGCCCACAAACGGCGCCGGCCCCAAGCCGCAGCCCGCAGGGCACGACCGATGAGCGACGGGCCGCTGAACTTATCGCTATCCAGGCCGTGTTGGTTGCGCTCATCGCAGTCCTAGGCACGCCCGGTGGGTCCGTCGTCACAGGGTTCCTTCAACGCCGTCATGCCGATCGTGCTGCTGAGCTCGCCCGTCGTGATCGCCAGCTACAAGAGCAACGAACGGCCATTTGCGAGCTGGCGGAGGCGCTTGTGGAGCTACGTCGCCGGCAGATCTGGCGATGGTCCACCAGACGCGACTACGGGACCAATAACGACACGTACCGAGAGGCCAAGGACGCCTGCTTCGAGGCCCGCACGACAAGTAGGGCCTGCCTCCTTCGGCTCAGGCTCGCGGGCGTTCCGGAACCAGTCATACACCTGGCCGGTGAGGCTTTCGAAGCCTCCATTGTCATCGAAGAGGCTTCAGACGGTGACGAGTTGAGGGCGAGGGCGGAGGTGTCAAGGGTGGCCATGGACGCATTTGTGGCCGCCGCAGCCAGTCATTGCGCTGCTATGTAATCAGTCGACCCTGATGGGCAAATGGCCATTCACGGCAGACAGACCCCTCTTGCCCGACCGCCAGCCCTAGGGGAAAACGCGTATGGTCGAGGGCCTCGGCCCAGGGACGGCCCGGACCAGCGCCGCGCATCGCCGCTTCCGCCGTGTCTGGCAGGCTTACAGCTCGATACGGGCTTCAATGTCGCCCTGCCTGAGTACGACGTGTGCCGGCCTGAACGGCAGACTACGCAGAGTCGGCTCCATGACCTTGAAGAGAGCATCTGCATCCGGCCCGTAGGCATAGAGCACGGCCTCGCCCTGCCCGAACTCGTTGCCGTCGAACTCCCCGACACCGGCCTCCTCGGTCACTGCCATCAAGGCCTCCTCAGCCTCATAGATCTGCTCCCGCTGGTCGGCGTCACCAAAGCCGTCGGCGGCAAGGCGGAAGTAGGCGATGACGGCGTGCTCCTCGTCCCCATTACTCGGGGCGATGGGTGTCTCCATGCCGGCCACACTCTCACCTGGCTCTGACATCCCACCTGCCGGGCACATCATTTCCAAGAGTTAGGAAATGGCGATGACCGTCACCTGTGGGCAAGAGCGTCTACGACCTGCGCCACACCTGCCTGACCACCTGGCTCAACCACGGCATCCCACCCGCCCAGGTCGCCGAGTGGGCCGGCAACAGCATCCCCGTCCTGCTCGCCACCTACGCCCGCTGTATCACGGGCCAGCTGGCCGAGCTCCAGCAGCGCATCGAAGGCCCCCAGCGACTGCCCGCCGGGCCGGCCCCGAGCATGCCGGTGCCCAAGCCTGGTTCCACCCCGCACCGCGTCGGCGGGCCTGACCCAGATCCAGGGGACGCACGGACCTCCGCCTCCGGCACCGCCGTTCAGTCGGCGATGTCGACGCCGTATCCGCGTGCGAGGGCGTCGAGGCCGTGGTCGTAGCCCTGGCCGACGGCGCGTAGGCGCCATACAGGACCTCTGCGGTAGATCTCCGCGAGGAGCATGGTGCGTTCGGTGGTGGCGGCGTCCAGGGTGGCCCGGGCGAGCGGTGCCCCACTACTACCGGGGGCGGCACCGATCTGGATGGCACCGACCGTCCCGAAGGTGGCGGTGCCGTCGATGGCCGCGGCGACGACGACCTTGCGCGTCGCGGATGGCAGGGAGGCCAGGTTGAGGGCGATGGTCTGTTCGGCAGGCCCGCCGGTTAGCAGTCGCACGGTTCCGGCGGGGCTCTCGGGAGCGCCGTAGAAGATGAAGTCCTCGTCGAAGGTGACCTGTTCGTCCTCGTCGAGGAGAAAGGCGACTACGTCGATCTCGTAGCCGGACTGCGGGGCCCAGCCGGCGGTGACATACCACTCCGGCGCTGGTCTGCCGTGCGGCATGGGCAGATCGATGACACCCCCTCTCGGCATCACGTGCGGCTCCTGAGTCCGGAGCGTCGCCGCGACCGGGGCGGTGGCGGTCGGAGCGGAGAGCCAGTGGAGGTCGTGCACGGGGAGTTCGAGGGCGGCGATTCGGCTCATGCGTCGGTCACCCGCCCCTCCCTCCAGGAGTACGACGTCGGTGACACTGGCGGACAGGTTGACCGCCGCGGACCCGCCCAGCTCGACGATGCGGGTACGGGCCGCCGCGGCATCGGCATGGACCCCACCGAGCACCAGCACGCGACGCCCCGCCAGGGGCTTGTCCAACGTGCCGACGGAGGGCACCGGTCGACGCGGAGCGGGTACCCCCACACCGGGTGCGGCCGTGGGAAGAACTGCGGCTTCCGGGGCGGGTACGGCAGAGGTCGTGGCGGCCGCCAACTCCACGGGCCCGACGACGGGTTCTGCTTCCGGCTCGGCCGGCGGGGCGACAGCGACGGCCGTCGCCTCATGCGCTGTCCCCGGTAGTACGTCGGCCAGCAGCCGGAGGAAGGTGTGCTCGTCGATGACCGGTACGCCTTCGGCGAGTGCGCGTCGGGCCTTTGCCGAACCGGACGCCGGTTCATTGGTGACCAGCACGCTGGTGTGCCGGCTGACGGAGGTCATCATGTTCAGCCCGGCGGCGACCGCCCGCCCGACCAGCTCCGCCCGGGCATGGGCGGTCTCACCGGTGATCGCGACCTTCATCCCCTGCTGGAGCGGCCCGCCGGGAGTCAGCCGTCCCGGATTGCGGTAGGCGCAAGGAGTCTTTGGCGGCTTCGGCGTGAACTGAGACTCTGCCCGGGGTGGGCAGGTCACGAGCGGCAGGGGCAGATCGAGCCGCGCCGCCTCGCGCAGTGACGCCCGCAGGATCCCGGCCAGCACCCGGGTGTCGTCCAGCGCATCGTGCGCACGCTGCTGGGGGATGCCGTAATGGGCGGCTAGGGTGCCGAGCTTCATGTCGTCCGTCGGCGGATCCACCTGGCGATTCAGAGCCAGGGTGCACAGCCGCTGCGACACCGGCAGCCACATCCGCGCACGGGCGAACTCGTGGGCCAGGAAGTCGTAGTCGAACTGGGCGTTGTGGGCGACCAGGACCCGGTCCTGAAGCATCGCTCCGATCCGCCCGGCGACCTGATCGAACGTCGGCGCACCGTGCAGTCGCTCGACGGTCAGCCCGTGCACCTCCACCGGTCCCGGATCGCAGCCCGGATTGAGCAGCGTCGAGAACTCCGCGGTCTGCTCGCCGTCGGGACCGATCGTGATCACCGCGACGGAGAGCACGCGATCTCGCCGGGCTATGAGGCCCGATGTCTCCACATCGACCAAGGCCCAGTCGTGTGCGTAGTCGGCCATGTCGGGCACATCGAAGGAGGTGGAGACGAGACTCATGGCGGCAAGGATGATCTGATATCCAGCACCCATTCAACCTGTATGCCGATTTGCCCCCATCTATTCGGTTGAGGCGACGCGGTCGTCCTACGGCGACTGCAGAGAGACCGCACCGAAACTTCGGGAAGTTTTCGGGAAGAGCACCCGCCGAGGGCCGGACGAAATCGTCCCCAGCCGGACACCCGCCGACTGCGCCCGAGGGCCCACCGCCGGGCCCGATAAACGGCCTCTGACCAGCAAAAACGCCCTCCCGATGGGAGGGCGGAGCATGGGCGCCCCCGGCAGGACTCGAACCTGCGGCCAAGCGCTTAGAAGGCGCCTGCTCTATCCACTGAGCTACGGGGGCCGGTTGTGGTGGCCTCGGTCGTGGTGCCCGGGTGTGGGCTGGATCCGTGACGTTGCCGGGGACAAGGATAGGGCTCCCGCATCCATGTCCCTGTTGCTTCGCCTCCGTGGCTCGATGTGGAGGTTCGGTGAAGCGGTCCTGATAATCGCAGGCAGGTACGAATCGTGCACCGCTTTTGGCCTCTCGCGCACCGGGTGTTGTGCACTCGTTATGCCTGGACTGTGCCTGTGTCCCAGTCGCCCCTTCCGCCCCTTGTGTCCCGTCGGCGCGCAGACATGCTCATATGCTTCAGAATTCCCCTAAAATTGGGCATTCTTCGCATGTGGTGACCTTGGACGTACGGCCTCAGCTGCTCGACGCACTCTCCGCCCTGCGCGACTGTGTCGCCGCCGCACGCTTCCCGCTGCCCCTGGCGGGGGCCCCACGCGCGCGTGCCAACCGCGACGAACTGCTCGCGCAGCTCGACGACTATCTGGTGCCCCGCCTGAGAGAGCCCGAAGCGCCCTTGCTGGCCGTGGTGGGCGGATCCACCGGCGCCGGGAAGTCGACGCTCGTCAACTCCCTCGTGGGCAGACGCGTGACCGAGGCGGGCGTACTGCGGCCGACGACGCGGACCCCGGTACTCGTCTGCCATCCGGAGGACCATCACTGGTTCAGCGCGATGCGCGTACTGCCGGACCTCACGCGCGTGTGGGTGCCCGAGCACGATCCGGCCGAGGAACTGATGCTGCCCGGCGAGGACCCCGCGCGCGTGCTGCGGCTGGAGACCGCCGACACACTGCCGCCCGGCCTCGCCCTCCTCGACGCGCCCGACATCGACTCCCTGCTCGCCGACAACCGCGCCCTCGCCGCCGAACTGATCTGCGCGGCCGACATCTGGGTCATGGTCACGACGGCCGCCCGGTACGCCGACGCCGTCCCCTGGCACCTGCTGCGCACCGCCAAGGAGTACGACGCCACCCTCGTGACCGTCCTGGACAGGGTTCCCCACCAGGTCGTCTCCGAGGTGTCGCGGCAGTACGGGGCGCTCCTCACCAAGGCCGGCCTCGGCGACGTGCCCCGCTTCACCGTGCCCGAGCTGCCCGAGTCGGCCTGGGGCGGCGGGCTGCTCCCGGCCACGGCGGTCGCGCAGTTGCGCAGCTGGCTCGTCCACCAGGCGCAGGACCCGGCGGCACGCGAGCACGCCATGGCCCGTACGGCCAACGGCCTCCTCGACTCCCTCAAGGCCCGCCTGCCCGAACTCGCCGCCGCCTCCTCCTCCCAGTACGCCGCCGCGCTGCGGCTCACCGCCGCCGTCGACTCGGCGTACGACAGCGAGTACGCGCGCGTGCGGAGCCGCTTGCAGTCCGGCGCCGTGCTCGCCGGTGACGCCCTGAAGCGCTGGCGCGCCTTTCCGCTCGACTGCTCCGCCGGGGAGCTCCTCGACTCGCTGGTGGAGAGCCTGAGCACCCTTCTGCTGTGCGCCGTCACCGCCGCCGACGAGCGCGTCGACGACGCCTGGCGGCGCGAACCGGCCGCCGACGCACCCGAGCTGATGCCCCGTGACCCGAGGCCGGAGAGCGTCGAACACCGCATCGGCGTGGCCGTACGGCGATGGCGACGGGAACTCGAGGAGTACGCCGAGGACGAGGTGAACGACGTCGACCGCGGCGTCGTCCAGGATCCCGAGGTCGTCGCCGCCCTCGTGGCCACCGCGCTGCTCGGCGCCCGCCGGGCCCGGTCCGCGGGGGAGGGCCTCGCCGAGCGGATCGGGGCGCACGGGGCGCTGCGGCTGCGCGACCGGGCCGGGCGGCTGCTCGCCGAGCACCTGGACCGGGTGATGCACAACGAACGCGAGCGCAGGCTCGCACCGCTCGACGCCCTGGAGATCCATCCGGACCCCCAGGCCGAACTCATCGCCGCGCTGTCCGTACTGCAGAAGGAGAGGTGACCGGTGACCGCCGTCACTGACCAGAACCAAACGGAACAGGACCAGACGGAACACGTCGATCTCCCGGAAGACAGCGCCACCAATGACGACGACGAACGTGAGAACAACACCCCAGCCAACACCGCAACCAACACCCCTGCCGAAGCCCCTTCCGACAACGGCGTGCTCGTGAAGGGCGACCTGGCAGAAGAGAAGCCCGGCGAGCATGAGGGCTCCCCCAGGGCCGAAGAGGGAGAGTCGGGGGAGGGGGAGGACCGAAGGGAGCGGGAGGAACGGCCGAGCGAGGGGCACGCGCGCGTGCCGGACAGCGACGTGCCCACGCGCGGGGGCGCTCCTGGCTCCGGCGGTGCCCCCGGCTCGGGCCGTGCCCCCGGCTCGGGCGGCGCTGAGGGCGGGGCCCCTTCCCGTCGTACGGAGTCCTCGTCCCGTACCAAGTCCCCCTCGCGTACAAAGTCCCCCTCGCGCACGGACCGCACGGAGCCCTCCTCCCGTACGGACTCTCCCTCCGGCGCGGAATCCACGTCCGGCGCCGAATCCGGGACCCCCTGGGACGACGGGCTGATCGCGCGGCGGGTGAACGAGAACGCCGCCGCGGAGCAGCCCGTCGTCGTGGAGAGCCGGACCTCCGGCCGGCAGGTCGTGATGCCGCTCGCCTACGACGGGCCGCTGCGGTCCCGGCTCGACGCGCTGCGCGAACTGGTCGGGCTCTCGCGCACCCGCCTCGACAGCAAGACGCTCGCCGAGGCGGGCCGGGTGCTCGACGAGGCGGCGTCGCGGCGCAGGCTCTCCGGGCAGCACACCGTCGTCGCCATCGCGGGCGCCACGGGCAGCGGCAAGTCCCAGCTGTTCAACGCGCTCGCCGGGGTGACCATCTCGGAGACGGGCGTACGTCGGCCCACGACCGCCTCGCCCCTGGTGTGCAGCTGGAGCGACGGCGCGGTCGGGCTCATCGACCGGCTCGGCATCCCGCCGCGGCTGCGGCGGCGCCCGGCGCAGAGCGCGGCCGCGGACGGGCAGCTGCACGGGCTCGTGCTGGTCGACCTGCCCGACCACGATTCGGCGGCCGTGGCGCACCGCGAGCAGGTCGACCGCGTTCTGGCGCTGGTCGACGCGGTCATCTGGGTCGTCGACCCGGAGAAGTACGCCGACGCGGTGCTGCACGAGCGCTATCTGCGGCCCATGGCGGGACACGCCGAGATCATGTTCGTCGTCCTCAACCAGATCGACCGGCTGCCCGGCGAGGCCACCGACCAGGTCCTCGACGACCTGCGTCGGCTGCTCGACGAGGACGGCATCGCGCTCGGCGAGCACGGTGAACCGGGCGCGACGGTGCTGGCGCTGTCCGCGCTCACCGGGGAGGGCGTCGGCGACCTGCGCGAGGCGCTCGGCCAGTTCGTGGCGGAACGCGGGGCCGCGGCACGCCGGGTCGCGGCCGATGTGGAGGCTGCCGGATGGCGGCTGCGGCCCGTGTACGCCGCGCGCCGGCGGACCGGGCTCAGCGAGGAGGCACGGGACGAGTTCTCCGCCCGGCTCGCGGACGCGATCGGCGCCACCGCCGCGGGCGAGGCCGCCGAGCGGGCATGGCTGCGCAACGCCAACCGCGCGTGCGGGACGCCGTGGCTGCGGCTGTGGCGCTGGTACCAGGACCGGGGCGAACCCCCGACGGGACGCCTGTCCCTGCGCGCCCAGACGGACGAGGAGTCCACCGCTCGCCAGCGCGTCGAACAGGCGGTGCGCACGGTCGCCGAACAGGCCTCGGCCGGACTCCCCGCGCCCTGGGCGCAGGCGGTGCGCGAAGCGGCCGTACGGGGGGCTCAGGGGCTGCCCGAGGCGCTGGACGAGCTGGCCGCGCGGGCCGGACTGCCGCCGGGGCGGCCGCCGAGGCCGGGCTGGTGGCCGGCGGCCGTGCTGGTACAGGCCTCCATGACGATCCTTCAGGTCATCGGCGGGCTGTGGCTGGTGGGGCAGATCATCGGGGTGATGGCACCGAACCTGGGCGTGCCGGTGCTGCTGATGGTGGCGGGCATCGTCGGCGGGCCACTCGTCGAGTGGGGCTGCCGTATCGCGGCACGAGGACCGGCGCGGCGGTACGGCCTGGAGGCGGAGCGGCGGTTGCGGGAGGCGGCGGCCGGGTGCGGGCGGGCCCGCGTGCTGGATCCGGTGGCTGCCGAGTTGCTGCGCTATCGGGAGGTTCGGGAGCAGTACGGGCGGGTGATGGGGGTTGGGGGCGCGGTGAGGTGAACTGCCGCCTGGGAGACGGCCCTTGGCCGGGGGCGGTCTTTGAGGGGGCGATCTTTGAGGTGAGTGTCCTGGGGCGGCGGGGAGTGTCCCGGGACTGCGGGGGGCGCCCCGGGGCGGCGGGGAGCGCCCCCTGGGGCGGCGGATGCGCGTGGGTCGCTCACTCACTCGTCCGGGTGGCGGAGATATCCACAAGCGGCCGGTGGTCCACAGCGCTCAGCGGGCTCGGCCCGGCGGAGGCAGTCTGGCTTCGCGGCGACCCCGACGGACGCGGTCGACCGCGGTGACGGCGGTGCACCAGGGACGCCCACGGACGTCCAAGGGCGCCCAGGGACATGCCGTCACGTCCGACGCAGTTGTACGGGACGGGCCCGTACGCGTATCCGCCCGGCGGGAACGGCCGGGTGAGGGAGGGGTTCGAGATGAACGAGACGATCATCTGCGCAGTGGGCAACGTGGCGACGCAGCCGGTGTACCGGGAACTCGCGACGGGACCGTCCGCGCGCTTCCGGCTGGCGGTGACCTCGCGCTACCTGGACCGCGGGAAGAACGAGTGGACCGACGGGCACACCAACTTCTTCACGGTGTGGGCCAATCGGCAGCTCGCCACGAACGCCGCCGGGTCGCTGAACGTGGGCGACCCCGTCGTGGTGCAGGGCAGGCTGAAGGTGCGTTCGGACGTGCGGGAGGGGCAGAGCTGGACCTCGGCCGACATCGACGCGCTGGCGATCGGCCACGATCTCGCCCGCGGCACCTCGGCCTTCCGGCGCACTCCCAGGCCGGAGGCCGGCGTCGCCGCGGCCCCCGACCGACCGGAGCCCGACTGGGAGACGTCCCCTTCGGACAACGGCTCTCAACAGGCCGCGGAACCAGTCGCGGTGACGTGACGTCAGTCACGCCCAGAGTCTGACCGAACTGCGGCTTATCGGCGAATGCGCTCCGAACGCCCCCGGTGGATTTGTCGATAAGCCCTGCTCGCAAGGGATCTTGGCGATAACGATTCCGAGTCGGATCGGCCCTGCGACGGGATCACAGGGAAGCGTGGTGCGCCGCGTACCTAGGATGCCGGGCATGGCTCTCGGGGCTTGAAGATTCTGCTGGTGGGACCGTCCCCCCACGTCAACGGGTCCTGCTCGAAGGGGAATTCTGTGTTTGCTGCGTTCTCTGCGCTGTCGGTGCGGGGGCGGCGAGGGGCGGCCCGCCTCGCCGCCGCGACCCTGATGTCCGGGCTCGTCGCCGCCTCGGTGATGGCCGGCGCCGGCTCCGCCGCGGCCGACGGGACGGCGCAGAGCCAGGGCGGCGCGACCGCCACGATAGGCGGCCTGAAGACATACGGCGCGGCGGTCGTCCACGCCGACTCCGGGGACCAGGAGATCTCGGCGGGCCTGTTCGAGATGTCCGTCGACGGTGGCGGCACCCTGCAGACGTACTGCGTCGACATCCACAACCCCACACAGCGCGACGCCCGCTACCACGAGACGTCCTGGAGCGGCACCTCGCTGGGCGCCAACAAGGACGCCGGCAAGATCCGCTGGATCCTGCAGAACTCCTACCCGCAGGTGAACGACCTCGCGGCACTCGCCGGCAAGGCGGGCGTCAAGGGCGGCCTCACCGAGGAGGACGCGGCGGCCGGGACCCAGGTGGCCATCTGGCGCTACTCGGACGGCGTGGACGTCGACGCCGTCGACCTGCAGGCCGAGCGGCTCGCGGACTACCTCGAGAAGAGCGCGCGGGAGGTGGCGGAGCCCCGGGCCTCGCTGACCCTCGACCCGCCCGCGGTCTCCGGCCGGCCCGGTGAGCGGCTCGGCCCGGTGACGGTGCACACCGACGCGGAGAGTGTGACGGTGACGCCGCCGGCGGACGCGGCCACCAGCGGGGTGCGGATCGTGGACAAGGACGGCAAGGCCGTCACGTCCGCGGTCGACGGCGGCCAGGTGTTCTTCGACGTGCCCGAGAAGGCCGCGGCCGGCCAGGCCGAGCTGACCGTGCAGGCCTCGACGACCGTGCCGGTGGGGCGCGCCTTCGCCGCCGAGAGCCGCAGCCAGACGCAGATCCTGGCCGGTTCAAGCGAGTCGACCGTCTCGGCGACGGCCGACGCGACCTGGGCGCGGACCGGCGCGATACCCGCGCTGTCCGCGGCGGAGAACTGCGACAAGGGCGGTGTCGACATCACCGCGGCCAACGAAGGGGACGAGCCGTTCACCTTCGAACTGCTCGGGATCGAGCACACCATCCCGGCGGGCGAGTCGCGGACGGTGACGGTCCCGCTGCAGGAGGACCAGGCGTACGACTTCACCATCGAGGGGCCGGGCGGCTTCCAGAAGCGGTTCACCGGAGTGCTGGACTGCATGACGCAGGTGACCGAGGCCGAGGCGGCGGGCCCCGCCACCCAGACCCTCAGCGAGCCGAGCCCCGCCACCGTCGGCACGGCATCCGACGACACCAACCTCGCCGCGACGGGCGGCTCCGACATGACTTCCCTGATCACCGGTGTCGCCATCGGCCTGGTCCTGATCGGCGGCGCGGCTCTGGTGGTCGTGAGGAAGAGGGAAGCGCCGACTCAGGACTGAGTGCCGGACGAGGTCTCCTTCTCCTCTCCCCACCCGGCAGAGAACCGAGTCAGGGGCCTGATCCACTTGCGTGGGTCAGGCCCCTGACGCCAGACACCGGTGCGTTGCCATCGGCGGGACCCATGGACCGTCTGCCCACGGCCCGTACTCCACCGGTAGGTCCTGCCCTGGGGGCACCGGCCCGCACCCGGCAGTCGATGCCGTCGATCAGCCTTCGCCGACCTGCGGAGGGCTGCCGGGCTGCGTGGTGGGAAGCCCTTTGCGGAACGAGGGCTAGAAGGCGCTGCTGTTGCAGCCCATGGTCGAGCCGATGTGGGAGTCCTGGCCACCCGAGTTGCCCTCGCCGTTGAGCGCGTTGCCCAGCACGCCGTTGAGCACGCCGACCTGGCCGAGGACGTCGAGGTTCAGGTCGTGCGACTTGCAGCTCGAGCTCTGCAGGACACTGTTGCCGTGACCATCGAGGCCCTGGGCGGCGGCGGTGCCGGTGCCCAGGAGCCCGACGCTGCCCAGGGCGGCGACCAGGACGGAAGCCTTGCGAAGCTTGTGCATGTCATCTCCGGTGAAGTGAGGTGTGTGCGAGGGGTGCGATCCGTGACAGATCGACTTCGTTCAGTCACGGAAGGCTAATATGAAAAAATCCGGAAATGTCCGAACGGCGCGCCGACATGTGATCTCATCCCGAATCCACCCGAACGACCGCGACCCCCCTGTCGTGAGGGGTCAGGCAAAGCCCCTCAGCAGGCGGTATCCCACCTCCGGGCCTGTCTCACGGGCGTGCGATACGTTTTCCCGCCATGAGTGAACTCGGACCCGTCGCCTGGCCACCTGCCCCGATACGGACCGAACGGCTCGTGCTCCGAGAGTCCGAGGCCCGGGACCGTGCGGCGTTCATCGAGTTGTTCGCATCGCCGGAGGTGGGCACCTACATCGGTGGCTCTCGACCGCGTGATGAGCTGGAACGCGCCGTGCCTGAGGTGCCCGGGCGGCGCCCTGGCCTCTTCGTGATCGATCTCGACGGGGCGATGGTCGGCATGATCACGCTCGATCGGCGCGACGCGGAGCGTCCGGGGCACATCCGCCCGGATGCCGGGGAGGCCGAGCTCGGCTACCTGCTTCTGCCCCAGGCATGGGGACGCGGGTACGCCGCCGAGGCGTGCACAGCGGCCCTCGACTGGTTCGCCCACGCGCATCCCGGCGAGCCGGTGGTGCTCTGCACCCGGACCGCCAACGACCGCGCGATGCGCCTCGCGGCGAAACTCGGGTTCACAGAGGTGGAGCGGTTCGAGGAGTACGGCGCCGAGCAGTGGTTCGGCGTGTGGTCCCCGGTCACGCCGTCCGGTTGAGCGGTGGGGCGTTCGGCGGCGACAGCGACACGCGAGCGAGAGCCGCCAGCGGCGAAGCCCCAGGTCAGAGGCCCCCGACCATACGGGTTTCCCCCAGGGGGTAGCGATCCGGCAAGATGGGGTGTATCTGCCCACTGCCAGATTTCAAGCTGCCGGACGGTTTCTCTTGGCTGAGTTCATTTACACCATGCGCAAGGCGCGCAAGGCGCACGGCGACAAGGTGATCCTCGACGACGTCACCCTGAACTTCCTTCCGGGTGCGAAGATCGGCGTCGTCGGCCCGAACGGTGCCGGTAAGTCGACCGTTCTGAAGATCATGGCGGGGCTTGAGCAGCCCTCGAACGGTGACGCCTTCCTGTCGCCCGGGTACAGCGTCGGCATCCTGATGCAGGAGCCCAAGCTGAACGAGGAGAAGACCGTCCTGGAGAACGTCCAGGAGGGTGTCGCCGAGATCAAGGGCAAGCTCGACCGGTTCAACGAGATCGCCGAGCTGATGGCGACCGACTACTCCGACGCGCTGCTCGACGAGATGGGCAAGCTCCAGGAGGAGCTCGACCACGCGAACGCCTGGGACCTCGACGCCCAGCTCGAGCAGGCCATGGACGCGCTCGGCTGCCCGCCCGGCGACTGGCCCGTCACCAACCTCTCCGGTGGTGAGAAGCGCCGCGTCGCGCTCTGCAAGCTGCTGCTCGAAGCGCCCGACCTGCTGCTCCTCGACGAGCCCACCAACCACCTCGACGCCGAGTCCGTGAACTGGCTGGAGCAGCACCTCGCCAAGTACGCGGGGACCGTTGTGGCCATCACCCACGACCGGTACTTCCTCGACAACGTCGCCGAGTGGATCCTCGAGCTCGACCGCGGCCGCGCCTACCCGTACGAGGGCAACTACTCCACGTACCTGGAGACCAAGCAGACCCGTCTGAAGGTCGAGGGGCAGAAGGACGCCAAGCGCGCGAAGAGGCTCAAGGAAGAGCTCGAGTGGGTCCGCTCCAACGCCAAGGGGCGGCAGGCCAAGTCCAAGGCGCGTCTCGCTCGCTACGAGGAGATGGCCGCCGAGGCCGAGAAGATGCGGAAGCTGGACTTCGAGGAGATCCAGATCCCGCCGGGTCCGCGTCTGGGCAACATCGTCGTGGAGGTCAACAACCTCAGCAAGGGCTTCGGTGAGAAGCTCCTCATCGACGACCTGAGCTTCACGCTGCCGCGCAACGGCATCGTCGGTGTCATCGGCCCGAACGGCGCCGGCAAGACGACCCTGTTCAAGATGATCCAGGGGCTCGAGACGCCCGACTCCGGTGACATCAAGGTCGGCGAGACCGTCAAGATCTCCTACGTCGACCAGAGCCGCGAGAACATCGACCCGAAGAAGACCCTGTGGGCCGTCGTCTCGGACGAGCTGGACTACATCAACGTGGGCCAGGTCGAGATGCCGAGCCGTGCCTATGTCTCGGCCTTCGGCTTCAAGGGTCCCGACCAGCAGAAGCCGGCCGGCGTGCTCTCCGGTGGTGAGCGCAACCGTCTGAACCTGGCGCTCACCCTCAAGCAGGGCGGCAACCTGCTGCTCCTCGACGAGCCGACCAACGACCTCGACGTCGAGACCCTCTCCAGCCTGGAGAACGCGCTGCTCGACTTCCCCGGCTGCGCCGTCGTCGTCTCCCACGACCGGTGGTTCCTGGACCGCGTCGCGACGCACATCCTCGCCTACGAGGGTGAGTCCAAGTGGTTCTGGTTCGAGGGCAACTTCGAGTCGTACGAGAAGAACAAGATCGAGCGGCTCGGACCGGACGCCGCGCGTCCGCACCGCGCCACCTACAAGAAGCTGACCCGGGGCTGATCGATCTTGCGGCACATCTACCGCTGCCCGCTGCGCTGGGCGGACATGGACGCGTACGGCCACGTCAACAACGTGGTGTTCCTCCGGTACCTGGAGGAAGCCCGTATCGACTTCCTGTTCCGCCCGGACAAGGACTTCCAGCAGGGGTCGGTGGTGGCGCGCCATGAGATCGACTACAAGCGGCAGCTCGTCCACCGGCACACGCCCGTGGACATCGAGCTGTGGGTCACGCAGATCAGGGCCGCGTCCTTCACCCTCACCTACGAGGTGAAGGACGACGACCTCGTCTACGTCCGGGCGTCGACGGTGATAGTGCCGTTCGACTTCGAGGCGCAGCGGCCGCGCCGGATCACCGCGGAGGAGAAGGAGTTCCTCCAGGAGTACATGGACGGCTCCGCCGACGACGAGGGCGATCCGGACGACGAGGAGGAGGCCGTCGCAGCATGACGGTGCTCCACCTCGCCGACGAGGGGGAGGCGGCGGACCTCGCGGCCTTCCTCTCCCGGCTGCTCCACTACGACCGTTCCGCCGCGGTGCGCCTGCAGGCGGCCGGCACCGCGCTCGCCGTCTTCGGGCGGCCGCCGTCCTTCGAGGTGCTGGCGATCCGCGCGGTGCGGCTCGCCAAGCCGTACGAGAACGGGCTCGACGTCACGCTGGACGTGACCGTGTCCGCCGGTGAGCTGCTGGAGTCCGTCGACGAGAAGGCGGCCACCGCCGTCGTACCGGCTGCCGTGACCGGGCCGCCGTGGGCCGGAGTGCTGCCGCCGCGCGGTGGCTGGCGGGCGGAGCCGGGGCTGCCGGCGCCGACCGAGCTGCGGGGCATGGTCGGCGCGGCCGTCGGCGAATTCCGGTCCCGTACGCAGGAGCTGGCACCCGAGGGGCGTACCCGCGCAGAGCTCGACCGGATCGGGCGGGAGATCTGGTCCCGGACGGTCGGGGAGACGCGCCTGCCGGTACGGGCCGTGCACGCGGCCCAGTCGCTGGGCTTCCTGCGACCGGGCCAGGAAGAGGCGGCGCTGCTGTCCTCGGGGGCGTGGCTGCGGCTGCGCACGCCCTACGGGTCGATCGCCGTACGCCGGGCGGGGCTCGGAGCGCTGGACGTCAGCGTCCGCTGACCCCGCAGCGCCGCTGGGCGGGAACCGGCGGCTCAGCCCGCCGTGTTCACCATCGACGCCGCCGCATACGTCAGGTAGTTCCACAGCGTCCGCTCGTGCTCCTCGGAGAGGCCGAGCTCGTCGACGGCGACCCGCATGTGCTTCAGCCAGGCGTCGTGGGCCGCCCGGTCGACGGTGAAGGGGGCGTGGCGCATGCGCAGGCGGGGGTGGCCGCGGTTCTCGCTGTACGTCGTCGGGCCGCCCCAGTACTGGATCAGGAACAGGGTGAGCCGCTCCTCGGCCGGACCCAGGTCCTCCTCGGGGTACATGGGCCGCAGCAGCGGGTCCTCGGCGACACCCTCGTAGAAACGGTGGACCAGGCGGCGGAAGGTCTCCTCCCCGCCGACCTGCTCGTAGAAGGTCTGCTCCTGAAGCGTGCCGCGCCGAATCTCATTCACGGATCCATGGTCTCAGACCGGACGGACCAGGACTCAAGGCCTAGGACCACCGCACCGAGCCCCCATTCCGGACGCTTCCGCCACGGCACTCGCCTCGTGCCGCCCGCCGCAGCACAGTGGACGTATGAGCACGCAGGATCTCGACAGGGACGCCGGGGAACTCGCCGGCCTCGCCGCGTCGGCGCGGGCCGCGCTGGTGCGCGAGATCGACGCGAGCGGGGCCTGGGCCGACGACCTCGTCTGGCGTGACGTCTTCGCGGCGGTTCCGCGGCATCTGTTCGTGCCGTACTACTACGTCGGCGTCGCCGGTGGCTACGAGCGGCGCTGGGGCCAGAGCCCCGACCCGGCAGCCCGGGAGCGCTGGGTGCGCGGCGCGTACGCCGACACCCCGCTGGCCACCCGGCTGCGCGACGGCGAGCTGGTCTCCTCCAGCAGCCAGCCGTCCCTGATGGCGATGATGCTGGCCGCGCTGGAGGTGGAGGACGGCGACAGAGTCCTGGAGATCGGCGCGGGCACGGGCTACAACGCCGCCCTGCTCGCCCACCGGCTCGGCGACGACGACCTCGTCACCACCGTCGACCTGGAACCGGAGATCACCGAGTCGGCCCGGCAGCACCTGGCGGCCGCCGGGTACCACCCCGTCGTCGTCACCGGCGACGGCGCACGCGGTGTGCCCGAACGCGCCCCCTTCGACCGGATCATCGCGACCTGCACGCTGCCGTCGATCCCGCGCGCCTGGCTCGCCCAGTGCCGCCCCGGCGCCCGCATCCTGACGCCGCTCGCCACCGGTCTGGTCGCCCTCGCAGTACGCGACGCCGAGCACGCCGAAGGGCGCTTCCTGCACACGCCCGCCTACTTCGTGCCGCTGCGGGGCGGGAGCCGGTCCGAGCCGGGGTCCGCGCACCTGGGCGGGCTGCCCCGCCGGGCGCGTGACCACGAGCTGTTCCGCTTCCTGCTGGCGCTGACCCGCGGCAGCCTCGATCCGCAGGAGGCGTACGCGCTGTGGGAACGCGAGGGGCAACCGCAGCGGGAGCGGTACGGGATCACGGTGAGCGGCGAGCACGAGTGGGCGTGGCTGGACGACCCGGAGGGGCCGTACGCGTGGGCGCTGCCCGGCTGAGACGCCGGGAGACCGAAACGCCGGGAGTCGAAACAGGGGGAGGGGGCGGTCGTACGGCACTTTCTCGCCGTACGACCGCCCCCTCCCGGAGTCGAGAGACCTAGCCGCGTCGGATCGTGATCGTCGTCCACGCCCCGACGTGCACCCGGTCGCCGTCCTGCAGCGGTACCGGCACGAACGGCTGGATGGGCTCCTCGGCGCCGTTCACCGTCGTGCCGTTCGTCGAGTTCTGGTCGACGACCGCCCAGCTGCCGTCGGGCTGCTGGACCAGGACCGCGTGCTGGTGCGAGACGCCCGGGTCCTCCGGCGGCACCGACAGGTCGATGTCGGGGGTGTCGCCGGTGGAGTGGCGGCGGCGGCCGATGGTGATCTGGTTGCCGGTGAGCGTGCGCTGCTGCTCGGGCGAGTACGCGGGCAGGTTCAGGCCCGCGGCCTCGGGGCCGGAGCGCTGCATCATCGCCATGAAGTACTCGCGGTCCGGACCGATGGTCGCCGTCCAGGTCGCCGGCTGCTGCGGGTAGCCCGGACCGGGGGGCGGCGGGGCCTGCGTCGAGCCGGGCTGCGGGTAGCCGTACCCGCCCTGGGCGGGGCCGGGGCCACCCGGTCCGCCGGGACCCGACGACGGAGGCGAGATCACCCAGTCGTCACCGCCGCCGAAGGACGGGCCGCCCTGCTGCGGAGGACGCTGGGTCTCCTGCGGGAAGCCGGGAGGGGCCGGCGGGCCACCAGGGGCGGCCTGCCCGGGCTGCTGGAACCCCTGCGGAGCACCGCTGGTCGCGCCCGGACCGCCGGGCGGGGTGGGACCGGGCGGCGGCGGAACCGGCCGCGACGGGTCGCCACCGAAGCCGGAGGGGCCGTTGGCTCCCGGACCGCCGGGGCCACCGGGACCACCCGGTCCGCCGGGGTTGGTGCCGCCCGGACCGCCGGGACCGAAGCCACCCGGGCCGCCAGGGCCACCCGGACCGCCGGGCGGCGGGAAGCCGTAGCCGCCGCCGGGGCCGCCAGGACCAGGACCACCAGGGCCAGGACCGCCGGGACCAGGGCCACCTGGGCCGCCAGGACCACCGGGGCCGCCGTGGCCACCAGACCCACCCGGACCGCCAGGGCCACCCGGCCCCTGCGGCTCCGCGCCGAACGGCGGGATCGGTTCCGCCGGGCGGTTCACCTGGGACGGGCGCGAGCCCTGGTACTCGTACGGGTCACCGCCGCCGAACGACGGCGGGGGCCCCGACTGCTGCTGGAAGTGGGAGGGCAGGCCCGGGCCGCCGGGCGCCGGGGGGCGCGGGGCGGCGGGGGTGTACGACGTCGCCGTGTTGGTCAGGAAGTTCCACCGGCACTCCTCGCAGAACGGCGCACCGCCCTCACGCGGTGTACGGCACTGCGGGCACAGCTCGGGCTCCGGTGCGGCGGACGGGTGCGGACGGCCGCCCTGCTGACCGGCGTTCGGGCCACCGAACGGACCGCCGGGGCCGCCGGGGCCGCCCGGACCGGGACCGGGCCCACCTGGGCCGCCGGGCGGCGGGAAGCCGTAGCCGCCGCCGGGCGGGGGCGGCGGAGGGGGTGGAGGTACGGCACCGGCCATGCGGTGACCGCAGACCTCGCACCAGTCGTCGGAACCCGACTGGTGTCCGTTCGGGCAGGTCGGCATGTCGGCGCGTCCCTCCTTCGTTCCTTCTAGGTCACTTCTTTACACGAACAGTCTTTGTCGACCGTGTCTCGAGAGTCATCTCGTCGGCCTCCGCGACCTTCGCCTTCAGTCGCACAGTACCTGCCGCGGCATCGACCACGTCCACCACCTTCGCAAGGAGTTTCGCCGTATCCGCGTTTCCGGAGGCGCTGGCGAGCTGAACGGCGCGGCCCAGTTTGGCCGTTGCGCCGTCGATATCGCCTGCTTTGCGAAGATCCAGCCCTTGTTGGATGGCTTGTGCCAGTTCGGCCTGGCCGGTGTAGTGGGCCACCTGCGGGTTGATCGACGTCGAGGCGGCCATGTCGTCGGTCCATACGGCCCGTACGAGACCCTGGGCGCCCAAGTTCCGTGCGGTGCCGTCCGGTTGCGGGACGACCAGGGAGACCCGGGCGGCGAGCATCTCCTGGCCGAGGCCGGCGGCCGGGACTTCGACGCAAACGTGGTAGTCACGGGACTCGTCGCCCCAGGAGCCGGTGGGGTAGTCACCGGCGCGCGGGCCCGCCTCCGTGCGGCGGTCGGTCAACTCCTCGACCGTCGGAGCGACTTGCTTGACGAATTTGATGGTCGTGCCCACCGGCGTCCACACCCGCAGAGCGACGTCCGCGACCTCCTTGCCCATCGCCGTCTCCATCATCTGCGTGAAGTCCGCGGCGAGAGCGGCCGGGTCGGCGACGATGTCGGCGCTGCCGAGCAGGGCGGAGGCGATGCCTGTGACTTCTTTCACTTCCCAGTCGGTGCCCACGCCACGGGCGTCACAGGTGAAGCGTCCGGCGCAGGCGTCGAGCGCCGCCCTCAGATCCTCGGGCGACTCGTGCTCGTTGCGGCCGTCGGTGAGCAGGATGCCGTGCCGGATGGCGACGTCGGCCGAGGACAGCAGGCGGTCGGCCAGGCGCAGCCAGGTGCCGATGGCCGTGCCGCCGCCCGCGCTGAGCCTGCGCAGGGCCTGCTTGGCCTGCTCCCGGCTGGTGGCGTCGGCGACCGCGAGCCGGCCGCCTCCCGGATACACCTCCTTGGCCACGTGCGTGCCGCCGATCACCGCGAAGTGCACGCCGTCGCGCAGGGTGTCGATCGCGGCGGCCGTGGCGTCGCGGGCGTTGCGCATCTTGGTCGGCGGGTAGTCCATCGAGCCCGAGCAGTCGACCATGACCGCCACGGCCGCGGACGGGCCCTGACCCGGCGAGTAGACATGGGGCGCCGCGACCGCGCTTCCGATCGTGCCGCCGCCGGTCGAGGTCACCGTGACGATCGCGTTGACCTCACGACCGCCCTCCGGCAGGTACTCGTTCTGGTACACGTCCACCGAGAACTGCGGCACGTTCGACTTCGAGAAATTGGCCATGCGTTCTCAAATCCCCCTAGAACACCCCATGGTGGGGCAATGGCTGTCGACGGACCGGTCCCCTCCGGTCCGATGAGACCTCTCCCCGTGCTGCGGCCTCAGGCCGATCCTGCCCCCATCGGCGGTGCCGGGAACGGCAGGACGGCCACTGTTACGTTGTCGTGGCCCCCGCCGTCGAGCGCGTGACCGACCAGCACCTGGGCGCTGTGCAGGGGGCGCGCGACGGCGTCGAGGGGTACGACGTCGGCCATGTCCTCGGCGGCCTCCGCGTAGTTCCACAGCCCGTCCGTGCACACGACCACTACACCCGGACGGTCCGGTTTGAAGGAAGCGGTGTGCGGCTCCAGTTCGTAGGCGTCCGCGCCGAGCCAGCCCGTGATGGCGTGGGCGCGCTCGTCGGCGTACGCCTCGGCCTCGTTCATCAGGCCCGCGGCGACCATCTGCGCCGCCCAGGAGTCGTCCTCGGTGAGCCGGGCCGGCGGGGTGCTGCGGTCCAGCGGCACCCAGTACGCGCGGCTGTCGCCGACCCAGCCGACGATCAGCAGCTCGGGCGTCACCACGGAACCGACGATCGTGCAGGCGGGGGCGTTCTGGTGCGGGCCCTGCTCGCGGGCCGTGGCCGGTTCGGCGGCGAGCGCGTTGACCGCGTTGGAGGCGGCGACGATCGCGTCGTGCATGGCCTGCTGCGGGTGTGTGCCGCGCGGCAGGGCTGCCAGCAGCGACTCGCTCGCGGCCCGGGAGGCGGCCATCGAGGCGTCGTCGGGGCGGGTCGCCGAGGACACGCCGTCGCAGACGACCGCCAGGACCGCGGGCCGGCCGTCGGGCAGCGCGGTGCAGCCGACGGCGAACGCGTCCTCGTTGCGGTGGTGGCGCAGACCGCGGTCGCTGACGGCGGCGACCGGGCCGGCGTCCTGTTCCATGTGGTCGCGCTCGCGCGGCTGGGCGTGTCCGCAGTTCTCGCAGTACCCGTCGTGGTCGACACGGCCCGCACGGCAGGCCACGCACACCTTGCCGCCCTCGCGCTGGTTCGGCAGGTCGGCGACGCGCGGGTCGGGCGCCTGCAGCGGGTACTCCTCGGGCTCGGCCGGGTGGTCGAACCGGACGCCGGAGGCCGGGGGGACTGGGGAGCCGGTCGGGGCGGGCGGCACGCCGGGGGTCCCCGGCGCCGGCACGCTGATGCCGGGCGGTGCGTCGGGAGCGCTCACCGCCGGGGGCATCGGCGGGGCGGACGGCGGTGACTGCGGGGGCGGCGGTGTGCCCGGGGGCAGGTCGTGGCCGCCGGAGCCGGTGCCCTGGAGGTCCGCCGGCGGACGGGTGGCCGCCGGGGTGGCGGTGCCGGCCGGCGCGGGGGCGACGGGCCAGTCCGGGCCGGGCGTGCCCGCGGGGGGCGGCGCCGAGCCGTTCATGGCGATGGTCGGGTTGTCGTCCGGCCGTACGGGCACGGCGGACAGGTCGTATCCGCACGCACCGCAGAAACGGTCACCCGACTCGAGCGGCCATTCGCAGCTCGGGCAGGCGGACAACTGGGGCATCTGCGACATCAACTACACCCACGTCCGGGGGCGGTAACGGTTGGCACGTTCCACCAGGTCGATCCTCTCCTCGCCGCCCCGTGCGAGCCGGGCCAGCGTGCGGTACGAACGCTCCAGGCCGAAACGCAGTCCCCGCTCGTCCAGGCCGCTGCCGAGCAGCGTCCGTCCTCCGGCGGCTGGGGGAGGGGCGGAACCCTGGCCACCGGAGAGTATCCAGTCCAGCGCGCAACCGAGGACTTCCGCCGACAACTGCTCCCGGCGCGCCGGATCCAGACCGTACGCGTCCAGCGCCTCGACCTGGCCCGCGGCGGCGGTCAGGTCCTCCAGGAACGGTACGTCGGCGGCGACGGCCGTGCGGCCGCGCAGCCGGGCGCGGACGGCCGCGACGCGTGCGGCCGTGTAGTGAATGGAGCTCTCCGGAACCGACTCCAGCGTCCGTACGGCGCTGCGGCGGTCGCCGCTCGCCAGCTGGACGCGGGCGAGACCGAAGGCCGCGCTCACATAGCTCGGGTCCGTCGACCACACCAGGCGGTAGTACTCGGCGGCGTTGTCCAGCTGGCCCAGCACCTCCGCGCACAGGCCGAGGGCCAGCTTGGGGGCGGGCTCGCCGGGGAAGGCGTCGTAGATCGCGTCGAAGGCGAGCGCGGCGCCCTCGTGGTCGCCGGTGACGAGCGCGGCCACGCCGCGGTACCAGACGACCCGCCAGTCGTCGGGCCGCTCGTCCTCCAGCTTCAGCAGGGCCTCGTGCGCGGTGGCGGTGTCGCCGTTCTCCAGCCAGGCCCGCACCTGCCGCAGCCGCGTCTCGGTCGACGGCGCCGACGCGGCGGCGAGGGCGCCGAGCAGTTCGGCCGGCGCGGTGGTCATCAGGCCCGCGAGGAAACCGGCGTTGGGGTCGGAGGGGTCGACGTGGGGGACGGGGAGCGCCAGGGCGGCGGCGGGGGTGTTGACGCCCTTGACGATGCTCGCGGTGCCGACCTCGGGGGCAGGGGGGATGGCGGCAGAAGTGGCGAGCCCCTTCCGTGGACGCGCGATCCGCGCGCCCAGCCGCGACACCTCCCCGTTCAGCTGCGGGAACAGCTCGGTGTCCGTGACCCGCACCTCGGGCCCGAACAGCGTCGACAGCGACGGCCTCGCCCGCCCCGTCTGCAGCGAGACGACCTCGCGCAGGACGCCCGTCAGCTGCTCCGTCATCTCCTGCGCGGAGGCGAAGCGGCGGGCCGGGTCGGGGTCGGTGGCGCGGACCAGGAGGCGGTAAAAGGACTCGTACTGGCGGAAGACCTCGATGTGGTCGGGGTCGGGCAGGGAGTCGACGTAGACGTTCGTGTAGCCCTGGAAGTCGAAGGTGAGGACGGCGAGGGTGCGCGCGACCGTGTAGAGGTCGGACGCCACCGACGGGCCGACCTCCGCGACCTCCGGCGCCTGGTAGCCGACCGTGCCGTAGATGGCCGACTCGTCGTCGTCCATCCTGCGCACCGCGCCCATGTCTATCAGCTTGAGCTGGTCCTCGGTCTGGATGGCGTTGTCGACCTTGAAGTCGCAGTACAGCAGGTTCCGGCTGTGCAGGTGGCCGAGGGCCTCCAGCGCCTCGATGCCGTACGCGCACGCCTGCTCGACGGGGAGCGGGTCACGCTTCCCGGTGGGCGTACGGCGGCCGTTGGCGATCTCCTTCAGCGACTTGCCGCCCACGTACTCCATGACGATGTAGCCGTCGAGGGAGCCCGTGCGCTGGTCGAGGTGCTCGACGAAGTTGTAGATCCGCACGATGTTGGCGTGCTCGATCTCCGCGAGGAAGCGCCGCTCGGAGATCGCCGCCGCCATCGCGTCCTGGTCGCCGGTGTCCAGCAGGCCCTTGAGCACCACCCAGCGGTCGGAGACCGCGCGGTCCACGGCGAGGTAGATCCAGCCCAGGCCGCCGTGTGCGAGGCAGCCCACCACCTCGTACTGACCGTGCACGATGTCGCCGGCCTTCAGCTTCGGCACGAAGGAGTACGGGTGCCCGCACTTGGTGCAGAAGCCCTCCGTACGGCCCGGCCGCTCACCGCGTGCCCGGCCCACCGGCGCCCCGCAGTCCGAGCGGGAGCAGAACCGCTTGCGCTCCGGCACCTCGGGGTTCTCCAGCACCATCGCGCGCGGGTCGGGGCGCGGCACGTCCGGGACCTGGACCAGTCCGGCGCCCAGTCGGCCGCGGCCGCTGGAGCCGGCGGTGGAGCCGGAGCTGCGCACCGACACCGAGCGGCCCGAGGAACGGCCCGACAGGGAGCGGGAGAGCCGTCCCGACACCGAGCGCCGGGACTTCGACGACTGCGACGACGTACGGGAACTGCCGCGGCTCGTGGAGCGGGAGCTGCCGCTTCCCGCCGAGCCCTTGCCTCCGCCGGTCACCCCCGTGGGCGGTGAACCGACCGTCCCGGTCGCCGAGACGACCGGGGCGAGGCCGCAGGTGTCGCAGTACAGCTCGCCGCCGCCCACGTCCTCGTACGTCCCGCCGCAGTCCGGCCGCTGGCAGCTCTGCTGTGCCTGACTCATGACGACGACTCCCCCCTGTCCTCCCTCATGCTCCCGGCCCCCTGCGGTCCTCGGGCCCCCGCGGACCCGGCACGCGCGGGCTGCCGAGCAGTTCGGCGGCCGCCTGCTGGTAGCGCAGGACGGCCTGTTCTGCGACGCGCAGGTCGCAGGGCGCGCTCCACAGCATGCGGCGGGCCGCGTCGTACCGCTCGATGAGCAGCGGGTCCTCCGCGAGTCCGTGCCGGGCGACCTTCGCCTTGTACGCGTCGAGGCGGCCGCGCAGCTCGGCGCGGACCGCCAGGGGCGCGGTGACCGCGGTCAACGACTCGCGGGCGCGCAGCAGTTCGTCCTCCGCCTTCTGCTCCAGGGACTCCAGGAGCGGGGACAGGCGGTGCCACTGGGCCTGTCTGCGGTACTCGGCGGCCGTCGCCAGCTGCTCCTGCAGCGCGGTCGGCGGGCCGCTGACGACCGGCACCTCCGTGGCGGCGATCTTCGCCAGCACCTCGCCACGCGCGGTACGGGCCTCGGCGAGCGTGCGGTCCGCGCGGGAGAGCACGTCGCGCAGCTTGACCAGGCGCTGCTCGGCGTCCTGACGGACCGTCAGCACTGCGTCGATCTCCCGGCGTACGTCCTCCAGGGCGCGCGCCTCCCGGTCGTAGACCGTGGTGTCCGGCTTGCCGCCGCCGGGCGCCGAACTTCCCGGCGTGGGAATCCAGTAGGCGAGCGGGTCGGACACCACCTCCGCGCGCAGCTTGGTGAGCGTGCGTGTGATGCGCTCCAGGTCGTCGCCCGCCGGGTGCTCGCCGGGGCGTACGCCGACGGAGTGCGCGAGCCGGCGGGTGCGCTGGAGTTCCGCGGCGAGTAAATCGATACGGGCGGGCAGCGCCGACCAGACCGCGTCGGCGGCGACGACCATGTCCAGGCTCGTCGCGTAGAGCTCGTTCATCCGGTCCACCAGCGTGGTCAGGGTGAACTGTTCGCTGAGCTTGCCAGAACCGCCGTGCAGGGTCGGGGCGTTGGCCGTGGCCGTGGCGCTCCCGGCCACCGTCACGGATTCGCCGCGCAGCAGCTCCGTCAGCTCCACCAGGTCGTCGCGGCTGGACCAGCGGCGGCGGGCGCGGATCTCGCGGGCGGCGCGCAACGCGTCCGTGTACGCGTCGAAGTACGCCCACAGCAGCGTGATCGACGCCTCCGTGGTCGTCCAGCGTTCCTTGGTGATGCCCGTGAGCTCGGCGCCCTCGAGAAGTCTGCGGCCCGCGTGGTCCTGCAGGGCGAGGAGCGAGGTCTCGATCGCCTCGTGCTCCGCGCCGAGCCGCGCCAGCGCACGGTCCACCTCGTCCCGGTCCATCACCGGCCCGGCGGGGTCCGTGACGCCCATCGATCACCTCTCGCTGCTGTTGTGGTCCGTCGGTTCTGTCTGTCGGTTCTGTCCGTCGGTTCCGGTTGTGCGTCCGTCAGTTGACGGTCGTCACTTGTACTGTGCTTCGGGAGGAGTCGCCGACGCCGACTTCTTGTCGCCCTGGTCCATGGTCGGGTGGAGCCACTTCTCGTACGACGCCTCCCAGCCGCCGTCCTTGATGTAGTTCTCCAGAGTCCGGTTGACCTGGCGTACCAGATCGTCGGAGCCCAGCTTCATCGCCACGCCGTAGTACTCGTCGGTGAACAGGCCGCCCTTGAGCTGCACTGTGGGGTCCTGCGCGGCCTGACTCGCGGCGAGCGCGCCGTCGGTCACGACCGCGTCGACCTCGCCGAGCTGCAACTTCACCAGGCAGTCGAGCTGGTTGGGGACGGTGGTCCCGATGTCGGTGGAGGCGGGCAGGTCGCGGTTCTTCTTGCCCGCTTCGAGGTTGTCGTACGCCGTGGATCCCGTTGCCGAGCAGATCCGCTTGCCGGCGAGCGTGTCGTTGTAGCCCGTGATCGTCGAGGTCTTGGGCGCCAGGACCTGCTGGCCGGTCACGAAGTAGGGCGCGGAGAAGGCGACTTTGCCGACGCGGTCGCAGTTGATCGTCATGGTGCGGACCACCATGTCGACCTCGCCCTTCTGGATCGCCTCGATACGGCGGCTGGTCGGGATGGCCTTGAACTGCACCGCGTCGCGGTCGCCGAGGATGTCCTGGGCGATCCGGTGGACCAGGTCGATGTCGAACCCCTCCAGCTCACCGGCCGGGTTGTTCGGGTCGAGGTAGCCCCAGCGGTAGCTGTTGGTGTCGACGCCGACGATCAGACGGCGGTCCTTGCGGGCCTTGATGGCGTCGAGGACCGGGGTCTCGCCGTTGCCGCCGGACGGCGACAGGCTCTGGTCCTGCGGGTCCTTGCAGTCCTCGACCTTCACCTGGCTGCCGTGGGCGACGCCCTGGGCTCCGGTGGCCGTACCGTCGTTGCCGCCGTGCGACTGCGACAGGGGCAGCAGGAGAACGAAGGTCACCGCCAGGGCGCAGACGAGCGCCATCGCGCCCACACCGCCCCAGCCCCGCAGGCCGGCCCTCAGCCGCCGCCACGGGCCGGCTGTGCCACCACTGGCCCGGAGGCGGATCGAGTCGTCGCGTGCGCTCGTCGTCGTACCGTGTGCGTCTGGCGTCGTGCCGCTTGCGTCCGGCGTGGTGCCGCGTTCGTTCATCGTCGTGCCTCCTCTCACCGGTATTCCGACAGCCTGCGGCCGATGCCGAGGATCGCGCCGGTCGCGCCCAGGACCGCGAGGACCGCGGCGCCGGTCGGGAGGCCGGTCAGCGAGTCACGGCCGTCGCTCGCGGCCTGCTTGAACTCGGTCTGCTCGTGCTCGAGCGCAGTCGCCAGGGCCTTGTCGACATTGTCGAAGCACACGCTCGTCGGCTCCTTCGCGGCGCCGATGACGCGGTCGCGCGCAGCCTGGTAGTTGCCCTTCTCATTGTCGACGCGGGCGAGGCCATGGCGGTCCTTCCAGACCTTCATGAAGCCGTTCGCGTCCTGGACGGGCTTCTTCCCGGCCGTGTCGTCGGCGAGGCCGTCGGCCCGGGCGAGCGCCTTGCGGAGCTGGTCGATCTGCTGGTCGTAGCCCCACTCGTACGCGTCCACGACCTTGCCGTCGTCGAGTGTCCTGGAGTCGGCGCCGCGGCGCACCAGGGTGAGGTTCTCGTCGCTGCGGGCGGTCAGGGAGGCGATGCGGGCCTCGTGCAGCACGTTCAGGGAGCGGACTCCGTGGTCGTAGGAGTCGTTCAGGCCCGCGCGTGCCACGGTGTGGCTCACGGCGAGCCAGAGCAGGACCACGGTGGAGGCGGCGGTCGCGGTGACGAGGCCGTGGTTGAGGACCCTGTTGGTGCGCTGGTAGTTGCGGCGCTGGGCCCAGGCGAGGGCGGCCAGGGCGAGGATGCCGAGGCCTGCCGCCGCCCACGGGAAGGACTTTGCGTCCGCGTAGTCGTCGCGCAGGCGCTGGTTCTCCGTCTCGTAGAGCTTCTCGGCGGCCGGCAGCATCTTCTGCTGCATCATCTCGTTCGCGGTGCGCAGGTAGGCGCCGCCCACGGGGTAGCCCTGGCGGTTGTTGGCCCTCGCCGTTTCGACCAGGCCCTTGTACTCCGGCAGGAGCCTGCTGAGTTCGGCGATCGTGTTCGCCGAGGTGGAGCCCGGTTCGGAGTTGGCGGCGGCCTTGACGAGTTTTTCGGCGGCCGTGCGGATGTCCTTTTCGTAGCCCTCGCGCATGGCGGGCTTCTCCTGCAGGCCGGCGAGGTAGCCGCTGGCCGCCGCGGTGTTGGCGTCCGCCAGGGAGCGGTAGATGTCGGCCGCGTCGGAGCTGAGGGGCTGGCTGCGGTTGAGGACGTCGTCGGCTGCTGTGGCCCGGTCGGTCATCTGCCAGGCGGCCACGGCGCCGAAGGCGATGACGAGGGCGGCGAGGAGGGCGCCGATGATGCGCAGGCGGCCGGGTTCGGTGGTGGCGGCTGCGCGGAGTTGGTCGAAGCCCTCGGCGAAGGCGGTGCGGCGTGCCTCCGGCGGTTGGGCAGGGGGGACGGGCTGGTTGGCGCCGGTGTGCTGTTCGGGCGGGCCCGGCTGCGGGGGTACGGACGGCATGGTGGGTGTGCCGGGTGCCGGGCTGTGTCCCGGTGGTGGTGCGCTGCTCTGCGGCGTCTGTGTCACTGTTGACCTCCCCCATGGTCATCCGTCGACGCAAGTATCGCTGCCGGGACTGACATCCGCACCGGCCTTCACTGGATCTTGATCGGATCGCAGCGCGGACCGGAGCCTCCGGCATACCTGAACACGCCCCGCACGTCCCCCTGCCCATGAATACGCCGGGGGAATCGGTTCGGTTCCAGGATCGGGGGGCCGGTCTGGTGGGTGCTGTGCGGTTGGGTGGGGGCGTGCGTTGATGCCTGCGGCGCCTGTGCGGGTTCGGTGGGGGTGCGCGTAGCGCCTGCGGTCCGGTGGGTGGGTCGGGGCCGTGCCGGGGGGGTGTCCGTCCTCGGACCGGCGGTTGGGCTCAGGCCGGGAGGTGCTGCGTGTTGACGCCGGCCGCTGCGGGCGGACACCCCCCGGCACGTCCCCTTCCCGCCGTGGGCGACTGCGGGCGCGTGGGGCCACGGGCCAGCATGCCCACTTGGCGGCGGGCAGTCGTGCCGCTGGGCGGCTCCCGACCCACAGAGGCGGCACCCCGCCGGCGCGGGCGAGCGCACCCACCCCCGCCCAGCCCCACGCCGGGTACGCCGCAAACCGGCCTACGGCTCGAAGTGCTGCCGGAGTCGGGTGTGGACCTCCGTGGGTGCCCCCACCGCGTCCAGGCCCAGCAGCGCCGCGCCGAGTACCGGACTCGCTGTGACGACCTTCGGTACGGCCTTGGGGGCGCGGGATGTGAGGAGGGAATTGATTCCGTCGATCAGTTGGGGGTGGCGTGCCGCGAGTACGCCCCCGCCCAGCAGCACCGGCGTCTCCTCCTCCAGCAGGTCGAGGCGGGTCAGTGCCACCGTGGCCATGGTCACCACCTCGTCGGCCAGGCGGTCCACGACCGCGCGGGCCACGGGGTCGCCGTCGGCCGCCGTGGCGAACAGCACCGGCGTCAGCTCGTGGCGGCGGGCGGGTGGGATGGCCTCCAGGTGCAGGGCCTCGATGAGGGCGTACATGGTGGGGAGGCCGAAGTGGGCGGGGAGGGTGCGCGCGAGCGACGTCCGGGTGCCGCGGCCGTCCTCCGCGCGGGCCGCGTGCCACAGGGCCTCCTCCGACAGGCCCCAACCGCCGCCCCAGTCCCCGGAGATACGGCCCAGCGCGGGGAAGCGGGCCGTACGGCCGTCGGGGCGCATGCCCACGCAGTTGATGCCGGCGCCGCAGACCACGGCGACCCCGCGCGGTTCGGTGACCCCGGCCCGCAGGATGGCGAAGGTGTCGTTGCGGACGGCGACGTCCGTGCCCCACGCGCGGGCGTGCAGGGCGCTCGCCAGCCGCTCCTCCTCCACGGGGAAGTCGGCGTTCGCGAGGCAGGCCGAGACGTGGTCGACCGAGGTCACGCCGGCGGCGGTGAAGGCCCGTTCCACCGTCTCGGCCAGCTTGTCCACCGCCGCCTCGACTCCCACCACGGGCGGCCGGAACTCGCCGCCGCGCGCCGTGGCGAGGACGCTTCCGTCCGCCGCCACGACCGCGACGTCGGTCTTGCTGTTGCCCGCGTCGACGGCGAGGACACGTGCGGTCATGCCCACGCGAGATGCTCCTGGTTGTGTGCGATCAACTGGTCGGTGAGGGCGTCGGCGTACGCGTACTGGCCGACGAGGGGGTGCGCGAGCAGCGCCCTGAACACCCGGTCGCGGCCGCCGCGCAGCGCGGCGTCCAAGGCCAGGTCCTCGTACGCCGTGACGGCGGCCATCAGGCCTGCGTACAGGGGGTCCAGGGCGGGAACCGGCAGGGGGGCCGGGCCGGTCGGTGTCACTGCTGCCTGTACTTCGATCACCGCGTCGTCCGGGAGGAAGGGCAGCGTGCCGTTGTTGTGGGTGTTGACTACTTGGTGCGGGCTGCCTGTTCCGGCCAGTAGGCCGGCTGCCAGATCCACCGCTGCTTCCGAGTAGTACGCGCCGCCTCTCTTGGAGAGCAGTTCCGGCTTCTCGTCGAGGGCCGGGTCGGCGTAGAGGGTCAGCAACTTTCTTTCCATTTCGGCCACTTCCGCGGCGCGGGACGGTTTGGTCCGCAGTTCCTTCACCACCTCGTCGTGGGCGTAGTAGTAGCGCAGGTAGTACGACGGGACCACGCCCAGGCGGTCCAGGAGGGGGCGGGGGAGGTGCAGGTCCGCGGCGATCGTGTCGCCGTGGGTGGAGAGGAGCTTCGGGAGGGTGTCCTCTCCCTCGGGGCCGCCGAGGCGTACTCCTGTCTCCCAGGTGAGGTGGTTGAGGCCCACGTGGTCGAGGTGGACGTCGGAGGGGGGCACGCCGAGCATCGCCGCGAACTTGCGCTGGAAGCCGATCGCCACGTTGCACAGGCCGACCGCCCTGTGGCCTTCCTGGAGCAGGGCGCGGGTCACGATGCCGACCGGGTTGGTGAAGTCGATGATCCAGGCCGTGGGGTTGGCGCGGCGGACGCGGTCCGCGATGTCCAGGACCACGGGGACCGTGCGCAGTGCCTTCGCCAGGCCGCCGGCGCCTGTTGTCTCCTGGCCCACGCAGCCGCATTCCAGGGGCCAGGTCTCGTCCTGCTCGCGGGCCGCCTGACCGCCCACGCGGAGCTGGAGGAGGACCGCGTCGGCGCCCTCCACTGCCGCGTCCAGGTCTGTTGTGGTGGTGATGGTGCCGGTGTGGCCATGGCGGGCGAAGATACGGCGGGCCAGGGCGCCGATCAGTTCCAGGCGGTCCGTCGCCGGGTCCATCAGGACCAGTTCCTCCAGGGGGAGGGTGTCCCGGAGGCGGGCGAAGCCGTCGATGAGTTCGGGGGTGTAGGTCGAGCCTCCGCCGACCACGGTGAGTTTCACTGGGAAGTGCCTCGCCTTCGGGCGCCGGGGACGGTGATCATCGGCCGGGGGTCCGGGGGTTGGCCCCCGGGGAGATGCAGCACAGGTGGTTCAACCCTTTACTCCGGTGAGCGTGACGCCCTCGACGAACGCCTTCTGCGCGAAGAAGAACACGAGGATCACGGGGGCCATGACCAGTACGGTCGCGGCCATGGTCAGGTTCCAGTCGGTGTGGTGTGCTCCCTTGAACGACTCCAGGCCGTAGGAGAGCGTCCAGGCGCCCGGGTTCTCGGACGCGTAGATCTGGGGGCCGAAGTAGTCGTTCCACGCGTAGAAGAACTGGAAGAGCGCCACCGCGGCTATTCCCGGTTTCGCCATGGGGAGGACGACTCGGACGAGCGTGCGGAGTTCGCCGCAGCCGTCCACCCTTGCCGCGTCCAGGTATTCGTTCGGGATCGTCATGAGGAACTGGCGCAGCAGGAAGATCGAGAAGGCGTCGCCGAACGCCATCGGGATGATCAGGGGCCAGAGGGTGCCCGAGAGGTCCAGTTGCTTCGCCCAGAACAGGTACATCGGGATGATGACCACCTGCGGCGGCAGCATCATCATCGAGATCACCAGCATCAGGGACAGGTTCCGGCCGCGGAAGCGGAACTTGGCGAGCGCGTACGCCACAGGGATGGATGACACGACGGTGAGGACCGTGCCCAGGCCGGCGTAGATCAGCGTGTTCTTCCACCAGGTCAGGAAGCCGGGGGTGTCGAAGACCTTGGTGTAGTTGCCCCACTCCCAGGTGTCGGGTACCAGGTCGCGGGTGAGCGCCTGCTGGTCGCTCATCAGCGAGGTCAGGACGACGAACACGAAGGGGAGAGTGAAGAAGAGGGCGGCCGCGACGCCGAGGGAGTGGATCGCTATCCATTCCAGGAGCGCCTTGCGGCGGGCTGTGCGCTCGGCGACTGTTGGGTTTCCCAACTGAACTGGCTTGTCGAGCACTTGGGTCATGGGTCAGTCACCTGCCTGGATCAGTCCGCCCCGGCGCCGCATCAGCAGCGCGGTGAACGCCATGGCCAGGGCGAACAGTACGAGTGCGACCACGCAGGCGGAGCCGTAGTCGAAGCGCTGGAAGCCGAGGTTGTAGACGAGCTGGGGGAGGGTCAGCGTGGACTTGTCCGGGTAGCCGGGTTCGAACTGCTGGCCGGAGCCGCCGATGATGCCGGAGGCGACCTTTCCGGCCACCAGCGGCTGGGTGTAGTACTGCATCGTCTGGATCACGCCCGTGACGACGGCGAACATCACGATCGGCGAGATGTTCGGCAGGGTGACGTAACGGAACCGCTGCCAGGCCGACGTGCCGTCCAGCTCCGCGGCCTCGTACTGCTCCTTCGGTACGTCGAGCAGCGCGGCCATGAAGATGACCATCAGGTCACCCACGCCCCACAGGGCGAGTGCGGTGAGGGCCGGCTTGGACCAGCCGGGGTCCGTGAACCAGCCGGGGGTCGGCAGTCCCAGGCCGTCGAGGACCGAGTTGACCGGGCCGGTGCCGGGGTTGAGGAGGAAGACGAACGCCAGCGTCGCGGCGACCGGCGGGGCGAGGTACGGCAGGTAGAAGAGGGTGCGGAAGACGCCCGCGCCGGTCTTGATCTTCGTGATGAGCAGGCCGATGCCGAGGCCGAACACCACCCGGCAGGTCACCATCACCAGGACCAGCCAGAGGGTGTTGCGCAGGGCCGGCCAGAACAACGGGTAGTCGTTGAAGACGTACGACCAGTTGCCCAGGCCGCGGAAGACCGGGGTGCCGAAGCCGTCGTACTTCATCAGGGAGAAGTACACGGTGGACACGAGTGGGTAGGCGAAGAAGACGCCGAAGCCGATGAGCCACGGTGACAGGAAGGCCACCGTTCGAAGCGCCGACCTGCGGCGCTTCGCGCGGAGAGTGTGCGTGGACATCGGACGCTACTTCGCCTGCTCGATGTCGGTGTCGATCTGCCGGGCGGTCTTCTCGAGACCTGCCTTGAGGTCCTTCACCTTGCCGGACTCGTACTGGTAGCCGAAGTCCTGGAGCGTCGTCTGGTACGTGGATCCGTTGACGGAGGCCGGCGGGGTGTTCGAGTGCGGGTTCTGGGCGATGTCCAGGAACGTCTTGAAGCCGGGGTCCACCTTCAGGTCGGGCGACTTCAGGGCCGCGAACGTGGACGGCACGTTGTGGATGGCGTTGGCGAAGGAGACGACGGCCTCGGTGTCGGTCGTCAGGTACTTCACCAGTTCCCAGGCCGCGTTCTGCTTCTCGCTCTGCGGAGCGATGCCGATGATCGTGCCGGAGAGGAAGCCCTTGCCGTACTCGTCCACCTCGTCGTCGGCGACGGGCATGGGGGCGGTGCCGATCTCGAAGTCGACGCCCGCGTCCTTCGCCATGCCCAGGCGCCACTCGCCGTCGAGCTGCATGGCCACCTGGCCGGTGTGGAAGGGGTGCTTGGCGCCCCATTCGTCGCCGAAGGTGTTGCGGTACTTCTCCAGCTTCGCGAAGCCGCCGAGGTCGTCGATGAGCTTCTTCTGGTACGTGAACATCTCGGCGAATGCCGGGTCCTCGGCGATGCTGGACTTGCCGTCGGCGTCGAAGTAGGCGTGGTCCCACTGGGACATGTAGTGGTCGACGACCGTCTCGTAGCCGTGGTACGTCGGCATGAAACCGAGCTGCCGGTAACTGTCACCCTTGCTTACAGTCAGCTTCTTCGCGACCTTCGCGAACTCCGACCAGGTCTTCGGCGGGGACTTGATACCGGCCTTCTCGAAGGCGTCCTTGTTGTAGTACAGGCCGTAGGCGTCGCCCAGCAGGGGCAGGGCGCAGCGGGTGCCCTCGAACTGGGTGTAGTCCAGCATCGGCTTAGGGATGAGCTTGTCGAGGTCCAGCTTCGACTTCTCGATGAAGGGCTTCAGGTCGAGGAAGGCGCCGGAGGAACAGAACTTGCCGATGTTGGAGGTGGTGAACGACGACACCACGTCCGGGCCGTTCGAACCGCCCGCGCGCAGCGCCTGGTTGAGCTTGTCGTCGTTGATGTTGCCGACGACCTTCACGGTGATGTTGGGGTGGGCCTTCTCGAAGCGGTCGACGTTCTCCTGGATCGCCTTCACCTCGGCGGGCGCGCTCCAGCCGTGCCAGAAGGTGATCGTCGTCCTGGCGTTGGGGTCGTCGTTGGCGCCTGTCTCCGACTGGCCGGTGCAGGCTGTGGCGAGGAGGGCCAGGGAGGCGGATGCGGCCAGCGCGGCGGCCGCCTTGCGGGGCGCTGAGGGTATGACTTTCCAGGACTTTCCGGGCATGGCAAGGTCTCCCAAGGGCGGGACAGGGATGGGTGAGGGAAGGCGGGGGGTGGGTCAGGGGGTGTGGTGTGCGTGCGTCAGCGGGGCCGGGCGGTCAGCGTGAGGTGTCGAAGACCTCGTCGCGTGTGGTCGCGAGCGCGCTCTCCAACGCGCCCCGCAGCACGGGGTGTTCACGGACGCCGCCGACGACGAGCCGGGGCCGGGACGCGGCCAGCTCCTCCAGCTCGTCCTGGACGAGGGCGCGCAGCACCTCGCCGCCGGAGGTGAGGGAGGCGCCGCTGAGGACGACGAGTTCGGGGTCGAGGACGGAGACCAGGGAGGCGAGACCGGTGGCCAGCCGGGTCGCGTAGGTCGTCAGGAGGAGCCGGTTCAGGACGGTGTCCTCCGCGGCGGCCCGCTGGACGAGTTCGGCGGCGGCCTCGGCGTACGGCCCCGACGGGATGTCCGTCATGCCGAGTTCGCGCGCGAGCTGGGGAATCGCCTGCGAACCGGCGAGTTCCTGGTAGCCGCCACTGTTGGCTTTGGTCACCTGCCGGACCAGCGGTGCCCCGGGAACCGGCAGGAAACCTACCTCGCCCGCGCCGCCCGTCCAGCCGCGGTGCAGGCGGCCGCCGAGGACCAGGGCGGCACCGAGGCCGCCCTCGTTCCACAGCAGCACGAAGTCCTCGTGGCCGCGGGCCGCGCCGAGCCGCTGCTCGGCCACCGCCACGAGGTTGACGTCGTTCTCGTACTCGACCGGCATCGGCAGTGCGGCCGCTAGTTCGTCGAGCAGTGCGGGGGTGTGCCAGCCGGGGAGGTGGGAGGCGTAGCGCAGCCGGCCCGTGTTGGGGTCGAAGGCGCCGGGGGTGCCGATGACGAGCCGGTGGACGTCGTCGCGGGCGAGGCCGGCCGCCTTCACCGCGCCGTCGAGGGCGTCGGTGACCTGCCGGACCACGGGGTGGGCGGGGCGTCTGCCGGGGGTGGGCAGTTCGTACGACCCCACCGTGCGGCCGGTGATGTCGGCGACGGCGGCGCGGATGCGTTCGGGGGTGACATCGAGCCCCGCGGCGTACGCGGCGGCCGGGTTGACCTCGTACAGCTGGGCGCCCGGGCCGGGTCGGCCCTCCGTCGTGCCGGTGGCCAGGACGAGGCCGGCGGCCTCCAGGCGGGCCAGCAGCTGGGAGGCGGTCGGCTTGGACAGGCCGGTGAGCTTGCCGATCCGCGTGCGGGACAGCGGGCCGTGCTCCAGGAGGAGGTCCAGGGCGGCACGGTCGTTCATGGCGCGCAGGACGCGCGGGGTGCCCGGCGTACCGGCGGTTCCTGCCATGGGTATCGACACCTGCCTTTCGGCTGACCAGCTTCTCAGCGATCTGCGAGGGAAGTCCATCCAGGATCGCGAGGGGGATCACTGTTAGGAAGGTTTCCTATCGGATGGCCAGAAAGTACGCCCCCCAGGAGGCCGCGTCAAGGGTGGTCTACACCAGCAATGCAGTCGTTACTTCTGGGCGCCGAGGTGCGGGCGGCGCGGCACACGAGAAGCCCGAACTGCGGCTCGTGGCCGGCCGTCAGTGTTCCCGCGAAGCCCTGACCGGTCGCCGCTAGGCTGCCCGGATGCCGCGTGATGGTCGCCGTTCGCTGCTTGCCCTCGCCTCGCTCGCCGTGATCGTCGCGGGCGGGTACTTCGTCTTCTGGGCGAAGCGGCCGGTGTCGCACGGCGAGTGTGTGGTCGCCTACTCCCGTATCTCCACCGCGGGCAGCCCCCGCCCGACGGAGCGTGAGCTGGCGGAGTTCGCCCGGCGGGCCTATGAGAAGGCCGTCGCCGACGGGCGGTGCGAGCGGCCCTGGCCGCGGTGGCGGGAGTGGGTCGACTGAGGGACGTGTGCGCTGCCCGCGCGCCTACTTGGTCACGCTGGGCGGCGTCAGCGGGGTGGCGTTCTGAGCCTGCGGGGAGGACGTGTTGGCATAGGCCGAGGGGGCCGCCACGGCCGCCGTCGGGTCGGGCGCGGGGGCGTCGTCCGCCGGGAGGGCGGGGCCGCCGACGATGGGGATGTCGGCCGCGTCGAAGGCGCGCTTGATGCGCCAGCGCAGTTCGCGCTCCACCGTCAGGGACTTGCCCGGCATGGTCTTCGCGGAGACGCGGACGACCATCGAGTCCAGCAGCACGCTGTCCAGGCCGAGGACCTCGATCGGGCCCCAGAGGAGCTCGTTCCAGGGCTCCTCCTTGCTCATCTTCTCGGCGACCTCGCCGATCGTGCGCTTCACCTTGTCCAGGTCCTCGGAGGAGCGGACCGTGACGTCCACGCCGGCCGTCGACCAGCCCTGCGAGAGGTTGCCGATGCGCTTGACCTCGCCGTTGCGGACGTACCAGATCTCGCCGTTGTCGCCGCGCAGCTTGGTCACGCGCAGGCCGACCTCGATGACCTCGCCGGAGGCGACGCCCGCGTCGATCGAGTCGCCGACGCCGTACTGGTCCTCCAGGATCATGAAGACGCCGGAGAGGAAGTCCGTCACCAGGTTGCGGGCACCGAAACCGATGGCCACGCCCGCGACACCGGCGGACGCCAGCAGCGGGGCCAGATTGATCTCGAAGGTGGCGAGGATCATCAGGGCCGCCGTGCCCATGATCAGGAAGCTCGCCACCGAGCGCAGAACCGACCCGATCGCCTGGGAGCGCTGCCGGCGGCGCTCGACATTGACCAGGAGACCGCCGAGGGCCGTGCCGTCCACCGCCTGAGCGGTGCGGTTCATCCGGTCTATGAGCTTGGTGATCGCCCGCCGCACGGCCACTCTCAGCACTGCCGCTATCACCAGGATCAGCAGCACCCTCAGGCCGATGGCGAGCCAGGTCGACCAGTTCTCCTCGAACCAGCTCGCGGCCTGGGTCGCGCTCTCCTGGGCGTCCTGGATCGAGGGAACCGCGGGAGTCGTCGTCTCCGAGGGGGACGGTGACGGGGTCGAACCGGCGGCCAGTAGGACGGCGGGCAAGGACACGGCAGGTACCTCCAGTGCAGCGGCCCGCCCCACCGGCAGATGGTCAAGGTCACGAAAAGGTCACCGGCGGGGCAGGTTCACCACACTATCGGGGCATCGTGTGTGGATCCGCGCCATGTTCGAGGGAGGAACGGTGCCCACCTGGGGATGAACTGGTGGGATGAACAGTTCGTCGTCCTGGGGATGAATCAGATGTGGTCGAAAACACTCCCAGCCCGTTACCGGGACATGGTGGCGCTTTCACCAGGCAAGAGGGGAGACTGACTACAGATCGTCCCGGCGCGAGCCACGCGCCGCCGACGCCCAAGGAGGCATCCGTGCCGCATGTCCTGGTCCTCAACGCGTCGTACGAGCCACTCGGCGTCGTACCGCTCCGCCGCGCGCTCGTCCTCGTCCTCGAGAACAAGGCCGTATGCCTCGAGGAGTCCGGCGCCTTCATGCACAGCGCAACCGTCACAGTCCCCGCACCCAGCGTGGTCCGGCTCAAGCGATTCGTCCGGGTTCCCTATCGGGGGCCCGTTCCTCTTACCCGGAGGGCGCTCTTCGCGCGCGACGGGGGCCGGTGCATGTACTGCGGTGGCGTCGCAACCAGCGTCGACCATGTCATTCCGCGCAGCCGCGGGGGCAAGCACGTCTGGGACAACGTGGTGGCGTCCTGCCGCCGCTGCAACCACGTGAAGGCCGACCGACATCTGTTCGAGATCGGCTGGCGGCTGCGCCACAAACCCGCTCCACCCACCGGTCTCGCCTGGCGCATCATCGGCACCGGGCATAGGGACCCGCGCTGGCTGCCCTACTTGCAGCCGTTCGGCGCGGATGATGCCTTGGCCCGGATCGACGGCATTTCCGCCTGACGATCCGGGCCTTCGCATACCTGGCGTGCGCCTGCGGCGCGTGCGCCGTGACCGGCCCCGGAGGTCCCCAGTGCCCCCGGGGCCGGACGGCTGCTCTCACACGTACCGCAGCTCCGCCGGCCGTACCGACCGCCGCAGCAACGGCAGGGACGTGGCCGCGGCCAGCAGGCAGGCGGCGTACACGGCCACCGGAACCAGCACCGGCAGCAGCGGCACGGGCCCGACGGCGTCGTCGATCATCCCGGCCCAGCCCACGTAGATCGCCGTGCCGCCCGCGCCCGCGAGCAGGACCGCCGGAGCCAGCGGCAGCGCGGTCTCCAGGAGCAGCGCCCGGCCGAGCACACTCTGCGGCACCCCGGCCGCGGCCTGCGCGGCCAGCCCCCGGCGCCGGGTGGCCAGCGACTCGGCGGTGCCCACCGCCAGGGCCGACAGGGTCAGCACCAGGGCGACGAGGATCGCGGCGCCGGAGAGGTCGAGGCCGGTGGTGTAGTACGACCGGTTCTCCGCGAGGTAGTCGGTGTGGTCCACCACGTGCAGCAGCACCTGACGGATGCCGGCGAACGCCGTACCCACGACCGTCACCAGCAGCACCGCGGCATGGGTGCGTGCCGTCGCCCACGGGTCGTCGCGCAGCCGTTCCGCCGCGATCAGCAGCGCCGGGCGCTGGGCGCGGGCCGCGAGCGCGATGCCCAGCCGCCGGGACGACCAGCCCGCCAGCCACACGGCCGAGACGCCGATCAGCAGACTCGTGGCGAACACCGTCAGCGGGGCGAGGGCGAACTCGAGGGGATTGGCGAAGTACGTGGTCAGAACCAGCCCCACAGCCAACACGGCCATCAGCACACACACCGCCAGGAACGCCCGCCCCGGTCCTCGCGTCGGACGCACCCGCCGTACCCAGCCCAGGGGCGAGGCCACCACCTGGCGCAGTGACACCGCGCTCACGGCCGCGCCCAGCACCGGGACGGCCAGGGCGACCAGGGCGATGCCGAGCCACGCCAGGGGCTCGGGGTGCTGCCACATGCGCAGCAGGAGGAGGACGGAGAAGACGGTGGCCACGGCCGAGCCGACCAGGCAGGCAAGACCCGCCTCCAGCGCCGCGATCCGCCGCACCTGGGCGGGCGTGGCCCCCGCGAGCCGCAGCGCGGCAAGGCGCCGGTCGCGGTGCACGGCTCCCACGCGCGCGCACTGCCCGAGAAACCCGAGCACCGGAACCAGCAGCAGCAACAACGCGATGATCACGCCCTGCCGGTCGCTGGACTGGTCGAGCAGTCCGGCGCCGACGGACACCGAGTACCGCCCTGCCATCGAGGCGATGGCGGCGACCGCCAGCCCGATGCCGGTCGCCAGCGCCGCCCCGATCGCGGTGAGCGTCACCCGCCACCACTCGCGCCGGTCGGACCCGCGGGTGAGCAGCCAGGCCAGCCGGAGGTCGGCCCTCATGCGATCACCTCCGGGTGGGTCGTGGTCGTGCGGGTGGAGTGCAGGCCGGCTCCCGTGGCGGGCGCCTTCGGGCAGGTCGTGGTCGTGCGGGCGGAGCGGAAGCCGGGGCTCGTGGCGGCCGCTCCCGGGCGCGTCACGGTCGTGCCGGTGGGCCGGACGCCGCGCCTCATGACGGTCGCCTCGGGCCGGGCGGCGATCCTCGCGGCGCCGTGGAGCTCGTTCCTCATGCCGCCACCTCCAGCGGTGTCACGGCCCCGTCGGCCAGCCGCACCTCGCGGTCCGCGTACGCCGCCACCTGCGCGTCGTGCGTGATCAGCAGCACCGCCGTGCCCGACTCGCGGGCCGCGTGCACCAGAGCCGTCATCGCCTGCTCGCTCGCCAGTGAGTCCAGCGCCCCGGTCGGTTCGTCGGCGAAGACGACCTTCGGGCCGGTGGTCAGAGCCCGGGCCAGCGCCACCCGCTGGGCCTGGCCGCCGCTCATCTCGCCGGGCCGCAGTCCCTCCTGCCCGCGCACCCCGAACCGCTCCAGCCACTCACCGGCCGCCGTCTGCGCCTCCTGGCGGCGGGCGCCCGCGAGCAGCAGCGGCAGCGCCACGTTGTCGAGGGCCGTCAGCTCGGGAATCAGCTGCCCGAACTGGAAGACCACGCCGAACTCCGTGCGCCGCAGCTCGCTCAGCCGCTTCTCGGCCAGCTGGTCGAGCCGCTGTCCGCCGTAGGTGACCGAGCCGCTGTCCGGGCGGACGATGCCGGCCAGACAGTGCAGCAGCGTGGACTTTCCGCTGCCGCTCGTGCCGGTGACGGCGAGGATCTCGCCGCCGTGCAGCTCGACGGAGGCGCCGCGCAGGGCCTCGGTTCTGCCGTGCGCCTTGACGAGGTCACGGGCCGCCAGCAGCGGCATCGTGGTTCCCCCCTTGTTGCTCATGCTGTGTCGACCTCCGCGGTCAGGGTGGTGAGCCGGGCCGCCGTGGTCGTCATCCAGCGGAGGTCGGCGTCGAGGTGGTTGAGGGCGTAGTCGGCCGAGAGCACCGTCGCGAGATCGGCGCCCGGCGCGGTCTTGACCGCCGTGAGCTCCCGCATCCGCTCCATGTGGGCGGCGCGCTGGGCCCGCAGATAGGCCTCCGGGTCGCCGCCGGACAGGATCGAGACGACGACCTTGGCGAAGATCTCGTTCGTCACGAACGGCGCGGGCGGCGCGATCTCCCCGGCCCACTTGGCCAGTTCCCGCGCCCCGTCCTGAGTGGAGCGGTACGTCGTCCGCTCCGGACCGCCGTCCGAGTCGGTGCCCTCGATCTCGGCCAGGCCGTCGCGGACCAGGCGCTGCAAGGTCGTGTAGACCTGCCCGTAGGCCAGCGGACGGGCCTGCGGGAAACGTTCGTCGTGGCGTCGCTTGAGGTCGTAGCCATGGCTCGGCCCTGCGGCGAGCAGCCCCAACAGGATGTGGCGGGTGCTCATGCCGATCATTATGTACTGAGTACATGTACTGAGTGAATAGTGGCCGGGGAGAAAGTCTTACGGCGGAACAGAGGGTGCGGAACAGAATGTGACGACAGGCACGTTGTTCCGTTCTGTACGTCTGCCTTCGCGCCCGCTGGGTAGGGCTGCGATAACCCGCTCGCCGTACTCGCAAAGGAGACCACCCGTGGCCACAGCATCGGTCCTGTTCAAACCTGAGGCGCCCATCGAGCCGGAGATGCACGACTGCGTCTTCAGCGCCGAGGGCGCCTGCGCCGAAGCCCCTCTCACCAGCGAACCGCCCCTGCCCGACGCCGAGCCGCTCACCAGCGAGCCGCCGCTCGCCGACGCCGCGCCGCTCACCAGTGAGGCGACCGCCTGGGACGCGGGTATGGACACCGGTATGGGTATGGACACCGGTATGGACATGGATTCCCCGAGGCCGTAGATGACAGCTCAGCGGCCGGCCGGCACCCCAGACCAGGAAATCCCCTCCGACGACCTGTCCCGGCTCGCCGAGCTGCACGGCGTCGCCACCTCCTACCAGCCGTCCGCGGACCGCACGGTCACGGCCTCCGCCACCGCACTCACGCTCGCCCTGGCCGCCCTCGACGTCGACACCGGCACGCCCGCCGCCGTCCGCGCCGCGCTCACCGCGCGGGAACGGCAGCTGCGCGAGCGGCTGCTGCCGCCGACGGTGGTGTGCTGGAGCGGTGCCGAGCCCGAGACGCAGGCCGCCCTGTCGTCGCTGCCGGCCGGTACCCGGCTGCACATCGAGACCGAACAGGGCGAGACCCGCGCCGCCGCCGGCCAACTCCCGCCCGGGGTCCACCGCTTGACGGCGACCGCACCCGACGGCCGTACCGCGACCAGTCACCTGGTCGTCGCCCCGCCCCGCCTGCCCACGCCCACCGGACGCTCGTACGGCCTCCTCGTCCAGCTCTACTCCCTCCTCTCCCGCCGCTCCTGGGGCATGGGCGACCTCGGCGACCTGGCCGAACTCGCCGCCTGGGCCGGCCGGGCGCTCGGCGCCGGATTCGTCCAGGTCAACCCGCTGCACGCGGCCGTACCCGGAGCGCCGACCGACCCTTCCCCCTACCGCCCGTCCTCCCGCCGCTTCCCCGACCCGGTGCACCTGCGGGTCGAGGACATCCCCGAATTCGCCTACGTCGAGGACCGTGAGCGCGTGCGGGGGCTGCTGGAGCGGGCCGGGCGGCTGCGGGAAGCGGTGCTGGAGAAGGGTGAGCTCATCGACCGGGACGCCGTGTGGGAGGCGAAGCGCGAGGCGCTGGAGCTGGTGCGCGAGGTGCCGCTCGGGCCGGGGCGCAGCGCCGCGTACGCCGACTTCCTCGCGCGGGAGGGGCAGGCGCTGGAGGACCACGCCACGTGGTGCGCGCTGGCCGAGGTGCACGGCTCGGACTGGCTCCGGTGGCCGGAGGGCCTGCGAGATCCACGCTCGCCCGAAACCGCCCGCGCGCGGGGCGAGTTGATGGACCGGGTCGACTTCCACTGCCGTCTCGCCTGGCTCACCGACACCCAGCTGACCGCCGCCCAGCGGGCCGCGCGGGAAGCGGGGATGCCGGTCGGGATCGTGCACGACCTCGCGGTCGGGGTGCACCCCGGGGGCGCGGATGCCTGGGCGCAGCAGGACTACTTCGCGGCCGGGATGTCGGTGGGCGCACCGCCGGACGCCTTCAACGCGCGCGGCCAGGACTGGGGGCTGCCGCCCTGGCGGCCGGACCGGCTGGCCGAGTCGGGATACGAGCCGTACCGGCGGTTGTTGCGGGCGCTGTTCCGTTACGCCGGCGCCCTGCGCATCGACCACGTCATGGGGCTGTTCCGGCTGTGGTGGGTGCCGCAGGGGCAGGCGCCGACGGAGGGGACGTACGTCCGTTACGACGCCGAGGCCATGCTCGCCGTCCTGGTGCTGGAGGCATCCCGGGCCGGGGCGGTGGTGATAGGGGAGGACCTCGGCACGGTGGAACCGGGCGTGCGCGAGACGCTGCGCTCGCGGGGCGTCCTCGGCACCTCGGTGCTGTGGTTCGAGCGGGACTGGGACGGGGACGGCCGTCCCCTGCCGCCGGAGTCCTGGCGCGCCGACTGCCTCGCCACCGCCACGACCCACGATCTGCCGCCCACAGCGGCCCGCCTCACCGGCGAACACGTCGAACTCCGCGACCGCCTCGGCCTCTTGACCCGGCCCTTGGAGCAGGAGCGGGCGGAGGCGGCGGCCGACACGGGCGAGTGGCTGGAGCTGCTGTCCCGGCTGGGGCTGCTGCGCGGCACGGGCGGCGGCCACGGCACCTCGGAGGAGGAGGCCGAGATCCAGGCGGTCCACCGCTTCCTGCTGCACACCCCGGCCCGCATGGTCGGCATCTGGCTCCCGGACGGCGTGGGCGACCGCCGGCCGCAGAACCTGCCCGGCACCTGGGACCAGTATCCGAACTGGCGGCTGCCGATCGCGGACGCGGACGGGAGGGCGGTGACGCTGGAGGAACTGGCGGCTTCGCCGCGGGTGCGGGCGCTGGTGGACGTGCTGCGGGGAAGCGCCGGTCAGCGATAACCAGCCCGTCCGGCGTTTGAGGACGAGGCCCGTTCAGGGCCGAAGCGGGGGTCTGGGGGCGGCAGCCCCCAGGGACGGCCACTGCAGCGCCGGGCACCCTTACGACACCCCCCGGACGCGCGCCCCCCGGAGGGGTTCGGTACTTTTGGCCCCGTGGACAAGAAGAACGCCCTGCGCGCCGGCGCCCTGGCTGCCGGTACGACGCTGATGATGCTGCTCATGTCGTCCCCCGCGCTCGCGCTCACGCGTGACGACGGCGACGACCCCGGCCAGGGCCTGAGCGTCATCGAGACGCTGGGCCAGTTCGTCCTGGCCCCCCTCGTGCTGTTCGCGGTCATCGCGGGCCTGGTCATGGTCCTCGACAAGTCGCACAAGCAGAAGGACACGACCAGCTCCAACATCCGCACCAAGGCCGACGTGAAGGCCTGACGCGAGACTCTTCGAGTCCGCCGCGCACTCCTCGAGGGCGCCGGCTCCGTCGTACGTACGCGCATCCGCCGTATCTACGCCGAGGCCGGCGCCCTTGGTGTGTTCAGCGACAGGCGGCCCTCACGGACGGTCACGCAGGGGTGACCCTCACGCCGGATACGGCGCCGTCAGATACCGCTGCACCGTCGGCGCCAGCCATGCCACGATCTCCTCGGTCGCCAGGTCCACGGCGGGCGGGAACCGCAGGACGTAGCGCGTGAGCGCCAGCCCGAGCAACTGGGCCGACACCAGCGCCGCCCGCGCCGGGGCCTGCTCGGGGTCGGGGCACACCCGGCGGGCGACCGGCAGCAGCTGGTCCCCGAAGATGCCCCGCATGCGGTCGGCCCCGGCCTGGTTGGTCGCGCCGACCCTGAGCAGGGCCGTGAGCACCTCGTTCTTCTCCCACATGGCCAGGAAGTGCGTCACGAGCGCCCGGCCGGCGTCGTCCCGGGTCAGCGACGCCGGGTCCGGCAGCTGCAGATCGATGGCGACGGCCGCCGCGAACAGGCCCTCCTTGTTGCCGTAGTAGCGCATCACCATCGACGGATCGATGTTCGCGTCCTTGGCGATCGCGCGGATGGTGGCGCGGTCGTAGCCGTCGGTCGCGAAGCGCTCGCGGGCGGCGTCGAGGATCGCGGTGCGGGTGGCGTCGGAGCGGCGCGGTGGGGTGGGGGGCTTGCTGGGCGGCGTCATGCCAACAAGTGTAGGCCAACAAGTGTTGACACGTTTCGGAGTCGGGGTCTAAGTTTGCCAACAAGCGTTGACCAACAGGTGTTGGCAAACGAACGTTGGCGCCCAGGAGGCCACCATGAACGGCAACGGAACCAACAGCAGCAGCGGCAACCACCCCGTGATCGTCGTCGGCTCCGGCCCCACCGGCCTTCTCCTGGCCGGTGACCTGGCCGCCGCCGGCGTCCCCGTCACCCTCGTCGAGAAGCGCCCCCACGAGATCAGCAACCTCTCCCGCGCCTTCGGCGTCCACGCCCGCACCCTCGAGCAGCTCGACGCCCGCCCGTCTCCCACCACCACCCTCAACGGACGTGCTGCGCACGCACCTCTTTCGCGGAGTCTCGCCGACGACCTGCTCGCCACCGGCAGCACCATCACCGAGCTGCGCCTCTTCCGCCGCCTCTCCCTCGACCTGGGTACGCTGCCGTCCCGCTTCCCGTTCCTGCTCATCACTCCGCAGTACGAGGTCGAGCGGCTGCTGGAGCGGCGGGCCCGTGAGCTCGGCGTCGAGTTCCTCTTCGAGAACGAGGTCCTGGGGCTGCGGCAGGACGACAGCGGTGTCGACCTCGATGTGCGCGGCCCGGACGGGACGGTCCTCACGCGCCGCGCCGCCTATGTCGTCGGGACGGACGGTCACCGCAGTGCCGTACGCCAGGCGCTCGGCCTGCCCTTCCCCGGTGTCTCCGTCATCAAGTCCCTGTTCCTGGCGGACGTCCGGCTCGCCGAGCGGCCCGAGAGCGTGCTCACCGTCAACGGCGCGGGCGACGCCTTCGCGATGATCGCCTCCTTCGGCGACGGCTGGTACCGCGTCATGGGCTGGAACCGCCGCCACGAGGTCCCCGACGACGCCCCGCTCGACCTCGACGAGATCAAGGAGGTCACCCGCCGCGCCCTGGGCACCGACTACGGCATGCACGACGCCCGTTGGCTCTCCCGCTTCCACAGCGACGAGCGCCAGGCGCCCGAGTACCGGGTCGGGCGGGTCTTCCTCGCGGGCGACGCCGCGCACGTGCACTCACCGGCCGGTGGACAGGGCATGAACACCGGCCTCCAGGACGCGGCCAACCTCGGCTGGAAGCTCGCCGCGGCCGTCCAGGGCTGGGCGCCCGAGGGCCTGCTGGACACCTACCAGGCCGAACGCCACCCCGTCGGCAAGGCCGTCCTGCGCAGCAGCGGCGGGCTGGTCCGGCTGGCCCGTGCGCAGAGCCCGGCGCTGCGTGCCGTACGTGCCCTCGTCTCCGCCTTCGTGAACGCGGCCAAGCCCGCCCGGGCGAAGGCCCTGGCCCAGATCTCGGGCATCGGCTACGCCTACCCCGCCCCGCGCGGCTCCCACCGCCTGGCCGGCACCCGCGTCCCCGACGTCGCCTTGGAGAGCGGCCGCCTCTACGAGGCGCTGCGCGGCGGACGGTTCGTACTGATCACGCCGAAGGGCTCGATGCCGTACGACGGGCAGGGCGCCCGCAAGGACCGGCTGACCGTGGAACGCTGGGCGAGCGACCGCCGTACGACCGTGCTGGTGCGGCCCGACGGATACGTGGCGTGGGCGGCGGACGGCGCGGACGCGGCGACGGTGGAGCGGGCCGTCGCGGCGCACCTGGGGTCCTGAACCCCGGGACCGGTCCCGGGGGCAGGGGGCTAAGGTCGGCGAGCTCGCCCTGGTTCAGCGCCCGTCTGCAGGTTCCGGAGGCCTGGATGCTCCTGATCTTCGCTGTCCCCGTCTTCTGTGTCTTCGTCTGGATGGCCTGGACCGTGTTTCGGATGAGCCACCTGTCTCCCTGGCGCCAGTGGCTGCCCGCGACCCTGCTCACGGCTTCCGCGTCCTCGTGGTTTCTCCTTGCGGCTGCCGGTGCCTCCGTGTTCTGGGTGTATCTGCCGATCTGCTTCGCACTGGCATCGTGGGCCGTGAGCCTGCGGGAACGCCGAGCGGCGGGCAGGCGAGAGCGTGAGCTTGAGGCGGACGCGGCGCCTTGAGCGTCGCAGGCTCCTACCGGGGTTCCGGCGTCCCCGCCAGCAAGTCCCGCAACAGGTCGGCCAGTTGGCCGGCCTGTTCGTCGTCCAGGGTGGACAGGGCCTCCGTCTGGACGGCGAGCCCGGCGGTGACGGCCTCGTCGATGAGGCTCAGGCCCTTCTCGGTGAGCGTGACCTGAAGGCCGCGGCGGTCGTGCGGGTCGGGGGAGCGGCGCAGCAGGCCGGCCCGTTCCAGCTTGTCGAGGCGCCCGGTCATGCCCCCGGTGGTGAGCATCAGCGTCGCCGAGAGCTGGCGGGGCGAGAGCGTGTAGGGCTCACCGGAGCGGCGCAGGGTCGCGAGGACGTCGAACTCGCCACGTGAGATGCCGTAGGGCGCATACGCCTTCTCCATGCGGTCGCCCATCATGCGCGCGAGGCGGTAGATCCGGCCGAAGACCTCCATGGCCCTCGTCTCCAGGTCGGGCCGCACGGCCGCCCACTGGTCGATGATCGCGTCGACGGGGTCCTTGCGCTGCGGGCGTTCGCTCATGGGCCGAGTATCGGCGGTCGACCGCTCGGCCGCAAGAAAGTGGCTTGACGGAAAGTTGCTTAGCGCTAAGCTACTTTCTGCTGACCTACTTCGAAAGGTGCGTTCCATGGCCGCGAACCGCGCCGCCCTGACCCTCCTCACCGCCCTCGCCCCCATCTCCTGGGGCACCACCTACGCCGTCACCACGGAGTTCCTCCCACCCGACCGCCCGCTCTTCACGGGCCTGCTGCGCGCCCTCCCCGCCGGTCTGCTGCTGCTCGCCGTGGCCCGCGTACTGCCCCGCGGCGCCTGGTGGTGGAAGTCGGCGGTCCTGGGTGCGCTGAACATCGGCGCCTTCTTCCCGCTGCTCTTCCTCTCCGCCTACCGGCTGCCCGGCGGCATGGCGGCCGTCGTCGGCTCGGTCGGCCCGCTGTTCGTCGTGGGCCTCTCGGCGCTGCTGCTGGGGCAACGGCCGACGCTGCGCAATGTGCTCACCGGGATCGTGGCGGCGTTCGGCGTCAGCCTGGTCGTGCTCAAGGCGGCCGGCGCGCTCGACCTCGTCGGCGTGCTGGCGGCCCTCGCCTCCACGGCGGCCATGTCCGCCGGCACCGTCCTGACCAAGCGCTGGGGACGCCCGGACGGCGTCGGCCCGCTCGCCCTCACCGGCTGGCAGCTGACGGCCGGCGGCCTGCTCATCGCCCCGCTCGCCCTCCTCGTCGAGGGCGCGCCGCCCGCACTCGACGGCCGGGCGACCGTCGGCTACCTCTACCTGGCGCTGGCGAACACGGCGGTCGCGTACTGGCTCTGGTTCCGCGGCATCGGCCGCCTCACCGCCACCCAGGTCACCTTCCTCGGTCCGCTGTCGCCCCTGACCGCCGCGGTGGTCGGCTGGGCGGCGCTGGGGCAGACGCTGACGCCGGTTCAACTGGCCGGGATGGGGCTGGCGTTCGGCGCCACGGTGGCGGGGCAGCTCGGGCCGCGCGGGAAGGCCGAGGCCGTACGACCTTTCAGTTCTGCTGAAAAGAAGCTTCCGAAAGTTTCGATGGACGTGACAGATGTCGCGCTGCGACGGTAGACGCACCGACGTCACCGCCCACCGAAAGGACCTCTGTGCCCGCCGTCCTGAACCGGACCGCCCGTAGAACACTCACCCGTACACCCACCCCGAGCCCCGCACCCAGGGCGGCGGCGCTCGGCATCGCGCTCGCCGCTCTCGCCACCGTCGTCTGGTCCGGCAGCTTCGTCACCTCCCGGGCGCTGCACGACAGTGTGCCGCCGGTGCAGCAGGCGTTCTGGAGATGGCTGGTCGCGCTGGTCGCCGTGGCCCCGTTCGGGGCGCGGCAGGCCTGGCGGCAACGAGAGCTGATCCGGCGTCACCTCGGCTTCGTGAGCGTCGCCTCCCTCCTCGGCGTCACCGTCTACAACACCCTCGTCAACCAAGCGGGGTTGACCACGCCCGCCGCCAACATGGGCATGATCATGGCCGCTTCGCCGGTTCTGATGGCCGTGTTCGAGCGGGCCTCGGGGGTACGGCTGGGTGCGCGCCGGGTGGCGGGCCTGCTGACGGCCTGCGCGGGTGTCGTGCTGCTGATCGGGGGAGGAGCGGGCGGGGCCCGTTTCGCGGCCGGGGACCTGTGGATGGTCGCGGCGGCCTGCTGCTTCGGGGCGTACAGCGGCCTGTTGCGGCGGCGGCCGGCCGAACTGGGCGGTACGGCCTTCCTGTTCACCACCTTCCTGCTGGGGACGGCCCTGCTGCTGCCCGCGCAGGGGGTGAGCCTGGCGGTGCAGGGCGGCTTCGCCGCGACGCCCGGCACGGTCCTGCCGATCCTCTACGTGGGAGTCGCCTCCTCCGCCGTCGCCTTCTTCGCGTGGAACAGGGCGATCGCGCTGCTCGGGCCGAGCCGCGCCGGAATCGTCTACTACCTCCAGCCGGTGTGCGTGTCCCTGCTGTCCTGGGCCGTCCTCGGCGAGGCGACCGGCTGGGCCCAGGTCCTGTGCATGGCGCTGATCCTGGGCGGAGTCGTCCTGGGGGCGGCGACGCGGCGGTGACGTAGGTTGCCGCCATGGTCGAGTGGGACATCCGGAAGCTGCAGATCCTGCGGACGTTGCGCGAACGGGGGACGGTGACCGCGACGGCCGAGGCGCTGCGGATGACGCCGTCGGCCGTGTCGCAGCAGCTGACGAATCTCGCCAGGCAGGTCGGGGTGCCGTTGCTGGAGGCGCAGGGGCGGCGGGTGCGGCTGACGGACGCGGCGCGGCTGGTGCTGCGGCATGCAGAGGCGGTGTTCGAGCAACTGGAGCGGGCCGACGCGGAGTTGGCGGCCTATGTGCACGGCGAGGTCGGGGAGGTCCGAGTGGCTGCCTTCTCCACGGCGGTGCCGGCGCTGGTCGTACCGGCCGTGCGGGCGCTGCGCGAGGCGCATCCCGGGGTGGTCGTGCGGGTGCGGGAGGCCGAGGCCGGGGAGGCGTACGAGCTGCTGGCGGGTGGGGAGGTGGACCTCGCGCTGTCGCTCGCGGCGCAGGCGCCGACGGTGGGGGACGCGCGCTTCACGCGGGTCCCGCTGATCGTGGATCCGCTGGATGTCGCGTTGCCTCCGGGGCATCGGCTGGCGGGGGCCGGGGTGGTGCGGCTGGCCGATCTCGCGGGGGAGGACTGGATCTTCGGGGGGAGCGGGCCCTGGTCGGACATCACGCGTGGGGCGTGTGAGGCGGCCGGGTTCAGTCCTCGGCAGGGGCATTCTGCGGCCGGGTGGACGGCGATTCTGGCGATGGTGGAGGCGGGGATGGGGGTGGCGTTGGTGCCGCGGATGGCGGTGGGGGCCAGGGGTGGGGTCGTGATGCGGGAACTGGGAGCGGATCGGCCGGTTCGGCATGTGGTGGCGGCTGTGCGGAGGGGGAGTGAGGCGCGGGTTGCGGTGGGGAGGGTGCTGTCGGCTCTGGGGGCTGCTGCTGCGCGGCTCGCTTGATGGTGCACCGGCGTGGCGGCTGGGCGCGGGTGGGTGCGCAGCCCGGCGCGACGGGGTGCCGCCTTCTGCGGGTCGGGAGCCGCCCCAGCGGCACGACTGCCCGCAGGCTAAGGCGGGTTGTGGCGATGTCGGGAGGCTGAGTGGGTTGTGCTGCAGGCTGAGTGGGTTGCGGCGATGCCGGGAGGCTCAGTGGGTTGCGCCGGTGCCCGCAGGCTGTGCCGGTTGGGGTGCTCGCTTGCTCTGCGGATACGGCAGAGGGCGTCCGGTCTGAGACCGGACGCCCCCCTCCATGTACGTACGACGACCGTTACTGCTCCGCCGCCGCGTCTGCCGCCTGGGCCTTCAGTGCTCGTTCCACGCCTGCGCGGGACTCGGAGATCAGGCGGCGCAGGGCCGCGTTGGGCTCGGCCGAGGACAGCCAGGTGTCTGTCTTGGTCAGGGTCTCCTCGGAGACCTGGACCGTCGGGTACAGGCCGATCGCGATCTGCTGGGCGATCTCGTGGGAGCGGGAGTCCCAGATGTCCTTGACCACCTCGAAGTACTTGTCGGTGTAGGAGGCCAGGAGTTCGCGCTGGTCGGTCTGGACGAAGCCGACGATGACCGCTTCCTGCATGGCGTTGGGGAGCTTGTCGGAGTCGATGACCGACGACCAGGCCTCGGCCTTGGCCTCGGGGGTCGGGCGGGCGGCGCGGGCCGTGGCGGCGTGGCGCTCGCCGGCCGCCGTCTTGTCCCGCTCGTACTCGCCCGCGATCTCCGCCTCGTCGAAGCGGCCCACCGCCGCCAGGCGCTGCACGAACGCCCAGCGCAGCTCCGTGTCGACGACCAGGCCCTCGATCGTCTGGGAGCCGTCCAGCAGGGCCTCCAGCAGGTCCAGCTGCTCGGGCGTGCGGGCCGTCGTCGCGAAGGCCCGCGCCCACGCCAGCTGGTGGTCGCTGCCCGCCTCCGCCGAGCGCAGGTGGGCCAGCGTGGCGTCCGTCCAGCGGGTCAGCAGGGCCTCGCGGGCGGCCGGGGCGGCGTACAGCTCGATCGCCAGCTTCACCTGCCTCTGCAGCGACTGCACGACGCCGATGTCGGACTCCTTGCCGATGCCCGACAGGACCAGCGAGAGGTAGTCGCGGGTGGCGAGTTCGGCGTCCCGCGTCATGTCCCAGGAGGACGCCCAGCACAGGGCCCGGGGGAGCGACGCCTCGAAGTCGCCGAGGTGTTCCGTGACGAAGGCCAGGGACTGCTCGTCCAGGCGGACCTTCGCGTACGACAGGTCGTCGTCGTTGAGGAGGACCACGTCCGGGCGGCGCTTGCCCGACAGCTGTGGCAGGGCGGTCAGTTCACCGTCCACGTCCAGCTCGATGCGCTCGTCGCGCAGCAGCTTGCCGCTGTCGGCGTCGAGGTTGTACAGGCCCACCGCGATGCGGTGCGGGCGCAGCGTCGGCTCGCCCTTCGCGCCGGCCGGCAGCGCCGGGGCCTCCTGGCGGATCGCGAACGACGTGATGACCCCGTCGGAGTCCGTCTCGATCTCCGGGCGCAGGACGTTGATGCCCGCCGTCTCCAGCCACTTCTTCGACCAGGTCTTCAGGTCACGGCCGGAGGTCTCCTCCAGGGCGCCGAGCAGGTCGGACAGGCGCGTGTTGCCGTACGCGTGGCGCTTGAAGTACGCCTGGACGCCCCGGAAGAACTCGTCCATGCCGACGTACGACACCAGCTGCTTGAGGACGGAGGCGCCCTTGGCGTAGGTGATGCCGTCGAAGTTGACGAGCACGTCGTCCAGGTCGCGGATCTCCGCCATGATCGGGTGCGTCGACGGCAGCTGGTCCTGGCGGTACGCCCACGTCTTCATCTGGTTGGCGAACGTCGTCCACGCGTGCGGCCAGCGCGACTCGGGGGCGTGCGCCTGGCAGGCGATGGAGGTGTAGGTGGCGAACGACTCGTTCAGCCACAGGTCGTTCCACCACTCCATGGTGACCAGGTCGCCGAACCACATGTGGGCCAGCTCGTGCAGGATGGTCTCCGCGCGCGTCTCGTACGCCGCGCCCGTCACCTTGGACCGGAAGACGTACTGGTCGCGGATGGTCACCGCGCCCGCGTTCTCCATCGCGCCCGCGTTGAACTCCGGCACGAACAGCTGGTCGTACTTCTTGAACGGGTACGGGTAGTCGAACTTCTCCTGGAACCAGTCGAAGCCCTGCCGGGTCACCTCGAAGATCGCGTCCGAGTCGAGGTACTCGGCGAGCGACGGCCGGCAGTAGATGCCCAGCGGGACCGACTGGCCGTCCTTCTCGTAGACGCTGTGCACGGAGTGGTACGGGCCGACGATGAGCGCGGTGATGTACGTCGAGATGCGCGGCGTCGGCTCGAAGGACCAGACGTTGTCCTTGGGCTCCGGCGTGGGCGAGTTGGAGATGACCGTCCAGCCGTCCGGGGCCTTCACGGTGAACTGGAAGGTGGCCTTCAGGTCGGGCTGTTCGAAGGACGCGAAGACGCGGCGGGCGTCCGGGACCTCGAACTGGGTGTAGAGGTAGGCCTGCTGGTCGACCGGGTCGACGAAGCGGTGCAGGCCCTCGCCCGTGTTGGTGTACGCGCAGTCGGCCACGACCCGCAGGACGTTGCGGCCCTGCAGCAGGCCGGGCAGCGCGATCCGGGAGTCCTGGAAGACCTCGCCCGCGTCGAGCGGGTCGCCGTTGAGCGTCACCTCGTGGACGGTCGGGGCCACGAGGTCGATGAAGGAGTCGGCGCCGTTCTCGGTGACGTCGAAGCGCACCGTGGTGACGGACCGGTAGGTGCCGCCCTCCTGCGCGCCGGAGAGGTCGAGATCGATCTCGTACGAGTCAACGGTGAGCAGCTTCGCCCGCTGCTGCGCCTCTTCGCGAGTCAGGTTTGTGCCAGGCACGCGGTCATCTCCTCGATATGTGTGGGTTCGGCCATCCTTCCATGGCGCCTGCCGGGGAGGCGACGTCCAGGGACCCCTGCGGCACCGCCCTAGGGAAAGCCCTCTACCACGATGTTCGTTCATGAGGTAGGCAAGGGTTGGCTCCCGCTCGGTGTTCAGTAGGTAGCAAAGGTGGTCATACCCTGGTACTCTGAGGGTATGAAGATCAGTGTGAGCCTGCCGCAGGAGGACGTCACCTTCGTCGACGAGTACGCCGCGCGTACTGATGCCGACTCCAGATCGGCCGTGATACACGACGCCATCGAGCTGCTCCGGCAGGCGCAATTGGAGCAGGAGTACGCCGAGGCTTTCGCCGAGTGGGACGGCAGCGAGGACGCGGAGTTCTGGGACCAGTTCTCCGGGGACGGGCTGACCGATGAAGCGCGGTGACATCTATCTGGTCGACTATGAGCCGACGCGTGGCAGTGAGGCCAACAAAGCCCGTCCGGCGGTGATCGTCTCGAACGACGGTGCCAACGCCGCGGTGGAGCGAACGGGGCGAGGCGTCGTCACGCTCGTTCCCCTGACGACGAACACGGCCCGCGTCTATCCGTTCCAAGTGCTGCTTCCCGGAGGGGAGTGCGGTCTTCTGAAGGACTCCAAGGTGCAGTGTGAGCAGGTGCGTGCTCTTGCCCTGGAGCGGCTGCTGCGGCCGATCGGCTCCGTGCCCCGCCAGCGCATGGCCGAGATCGACGTGGCGCTGCGGCGGCATCTGGCGCTCTGAAGACGCGAAGGGGCGCCCACCGTTCACCGGTGGGCGCCCCTCGGTCATCTCCGCGGCGTTACGCGCTCAGCTCCGCCGCCACCAGCTCCGCGATCTGCACCGCGTTCAGCGCGGCGCCCTTGCGGAGGTTGTCGTTCGAGAGGAACAGGGCGAGGCCGTGCTCGACCGTCTCGTCGGTGCGGATGCGGCCGACGTAGGAGGGGTCCTGGCCGGCCGCCTGCAGCGGGGTCGGGACGTCGGTGAGGGCCACGCCGGGGGCGCCGGCCAGCAGTTCCTTGGCGCGCTCCACGCTGATCGGGCGGGCGAAGCGGGCGTTGACCTGGAGGGAGTGGCCGGAGAAGACCGGGACGCGCACACAGGTGCCGGAGACCAACAGCTCGGGGATCTCCAGGATCTTGCGGGACTCGTGGCGGAGCTTCTGCTCCTCGTCGGTCTCGTTCAGGCCGTCGTCGACGATCGAGCCGGCCATCGGCAGGACGTTGTACGCGATCGGCGCGACGTACTTGTTCGGCGCGGGGAACTCCGCCGCCGAGCCGTCGTGGGTCAGCTTGGGCGCGTCCTCGCCGACCTTCTTGATCTGCTCGAACAGCTCGTCCACACCCGCGAGACCCGAGCCGGACACCGCCTGGTAGGTGGCGACGACCAGGGCCTCGAGGCCCGCCTCCGCGTGCAGCGGCTTCAGGACCGGCATCGCGGCCATCGTGGTGCAGTTCGGGTTGGCGATGATGCCCTTGGGGCGGTCGGCGATCGCGTGCGGGTTCACCTCGGAGACGACCAGCGGGACCTCGGGGTCGCGGCGCCAGGCCGAGGAGTTGTCGATCACCACGGCGCCCTGGGAGGCGACCTTCGGAGCGAGGGCCTTGGAGGTCGAGCCGCCCGCCGAGAACAGGACGATGTCCAGGCCGCTGTAGTCGGCCGTCGCCGCGTCCTCCACCGTCACGCCGTCCAGGACCGTCCCCGCCGAGCGGGCCGAGGCGAACAGGCGCAGCTCGGTGAGCGGGAAGTTGCGCTCCGTGAGGATCCTGCGCATGACCGTGCCGACCTGACCGGTGGCTCCGACGATTCCGACCCTCACGGCGACTCCTTTACGCGTTCTTGCATGTCTGCGGCCTTTCCATCATGCGGCCGACCCTGGTCCGCCTGTCCAATTCTTTGCGTTGCATGCCCGGGGACTGGAACACACCGACCGGCCGGGTGATTCCGGAAATCCCGCCCGTACCCGCGCTGAGCTGCAGAACTTCGCCTTCTGAGGGCCTCGTGCCGCAAGCTGTGCTGCGTCGTCCCGCGGTGTGACGTACGCCTCGCGGAAACTCCCGGAAACCCGGTCGAACGTTTCCGTGCGCCGCTGCGTCGTAGAAGAAACGCGGTGAGGGGGGTGGCTTGTGCTGCGCAGAAAGGCCCGCCGTGCCCACGAGGACGATCACGAAGATCCTCTGGACGCGGCCCAGGAGCGCAGGGTGCGGGCGGTGCTCGCGCTCGGCGGGGTGCCGCAGGCGGACCTGCTGGACGGGGTACAGCAGGTCCGCCTGCGGCTGCTGGAGCGGGCCGCGAGCGGCCGTGAGGCGCCGCGGGACGTGTCGGCGTGGGCGGCGGTCGTCGCCTCCAACCTCGCCATGGACTGGCACCGGGCCAAGAAGCGCCAGGAGCGGCTCGGCGAGCGGCTCGCGGCGCTGCGGCAGACGGAACACCCCTCCGGCGAGGACACCAGCCTGCTCTCCCTCGCCGTCTCCCAGGGCCTGGACGAACTGCCCGACGCCCAGCGTCAGGTCCTCGTCCTGCGCTTCTACGCCGACCTGCCGGTCCGCGGGATCGCCGAGGAGCTCGGCATCCCGGAGGGCACGGTCAAGAGCAGGCTGCACACGGCGGTACGGGCCCTGCGCGCCCGCCTGCACGAGGACGAGGTGGTGTGACGTGACCGCCGAGAACGAAGGCCGCACCGGCGCCGACGCGCTGATGGCCGCGATCACCGACGAGCCGCTCACGGACGAGGCGCGCGCGGACGCCGCCTTCATGGCCGAGCACCGGGCGGCGGCGGCCGATGTGGCGCTGCTCCGGGAACAGCTGGGGATCATCGGGCGGGCGCTCGCCGAGCCACCGGCACCGGCTCCCGAACCGGCTCCCGTACGACGGCCCTCTCCCGTCCGGCGGCGTGCGTTCACCCTCGCCTTCGGCACCCTCGCGGTGGCCGCCGTGGCCTCTGTCGTGGCCGGTCTGGGCTGGCTGGTGTCGCAGGCCGGGGACAGCGGTCTGGCCTCGGGCGGCAGCGCCGACCAGGCGAGTTCCAAGCAGGCCGACACCGCGTTCGGCAGCCCCCGCTACCTCGCCTGCGCCCGGCTGGTCGCCGAGGGCGACGTCACCTCCGTGGAGCCGTTGCCCGGGACGGGACAGGAGCGGATCACCCTGAGCGTGACCCGTTTCTACAAGCCGAAGAGCGGGCCGGAGAAGAGCGGGCCGGAGAAGGGCGAGAACGAGAAGGGCGAGGACGAGAAGGCGACCTTCCTGATGGAGCGGGACACTCTCCACAAGGGCGAACACGTGCTGGTCGGCATCCCCCGGCACAGCGCCGTACCGGACGTCTGGTTCGTCGGCGAGCGGGACATCGCCCCCGAACGGGCCTGGATCACCGCCGCGCTGACCGACTCGCGGGAGCTCACCTGCGAATGAGGAAGGGCGGGCGCCCGCAGGGGACGCCCGCCCTCACAGCCGTACGACGACTACGGCGTGACCTTCTCGATCTTCACGTTGCCCACGCCCGCGACCGTGCCGCGCGCGTTCACCAGGCGGACCTGGCCGAAGAACTCGCGGCCCTCCGGAGCGGCCGCCTTCGCGGTCACGCTGCCGGTCACCGTGGCCGAGTCACCCGTGCCGAGCTTCACCGGCGCCGACTCGTCCACCGTGACGGTGCCGAGCGAGGCGGAGTAGAAGACGTCCAGGTAGTCGTAGGCGGTCGAGCCGCCCGGCACCGCGTAGCCGATGACCTCGATGCTGTACGTCCCGGCGGCCGGCTTCGCGATCTTGACCGACTCCTCGGAGTCACCGTCGGCGGAGCTGCCCACCTGGGTGCCGGACGCGTCCTTCACCACCAGGTCGAGGTCCGCGGCGGCGTCGGAGACGTTGCCGATGGTCACGTCGAGGGACGTGGCGCCCTCGGGCACGTCGACCGTGGTGGTCTGCGTGACGCCCTCGGCGATCGTCGGACGCGTGGCCTTCGACGAGCCGAGCGGGCCGCCGGCCAGCTTGCCGTCGAGGGCGGCGTACTTGTTGGTCACCTTCCAGGAGGCGGCGGCCGGCGTGCCGACCTTGGCCTCGGGGACGGTCACGGTCTCCGGGTCGAAGGCCGCGCCCAGGACGGTGACGTCCAGCTTGTACGGGTTGTCGAGCAGCGGCGACGTACGGCGCGACTCGACCTCGATCTCCCAGACGCCGGGCTGCGGGTCGGCGTACGCACGCACGTCCGGCTTGCAGCCGTTGCCGTCGAGGTAGTTGTTGTAGCAGTTCGGCGTGCTGGTCGTGTCGACCGGAACGCCGTACGGGTGGATGGCGATGAACCGGGTCTGGCTCTTGCCCTTCAGCCCGCCGATCGCGACCTCCAGCGACTTCGCGCCCTCGGGAACGGTCACGAAGTAGTGCTTGGTGCTGTTGCGCTGCACCGAACCGGACGCCGAGTACGTGTACTTCAGCGGCGCGGAGACCACGACCGTGTTGAGGATCTGCTGGTCGACGCCCTCGGTGCGCGGGTCGTCGACCTCCAGGATCGCGCTCTTGAGGCCGGCCGAGGACGGCTTGGCGGCGACCTTGACGGTGACGGGCTTGTTCAGGCCGAGGCTGATCTCGTCGTCGCCGACGATCCGGAAGGTGCCCCCGGCGTTGTTCTCCAGGTCCAGCTCGTGCCGGATCGCCTTGTCCGGGCCGGACGTACGCGTGATCGTGACGTCGTACGTCTTCTTCTGCCCGGCCTTGAGGCCGCCCTCACGGTCGTAGATGCCGGTGCCGAAGCCCGGCGTCTTCAGGAACTGGTCGATCGCGGTGTCGACCGGCGCCTTCACGGCGTACTCGTGGGCGGTGGCGCCGTCGCGGATCGAGTCCCAGGCGTCCTCGATGTCGATGAGGCCGGCACCCTCCTCGTAGGCCTGCACACCCTTGATGTGGTCGGCCGTCGAGGTGAGCGCGGTGCGCAGCTTCGCCGGGGTGAGGGCGATGCCCTTCTGCTTGGCGGCGCTCAGCAGCAGCGCGGACGCGCCCGCCGCCTGCGGGGACGCCATCGAGGTGCCCTGGAGCATGCCGTAGCCGGCCGGCAGGGAGTAGCCCGCCTCGGCGACCGGGGCGCCCGGCAGCCAGGTCTGGATGGTGTTGATCGCGGCACCCGGGGCGACCAGGGTCGGCGTGAAGCCGCCGTCCTCACGCGGGCCGCGCGAGGAGAACGGCATCATCGCGTACGACTTCTCCACGACGGAGCCGTAGTTGGCGGCCCACGTCTCCTTGGAGATGGACGCGCCGACCGAGATGACCTTGGCGGCCAGAGCCGGGTCGCCGATGGTGTTGGCGCCGGGGCCGGAGTTGCCGGCGGAGATGACGAGCTGGACGCCGTAGGTGTCGATCAGGCGCGTGTACAGCTCGGCGCGGGCGTTGTTGCCGTCGTTGAGCGCCGGGAGGCCGCCGATGGACATGTTGACGATGTCGACGCCGCGGTTGACGACGAGGTCGATCATGCCCTCGGTGAGCGCGACGTTGGTGCAGCCGCCGGTCCAGGTGCAGGCGCGGGAGGAGACGAGCTTCGCGCCCGGCGCCGCGCCGTTCATCTCGCCGCCGAACAGGCCGTTCGCGGCGGTGATGCCGGCGACGTGCGTGCCGTGCTCGGACTCGATGACGCCGATGTTGACGAAGTCGCGCTTCTGGCCGACCCAGGTCCCGCCCAGCGGGTCCATCGGCACGTCCTTGCGGATCTGCACGACGAACGGCTGGCGCTCGGCGACGTCCGTGGCCGGGTTGTCGGTGCCGAAGTACCCGATCTGGAAGCCGTCCTTGTACGGCTTCATCGGGGTGTCGTCACCGAAGTCGTTGTTGTTGTTGAGGTCGACCCGGACGGTGCCGTTCGCGGCGTCGTAGAGGACGCCCCACGAGTCGGTCTTGTCGCCGTCGCGGTTGGCGTCGCCCGCCGCGTCACCGCCGGTGGTGTACGACTCCAGGAAGGTGCTGACCTGGTAGGAACCGGCGGGCGCGGTCCAGGTCTTGCCGCCGTAGGTGAAGGTGGGCCCGGAGACGGAGGTCACCATCGGGCGCCAGGTGCGGTCGCTGTCCAGGAGCGGGTCGGTGGCGGTGACCCAGTCGACTATCTTCCGCTCACCGGTGGTGGTCTTCTGCAGCGCCGGGTGGCCGAGGTCGACGCCGGAGTCGAGGATGCCGATGGTGATGCCGCGGCCGTCCGCCTTCGGGTGGTCGTCCACGAAGTCGACGGCGCCCGTCTCGAAGGACGGGTTGTACGGGTTCTCGGCCGGGGTCTTCTTGCCCGGGGCGGCGTAGGAGGTCGCCGCGGCCGTCGACTTCTTCGTGTCGACGGCGGGGTCGTCCAGGGGTATCTCCTCGCGCAGGTCGATGCCGTGCACCGAGGAGAGCTTCGCGGCGGCGGCGATGGCCGAGTCCGCCTTGCCGGTGGGGACGGTGGCCCGGACGTAGCCCAGCTTGTCGTAGGTGCGGCCCACAGAGCCGACCGCGTCCAGCTGCTCCGCGACCTTCTCGGTCTGGCCGGGCGCGGTCGCGATCATCATCGTGACGTTCTTGTCGCCGTCGGCCTTGGCCTCGGCGAGCAGGTCGGCGTCGTCCGAACCGAGCTTGTCGTGCGCGGACTTGACGCTCGGGTCCGCCGCGGCCGGCGCGGGGTCCGCGGCTATGGCCATGGGTATCGGCCCGGCCGCGGAGAGCGCGGCGACGAGACCGGCGGCCACGGCTATGCGGGCCGAGCGTCTCGCGCCCGGCTTCGGTTCGCGCTGGGGGGTGAGGGTCATCGGCATCCCTTGTTGGTAAAGGAGCAGGGGTCGTCCGGAATGCGATCCCGGACGACCGCACAGCTTTATGCAAGGGAAGGATGTTTGGGAAGAGTTGACCGAATCGAAATGGACGGATGGGGAAAACCCCCGATGCATTTGGGGCGAGAGGGAGTGAACAGGGCAAGTCGCCCGTAAGCCGAATATTCGGCTGCTCATCCGGCGCCGACCGCTTAACGTCCCTACGTGCGGAAGAACTTGAGGGTGGCGGCCTACGCCATTTGCGTGCGTGACGGACAGCTCCTCCTCGCCCGGTCCCCGGCGCCCCGCGGCGGCTTCGAGTGGGTCCTGCCGGGCGGCGGCATGGAGCACGGTGAGGATCCCTACGACGCGGTCGTGCGGGAGGTGGAGGAGGAGACCGGCTATCTCGTCGAACCCACCGGTCTGCTCGGCGTCGACTCCGCCCGCCGCGCCCTCCCGGACCGCTTCGGCCGGACCGTCGACCACCACGGCCTGGCGCTCGTCTACGAGGCCCGGATCACCGGCGGCGACCTGCGCTACGAGGTCAACGGCTCCACGGACATGGCCGCCTGGCATCCGCTCGACGACATGACCGCACTGAACCGGGTCCCGATGGTCGACAAGGGACTGGCGCTGTGGCGGGAACGACCGGCGGCCGGAAAGGCTTCAGTACCCCCGAAGATGAACACGGAGTGACCGAGTCCCGGCCGTTCGACGAGCGGTCGTGGACGCGGAAGGTAGGCCAAGATCCACGTACGGTGATCGGCGCTGCGCGTTGCGGTCATGTTCATGCGCAGGTCATCCCGGGTGCCAACGATCCACAGTGAGCGGGCCGTTCGCGGCAGCGACAGCCCGCGACCACTGCCGACGCGTTCGCACTCGGGGAGATCGCGCCATGTCGCGCATACGCTCTGTCGCCAGCTCCGCGCTGGGGGTCCACCGTCGTACCCTGCTCGCCGCCACCGGAGCGGTGACCCTCTCCGCGGGCGTCGGCTACGCCCTGCGGCCCACCGACAGCCAGGCCGCCACGACCACGAACCCCGCGAGCGCGCCGAACGCCGCCGCGGGCGCCGCCGCCGAGGCTCCCGTCGGCGCCTCCCGGAACCTGCCGGTCGCGCTCGCGCCGTACACCCGTGGCACCACCCTCGCGAACGTCGCCACCCCGCGCGGTGACTCCGGATACCGCCGGCTCGGTGACGGTCCCGGCTGGCGGCGGGTCGTCCGCGAGAACCTGGCGTCGGCCAAGGCGGGGCGCGAGAGGCGGCGTACGGCGCTCGCCGCCTTCGTCCAGCTCACCGACCTGCACCTGATCGACGCCCAGCACCCGCTGCGGCTGGAGTACCTCCGCTCGACGGACGTGCACGCCTGGCGGCCCCAGGAGGCGCTGACCGTGCCCGGCGCGGTGGCGCTCGTCGAGCGGATCAACGCGCTGCGGGGCGCCCCCGTGACCGGTGCCCCGCTGCACTTCGCGATGACCACCGGCGACAACACGGACAACAACTGCAAGTCCGAGCTGGAGTGGTTCCTGACGGTGATGAGCGGCGGCCGCGTCACCCCGAACACCGGTGACCCGCGGCAGTACGAGGGCGTCCAGAACAGCGGCCTCAAGCTCTACTGGCAGGCCGACGACAGCATCCGCGACGCCGACAAGCAGTTCGGCTTCCCGCACATCGAGGGCTTCCTCGCCGCCGCGATCCGCGAACTGCAGAGTCCCGGCCTGAACATCCCCTGGTACTCGACGGTCGGCAACCACGACGCGATGCCGCTCGGTACCTACGCCTCGCACAGCGACTCCTACCTGACCGACCTCGCCGTCGGCGGCAAGAAGCTGATGACAGTGTCCGCGGCGGACGCCAAGAAGCTCCAGGACTCCCTCAAGCAGGACAAGGACCCGAGGGGCACCGTCTTCAAGGACTTCCTCAAGGCCCACGCCCGCTCGATGCGCTCGGTCACGCCGGACGAGAGCCGCGCCCCGTTCACGCCCCGGCAGTACGTACAGGCCCACCTGAACCCGGCCCATCGCGGCCACGGCCCGGTCGGCCACGGCTACTCGACGGCCAACCTCGACGCCGGCACCCAGTACTACAGCTTCCGCATCGCCGACGACGTCATCGGCATCAGCCTCGACACCACCGACCCCGGCGGCCACTACGAAGGGTCCGTCGGGGCGGCCCAGTTCAAGTGGCTGGACCGGACGCTGCGCGACAACAAGGACTCGTACGCGATCATCTTCAGCCATCACACCAGCGAGACGATGGGCAACCTGCGCCGCGACCCGGCCCGCCCGAACGAGCGGCGCGTGGGTGGCGCCGAGGTGGTGGAGCTCCTCGCCCGGCACCGCAACGTCCTCGCCTGGGTGAACGGCCACATCCACAAGAACGTCGTCACCCCGCGGTCCGGCTCCGGCGGCGGCTCCTTCTGGGAGATCTCCACCGCCTCCCACGTCGACTTCCCCCAACTCGCCCGGATCATCGAGGTGGTGGACAACAAGGACGGCACGATCTCCCTGTTCACGACGCTGATCGAGTCCTCGGCCCCGCACCGCACCGACTTCACGGACCTCTCCCAGACGGGTCTGGCGGCGCTCTACCGCGAGCTGTCCTTCAACGCCCCCGGCGCGCGCACGACCCTCGCGGGCGACCGGAAGGACCGCAACACGGAGCTGGTGCTGAAGAAGGGCTGAAACTCACTCAACTGGCGTCCCTCGCCTCAACCTTCGCAGCACGCGCCCGGTCTCTCCCTCCGACCACGCTCGACATGAGCGCAGGAGTAGGGGGAGAGACATGAGCGTACGTACGACTCGCGCGACCCTGGTGGCGGCGACGGCGGTGGCACTGTCCGTGGCCCTTGCCGCACCCGCGGTCGCCGCGCCCGGCGGGACCGGCCACGAGGCGACCCGCACGGCCATGGAGGCCGCGGTCGAAGCCGGCGTGCCCGGCGTGACGGCGACCGCGAAGGACGGTCACGGCACCTGGTCGGCCACGGCGGGCGTCGGCAACCTCAAGACCGGCAAACCGCGTGCGACGCAGGACCGCTACCGGGTGGGCAGCATCACCAAGACCTTCGTGGCCACCGTGCTGCTCCAGCTGGAGGCCGAGGGGCGGCTGTCGCTGGACGACACGGTGGACAAGTGGCTGCCCGGTGTCGTCGAGGGCAACGGCCACGACGGCAGCGAGATCACCCTGCGCCAACTGCTCAACCACACCAGCGGCATCTTCAACTACACGGCGGACGAGGAGTTCATCCGCAAGGCGTTCTCCAAGGAAGGCTTCTTCGAGCACCGCTACGACACGGCGACCCCCGAGGAACTGGTCCGCGTCGCCATGGGGCACAAGCCGGACTTCGCCCCGGGCACGTCCTGGAACTACTCGAACACCAACTACACCCTGGCCGCCATGGTCATCGAGAGCGTCACGGGCAACCCCTACGGGGACGAGATCCACCGGCGTGTCATCAAGCCTCTGCACCTGCACGCCACGCTCGTCCCCGGCACCTACCCGAAGCTGCCGAAACCGAGCAGCCGCGCCTACGGCAAGCTCGCCCGGACGGCCACGGGACCGACGTACGACGTCACCGAACTCAACCCGACCCTGGCCACCGGCTCGGGCGACATGATCGCCGACTCCGCCGACCTGAACCGCTTCTACTCGGCCCTGCTCAAGGGCAGGCTCCTGCCCGCGAAGCAGCTGTCCGAGATGAAGACCACGGTCAAGGTCGAGGACATCCCGAACGCGGGCTACGGCCTCGGCCTGATCGAACGCAAGCTGAGCTGCGGCGTCACGGTCTGGGGCCACGGCGGCGGCATCCACGGCTCGATCTCGGAGGCGGTCACGACGGCGGACGGCCGCCACTCCCTCGCCTTCAACTTCAACGGGGACTGGACGGGCGACACCGACGCGGTGATCGAGGCCGAGTTCTGCGGACAGGGCGGGAAGGGCGGAAAGGACGGAAAGGGCGAGGCGATCGAGCCGAGCCGGACACGAAGCATGACGTTCATGCACCCGTGATGTCCGTACCGCCTCATATCGGCCGACCCGCGGCTTCACGTTTTCTGCGCGGCCGCCACGGCAGGCGGAGCGGCCCGCTCACGGCGAGGACCGTCAGCCCCACCGCACCGTAGGCCAGGTAACCGGCACCCCGAAGGTAGCGGCCGTCGCGCTCCTGCTCCTGGGCGTACTTCTGCTGCTCGTACGTCCGCGTGCCCGTCGACCGGCCGGTGGCGGTGTCGTAGCCCACGGCACAGGTGAAGCCGGGCCGCATCCGGCCGGGGTGCTCCTCACCCACCTCGTCCAACTGGAGCCCGGGGCACTTGGGGGCGACGGAAGTCGCCCGGCCGCTCGCCAGGCCGACCAGCCCCCAGGCCACGGGCAACAGGAAGAGCACCACCAACACGCCTCGGAATCTCATCCGGCCAACCTAGGCCCTGTCGGTGACACGAGGAGGGGCCGCCGGGTCTCGGCCCCGCGGCCCCTCCTCTCCCCTCCTGGCGCTGCGCGTCCCGGTCCGTCACTACCGGGGCAGCACCACGACATACGCGGCCGGATCGCGGTCCGCCGCCGCCATCAGTGCCGTACGGACCACCGCCGCCTGCTGCTCCATCGCGTCCCGGAGCTTCTTCGGGGTGATGTACACGACCGTGATGCCCAGGCGCTCCAGGTGCTCGCGCTTGCGGGCGTACTCGGACCACAGGGCGTCCTCGTCCTGGCGGGGTGCCCGGGTGTCCAGCTCCAACGCCACCGCCTGCTCCGGCCAGTACGCGTCCAGGCCGCCGAGGTGGGGGCCGCCGGGCAGGCGCAGGTCGACGTTCCAGACGGGGTCGGGCAGGCCGTGGACGTGGACCATCTCGTACAGGCGGTCCTCCGCGATCGCGCGGCCCTCGGCGAGCAGCGAGTCCACGGCGTCCACGACGTGCGGGCGGTTCAGCAGCTTCGCCTGGTTCAACTCCCGTACCACCGCCGCCGGTTCGCAGTGCCCGCCGCGGACCGCTTCCGTCAGCAGCCGGCGTACGGCGCCCGCGTCCGTCAGTTCGGCCACCGCGTCGGCCAGTGCGCGGGGGACCGGGGCCACCGGGAGTCCCGTCACCTGCTGCGGGGCGGGGAGCGCGGAGGTGCGCAGGATGCGGACACAGCCCGTGGAGCGCAGCCGGCGCAGCCGGGGGACCAGGACGTCGATCGTGTCCAGGGCGGTGAGCGGCGGCGTGGCCGAGAAGCCGTGCAGGGTCAGCGCCGCGAGGCCCGTGATCACCGCCTCCGGGTAGGCGGGGGCGTGCCCTTCGCCCGCGCCGGGCTGCGCCGGCACGCCCGGAGATCGTTCCCGCGCCGCGTACATCAGCACCGCGTGCAGGCGCTCCTCGCTGGTCGGGGGGCCGGGGTGGAGCAGGAAGACGCCGGGGAGGATCTGCTGCCAGGGGCCGCCGGGGCGGCACTGGTCGTTCATCTCGGCGGCCGGGATGCCGTGCGACTTCAACTGCGCGGCCGTCATGACACGCCGGTGCACCTCGGAGAGATGGCGCAGGGGGCGGGGGGAGAGCGGGGGGACCGGGGTGTTGTGGTTCATGACCCGGAGGTTCCCGCGTCTCGTCCGCCGATTAACCGCTGTTACACGCTCGTCGACAAAAGCGGACAACCCGGCACTAAAGGACGGGTGTTCGGATGCCGAGTAGGCATGGAAAACCCCTGGTCCGTTCGGGTTGGACCAGGGGTTACGGCTGCTATTGCCTGAATTCCGTAACGGTCACGCAGTGCCCAGACCGTTGGCCAAAGGTCTCATTCGGTTGACGCCGTCGACGCCGTGGAACGCCGTTCAGGACGCCTCGCTCGCCGAGTCGCACGCCTGCCCCCGCAGCCCCCGCGCCAGATCGTCCCGCGCCTCCAGCACCAGACGGCGCAGGGCCGGCGCCGCGTCCTCATGGGCGGCGAGCCACGCGTCCGTCGCGTCCAAGGTGGCCTGCGACTGCTGGAGCGACGGGAACAGGCCCCGGACCACGTCCATCCCGATCTGGATCGACCGCTCCGCCCACACCCGCTCGATGGCCGCGAAGTACTTCTCGGTGTACGGCACGAGCAGCTCGCGCTGCGACGGCTGACCGAACCCCGCGATGGTCGCCTCCACCAGGGCGTTGGACAGCGCGTCGGACTCCACGACCTGCGCCCACGCCTGCGCCTTCACCGCCGCCGACGGCCGCGCGGCGAGGCAGCGCACCTGGTGGCGCTTGCCGGACGCGGTGTCGTCCCGGGCCAGTTCGGCCGCCAGAACCGACTCGTCCGCGACGCCGTGCGCGGCCAGCGGCTCCAGGAACGCCCACCGCAGCTCCTGGTCGACGTCCAGCCCCTCGACCTTCTCCGTGCCCTCCAGCAGGCCCCGCAGCAACGCCAGATCCTCCGGGCCCGACGCCACCGACGCGAAGAACCGCGCCCACGCCAGCTGCTGCTCGCTGCCCGCCTCCGCGGCCCGCAGTTCCCGCAGCGCGCCCTCGGCCACCAGCCGCTCGCCGGCCGGACGCCACTCGGGCGCCACATAGTGGACCAGCGACGAGTTCGCCCACGCGTGCAGCATCTGCAGCACGCCGATGTCGGACTCGCGCCCCGCGAACCGCAGCACCAGAGCCACGAAGTCCCGCGCCGGCAGCAGCGCGTCCCGCGTCATGTTCCACAGCGCCGACCAGCACAGGGCACGGGCGAGCGGGTCGGTCAGCGCACCCAGGTGCTCCCGCAGGGTCGCCAGGGACGTCTCGTCGAAGCGGGTCTTGCAGTACGTCAGGTCCTCGTCGTTGACCAGCACCAGCTCCGGCGCCTCGGCGCCCGCCAGCTCCGCCACGACCGTCCGCGGCCCGTCGACGTCCACCTCGGCCTGCGAGTACCGCTCCAGCGCCCCGTTGGCGCCCCGCCGGTACAGGCCCACCGCCACCCGGTGCGGACGCAGCTCCGGGTGCGACTCCGCGGCCTCCTGCACCACCGCCAGCTCGTCGACCCGGCCCTCCGCGTCCAGCAGCACCTGCGGCGTCAGCGAGTTCACGCCCGCCGTCTGCAGCCAGGACCGCGACCACGCCCCCATGTCCCGGCCACTGGTCTCCTCCAGCACCGACAGCAGATCACCGAGGCGCGTGTTGCCGTACGCGTGCCGCTTGAAGTAGCGCCGCGCGCCCTCCAGGAACGCGTCCTGGCCGACGTACGCCACGAGCTGCTTCAGTACGGAAGCCCCCTTGGCGTAGGTGATGCCGTCGAAGTTGAGCTTCGCGTCCTGCAGGTCACGGATGTCCGCCGTGATCGGGTGCGTGGAGGGCAACTGGTCGGCGCGGTACGCCCACGCCTTGCGGCGGTTGGCGAAGGTGATCCAGGCGTCCGTGAAGCGGGTCGCGCCCACGTTCGCGAAGGTACCCATGAAGTCCGCGAAGGACTCCTTCAGCCACAGGTCGTCCCACCACACCATGGTGACCAGGTCACCGAACCACATGTGCGCCATCTCGTGCAGGATGACGTTCGCCCGGCCCTCGTACGACGCCCGTGTCACCTTGCCGCGGAAGATGTACTCCTCCCGGAAGGTCACCATCCCCGGGTTCTCCATCGCGCCGAGGTTGTACTCGGGCACGAACGCCTGGTCGTACTTCCCGAAGGGGTACGGGTAGTCGAAGTGGTCGTGGAAGAAGTCCAGGCCCTGCTTGGTGACCAGGAAGACGTCGTCGGCGTCGAAGTACGGGGCGAGGCCCTTGCGGCACATCGCGCCGAGGGGGATCTCCAGCGTCGTGCCGTCGGCGAACGTACGCGAGTAGGAGTCCGTGACGTAGTGGTACGGGCCCGCCACGACGCACGTGATGTACGTCGAGATCGGCTTCGTCTCCGCGAACCGCCAGACGCCGTCGGCGAGTTCACCGACGCCGTTGCTCCACACCGTCCACCCCTCGGGTGCCCGCACCTCGAAGCGGAACGGGGCCTTGAGGTCCGGCTGCTCGAAGTTCGCGAAGACGCGGCGGGAGTCGGCCGGCTCGTACTGGGTGTAGAGGTAGACCTCGCCGTCCTCGGGGTCGACGAAGCGGTGCAGGCCCTCGCCGGTGCGGGAGTAGGCGCACTGGGCGTCGACGACGAGCTCGTTGTCGGCGGCCAGGTCCTCCAGGGTGATCCGCGAGCCGTCGAAGACCTCGCTCGGATCCAGGTCCTTGCCGTTGAGGGAGACGGCCGTCACACTCGGCGCGATCAGGTCCGCGAAGCTGGTGGCGCCGGGCTCGGCGCACCGGAAGCGGATCGTCGTGACCGAACGGAAGGTGCGCGGCGCCCCGCTCTCGGAGTCCCCGTCGCCGATGGCGGAACGCACGTCGAGGGACACGTCGTACCCGTCGACGGACAGCAGGGCGGCCCGCTCCCGGGCCTCGTCGCGGGACAGATTCTCACCGGGCACGGGCGGCACTCCCTTGAAGTGGTGTTCAGTATGCGGACAGCCCCGATCCTGCCATGCGCACCTGACACACAGCAGCTGGGAATGGGCGGACCGACCAGCAGTGTTTCCCGGGGAAACGCTTCCCCTTGAGGAGAGACATGTCGGACAAGACCCCCGTCGACTTCTGGTTCGACCCCCTGTGCCCCTGGGCCTGGATGACCTCGCGCTGGGTGCTGGAGGTCGAGAAGGTCCGCGACATAGAGGTCCGCTGGCACCTGATGAGCCTGGCCGTCCTCAACGAGGACAAGCTCGACGAACTCCCCGAGGAGTACCGCGAGCTGCTGGAGACCAAGGCGTGGGGTCCCGTCCGGGTCGTCATCGCGGCACAGGAGGAGCACGGCGCCGAGGTGCTCGGCGACCTCTACACCGCGCTCGGCACCCGCATCCACAACAAGGAGGAGGGCCCCGGCAAGGAGACCGTCGCCGCCGCCCTGAAGGACGTCGGCCTGCCGGACTCCCTCCTGGAGCACTGGGACGGCACCCCCTACGAACCGCAGCTGCGCGCCTCCCACAAGGAGGGCATCGACAAGGTCGGCCAGGAGGTCGGCACCCCGGTCATCGCCGTCCCCGGCCCCGACGGCGAGCAGATCGCCTTCTTCGGCCCGGTCGTCACCCCGGCGCCCAGGGGCGAGGACGCCGCCAAGCTGTGGGACGGCACCCTCGCCGTGGCCTCCGTGCCGGGCTTCTACGAGATCAAGCGCACCCGGACCAAGGGACCGGACTTCAGCAACCTGTAGACGTCACGGGTCACTGCGAGTCGTCGGCTCCCGGATTCTGCAGATCCTCCGGGAGCCGGCCCCCGCCGCCCTGATGGCTCCAGGGCTGATACCACCGGCAGCCAGGAGCGGTACAGCGCCACAGGTCCGTGCGGTCCGTCCCGAGTGCCTTCCTTTCCTCGGGCTTCAACGGCGTGAACCTCTGCGTGCCGCCGCCGCCACAGGTCGGGCAGTGCTTGTCCCTGAAGAACATCAGCCCCTCCTCGCCATCACCGCCAGATCCGGGAAGTCGGTCACCACCGCGTCGACCCCCAGCCCGTAGTACAGCGCGTACTCCGCGAACGCGTCCCCGAAATCGTTCGCTCCGTCACCCCGGCGGAAGTCCGCCGGCAGGAACTGGTTCTCCGCCCGGAAGGTGTACGGCCCGATCCGCAGCCCCGCCGCATGCGCGTCCGCGACGAGGGACGTACCGGCGACCGACGACTTGTCCGGCCCTATCCAGTCCGCGTACGCGGCGATCCGCGCCAGGCCCGCCGGGGTCATCATGTCCTTGTACGTCGTCGGATCGCCGGACGAGACCAGGTCGTACGGCCCACCGGTGGTGCCCAGTGCCTGCCACAGCGGCACCTTCAACCGATACGCCGCCATCCGCTGCAGGCTCGTCGGCTCGAAGGACTGCACGACGCATTCGCGCGGGCCGAGGCGGTTACGGCGGACCGCCTCCGCGAGCTTCGGCTCCAAGGGGAGGCCGATCGAGCGGAAGTACGTCGGATGCTTGGTCTCCGGGAAGACGGCGATCGTACGGCCGTAGGCCTTGGACAGCCCGCGCGCCAGGTCCACCACCTCCTGGAAGGTGAGCACCTCCTCGCGGCCGTCGAACACGGTGTTGCGGTTGCGGACCAGCGGGAGGCGTTCGACCGCCCGTAACGTCTTGAGCTCGGCGAGCGTGAAGTCCTCCGTGAACCAGCCGGTGACCTGCCGGCCGTCCACCGTCTTCGTGGTGCGGCGGCCGGTGACCTGCCGGCCGTCCACCGTCTTCGTGGTGCGGCGGCCGGCGAACTCCGGGTGCCGGGCCACGTCCGTCGTCTGCGAGATCTCGTTCTCGTGCCGGACGACGAGGACGTGGTCCCTCGTCGGCACCAGGTCCGGTTCGATCCAGTCGGCGCCGGTCTGCACGGCGTACGTGTACGAGGCCGCCGTGTGCTCCGGGCGCCAGCCGGCCGCGCCGCGATGGCCGATGACGAGCGGACGACGCGGCCCGCCGGCCGCCTCAGCGGCAGCCGCGGGCAGGGCAGCGGTCGCGGGCACGGCAGCGGCCGCCGGGGTGGCGGCGGCCGCGAGCAGGAGGGCTCTACGTCTCGGGTTCATACAACTCCCTTTCCTCATACGGCCGTTCACGTGCGGGTCCGGGCGCGCGCCTCCCTCAGACGGGCCAGGTGTTCCTCGTACCCCTTCGCGTAGTACGCCGCCCGCCCCGCGTCCGGCTCGACGACCGCCGTCGGCCTCGTCCACGCCTCCACGTCCAGCGACACTCCGTACCGCTCGGCCGCCGCCAGCACCGCGCCCCGCGCGCCCACCTCGCCCTCGACGACACGCAGAGAACGCCCCAGGACGTCGGCGAGCAGCCGCATCCAGGCCGGGCTGCGGGTGCCGCCGCCGCAGACGGCCAGCGTCCCGGTCAGCCCCGCCGCCTGAAGACAGTGCCGGGCCGCGTAGCCGATGCCCTCGCAGGTCGCCCGGATCAGATCGGCCGGGGTCGACTCCAGGGAGACACCGGTGAGTTCGGCGCGCAGACGGGGCTCGACGAAGGGGGCACGCTCGCCGGACGGTGCGAAGTACGGGAGGACGCGTACGCCGTTGGCTCCCGGTGGGGTCTCCGCCAGCAGGCCGTCCACCTGGCCGTGCTGGACGCCCGTCGTCGACAGCACCCAGTCCAGCGCCGCCGTACCGACCATCGCGGGCATCGCACGCAGCCAGTGGCCGGGGCGGTCCGTGTTGATGTAGAGGCCGGCGGGTTCGCCGGTGAGGTCGAGGTCGGTGGTCGCGACCAGACTGGCCAGACAGGTGCCGACGATGAGGAGACCGTCGCCGGGTCGCGTGACCCCCGCGCCCAGGGCGCAGGCCGGGAGGTCGTACGGGCCGTTCGCGATACGGGTGCCGGGCGGAAGGCCCTCGCCCTCGTCCTCGCCCGCGGCGCGGATCCGTGCCGTTGCGATCGGGTCGCTGACGGGGGCGAGCAGGCCCCGGCGGTGGGTCAGGCCGAGCAGCTCGACGACCCGGTTGTCGTACGTCCGGGTGCGGGGGTCCAGGAACGGCATCGACGCGTCCGAGACGTCGGTCGTCGGGCCCGCTCCGGTGAGCCGCTGGAACACCATGTCCTTGCAGTAGACCGCCGCGCTCGCCTCGTTCAGCGCCTTCGGCTCATGGCTGTCCAGCCAGGCGAGAAGCGGGCCCGGACAGCCCGGGAACATGGCGCTGCCCGTGCGCCGGAACACCGCCTCGAACGTGCCGTCCGCCAGCCAGCGGTCGACCAGTTCATGCGCCCGGCCGTCCATCCAGGAGGCGGCGGGGCGTAGGGGGCGGCCGGCTGTGTCGACGAGCCATACGCCGTCGCCCTGGCCGGTGAGGCCGGCCAGGTCGACCGGGTCGGGGACGCGCGCGGTCACTTCTTGCAGTACGGCTACTACCGCCCCGTACACCTCGTCCATGTCCTGCTCGACGACGCCGCCGTGCAGGGCGAGGCCCACTGGGCGGGAGGCGACGGTCAGTTCGTCGCCCTCGGCGTTGAAGGCGGCGGCCTTCACCGTGGACGTGCCTACATCGATGCCGACGTACATTCCGCACCTACCTCTTTGGCTCGGTCGGCTGTGTGGTGCTTTTTGCGGCTGGTGTGCCGAATTTCTGGCTCGGTCGCCTTCGGGGCGCCACATGCCGGTGTCGAGACGGCGATCGTGCTCGGCCCTTCGGGCCTCCGCGCGTTCGCCGTCTCGACACCGGCGCGCCCCTGCGGCTCCCTCGCGGCCGGTGTCGTCGGCCCAGTGAGGTTGGTGGGCCGTCACCCGGCGTTGGTGGGAGCCACCGGCGTTGGTGGGCCGTCACCTGGCGTTGGTGGGGGTCACCGGCGTTGGTGGGCTCTCGCCCGGACCGGCTGGTGGCAACGGGCCTCACGTCAGGCAGTGTGCGAGGGGCTCACCCCGGACCCAGCGGCCCACCTCCGCCGCGGCGATCGCCGCCGCCTTCTCCGCCACCGCGCGGGACGCGCCGCCCAGGTGGGGGGTCAGGACCACCCGGTCGGCGAGGGCGTGCAGGCGGGAGTCCGGGGGCAGGGGCTCCTGTACGTAGGTGTCGAGCGCCGCCGCCGACACCTGCCCGCTCTCCAGCGCGTCGCACAGCGCCCCCTCGTCCAGCAGGGGGCCGCGCGCCACGTTCACCACTACAGCGCCGGGTGGCAGCAGGGCCAGCTCACGGGCGCCGATCAGGCCCCGTGTCTCGGCGGTGAGGCGGGCGTGCAGCGTGATAAGCCTTGATTCGCGGAGGAGTTGGTCCAGCGACCGCACCCGCAGGCCGTGGATCTCATGGTGGTGGACGTACGGGTCGTAGACCATCACCCGTGCACCGAAGGCGCACAGCACGCGGGCCACCCGGCTGCCGACCGCCCCGTAGCCGACCAGGCCGACGGGCAGGTCCTCCAGTTCCAGGCCGCTGTGCTCGTAGGTGTAGTACGTCGCGCCCTCCCAACTCCCTTGCCGGGCCAGGAGCTCGTGGGCCTGAGGGATGCGGCGCAGGGCCGCCAGCATGAGGCCGACGGTGAACTCGGCGGTGGCGGCGGCGTTGCGGCCGGGGGCGTAGCAGACGCGGACGTCGTGCCGCTTGGCCGCGTCCAGGTTGACGTTCACCGGGCCGCCCCGGCAGACGACGACCAGGCGGAGGTCGGGGCAGGCGGCCAGGACGCGTTCCGTCACCGGACCCATCTGCGTGACGAGCACCTGCGCCCCGGTGAGCGCGTCGATCAGCTCGTCCTCGGCGTCGCTCGCCTCCGTCACCTCGGCCACCGGGCCGAAGGGCTGCAGGGGCCAGCCCAGGGTCAATTCGTAGACCTGGCCGGTGAGTTCGGGAGCGAGTGCCTCTCTGATGAGCGACGGCAGGATGAAGTGGTCGCCCGCGGCCACCACACGCACAGCGTTCCCGTTGGTCATCGGAGTGAGTCTCCCGTCTCGGCGTCGAAGACATGGGTGAGGTGGGGGTCGGCGGTGACGTGGACGTGGTCGTCGTGGGCGAGGCGTACCTCGGGGTCGGTGAGGACGACCAGGGGGCGTTCGACGCCGGGCAGGGCGAGGGTCGCGATGCCCGATTCGAGGAGGGGCTCGTGGGCCACCACGCGGGCGGGCAGGCCGCCTTCGCCGGTCAGGGTCAGGTCCTCGGGGCGGATTCCGACCGTCACCTGACGGCCGGCGGCCACCGGCACCGGCAGGGGGACGTGTGCCGTGTCCGACAGGCGGGCGTGGCCGTCGTCGGTCGTCACGCCGGGGAGGAGGTTGATCGCGGGTTCGCCCACGAAGTCCGCCACGAAGACGTTGGCCGGGCTGTCGTAGATCTCGTACGGGGTGCCGAGCTGCTGGATCACGCCGTCCTTCATCACGGCGATCCGGTCGGCGAGGGAGAGGGCCTCCTCCTGGTCGTGGGTGACCAGGATGGTGGTGTGGCCGAGGTCGCGCTGGATGCGTTTGAGCTCGCGGCGGGTCGTGTCGCGCTGGGCCGCGTCCAGGTGGGAGAGGGGCTCGTCGAGGAGGAGGACGTCCGGCTCGCGGATCAGGGCTCGGGCCAGGGAGACCCGTTGTTTCTGGCCGCTGGAGAGGGCGGCTGGGCGGGCGTCGAGGATGGTGGTCAGGTCCACGCGTTCGGCGATGTCCTTGACCTTGCGGTCGACGTCCCCGCGGGCGGCCCGGTTCCGTGCCTTCAGGCCGAACGCCAGGTTCTCCGCCACCGTCAGGGGTGGGTAGAGGGCGTAGTTCTCGAACGCGACCCCGATGTTGCGCTGCTGGGCCGGGCGGGCGATCACTGATGTCCCGTCGACCAGGATGTCGCCGCCGGTCACCGTCTCCAGGCCGGCGATCATCCGGAGGGTCGTGGACTTTCCGCAGCCCGACGGGCCGAGGAGGCCCAGCAGTTCGCCGGAGCGCAGGGCCAGGTCGATGCCGCGTACGGCGTCCACCGCCGGGCGGCCCCGCGCACGATACGTCTTGCGCAGATCACGTAGCTCCAGCTCGGTCATCGCTGCCCTTCGTCACGGTCGGTGCCTTCGCGCAGACTTCGTAGGTGACCTTGTGCTCGTCCAGGTCCCGCAGTGCCTCCGCCGACGCCCCGTCGTCCACGAGGAGCAGGTCGAAGCGGGAGAGGGGGACCACCCGGTGCAGGGCGACCCGGGCGAGCTTGGTGTGGTCGATCAGCAGGACGTTGCGGGCGGCCGCGTCGAGCATGGCCCGCTTCACCGACACGATGTGCTGTTCCTGGTGGTAGGCGTAACCCCCGTGCACGGCCGACGTGGACGCGAAGCAGACGTCCACGCGCAGTTGCTCTATCGCCTCCACGCAGGACACCCCGAGGAAGGAGGAGTGCAGGGGGTCGTAGTCGCCGCCGAGGGCCATGAGGTGGATGCCGCGCTGGTCGGAGAGGACGTTGATCGCTTCCAGGAAATTGGTGACGACCGTGAGCGGGGTGACCTCGCCGAGGCGCAGCCTGCGGGCTATCTCCAGGGTGGAGGTGGAGTCGTCCAGCATGATCGCCATGCCGGGCTCGATGAGTTCGACGGCGCGGTCGGCGACGGCGGCCTTCTCCGCGCGCATCGTCTTCAGCCGGTACTGGACGTTGGACTCGAAGACACCGGAGGGCTGGGCCGTCACCCCGCCCCGGAACTTCCTCACGATGCCCTGACGTTCGAGCTCGTCGAGGTCCCGGTGGATGGTCATCAGGCTCACCCCGAACCGCTCGGCCAGCTCGGCGGCCGTCGCCGAACCGTCGGCGAGGACCTGCTCGGCCATGGCGGCCTGACGGGCGGCGGGGCCCTGTTGCGGGGTGCTGTTGCCGGCGTTCATGGTGTCTCGATCCGTCGTCCTGGGCGCTGCGGCCGGTCGGCCTCGAACAGCAGCAGGTTCTCAGGCCGGACCCGCAGGCGCACCGGATCGTCGGGCCGAAGACCGGTCGCGTCGCCGCGCGGGGCGACCAGCGACACGTGCTGCTCGCCGAGCCGGACGGTGACCTCCACGGACCGGCCGAGCACCTCGGTGACGTAGACCGTGCCGGTGAGCTCGTGTCCGGGGCCGCCCTCGCCGAGGCTGAGATCGCGGGGGCGGACGCCGATCAGGACGTCGGTGCCGGGCGCCGCCCCGGCTCTGATCGGCAGGTCGACCTTGCCGTCCGCCGAGCGGAAGCCGCCGTCCTGCGTCACCGTCCCCGGCAGCAGGTTGATCCGGGGGCGTCCGAAGGCCCGCGCCACCTCCGTGTCGTGGGGGCGGTACCAGATCTCCTCCCGGGTCCCCGTCTGCACGATCCGTCCGTTTCGGATGACGCCGATCCGGTCGCCGAGCGCGAGGGCCTCGACGGAGTCGTGGGTGACGTAGAGCGTGGTGGTGCGCTGGACCGCTCCGATCGCCTTCAGCTCGGCCCGCATCTGCTGGCGCAGCTTGGCGTCGAGGTGGGAGAGCGGCTCGTCGAGGAGGAAGGCGCGGGCGGGGCGGACCAGGACGCGGCCGAGGGCGACGCGCTGGCGCTGGCCGTTGGAGAGCCGGCCGACGGGGCGGTCCAGCAGGCCGGAGATGCCGAGGAGTTCGGCGATCTCGCCGATCCGCTCCCGGGCCTGTGCGGCGGGGAGGCGGTGGCGTGGGGAGCGGAGCGGCGAGGCGAGGTTGTCGTAGGCCGACTTGTGCGGGTACAGGGCGTAGCTCTCGAAGCACATCGCCACGCCGCGGTCGTACGGCTCGACGCCGCGCATGTCCCTGCCGTCGAGTTCGACCGTGCCGGCGTCGGGCTGTTCGAGCCCGGCGACGGTCTTGAGGGTGGTCGTCTTGCCCGCACCGGACGGGCCCAGCAGGCAGAAGAACTCTCCCTCGGACACGTCCAGTTCGAGACCGTCGAGGGCCGTGGTCCTGCCGTACGTCTTCCGGATCCCGCGCAGTGCGATGGCCGTGCTCATGACTTCACCGCCCCGAACGACAGGCCCCGCACCAGATACCGCTGGATGGTGAGGGCGAGCAGCAGGGGCGGTACGACGGAGACGAGGGCCGCCGCGGCCGTGAGGTTGTACTTGGGGCGGTCGCCGCCGAGGAAGGACAGGGCGCCGACGGTCACGGTCTGGGCCTCGTTGGAGGTGAGGATGAGGGGGAAGACGAAGTTGTTCCAGGCGAAGATGAAGGCCAGCAGGGACACGGCCGCCACGCCCGGTTTCACGAGGGGGAGCGCCACCTTCACGAAGGCCTGCTTGCGGGTGTAGCCGTCCAGCAGGGCCGCCTGCTCCAGCTCGGGGGTGAGGTCGGCGAAGTACGAGCGCATGATCCACACGATGAGGGGGAGCGTGACGAGCTGGAGCACCCAGATCATGCCGACGTACGTGTCGAACAGGCCCAGCTTCTGGTAGAGCACGAACAGCGGGATGATCACGGTCAGTTCGGGTGCGAACCGGAACGACAGCAGCGTGAACATCAGGTTCTCGGAGCCCTTGAACCGCCAGCGTGCCGACGCGTACGCCGCCGGGAGGCCGACGAGCAGGGACAGCGCGACCGCGCCCAGTGACACGACCAGGCTGTTGACGAAGAAGCGGACGAAGGGGATGCCCTCGCTGTCACCGAGGACCGTGCGGTAGCCGTCGAGGGTGGGGGAGAAGGAGAAGTAGGTGGAGAAGAGTTCGTTCGCCGGCTTCAGCGACAGGATCACCATCCAGGCGATCGGGAACAGCGCGAAGACGAAGTAGAGGATGAGGGCGGCGTCCGCCAGCCACCCCAACAGGCCTTTCCGCCAGGTCATTTGGCACTCACCTCCGCGGCCTTCCGCTGGATCTTGCCGAGGTGATTCACCAGCACCATCGCGGCCAGGTACACCACGGCCCACAGCACGATCGTGTAGCTGATCCCGAAGGAGTAGCGCTGGAAGCGGATGGCCTCCAGATACGCCCGGATCTGCAGGACCACGGTCGAGTCGCCCGGGCCGCCCTCCGTCAGGGCGTAGATGATGTCGAACACCTTCAGTGAGTCCATGAACCGGAAGATCACCGCGACGAGGACGTACGGCCACAGCATCGGCAGCGTCAGCCGCCGGAAGGTGTACCACCAGCCCGCCCCGTCGACGGCCGCCGCCTCGAAGGGGGACGTGGGCAGTGAGCGCAGCCCGGCCAGGGCGAGGATCGCCACGAACGGCGTGTACACCCACACGTCCACGGCGATGGACGACAGCAGCGCGCCGGTCGGGGTGTCGGTCCACTGGACCCCGCCCAGCCCGAAGGGTCTCAGCAGGTAGTTGACCACTCCGACCGACGGCTGGAGCATCAGCTTCCAGATGATCGCCGCGATCACCGGCGCGATCATCAGCGGCAGGATGAGGATCTTCTCCAGCACGCGCCCGACCAGCGTCGACCGGTGCAGCAGCAGTGCGACGGCCACGCCCAGCACCATCTCGACCATGGCCGCGCCCACCGCGTACAGCACCGTCACCCACGCCGAGTTCCAGAAGGCCTCCTGCGTGAAGACGGTCTCGTAGTTCTCGAACCGCACCATGTCCGGCTGCGGTTTGCTCGCCGAGAAGTCGAACAGCGTGTAGTACAGGCCGAGCCCGAAGGGGTAGAGGATCCCGCAGGTCAGCAGCAGGGCGGGGACGATCAGGACGTACGGGCGAAGCGCGAGCCGCCATCCCATCGGGCTAGCCCACCTTGCCGGCCAGGTCGCCCGCCAGCCCGTCCAGGACCGACTTGGCGCCCTTGCCGCCGTAGATCTCCTGGAGGGCCGCCGCCCAGCTGGTGGTCGCGTCGAAGAACTGCGCCTGCGGGGTGAACTGGATCTTCGTCTGGTCGACGACGGTCTCGAAGGTCTCGATGAAACCGGGCAGGTGCCTCATCTTGTCCTTGTAGGCGCCGTCGTCGGCGATCGACTTCCTCACCGGGTCGATGTGGTTGTGCGTGATCGCGCTCTTGCGCAGGTGCTCCTTGCCGGTCGCCCACTGCAGGAACAGCCAACTGGCGCTCTTCTTCTTGCTCTTGGCGTTCATGCCGAGCGACCAGATCCACATGTTGGTGGCGAGGGACCCGTCCGGTCCCTTCGGCCCGGGATGGAAGGCGATCTTCCCGGAGGCGGGACTCGCCCCCTCGACGGCCTGGAAGTACGCGGCCGTGTCCGCGTCGAACAGCATCCCGGCCTTCTTCGCGCCGAGGTCGCTGGAGCACTGGTACCAGGTGTACGACGTCCAGGACGGCGGCCCGCCCTGCTTGACCATGCCGGCCCAGTCCTCGGTGAAGGCGACGGCCTCCGGGGTGTTCATGGCGGGTGTGAGCTTCCCGCCCTCGACTGTGAAGTCCTTGAGTCCGTTGCGGGCGTACATGGTCATGAAGCCCGGGTGGATCGTCGCCCAGCTCCTCGATCCCCGTACGGCGATCCCGTACATGCCGTCGAAACCGGCGCCGGGGGCTTTGCGCTTGATCGTCCCCGCGAGTTCGCGCAGCTCGTCGAAGGTCTCGGCGGGTTTCAGCCCGAGCCGCTTGAAGACGTCCGTGTTGTAGGCGACGACGTTCGTCTCCCAGCCCCACGGCAGTGCGTACTGGCCGCCCTGGCCGAGCGGTGCGCCGGCCTTCAGGGACCACTGGTCGGCCTGGAGGAGGTTCGGGAAGAAGTCGGCCTGGTCCCATTCGGCGCCGGTGGCGGAGGAGTTGCGCATCCAGGGGCCGAGGTCCTCCAGCCAGCCGGGCGGACCGTACTGCCAGACCATGTAGGCGCCCAGCATGAAGACGTCGTAGGAGGCGCGTCCGCTGGACAGGTCGACGGTGAGCTTGTCGAAGTAGTTGTCCTCGGGGAAGACGTCGTACTCGACCTTGATGCCGGTCTTCTCGGTGAACGACTTCAGGTCGGCGACCAGCGCGTCCGTGTACGGGTGCTTGTTCAGCAGCGCCTTGACGGTCGTGCCCTTCTCCCGCTTCCAGTCGAAGGAGCCGGTGACGTCGTCCGCCGCCGAGCCGTCGCTCTTGTCGTCGTCACCGCCGAACCCGGCACCGCAGGCCGCGAGCAGCGGGGTCGCGGCGGCCGCGGCGGCGAGGGCGAGGAAGCGGCGGCGGTCGTGCACGTGCGTGTCCATCCGTGACCTCCACGTGGGGTTCGGCCATACGGGTGCTCCGGTTAACACGGCGAGTCGACTCGTTAACAGAGGGTGGAACGGCGGAAGTTGGCCGTCAATCCCTCGCGCACGCGAAAATCTCAGTGCAGAGTGAGAAGTTCACGGATCGGATCGCGATATGCGGGAGGTTCCGGATGGCGGATGAGCGAATTGAGGACGAAGCCTGGCTCGGGATCGACCTGGGCACCCAGAGCGTCCGCGTGCTGCTGGTGACGGGCGACGGCACGGTCCTCGGCAGCGGCTCGGCCCCACTGGCCGGGCGGCGGGACGGGGTGCGGCACGAGCAGGATCCGGCGGAGTGGTGGGACGCGCTGTGCTCGGCGTCCCGGGCCGCGCTGCACGGGCGTTCGCGGGTGCGGGTCGGCGGGCTCGCGGTGTGCGGGACGTCCGGCACCGTGCTGCTGACGGACGGGGCGGGGCGGCCGATGAGCCCCGCGCTGATGTACGACGACGGCCGGGCGACGGCGGAGGCGGCGCGGGCACGGATGGCGGGCCTCGCGGTGCAGGACACCTGGGCACTGCCGAAGGCCGTGTGGCTGACCGAGGCCTACGGGCAGGGGCGGATCACCCACCAGCCGGACCTGATCGTGGCCCTCCTCACCGGCGAGCTGCCCCCGGCCGACTCCAGCCACGCCCTCAAGACCGGCTACGACCTCGAGCGCGACGCCTGGCCGTCCATGCTGCCCCGACTGGGCCTGCCCGACACGGCGATCCCCGACGTCGTACGGCCCGGCAGCCGGCTCGGCGAGGTCTCCCCGACCGCCGCCGAGACCACCGGCATCCCCACCGGCACCCCCGTCATCGCCGGGATGACCGACGGCTGCGCGGCCCAGATCGCCTCCGCCGCCCTGCGCCCGGGTTCCTGGAACTCGGTGCTCGGCACCACGCTGGTCCTCAAGGGGGCGTCCCCGACCCCGGTCCGGGACCCGACCGGCGTGGTCTACAACCATCGGGCGCCGGACGGGAGTTGGCTGCCAGGGGGTGCGTCGAGTGTGGGGGCGGGTGTGCTGACGGCGGCGTTCGCGGGCGCGGATGCGGCGGCCATGGACGAGCTCGCCGCCGCGTACGAGCCGTCCGGCGCGATCACGTACCCCCTCGTGTCACCCGGCGAGCGCTTCCCGTTCCTGGCCCCGGACGCCTCCGCGCTCCTGCTGGGCGAACCGGAGTCGGACGCCGACCTGTGGGCCGCGCTCCTCCAGGGCGTCGCCTTCACGGAACGCCTGTGCCTGGACTATCTGCACCACCTCGGCGCCCCCCTCGACGGCCCCCTCACCTTCACGGGCGGCGCCGCCCGCAGCCCGTACTGGAACCAACTGCGCGCCGACATTTTGGGCCGCCCGGCCCGCGTTCCGCGGCAGACGGAACCGGCCCTGGGGATGGCGGCATTGGCGGCGTACGGCGCGGGCGCGGCGCAGCACCTCTCGGACGCCGCGGAAGGCATGGTCCGCCTCGGCCCGACCATCGAACCCCGCCCCGACCGCACGACCCGCTTCGCGTCATCGTACGCCCGACTGATCGACGAGCTGGCGGCCCGGGGCTGGCTCCCACCCCCGGTCGCGGCGCACGCGCACGCTCGCCTGGACGTGGATACTTCGGCTTCATGAACCCACCTCCGCTGCGGGCCCCGGCCTGCGATCGGTCGGCCGACGTAGCCCACGAGCTCGGGGCCTTGGGTTCGATGGCGGCTGCGGGTTGTCGGTGGCTGGTCGCGCAGTTCCCCGCGCCCCCAAGGGCGTTGCAGCACCGTCGGCTGCTCAGCCCGCGCAGCCTGCGGCCAGCCGCCCCACCCAGCCTGCGGGCAGCTGACGGTCCCGGCCTGCGGTCAGCCGTCCCGCCCAGCCTGCGGGCAGTCGTGCCGCTGGGGCGGCTCCCGACCCAAAGAGAGGCGGCACCCGGCAAGCGCGGGCGAGCGTCCCCACCCCTGCCCCAGCCCCACGCCGGTTGCCAGGCCAGCACCCAGCACCGCAGCCACCCCTCACACCCCACCGGACCACCCATGACCACTGCCACAACCCTCCTCCTCGCCCGCCACGGCCAGACCATCTGGCACGCCGAGAACCGCTACGCCGGCGTCAGGGACGTCCCCCTCACCGACACGGGTCGTGCCCAGGCCGAGGCGCTCGGGCGCTGGGCCGCCGGCCACCCGGTGGACGCGATCTGGACCTCGCCCCTCTCCCGTGCCGTCGCCACCGCCGACCCCGCCTGCCGGGCCCTCGGCATCACCCCGCGCCGCGAAAACGACCTGCGTGAATGCGACTTCGGTGTGCTGGAGGGCCGTACGCTCGCGGAGTTCGCGGCGGAGGACCCGGCGGCCGCGGAAGCGTTCCGCACCGACCCGGTGGCCCACCCGTTCCCGCAGGCGGAGAACCCTGCCGCCGCCGCCGAACGCGGTGCCGCCGCCCTGCGCCGCATCGCCGCGGCCCACCCCGGCGGGCGCGTCCTCGTCGTCGCCCACAACACCCTGTTCCGGCTGGTGCTGTGCACCCTGCTGTCGATCCCGGCGGGGGAGTACCGCAGAGTGTTCCCGAGGTTGCGCAACGTGGCGATCAGCGAACTCCGCATGAACACCGACGGATCCGCCGCACTTCTCTCCCTCAATGTGCCCTGCGAGCCCGATGTGCCGTAGCACCATGGGCGCATGACGGAGATCGACACCTCGGTACCGCACTCGGCCCGCATCTGGAACTACTGGCTGGGCGGCAAGGACAACTACCCCGTGGACGAGGCGGCCGGAGACGCCTACACCGCCGTCTTCCCCGGCATCGTCACCATCGCCCGCAGCAGCCGCGCCTTCCTGGGCCGCAGCATCCGGTACCTGGTCACGGAGGCGGGCGTACGCCAGTTCCTCGACGTCGGCACCGGACTCCCGACCGTCGACAACACCCACGAGGTCGCCCAGCGCCTCGCGCCCGAGTCGAGGATCGTCTACGTCGACAACGACCCGCTGGTCCTGGCCCACGCCCGCGCCCTGCTGACATCGACCCCGGAGGGCGTCACGGCGTACGAGGACCTCTCCCTCTACGACCCGGACAAGATCCTGGCCGCGGCCGCGAAGACGCTGGACCTCACCCGCCCCACGGCCCTGATCCTCAGCGGCATCCTCGGCCACGTCGCCGACTACGACCAGGCCCGCGACCTCGTCCGCGGCCTGCTGGCCGGGCTGCCCTCCGGCAGCTACCTCTCCCTCAACGAGGGCTCCCGCGGCACCGACCCGGCCTACGAGCAGGCCCAGGACGCCTACAACGAGACCGGCGCCGTCCCGTACTTCCTGCGCCCGGTCGACCAGATCGCCGCGTTCTTCGAGGGCCTGGACCTGGTGGAGCCCGGCATCGTCTCCGTCCCCCTGTGGCACCCCGAGCCGGGCGACGAGGCGCCGCAGCCCATCGGCCAGCACGGCGGGGTGGGCCGCAAACCCTGACGCCCGCCCGGCAACGGGAAGCCCCCGCGAGTCACGTCCTCGCGGGGGCTTCCTTCCTTCCGCCTGCCGTTCGTGAAGGGTGAGAAGACGATCACGAGGCAGGGCGCCTTGTTGCAAGTATTTCGCAATAACAAGCTAGCAGCAAAAAGCCCCCCGTGTGGATCACACGGGGGGCTTCGGTTTCGCCGCGAGGGCATCAGCTCTTGGCGCGGTTCTTCTGCCACCCGTACCCGACCACCGCCAGGAACAGCGTCATCCCGCCCGTCGAGTACAGCTGCACGCGCGTGTCCGGCTCCCGGGCCATCAGGACGAAGATCGCCGCCATGCCCGCCAGCGCGACCCAGGTCAGCACCGGGAACGCCCACATCCGCACGACCAGCTTCTGAGGCGCCTCACGCTCCAGCCGCCTGCGCAGCCGCAGCTGGGAGACCGCGATGAAGATCCAGACGACGAGGATCACCGCGCCGATCATGTTCAGCAGCCAGGGGAAGACGTCGTCCGGCCGCCAGTAGCTGAGCACCACGCACACGAAGCCGAACACCGAGGACGCCAGCACGGCGATGCGCGGGACGCCGCCCGCCACCCGGCCGAGGGCCTTCGGGCCCTGTCCACGCTGGACGAGCGAGTAGGCGATGCGCGAGGAGCCGTAGATGTTGGCGTTCATGGCGGAGAGCAGGGCCACCAGCACGACCACGTTCATCAGCTGACCGGCGCCGGGGATGCCCAGGTGGTCGAGGGTGGCGACGTACGGGCCCTTCTCGACGATCTCCTTGGAGTCCCAGGGGACGAGGGTGACGACGACCGCCATCGAGCCGATGTAGAAGAGGGCGATGCGCCACATGGCCGTGCGGACGGCGCTCGCCACGCCGCTGACCGGGTTCTCCGACTCGGCCGCCGCGATGGTGACGGTCTCCATGCCTCCGTAGGCGAAGACCGAGGCCAGTAGGCCGATGATCAGGCCCTCGCTGCCGTGGGGGAGGAAACCGCCCGCACCGGTGAGGTTCGCGGTGCCCGGCGCGTCCGTGCCCGGCAGGACACCGGCGATCGCCAGGCCGCCCAGGACGAGGAACAGGCTGATCGCGCCGACCTTCAGCGCCGCGAACCAGAACTCGAACTCGCCGAAGTTCTTCACGGCGGCCAGGTTCGCGCCGCAGAACACGACCATGAACAGGGCCACCCACGCCCACTCCGGCGTGTGCGGCAGCCACGTCGTGACGATCTTCGCGGCGCCGATGCCCTCCAGGCCGACGGCCGTGCAGAGCAGCACCCAGAAGGACCAGCCCGCCGTGAAGCCCGCCCAGGGGCCGATCGCCCGCTCGGCGTGCGCGGAGAAGGAGCCGGAGGAGGGGTACGCGGCCGACATCTCGCCCAGCATCCGCATCACCAGCATCACGAGGAGGCCGGAGAGGACGTAGGCGACGACGATCGAGGGGCCGGCGGCGGCGATACCGGCGCCGGACCCGACGAACAGGCCCGCGCCGATGACACCGCCGAGGGCGATCATCGACAGATGGCGCTGCTTGAGGCTGTGGGACAGGGTGGCGTCGTCCGCTTGTGGCGGCGTCTCGACCGTGGGGGTGCTGGGCATGGGCGCGGCTCGTCCAATGCGTGAGATGGGCAAAAACGCCCACAGTCTGGGCAGCCTCTCCGCTCATAAGGAGAGGCTGCCCACTATTCGGACGCCCCCGGTACGGGCCGTGACTATGCGGCTACGGATGTGTAGTGCGAGGCGTCGCCCTCGATCGAGTAGCTCTCCTTGCCCTCGATGCCGACCGGCACGTCACCGGCGACGGTCACCCGGTGCAGGCGGCGCGGCAGACCGTCGTAGTTGTCGATGGCGTAGTGCTGGGTGATGCGGTTGTCGAAGAGGACCAGCTGGTTCTCCGACCAGCGGTGCCGCAGGACGTTCTCCGGCCGGGTCACGTATGCCTGGAGCAGGTCGAGGATCTTGCGGGACTCGCCCGGCGACAGCCCCACGATCCGCTGCGCGAAGCCGCCGATGAACAGCCCGCGCTCTCCGGTCAGCGGGTGGACGCGGACCACCGGGTGGACCGTGCGGTACTTGATCGATGTGAACTCGGCACGCTGCGCGGCCTGTTCCTCGTCGACCTCCTCGTCCGGTACGGCGTAGTCGTAGTCGTTGGTGTGCTCCGCCCACAGCGTGTCGGCGAACTGCCGCAGCGGCTCGGGCAGGCTGCGGTAGGCGGCCGCCGAGCTGGCGATCAGGGTCTCGCCGCCGTACGGCGGGACGGTGATGCTGCGCAGGCTGGTGGCCTGCGGCGGGCTGAGGACGAACGTGACGTCGGTGTGCCAGTGGTTGGCGGCGCGGCCCCGCTCGCTGTCGACGGGGAGGACGTTCGGGACGCCGTCGACGGAGGACACCGTGGGGTGGGCGGTGGTGAGGTCGCCGAAGTGACGGACGAAGGCCTGCTGGCCCTCGTCGTCCAGGCGCACGTCGTCGAAGACCAGGGCCTTGTGGACGTCGAGGGCCTCGCGGAGTGCGGCGACGGTGTCCTCGTCCAGGGGCTGGGAGAGGTCGACGCCCGAGACGCGGGCGCCGATGTGCGCGGTGACCTTGTGGATCTCGATACCGGACATGTGCGGTTCCTTTCAGGCGAGGGCGGGTGCGGGTGCGGGGCTGAGGTACTGGTTGGCGGGGCGGGGTAGGCCGTAGCGCTCCCGGAGGGTCCGGTGGCGGGAGCCGTATTCGCTGCGGAGCAGACCGCGGGCGCGCAGGATCGGGACGACGTGGTCGACGAAGGCGTCGAGGCCGGAGGGCAGGACCGGGGGCATGATGTTGAAGCCGTCGGCGGCGCCCTGCGTGAACCAGGTCTCGATCGCGTCGGCGACCTGCTCGGGCGTCCCCGCGAAGGTGAGATGACCTCGCCCGCCGCCGAGCCGGCCGATCAGCTGCCGGACGGTGAGGCGCTCGCGCCGGGCGAGTTCGACGATGAGCGTGTAGCGGCTCCTGGCGCCCTCGATGGCGTCCTCGGGCGGCAGGTCGGCGGGCAGTCCGGCGTCCAGTTCCAGGGATCCGGCGGGCAGTTGGAGCAGCCGTTCGAGGTTGGCCACGCCGTGCGCGTGCACGATGTGGTCCTCCAGGACCTGCTCGGCCGCCCGCGCCTCGGCCTCCGTCGACCCGATCACCGGGACGATGCCGGGCAGCACCTTGATGTGCTCGGGATCGCGGCCGGTCGCCGCCGTACGGGCCTTGAGGTCGGCGTAGAAGGCCCGCGCGTCCTCGATCGTCTGCTGAGCGGTGAACACCGCCTCCGCGTACCGGGCGGCGAAGTGCTTCCCGTCCTCGCTGGACCCCGCCTGCACCAGCAGCGGGTAACCCTGCGGGGTGCGAGGCACATTGAGGGCGCCCTCGACACTGAAGTACGTCCCCTTGTGCCGCGGCGGATGGATCTTGGCGTCGTCGCCCCACACTCCGGCCGCCTTGTCGGCGACGATCGCGTCGTCCTCCCAGCTGTCCCAGAGCTTCAGGGCGACGTCCAGGAACTCGGCGGCACGGGCGTACCGCTCGGCGTGCGCGGGCTCGGCGTCCAGGCCGAAGTTCCGGGCGGCCTCGGCACCGGCGGTGGTGACGATGTTCCAGCCCGCCCGGCCGCCGCTGATGATGTCCAGCGAGGCGAACTTGCGGGCCAGGTTGTAGGGAGAGTTGTACGAGGTGGAGGCGGTGGCGATGAGGCCGATGTGCTCGGTGGCCGTCGCCAGCGCGGTGAGCAGCGTGAGCGGCTCCAGGGCGCCGGCGGGGCGCTGGCCCAGGTTGCCCCACAGCTGCGGCCCGTCGGCGAGGAAGAGCGAGTCGAATGTGCCGCGCTCGGCGACACGGGCCAGGTGGACGTAGTGGGCCAGGTCCACATGCGCGTACGGATCGCTCTCGGGGAGCCGCCAGGAGGCCTCGTGGTGGCCGGTGTTCATGAGGAAGGTGTTGAGGTGGAGTTGGCGGGGCATGGGGGTGTCCTTTGCTGACGAGTGCCGGTGCGGAAAATCAGCCCGTCTGGGGGTGCCCCCTCTGGGGGAGTTTGAGGACGAGGCCCTTTCAGGGCCGAAGCGGGGGTCTGGGGGCGGCAGCCCCCAGGAACGGGGTCGAAGGGGCAGAGCCCCTGGAGGATGGGACGGGTAGGGGCGGCGGGGGCGAAAGCCGCCTGACCGCACGACAGCCGCCGGTCACCGGACGTCTTCCGTCACCCCCAGCGCCGCAAGCAGCCGCAACCGGTACTCGCCGCGCGCCCCCGCATCGCGATCGTCGATGGCCAGATCGAGCCCGATCCGCCCCCGCTCCAGCACGAGCACCCGGTCGGCCAGCACGATCGCCTCGTCGACGTCGTGGGTGACGAGCAGCACCGACGGCCGATGGCGTTCCCACAGCTCACGAAGCAGGTTGTGCATCTTGATGCGGGTCAGCGCGTCCAGCGCCCCGAACGGCTCGTCGGCCAGCAGAAGTTCGGGCTCCCGGACAAGCGACCGCGCCAGCGCGGCCCGCTGCGCCTCCCCACCGGACAACTCACTCGGCCACGCCCGCTCACGCCCCTCCAGCCCCACCTCGGCGAGCGCCTCACGCCCCTTGCGCGCCGCCTCCTTGCCGTCGAGACCGAGGAGCACGTTGTCCAGGACCCGGCGCCATGGCAGCAGCCGCGAGTCCTGGAAGACGACAGACACCCGCTCCGGCGCGCTGAGCTGCCCGCTGCCGGCCACCTCGTGGTCGAGACCCGCGACGGCCCGCAACAGGGTGCTCTTGCCGGAGCCGCTGTGCCCGAGCAGAGCCGTGAACTGCCCGGCCGGGATGTCGAGGTCGATGCCGTCGAGGACCGTGCGTCCCTCGAACGACCTGGTCAGGCCACGGATCTGGACCGCGGGCCGGGTCAGCTGCTCAGTGTGCGGCGCCACGACAGCACCCTCCGTTCGATGATGCGGACCGTGCTGTCGGAGACGAGGCCGAAGACGCCGTAGACGACGAGGCCGACGAGGATGACGTCCGTCTGGCCGTAGTTCTGCGCCTGGAACATCATGTAGCCGAGGCCGCTGGTGGCGTTGATCTGCTCCAGGACCACCAGGCCCAGCCAGGACCCGGTCACCCCGAGCCGCAGCCCGACGAAGAAGCCGGGCAGCGCGCCGGGGACGACGATCTGCCGGATGAACTGCCACCGGTTCAGCCCCTGCACCTCGGCGAGTTCGACGAAGCGGCTGTCGATGCCGGACAGTGCGGCATGTGTGTTGAGGTAGATCGGGATGTAGACGACGATGGCGATGATCGCGATCTTGAAGGTCTCGCCGATGCCCAGCCAGAGGATGAACAGCGGGATCAGACCGAGGGTCGGGATCGCCCGGTTGAGGTTCACCGTCCCGTCGATCAGCGCCTCCCCGGTCCGGCTCAGCCCCGACGCCAGCGCGAGGGCGATCCCGGCCGTGAGGCCGAGGGCGAACCCGCTCCCGGCACGTTGCAGCGAGGTCAGGATGTCGTCGGGGAGGGTCCCCCCGGTCCACAGGTGGGTGCCGGTCTCCAGCACGGTCCAGGGCGCGGGGATCGCGCCGGGGTCCAGCGCTCCGGCGGCGGAGGCGGCGGCCCACAGGACGACGAGGAGGGCGGGCCCGGCGAGGCGGGCGGCGGGGATGCGTTTGCCGGGAGCGAGGGAGCGGCGCCGGCGGACGCGGTGGTCCGGCACCGGCTCCGGGTTCTGCTCCGGCTTCGCGAGGGGCGCTGCCGTACTGACACTCGTCGTGGTCATGGTCGTCACCTCCGGTATTCCGCGGGTACGGACTTCGCCGCGATGCCCTCGAAGCGGTGGTCGAAGAGCTCACCGACGTCGAACTTCTTCACGAACCCGCCCTCCGCGAGCAGATCCGCGGTCTCCTGCTCCCACTGGACGGCCTCGTCCCAACTCGGCGGGAACAGGGGCTTGTTGGCGAGCTCGGTGATGGACTTCGCCTGCGCGAGGGTCAGGTTCTGGGTCTTGACGTAGAACTCCTCGTTCCAGATGTCGGGGTGCTCGTACGTCCACACCTGGCCCTTGGCCCAGTAGGGGATGTACGCGGCGACCGCGGCGGCCTTCGCGGGGTCGTTCAGCACGGAGACCGGCGCCCACAGCAGGTTGAGCAGGTCGACGACATCGGTGGTGATGGTGCGGGCGCCCTTGGCCCCGTACTGGGCCAGATAGGCGGGCGCCTGGGTGTTGCCCAGCGGGGCGATGTCGACCTGGCCGGACTGCAGGGCGGTGAGGAACTGGTTGCTGGTCAGCGGGACCAGCTCCACCTCGTCGTACTTCAGGCCCGCCTTCTTCAGCGCCCGCAGCAGCACGACGCCTTGCGCCTGGCCCTGCGAGAAGGCGAGCCGCCTGCCCTTGAAGTCCTCGACCGACCGGATGTCGCTGCCGGGCTTGGTGGCGAAGAGGTAGTTGGGCTTGCGGGTGATGTTGATCGCGACGATCTTCGCGTCGAAGCCCTGGTAGTGCGCCTGGATCGGCGGGATGCCCGCGTTGTTGGCCAGGTCCAGGGACCCCGCGCGGAAGGCGTTGATGACATCGGGCCCGGCACCGATGTTGAGCCAGCCGCCGACCTCGAAGGGCAGCCTGCCCAACTCGGCCAGCTTGAACTGGAGTTGCTGGGTGTTCTGGAACGAGGCGATCTTCAGGCTGGTGCCGGCGGGAACCTTCTTGGCGAGCGGGGCGGTGGAGACCCCCTCGGCCGCGTCGGCGGCACTGCTCTCGGCGCAGCCGGTCAGGCCGGCGGCAGCGGCGGTGACGCCCAGCAGTGAGGTCAGGAACAGACGGCGATCGATGCCCGGGGCAGGCAGAGACGGCATGGCAGGACTCCGTAAGCCAAAGTGATGGGAACGCATGCGGAATTCCGGGCAGGGAAAAGCCAGGGCGGGGGAAATTCACGCAGGAGGAAATGAGCGCTTCAGGCGACGCTTCACGCGCGGCGACGTGTCAGCAACAAAGGGTGCGACAGCTCACGAACAGGCTCATGAGCAGGATGTTCCTGGTCGTCGGTGGCCCCTGTCAACATTCCGAGTTTCTGAATTAAATAGCCTCAGGTGAAGCGGCCAGCGGATCCCGGTAGAGCACGTCGAGCGCCACCGATCCACCGGCTACGGCGAGCACGGAATGCGGGAAACCCGTCGGCACGACGGCTGCCGCGCGTTCGTCCCCGACCCCCGCGCGCAACGCGGCGAGGCAGTCCTCCCGGTGCACGACTCCCACCTCGGTCACCACCACCGTCTCCGGGTTGAGCACGTCGAGCAGCAGCCCCACCGCCCGCCCGGTCATCCGCGCCCGCTCGGTCAGCAGCCGTACCGCCACCGGATCGCCGTCCGCCGCCGCGCGCACGACGTGCATCGGGTTCGCCCCGTCGATGACGCCGGCAGCGCGCGCCCTGCGGCACAACGTCCGCTCGCTCAGCTCGGCCTGCAGACAGCCGACGCGCCCGCAGTCGCACGTCTGCGTACCGCCCGGCACCGGCAGATGGGCGATGGCACCGGCCTGGGAGCGGGGGCCGTGGTGCACCTCGTCGTTGGTGGCGAACGCCGCGTCGACCACGTTGCCGACGAACAGGTGCAGCACGCTCCGGCTGCCGCGCGCCCGCCCGAACAGCCGCTCCGCGTTCACCAACGCCCGCGCGTGCCCGTCCACATGGACCGGCAGCCCGGTACGCGCGCCGAGCACCTCCCGCACCGGCACCTCGCGCCAGCCCAGCAGCGGATGCTCGACGACGCTCCCGGAGTCCCGGTCCACCCAGCCGCCCGCGGCGAAGCCGACGCCGAGCGGCCGGGACCCCGGCGCCCCGTCCAGCAGCGCGGCGAGCCCGTCGGCGGCGCGAGCCAGGAGGCCGTAGGGATCGGTGTCCCCCGAGTGCTTCAACTCCCGCTCGGCGACGACCCGTCCGCGCAGATCGAGCAGCGCCACCGTGGTGTACGGCACCGCCACATGGACCCCGCCCACCACGAACCGCGAGTCGTCCAGGTCGACAGGCACATGTGGCCGCCCCACACCTCCGGACTGCCGGGGTACGGCGGCCTCGCGGATGAGCCCGAGTGCGGTGAAGCGGGCGCAGTAGTCCGTCACCGAGGCCGGTGACAGCCCGGTCAGCCGGGCGATGGTGCTGCGCGCGACCGGCCCGTGTTCGAGCACGGACCGCAGGACGACGCTGGCGCTGGTCCGGCGCCGGTCGCGGTCGGCGATCCGGGGGATCGGGGACGACAGGGTGGGTGCCGCTGTATGGGGCATGGGGAACTTCCTCGGGAGCCGGTCCGACACTGCGCCGTCTGGAGCGGGCGAGCCGTACCGACAGGCCGGCTCACCCCGGGTGGCGACAGGCGGCCGCGCCCACGCGCCGCAGGTCGACATGGCGACGCGACGAGAAGTTCCGGGACTGGGCGACCATGCGCTCGAAGCTAGCAAAACGGCCCACCCGCTGCCCAGACGGCGACCGACGGGCGAGACGGCCCTTCACACGAGGGCAACATGAGGGCAGGGCGTCAGCCCGATTGGCGAAACCCCACAGTCGGCTCTTCGTGCCCGTATGTGAGCTCGGCGTCCCTGCCTCAGTGACCGGCATCACCCCGCATCCGGTGTAACCACCACCTTTTGTCCGGAGCCCACCAAGCCCGCGAACGCCCCTTTGTCGACCACTGACGGTGAGCGACCGCAACGCCCTGGGATAGCGTCACAAGGTCCCGTACAGCCCTCACCCCGCGGAGTCCCCATGAGCACCGCTGCCGCCGCCCCCGCCAGCACCGGACAGGTCCTCGCCGACCTGCTCCCGGCCTCCCGCGTCCGCGACATCGCGCTCGTCGTCGGCGGCGCCGCGCTCACCGGCCTCGCGGCCCAGATCTCCGTGCCCGTGCCGGGCTCCCCGGTGCCGGTGACCGGCCAGACCCTGGCCGTCCTGCTCGTCGGCACGGCCCTCGGCGCCGGCCGGGGCTTCCTCTCCCTCGCGCTGTACGCGCTGGCGGGCATCGCGGGCGTGCCGTGGTTCGCGGAGGGCACCTCCGGCGCCGCGGCCCCGTCCTTCGGCTACGTCCTCGGCATGATCCTCGCCTCGACGGTCGTCGGCGCCCTGGCCCGCCGCGGTGCCGACCGCAACGCGTGGCGCATGGCCGGCACGATGGTGCTGGGTGAGGCGATCATCTACGCCGTCGGGGTCCCCTACCTGGCTCTGTCCTTCGACCTCTCGGCGTCCGACGCGATCGCGCTCGGCCTCACCCCGTTCCTGATCGGTGACGCCCTGAAGGCGGCCCTGGCGATGGGCGCCCTGCCCACCACCTGGAAGTTCATCAACCGCTGACGCTTTTCGCGAAGTGCGGGGTGCGATGCGGCGACCGCACCGCACCCCTATCGGTGGTGCTCAGCCTTCCTGCGACCGCCGCGGCCGCCGCAGTTGCGACCACCACAGCCCTGCCGCGCCCGCCGCGATCAGCGTCGCGCCGGCCACGCCCAGCGGCAGGACGTCCCGGCCGACACCGGTCTTGGGCAGCTCGTCGGCGCCCGGTGCGACCGGCTTGTTGTCGGTGCCGAGAAGCAGCGGGGTGGCCGGAGCGTCGGGCGACGGGTTCGTCGTACCGAACGGCACCGGGCCCTGCTGCCAGTACGTCTTCTTGCCGTCACCGGTCTGGACGGGAAGGCAGATCTTGCCGGTCTTGCTCAGGTCGTAGGTCGCGTCGACGGCGTACGACTTCGACTCACCGGCCGGCAGATTGTCGATGGGGCAGGAGAAACCACTGTTCGAGCCCTCCGGAAGATTGTTTTTCGCAATCGCGGAGCAGCCCTCGACGTTTTTGACCGTGAGGCCGTCGAAACCGACGACCAGAAGCTGGATCTTCCCGCTGTCCTTGGTCCCTTCGTTCTTGACGGTGGCGGTGATGTCGGCCTGTTCCGAACTGTTGTCCACCGAGATTTTTTCGGGCAGCTCGGTGGTCATTTTCACCCCGGCCGGCGCCTCGTCGATGACCTTTCCCCCCTTGCTGCTGCCGGGTCCCTGGTCGTCCGCACTGGCAGTGAAGGAAAGGATCAGCACTGCCGAGAAAGATGTCGCGACCAGCGATCCCGCGATGGCCGTCGTGCGACGAGAACTCATGTTCGTCCCCCTTGCCTGCGCCTGAATTCGCAGTACTTGAAGAGCTACCACAAGATTTCTCCGCACTATGCTGGTACGGCCCGAAGTGTGACCATTGTGTTTCACTCGGGGATGTCCGAGGCGCGGCGGAGGGGGTGCAGCGGTTTGCCGGGGAACGCGGAGAACACGGGAAATGCGGGAGCCGCGGGAAACACGAGGAGCGGCGGGCTTCCGGGTTTACTGGTGACGGAACGCTACAGACTGGTCGAGAGTATCGGCCAGGGGGGAATGGGGCGTGTGTGGCGAGCCGTCGACGAAATGCTCGACCGCCTCGTTGCCGTCAAGGAAATGCGCATCGACGGCCTCGACCCGGAGGACACCCGCACGCGCCGCGAACGCACCCTGCGCGAGGCGCGCGCGACGGCGCGGATCGACCACCCCAACGTCGTCCGGGTCTACGACGTGGTCGACGAGGGCGAACGCCTGTGGATCGTCATGGAGTTGGTGGCCGGCAGCTCCCTGGAACGCATCATGGCGGAGGAGGGCCCCCTGGGCCCGTGCGAAGCGGCCCGGATCGGCATGGGCCTGGTGGCGGCACTGCGCCAGGTCCACGCCCGCGGTGTCCTGCACCGCGACATCAAGCCGGGCAACGTCCTGGTGGAGTCGCAGGGGACCGGCGGGCGCGGCCGGGTGGTCCTGACGGACTTCGGCATCGCGGCGATCCAGGACGCGAAGGCCCTCACCATGGTCGGCATGCTGGTCGGCTCGCCCGACTACATGGCCCCCGAGCGCATCTCCGGCCGCCCCCAGGGCCCGCCGTCCGACATCTGGTCCCTGGGCGCCACCCTGAGCGCGGCCCTGGCCGGCCGCTCCCCGTTCTCCCGCGACACCACCCTGGCGACCCTGCACGCCGTCCTGTACGAGGAGCCCGAACTCCCGCCGACGGCAGGCCCGTTGCGGGAGCTCCTCGCCGCCCTCCTGGAGAAGGACCCGTCGACCCGCCCCACCCTGGACGATGTGGAGACGGCCCTGCAGCCGGTGGCGTACCCGGAGCCCACACCGACGATGCCGGTGGCCGGGCACGGGATCGGGGGGTCCTCGGGGCAGGGGGAGCGGCGGGAGCAGTCGATGCCGGGGGCCAGGGAAGCGACCCCGACCCCGACGCAGGGGCGGGCTCAGGCGCAGGAGCCTGAGCCTGACGCGCAGCCCGAACCGGGGCCGTCGCCCGCGCTCGAACCGGCAGGCAGCTCCCTGCGCGAGCCCGAGCCGACCCCGGAACCGACAACGGCACCTGCCCCCGTCCCCGAACCCCAGCCGGAGCCGGCCCCGGACCCCACACATCCGGGGGAGAGGCCCACCCCCGCTCTCCTGGAGGCGCCCCCCACCGCACGCGACCCCCGCCGACCGGACCCGGTACAGGACGCGATACCGCCCCACACCCCACCGGCCCTCGCACCTGCTCCCACCCCCACTCCTCCCTCCTCCACCGAACTCGCCTCCGATCCCCGCCCGGAGCCCCGCTCGGAAACCCCGGCCGCCCCGTCCTCCGGCTCCTCCGGCTCCCACAGCACCGCACACCGCCGCCCCGGCGTCTCCCTGTCCCGTGCCGAAGCGGTGACCGAGCGGCGGCCGACCCCGGAGCCGGAGCTCGTGCCCAGCGGCTCCGGGTCGTACGGTGCCATGCCGCCCGGCGAGCTCCCCGGCCCCGCGGTCCCGGCCGAACCCCGCCGGGGACGTCGTCGCACGGGACGTATCGCGGCCGCCGTCGGTGTGGTCGCCGCGTGCGCTGTCGTGGCGGTCGTCCTGGCGACCAACTTCGGGGCACCGGAGGACAGTCAGGCTGGTTCCTCGCCGTCACCGTCCTCCTCGGCCGCGTCCTCCCCGGGCACCGGCCCGTCCTCGACGGTCGAGGGCACGTCGAGGCCGCAGAGCCTGCCGCCCGGATCGCGCCGGGAGGCGGGCGGGTTCGCGTGGGTGCCGCCCCAGGACTGGCGGCGGGACGTCAAAACGGGGTCGGAGGTGCACTACACCTCACCGGACGCCGCGCAGGAACTCGCCGCCAAGTCGTCATTGGCCCGCGACGACCTGATGGACTCATGGCAGAAGTCGGAGGAGAACGCCCGGCAGGGGCAGCAGTACCGCAAGATCCGTCTGGAGCGGACGACGTTCCGCGGTCACCCCGCGGTCGTGTGGGAGTACACCTTCACGCTCCAGGGCGAGCCCTGGCACGCCCGGCTGCTGGGCTTCACCGTGGACGGCACGTCGTACCAGATCAACACGTGGTACCGGCCGGAGATCGAGGAGCAGGCCCTCGGCACCTACGAGAAGGTGAAGGACACGTTCACAGTGCTGTGACGGGATGGCGGGATGGCGGGACGAAAGAAAAGGAGCGGGGCGGCGGGGTGCACACCCCACCGCCCCTCTGCAGTGATCGACGGGGTCAGCCGGTCTTGACCTCGTCACGCGCCGCGGTGGGAGCGGCCGCTTCCACCGCCGCCGCGCGCCCGCCGCGGACCTTCTCCTTCACGAAGGCGATGACCAGCACGATCGCCGCCACCAGCAGCGACAGCAGCACGGTCGAGCGGCCGTCGTGCTCGGTGTCGGTGAGCATGTAGCCGAGGACGAACACGATCAGCGCGGCCGTCGCCCAGGTCAGGTACGGGTACAGCCACATCTTCACGACGAGCTTCTCGGGGGCCTCGGCCTTGATGATCTTCCGCATGCGCAGCTGGGAGAAGCAGATCACCAGCCACACGAACAGGGCGACCGCGCCGGAGGAGTTGACGAGGAAGAGGAAGACGGAGTCCGGGAACTTGTAGTTGAAGAACACCGCCACGAAGCCGAACACGACGGACGCGAGGATCGCCGTCCGCGGCACACCACGGCCGGTCGTCCGGGCGAAGGCCTTCGGCGCGTCGCCGCGCTGGCCGAGGGAGAAGGCCATGCGGGAGGCGGTGTAGAGGCCGGAGTTCAGGCAGGACAGCACCGAGGTCAGCACGATGAAATTCATGATCTGACCGGCGTGCGGGATGCCGAGGGAGTCGAGCGCGGCGACGTAGGAGCCGTCGTCGGCGATGGCCTTGCTGTCCCACGGGAGCAGGGAGACCACGACGAGGATGGAGCCGAGGTAGAACACGGCGACACGCCAGATGATGCTGTTGGTGGCCTTGGTGACGGCGCGCTGCGGGTCCTCGGACTCACCGGCGGCCAGGGTGGCGATCTCGCTGCCCATGAAGGAGAAGACGACGAGCAGCACACCGGTGAGGATGGCGCCGGGCCCGTGGGGCAGGAAGCCGCCGTGGTCGGTGAGGTTGCTCAGCCCGGCCTGCTCACTGTCGACACCGGGCAGCAGCCCGAACACGGCCAGCCCGCCGATGACGATGAACGCCGCGATGGCCACGACCTTGATCCCGGCGAACCAGAACTCGAATTCCCCGTACGACCCGACGGAGACGAGGTTGGTGGCGGTCAGCACCAGCATGACGATCAGGGCCCAGCCCCACTGCGGGACCTGCGGTATCCAGCCCTCCAGGATCTCCGCGCCGGCGGTCGCCTCGACCGCCAGCACGACGACCCAGAAGAACCAGTACAGCCAGCCGATGGAGAACCCGGCCCAGCTTCCGAGGGCCCGGTCGGCGTGGGCGGAGAACGAGCCGGAGGTCGGGTTGGCCGCGGACATCTCGCCGAGCATCCGCATCACCAGCACCACGAGCGTGCCGACGAGGGCGTAGGACAGCAGAATGCCGGGGCCTGCGGTGGCGATACCGGAGCTGGACCCGACGAAGAGGCCGGCGCCGATGACACCACCGATGGCGATCATGGACAGATGGCGGTTCTTGAGCCCGGCCTGTAGGCCGTGGCCGCCTGCGGCCGGTCCGGCCGTCTTCTGGGTCGGCTGCGAAGTCATGGAACGGATTTCCTTTGCGCCGTTGGGGAGGGGTTTTCCCGTACCAGCGGTGTACGAGTCGCACGAGCGGTGTACGAGTCGGACCAGTGAATCGGAGGAGAACGGATTCGGGAACCTTTGATTCGGGATTGTTACTTGAGGTTTCCTTGAGGTTCTATAGCCTGCGTCACAATCAACCCGATCGACACCCGGCGCTGCTGCCCCGAAACACCCGTGTCACACTCGTTCCATGCGCGTGTATCTCGGCTCCGACCATGCGGGCTTCGAACTCAAGAACCACCTCGTCGAGTGGCTCAAGGCGGCGGGCCACGACCCGGTCGACTGCGGCCCCCACATCTACGACGCCCAGGACGACTACCCGCCCTTCTGCCTCCGCGCGGCGGAGAAGACGGCCGCGGACCCCGACTCCCTCGGCATCGTGATCGGCGGCTCCGGCAACGGCGAGCAGATCGCCGCGAACAAGGTGAAGGGCGTCCGTGCGGCGCTGGCCTGGAGCGAGGAGACGGCTGCGCTGGGCCGCCAGCACAACAACGCCAACGTCGTCGCGGTGGGTGCGCGCATGCACACGCAGGAGGAGGCGACGAAGTTCGTCGAGGTCTTCCTGAACACCCCGTACTCGGGCGACGACCGCCACACCCGCCGCATCACCATGCTGGCCGACTACGAAACAACGGGCGACCTCCCCCCGATCCCGCCCCACCACCCCCAGCAGTAACCACCGACGCCCCGGCCGCTTCTCAGCGCCGGTCAGCATCATCCAGCCCGTCTGGGGGTGCCCCCTCCGGGGGAGTTTGAGGACAAGGCACCACCGTCCCGAACCCCCACCCACCCGCAGGGGCCCGCACCTCTCGGCGCCGGTCCCTGTCTTTCAGCCCGTCCGGCGTTTGAGGACGAGGCCCGTTCAGGGCCGACGGGGGTCCAGGGGGCGGAGCCCCCTGGCGGGGTCGAAGGGGCGGAGCCCTTCAGGATGGGAATGGGCAGGGGCGGCGGGGGCGAAAAAAACCGGCCGCCCACCCACCCGCACACGAACAAGGAGCCACCGTGCCCGAGGGCCACACCATCCACCGTCTGGCCCAGGACTACGCCGCCGCATTCCTCGGCACGACTCCCCACGTCACCAGCCCCCAGGGCAAGTTCTCGGACGCCGCAGAACTCCTCAACGGCTCAGAACTCACCCACACCGAGGCCCACGGCAAACACCTCTTCCTCGGCTTCCGGCACGCCGACTGGATCCACATCCACCTCGGCCTCTTCGGCAAGGTCGCCTTCGGCGCCACCCCCGCACCCCCACCCACCGACACCGTCCGCCTCCGCCTGGCGAACAGCACGTCGTACGTCGACCTCCGCGGCCCCACCACCTGCGCCCTGATCACCCCCACCGAGAAACAGGCGATACACGACCGCCTCGGCCCCGACCCCCTCCGCGACGACGCCGACCCGCACCTGGCCTACCGCCGGATCTCCCGCAGCCGCACGACCATCGCCGCCCTGCTCATGGACCAGAAGGTCATCGCCGGCGTCGGCAACGTCTACCGCGCCGAGGTCCTCTTCCGCCACCGCATCGACCCGTACCGCGCGGGCAAGGACATCACCCCCACCCAGTGGGACGCGATCTGGACCGACCTCGTCGAGCTGATGCACGAAGGCGTCCGCAACAACCGCATCGACACCGTCCGCCCCGAACACACCCCGGAGGCGATGGACCGCCCACCCCGCGTCGACGACCACGGCGGCGAGGTGTACGTCTACCGCAGGGCCAACCTCCCCTGCCACATCTGTGGCGGCGAGATCCGCACCGCCGACCTCGCCGCCCGCAACCTCTTCTGGTGCCCGGCCTGCCAGACGCCGTAGAGGGATCCGGCGCCGTGCGTCAGAACCCGTGCGGCAGCCACGGCGCCACGGCCGACGCGAACCCCACCGACGCCTCGGCGAGCGCCCCCTGCCGCAGCTCCCGCACCCGCCCGGCACCGCCCAGCGCCCCCAGGCTCACGCCGCCGAGATACGCCGCCCCCAACTCCCGTACGGACAGGGCGAGATCGGCCGCGTCCGTCGTACGCTCGCACGAGGCACCCTTGCCGTCCCCGGACAGCCGCCAACGCCCCGAGTTCCAGGGGCAGAAGGCGTCCTCCACCTCGAACACCACATCCACCGGCGCCTGATAGGTCCGGGCCTCCAGCGCGGCCCCGACGTCCACCAGCCGTACGTGCAACGAGTCCCGTACCCGCAGCGCACACCGCCGGATGTCGGACACCTGGTACTGCCACGCCTCGTCCACGGGCCGCCCGTACGCCCGCACGGTCGACGTCAGGTCGATGCCGAAAAGGAACCGCCACAGCGCGGCCTGCGCCGCCGGATCGAGGGCCTGCGCGTCCCGCAGACGCACAGTGCCCTTGGGGCCACTGGCATCCCAGTCCGGCTTGACGTGGAAGCGCGCGTACCCGACCACCTCCCCGTCCCGCTCCGCCAGCACGCACTGCAGCGGCGAGGCGCCCTCCCGCTCGCTCTCCGGGTCGAGCAGCCCGAGCCGCTCCCAGCCGGGCAGCCGCGCGAGCATCCCCGGCCGGCCGGACACCTTGCGTGCGTACACGGCCTCGCACGCGTCGAGGACGTCGGCGGGTACGGCGTACCGCACACGTACGTCATCGGTGCCGGGCGGCACGGACAGCCGGACGAGGGTCGTGTCGATCTCGGTGTTCACACTGAAGGTGCCGACGCCGTACCCGAACCGGCCGTAGATCTCCGGCTCGGAGGCGGTCAGTACGGCGAGCGGCCAGCCCCATTCGCGCACATCGTCCAGCTGCCGCCGCATCATCGAGGTCAGGACGCCGCGCCGGCGGTGCGTGGCGGCCACGCTGACCATCGTGACGCCCGCGGCGGGCACGGAGGCACCGCCGGGCACGGTCAGCCGGAAGCTGAAGGCCCCGGCCGTTCCCACGCACGCGTCCCCGTCCCAGGCGCCGAGGGAGCGGTCGAGCTCGGTGAGCGAGTCCCACAACTCCCGCTCCTCGGCCGCCTCCGGCACCCCGCCGAAGGCGCGGATCAGGGTGTCGTACCAGATGTCCCACTCGTCCTGCCGAAGCACCCGCAGCTCCGGACGGCCTGGCTGACCGGGCTGACCGGGTTGACCGAGGTGGCTCGCACTCTCATTCGCCATGAACCATGCGTACCAGGGCATTGCGGGACGAGCGAGGGAATTTCTCGTTGACGGCGGCGAGACCGCTTTCCGTGAAGTTCACTGTGAAGTTGAACCTCGGACGGGGGACAAGTGGGACCTCCCGTGCCAAGCAGCGGGTCCGATGGATAGGGTCCCGAACTAATGGCAGCAGGACGAGAGCGGCGCACGGCGGCCGAGACGTTCGCGGCCCGGTTGAAGATGCAGTGGCACCGGGCCCGCGTCGGCGTGCGCAGAAGCGCGGTGGACTACTTCCGCGGCGACGGCTCGGACTGGATCGCGCTGGCCGGCCTGCTCCTGACCGTGCCGCTGATCTGCGCCCTGACGATGGCCAACCCGGTGTGGTTCTCCCCGGCCGCGCTGGTCCTGCCGATCGTGGCGGGCGGGCTGCTGCTGCGCCCGGCGAGCCTGCTGGGCCTGTACGCGGCGGCGGCGACGGCACTGATCGTGGAGTCGGTGCAGCTGGGCCCGTACACCGAGGGCCCGTCCCGCGTGACCCCGGGCGTGGTCCTCGTCGTCGCGGCCTGCGGCTTCTTCGGCCTGTTGATCGCGCAGTTCCGCAGCCGCGTCGGCGTGCCCTGGCGGCGCGGCGGCACGATGCTCTTCGACCTGCGTGAACGCATCCGCGTGCAGAGCAAGCTGCCGAGCCTGCCGCACGGTTGGCATCGCGAGATGGCGCTGCGCCCGGCGGGCGGCCAGTCGTTCTCCGGCGACTTCGTCGTCGCGGCCCGCACGAACGGCGGCCGCACACTGGAGGTCGTCCTGACGGACGTGTCCGGCAAGGGCATGGACGCGGGCTCACGGGCGTTGCTGCTGTCGGGCGCGTTCGGCGGCCTCCTGGGCAGCCTGCCCCCGCACGCGTTCCTCCCGGCGGCGAACGGCTATCTCCTCCGCCAGGACTGGGACGAGGGCTTCGCGACCTCGATCCACCTGGTCCTGGACCTGGACTCGGGCGACTACGAGCTGTACTCGGCGGGCCACCCACCGGGCCTGCAACTGAGCGCGGGCACCGGTCGCTGGGAGGAAAAAGCGGCAGAAGGCCCGCTGCTCGGCGTCTACGACGGCGCCCAGTTCGACCCGGTCAAGGGCTCTCTCCGCCCGGGCGACGTGCTGATGCTCTTCACGGACGGCCTGGTCGAAACGTCCGACCGCGACATCGTCGAGGGCATAGACCGCCTCACCGGCGAGGCCGACCGCTACGTCGCCGGCGGCTTCCACGGCGCCGCCTGGCACCTCATCGAGGCGGTGGCGAAGGACGTCAACGACGACAGGGCCCTGCTCCTGATCTGCCGAGAGGGCCCGACGGCCACGGCGGCGCGCTGAGCCGCGACACTGGAGGGGTGACCGAGACACCGCAGCAGAGGCTGTCCCTGGCCGAGGTGGAGGCCATCGCCCGCGCCGCCCACGCGCGCCAGACCGACAAGGCCGGACGGCCCTACGCCGAGCACCTGAGGGCCGTCGCCGAGGGCGTACGCGCGCGTGGCGGCGACGACGACCAGATCGCCGCGGCATGGCTGCACGACGCCGTCGAGGACGACGCGCTGACCGAGCAGTGGCTGGCGGAGGCCGCGCTGAGCCGTCGTACGAAGGACGTCGTCCGCGCGGTCACCAAGCGGCCCGGGGAGCCTCCCGAGGCGTACGCGGCGCGCATCCTCGCCACCGACGGCGCGCTCCTGGTGAAGGAGGCGGACCTGGCGCACAACGCGGACCCGGCCCGCCTCGCGGTCCTCGACGAGGAGACCCGGAAACGACTGACCGAGAAGTACGCGCGGATGCGCGCACTTCTCGGTCTCAGGTCGTCCTGATTGTTCAGAGATGTCCTGGGTCAGGCGTTGACCTTCTCGCGCGCGGCCGCGCCCTCGCGCTTCTCGCGCTCCCGGGCCACTTCCGCGGCGTCCCGCTTGAACGCCCAGTCCATCTTGGGCTCCATCGCGAACCGGAACATCCGCTGCACCGGCTTGGTGCACAGCAGCGTGACACCGATCGCCGCACACACGGTGACGAAGATCTCGCCGAGCGGGCGGTGCAGCCAGGCGGCCTCGAACCAGCCCTGGTAGTCCCCGGCCTTCACGAAGAAGCCGTGCAGCAGATAGCCGTACAGCGTCCCCGCGCCGAGCGCCGTGAACCACATGTGCCGGCGCGGCACCCACGCGAAGAAGCACGCCGTCAGCAGCAGCGAGCAGCCGAACATCGCCAGCACCATGACCGGCCCGCTCCACCACGGCGCGTGCAGTTCCTGCGCGGCGTCACGGTGGTAGAACCACGCGGTGTTCATCCGCGGCACCGCCCACCAGCCGAAGGCCAGCGCGACCGCGCCCACCGGCACCGACAGGATCCGCACCGTGCGCGTGCGCACCATGTGGAAGTGCTCGGGCTTCATGATCAGGCCCAGCACGAAGTACGGCAGGAACTGCAGGACCCGCTGCAGGTCCAGGTCGTCGCCGATCTCGGGGGTGACCGTCGCCGCCATGGCGAGGCCGAGCGCGAGCGGCAGCGGCCAGCGGACCATCTTCCAGATGGGGGTGGTCATCCGCCAGATGAACAGCGCGCACAGGAACCAGGTCAGGTACCACGGGTCCAGGAGGCTGATGTCCTGGCCCGGGTCCTCGTCGATCCAGCGCTTGAAGAGCGGATACGCCGTCTCGAACACGATGTACGGCACGGCGACGCCGGTGATCAGCCGCTTCAGCCGGCTGGGGCTGGCGTCGAAACTGCGCGAGAAGAAGCCGGAGATGATGATGAACGCCGGCATGTGGAAGGTGTACACGACGGTGTACACGGCCTCCAGGATCCGGCTGTCGCCCTTGATCGGCTCCCAGGCGTGGCCTATGGCGACGAGAACGATCGCCAGGTACTTGGCGTTGTCGAAGAACGCGTCGCGCTGCTTGGCACCGCTGGACGCGGCTCTGCTGTTCGCCTGAGCCTGCTGGTTCTGGTTCTGCTTCTGCGGCGAGCGCGGACTCGGCACTCCGTCCGCCGACGACTGTGCCGGGGGGAGTGGCGCTCTGTTGTGGCCGTGCGGTCGCAGCGAGTTCGTCACAGACCCTCCCACCGGAAGCCGGGGGAGCCGATCCAGGACCTCGCTGCGCATGCGGGGGACGAGGCAGCGTGGAACATCTGAGGCACCCTAGCGTTGCCTGTGTGATTTCGTAAAACCCCCGAGGTCATTCGTGGTTATTGCGCTTGACGACGCGTGTACAACGAACATGCACCTGTCGGACACCTGTTGGTCGCCCTCCTTGTCCTGATTCATCCTGACTAAAAGGTGCATATGGTCAGGAGATGTCCGCGTGATGACTCCGGTCCAATGATCGGAATGCCAAGAATTCGAAATGCCTGCGAACACGTTGTGTGGCAATGGAAACGATCCCGTCGAATTCCCTGTGCGGGTGTCCGGTCGAAAAGCCGTACGGGCACAACGGGAGAGGTCCGTGCGCGCAACGGACCCGCACAGATCCGGCACAGGTGTGGCGAACGAAACGTCACGTGCCGCATAGCGGGGCCCGGTTGGTGGCACGATGGTTCTGGCGGGGGTGCGCGGGGTCGCGTCCCCGGGCCGGGAGAGCGGACCGACCGAGGGTGTGATCTGTTGTGGCCATTTCGCTGTCAGTGGTACTGCTGTTGGCGATCATCTTGGTGGTGCTGATCCGTGGCGGATCCCTGAAGGCCGGCCCTGCCGTCGTCGCCGTGCTGTTCGGCTTCTTCCTCGCCTCGACCGGCATGGCCGACGACATCCAGCGGTTCCTCAACTCGATAGCCGAAACCATCAACTCCATCCAGTTCTAGGGCCCGTCGGGCGGCCCGGAAGGGTACGGATACCCTCGTTCGTGATCGTCGAACGGTCCGGAACGGGGGAACGTACGGGATGGCGCTGCGCGAGACGGACCCGGCGGAGGTGGGCGGCTACCGCATCGAGGACCGCCTCGGCTCCGGCGGTATGGGCGTGGTCTACCTGGCCCGCTCCGCCTCCGGCCGCCGCCTGGCCCTCAAGGTCGTCCACGCGCAGTACGCCGACGACGACGAGTTCCGCACCCGCTTCCGCCGCGAGGTGGCCGCCGCCCGCCAGGTCAGCGGCGCCTTCACCGCCCCCGTCGTGGACGCGGACGCCGACGCGCCGCGCCCCTGGATGGCCACGCTCTACATCCCCGGCGAGGACCTCGGCACCCACGTCCGCCGCCACGGCCCCCTCCCACTGCCGAAGTTGCGCGAACTCGCCGCCGGTCTGGCCGAGGCGCTGCGCGACATCCACCGCGCCGGCATGGTCCACCGGGACCTGAAACCGGCCAATGTGATGCTCGCCGAGGACGGCCCCCGTGTCATCGACTTCGGTATCTCCCGCGCCGCCGAGTTCGCGCCGTCCGACGTCCTCACCCAGACCGGCCGCGTGATGGGCACCCCGCCCTTCATGTCCCCCGAGCAGTTCTCCTCCCCGCAGGACGTGGGCCCGGCCGCCGACGTCTTCTCCCTCGGCTCCGTCCTCGCGTACGCCGCCACCGGCCACGGCCCGTTCGACAGTCCGAGCCCCTACGAGACGGCCGTACGGGTCGTCGACGGCGACGCGGAACTCGATGGCGTACCGGACGAGTTGCTCCCTTTCATCCAGCTCTGCCTGGAAAAGCACCCCAAGTCCCGCCCCACCACAGGGGAACTCCTCACCCTCCTGCGCGACGGCCGCCTGCCCGACCCGCGCCCCGAACCCGAGGACAGAACCGCCGCCGACGAGCCGCCCAGGCCCCGCCGACGCCGCCGACGGCTGCTGATCGCCTCCGCGGTGAGCGCCCTGCTGCTGGCCACCGCGACCACCGTGACCGTCGTCGCGGTCAACGCCGAGCCGACCCCGGTCGAGCGAGACCTCCCCGCCGGCTGGCACGCCTGGCAGGCCAAGGACACCGACAATCCCGACGGCCTCGCCGGAGGCTCCTTCACGAACTGCGCCGTCGCGGGCGGCGGCCTCGTCTGCGCGGGCGACGACGTCAAGGCGGCACGCTTCGAGCTCGCCACCGGCAAGGTCGCCTGGAGCCTCCCCGTGGATCCCACCCCGGACGACACGGGCAACTCCGACGGTGAGGTGCTCGGCACGAAGGGGGGCCGCGTCTACGTCTACGAGAACAACGAGGTCCCGGACAAGGACAACGCCGACTCCACGCTCTCCGACTACTCGGTGCAGGCCCTCGACGCCCGCACCGGCTCCGTCGTCTGGTCCCGGCGCGTGTGGCGCGGCGCCGATGTGGGCGCCCCCAGCACCGGCAGGGGCGGCGGCCAGGCGAATGCCGGCGTCGTGCCGCAGGGAGTTCTGGCCCTGGACCAGGTCAAGTCGTCGTCGTACACCCTCCTCGGCGCCGGCACGGGCAAGCCGCTCTGGCGGCGCCCGATGCCCGACGCCGACATGTGCGACCTGCGCGCCGTCGGCGGGAACGGCTACCTCCTGTGCTCCGACGCCGGGGGCGGGAAGGCCAGGGTCATCCGTATCGACCCCGCCACCGGCGCGCCTCGCTGGACGGTCGGCGTGTCCGGCTCGCTGACGCTGGTGGGGCAGGCCGACGGCCGCCTGCTGTTCATCGACGACGGCACCGAGAACTACCGCACCCTCACCACGATCGACGTCACCGACCACACCAAGCGCACCGTGCGCCTGACCCACCCCGTGTCCGGCGACAGCACCGGCACCGTCAGCGACGGCACGGTCTTCTTCGCCGGCCCCAGCGGACGCGTCCAGGCGGTGGATCCCCGCACCGGCCGCCGCCTGTGGGACTCCCGCACCTCCGTCGAGAGCCCCGGCCCTCCGCTCGCCTTCGGGGGACACGTCTTCATCGCCTCGCCCGGCGGCCGCCTGGCCGCCCTGGACCGCACCACCGGCACGGAACGCGACGCCCGCCCCGGCCCGGGCGGCCTCGCCGTCACCGGCAACGGCGTACCCATCACCCGCTCCGGCGACGCCCTCTACGTCCTCTACGGCGTGCGCTCCGTCTACTCGGTGGACGCGCGCAATCTCTAGCCGCGGCACATGCGCCGAGGAACATGCGCCGAGGAGCATGCGAAGGGCCCGGTTCCGCAGAACCGGGCCCTCGGCCGTACAGAGCGGGCGACGGGAATCGAACCCGCGTAGCTAGTTTGGAAGACTAGGGCTCTACCATTGAGCTACGCCCGCACAGGACGCGCCGCAGGTCAGGTGACCGCGGCACTGCAGGCATCGTAGCGGGTCGGGCCCCCTCGACGCACACCCGATTGCCGCACGCGCCGCCCTTCGGCCGGTGCCGGAGAAATGCGGCGGCCCCACTGCCTGCGGGCATGTACCCTACGTGTCGCACCAGCACGGGGTGTGGCGCAGCTTGGTAGCGCGTCCGCTTTGGGAGCGGAAGGCCGTGGGTTCAAATCCCGCCACCCCGACCACGACGACCGGTCGACACCGGCCACATGCGCGACGACCTCGTGTGATCGCGTCGAGTGATCGCCTTTGGGGCGTGTCGCCGCTGCCGTTACTATGCAAGCTGCACGCCCGTGTGTCTCTCCGTACGAAGTCACGAAGTCCTCCGGGCGGCGAATCCGCCGGACCAGTCTGGCTCCGGCAGAACCCAAGAAGTCAGCCACAAGGAGACCGAACCGTGAAGAGCGCCGTGGAGACCCTGAACCCGACCCGGGTTCGGCTCACTGTCGAGGTGCCCTTCGAGGAGCTCAAGGACAGCCTCGACGCGGCGTACAAGAAGATCAACCAGCAGGTCACGGTGAAGGGCTTCCGCAAGGGCAAGATCCCGGCCCGCGTCATCGACCAGCGGTTCGGCCGCGGTGCGGTCCTGGAGGAGGCGGTCAACGACGCGCTTCCGAAGTTCTACACCGAGGCGGTCAACGAGGCCGAGCTCAACGTCCTGGGCCAGCCCGAGGTCGACATCACCGAGCTGAAGGACGGCGAGACGCTGAACTTCACCGCCGAGGTCGACGTCCGCCCGGCCATCGAGATCCCGGACTACTCCGGCATCGAGGTCGAGGTCGACGCCGTCGAGGTCACCGACGAGGACGTCGAGAAGTCGGTCGAGCAGCTCCGCGAGCGCTTCGCCTCCACCTCCCCGGTGGAGCGTGCCGCCGAGGACGGCGACGTCGTCACGATCGACCTCGAGGCCAAGGTCGACGGCGAGGTCCTCGAGGACGGCGTCGCGAACGGCGTCTCCTACACGATCGGCTCCGGCGAGCTGCTGGACGGCATCGACGACGCCGTGAAGGGCCTGGAGGCCGGTGGCGAGGCCACCTTCACCTCCGAGCTCAAGGGCGGCTCGGCGGCCGGCAAGGAGGCCGAGGTCACCGTCAAGGTCACCCAGGTCGCCGCCCGCGAACTGCCCGAGCTGGACGACGACTTCGCGCAGCTCGCGTCCGAGTTCGACACCCTCGAGGAGCTCAAGGCCGACAGCCGCAAGCGCCTGGAGAACATGAAGCAGTACGACCAGGCCACGCAGGCCCAGGAGCGCGTCCTGGAGAAGCTGCTGGAGCTCGTCGAGGTGCCCGTCCCCGAGAAGCTGCTCGAGGACGAGATCAACACCCGTAAGCACAACCTCGAGCACCACCAGCTCGGCCAGATGGGCCTCACCCTCGACAAGTACCTGGAGATCCAGGGCAAGAGCGCCGAGGAGTTCGAGACCGAGACCCGCGAGGCCGCGGTCAAGGGCATCAAGACCCAGTTCGTGCTCGACGAGCTCGTCAAGCAGGAGAAGCTGAACGTCAACCAGGAGGAGCTCACCGAGCACCTCATGCGCCGCGCTGCTTCCTCCGGCATGTCCCCCGACCAGTTCGCCCAGGCGGTCGTCGAGGGCGGCCAGGTTCCGCTCCTGGTCGGCGAGGTCGCCCGCGGCAAGGCCCTGGCCGTCGTGGTCGAGAAGGCCGTGGTCAAGGACACCAACGGCGAGATCATCGACCTGGACGACGAGGACGAGGTCGAGCAGGCCACGGAGACGGTGGAGGCCGCCGAGGGCACCGCCGACGCCGCCGACGAGGAGAAGGCCGAGGGCTGAGCCCACGGTGCCGTCTAGGCCGTACAGCTCGTAGGAAGGGCCCTGGGGACGCACAGTCTCCGGGGCCCTTCTCGCGTACGGCTGTGCCGCGCCGCCAGGGGCGCGGGGAACTGCGCGAACGGCCACGACGGACCCGCGCCCGCCGGCGAACCGACGCCCCACGGCGCTACGCCCCCGGCGAACACTCACGGAACCGGGATGGCACTGCCCAGCCACCGCGTTAGGGTCCATGAGTATGAGGGCAGGGGAGCCCCCGTTGCCCGCAGAAGACGTAAGACGGCCCGGCGCCGTCGTAAGACGAGCAGGTGGATACGTGACGAATCTGATGCCCTCCGCCGCCGGCGAGCCTTCCATCGGCGGTGGCCTCGGCGACCATGTCTACAACCGGCTGCTCAACGAGCGGATCATCTTCCTCGGCCAGCCGGTCGACGACGACATCGCGAACCGGATCACCGCACAGCTGCTGCTCCTTGCCGCCGACCCGGACAAGGACATCTACCTCTACATCAACAGCCCCGGCGGCTCGATCACGGCCGGCATGGCGATCTACGACACCATGCAGTACATCAAGAACGACGTGGTGACCATCGCCATGGGCATGGCGGCCTCGATGGGGCAGTTCCTGCTCAGCGCCGGCACCCCCGGCAAGCGCTTCGCGCTGCCCAACGCCGAGATCCTGATCCACCAGCCCTCCGCGGGCCTCGCGGGTTCCGCCTCGGACATCAAGATCCACGCGGAGCGGCTGCTGCACACCAAGAAGCGCATGGCCGAGCTGACCGCCTTCCACACCGGCCAGTCGGTCGAGCAGATCACCCGCGACTCGGACCGCGACCGCTGGTTCGACCCGATCGAGGCCAAGGAGTACGGCCTGATCGACGACATCATGCCCACGGCCGCCGGTATGCCGGGCGGCGGCGGCACCGGGGCCTGAGGCCCCACAGCGCCCCCAGCCGACCGCCTGAGCCCCTAGGAGACAGACAGTGAACGACTTCCCCGGCAGCGGCCTGTACGACCGCACGCGCGCCGAGTACGCGGGCCCCGTCGCCGAGTCCCGCTACGTGATCCCCCGCTTCGTCGAGCGCACCTCGCAGGGCATCCGCGAGTACGACCCGTACGCGAAGCTCTTCGAGGAGCGCGTGATCTTCCTCGGCGTGCAGATCGACGACGCCTCCGCCAACGACGTCATGGCGCAGCTGCTGTGCCTGGAGTCGATGGACCCCGACCGGGACATCTCGGTCTACATCAACAGCCCCGGCGGCTCCTTCACCGCGCTCACGGCCATCTACGACACGATGCAGTTCGTGAAGCCGGACATCCAGACGGTCTGCATGGGCCAGGCGGCCTCCGCCGCCGCCGTCCTGCTGGCCGCCGGTACGCCCGGCAAGCGCATGGCGCTGCCGAACGCCCGTGTGCTGATCCACCAGCCGTACAGCGAGACGGGCCGCGGCCAGGTCTCCGACCTGGAGATCGCCGCCAACGAGATCCTGCGGATGCGCTCGCAGCTGGAGGAGATGCTGGCCAAGCACTCCACCACGCCGATCGAGAAGATCCGCGAGGACATCGAGCGCGACAAGATCCTCACGGCCGAGGACGCGCTGACGTACGGGCTGATCGACCAGATCATCTCCACGCGAAAGATGAACAACGCCGAGGTTCGCTGACGCGGACCCGGTATTGTCTGCTGCCCCTTGGCACGGTTTGGGACGGTGCACGTCAAAGTGAACCGCGCCAAGGGGGGCCCGAACGGGGGGCCAGGCAAGGTACCGTCGGACATAAGGCAGCACCAGGAGCCGCTGGATTCGAAACGTCCAGTCGTCTCCCAGGCGAAGGGGAAGCACACCGTGGCACGCATCGGTGACGGCGGCGATCTGCTCAAGTGCTCGTTCTGCGGCAAGAGCCAGAAGCAGGTCAAGAAGCTCATCGCAGGCCCTGGTGTGTACATCTGCGACGAGTGCATCGATCTCTGCAACGAGATCATCGAGGAAGAGCTCGCGGAGACCAGTGAGGTCCGCTGGGAGGAGCTCCCCAAGCCGCGCGAGATCTACGAGTTCCTCGAGGGCTACGTGGTCGGCCAGGAAGCAGCCAAGAAGGCGCTCTCCGTCGCCGTCTACAACCACTACAAGCGCGTCCAGGCCGGCGAGAACGGCGGCGCCCAAGGCCGCGACGACGCCATCGAGTTGGCGAAGTCCAACATCCTGCTCCTGGGCCCGACGGGCTCCGGCAAGACGCTGCTCGCCCAGACCCTGGCCCGCATGCTGAACGTCCCGTTCGCCATCGCCGACGCGACGGCGCTGACGGAGGCGGGGTACGTCGGCGAGGACGTCGAGAACATCCTGCTGAAGCTGATCCAGGCGGCCGACTACGACGTCAAGAAGGCCGAGACCGGGATCATCTACATCGACGAGATCGACAAGGTCGCGCGCAAGAGTGAGAACCCGTCGATCACACGCGACGTGAGCGGCGAGGGCGTCCAGCAGGCCCTGCTCAAGATCCTCGAGGGCACAACGGCCTCGGTCCCGCCGCAGGGCGGGCGTAAGCACCCGCACCAGGAGTTCATCCAGATCGACACGACGAACGTCCTGTTCATCGTGGGCGGCGCTTTCGCGGGCCTGGAGAAGATCATCGAGTCCCGGGCCGGCGCCAAGGGCATCGGCTTCGGCGCGACGATCCGCTCCAAGCGCGAACTGGAGGCCAAGGACCAGTTCGAGGACGTCATGCCCGAGGACCTGGTCAAGTTCGGCATGATCCCCGAGTTCATCGGCCGCCTGCCCGTCATCACCTCGGTCCACAACCTCGACCGCGAGGCCCTCCTCCAGATCCTGGTCGAGCCCCGCAACGCACTGGTGAAGCAGTACCAGCGCCTCTTCGAACTCGACGGCGTGGAACTCGACTTCGAGCGCGAGGCCCTGGAGGCCATCGCCGACCAGGCCATCCTCCGCCAGACGGGCGCGCGAGGCCTGCGCGCCATCATGGAAGAGGTCCTGATGTCCGTGATGTACGAGGTGCCTTCGCGGAAGGACGTCGCCCGGGTCGTCATCACGGCCGACGTCGTCCACTCGAACGTGAACCCGACGCTGATTCCGCGGGATGCGCGGGGGCGGGGGTCGGGGGAGCAGAAGACGGCGTAGCCGTACCCCAGACGTACGAAGGGGCCCCGGTCGAGCGACCGGGGCCCCTTCGTGGTTGAGGCGTACGGCGTCAGGCCTTTTCGCGGACTTCCGCGCGCAGCTTGGTGGTGAGGTCGATCGTGGTGTCCTTGCCGACACCCGTGCCGGTGTTGTCGCCGGGCGAGACCATGGCGACCGTGCTGTAGTCGGCCCAGGCGCAGAACCAGTTCGTCGACTCCTTCTTGGTAAGCGCGTTGGTGCCCTTGGTCGACTGACACTTGGCGACCGTGCCGTCGATCTCGACCTCCTCGGGCTCGCCGACCAGCTCCGCATTCTGGAAGCTGTTGGAGTCACTTGAGGAGCTCTCCTCGATCTGCTTCTGGATGGAAGCGAAGAACTTGTCCAGGGTGGACTCAGGGTCGGCGATCTCGCCGTAACCGCCCACCATCGTGATGCCCTTCGCGGCCAGCAGCTCGGAGGTGTCAGGAATCGTGGAGGGGTCCTGCGGGTCGTAACCACTGAAGTCGGCAGTGGACCACTGCCCGACGACGACCGTACCGCTCTTGACGCCGCTCTTCTCCATGTCCTTCGCGGTGTCGGAGTCGCTGACCTGGTTGCCTTCGCCGACCCGCTTGTACTCGCTGAGCACCGTCGCCGGCGTCTCCAGCTTGTGCGCCCCGTCGTCCTCGAGGTTGCCCGCGCCGCCGCCGCGGCTGCCGCCGAGCGCGAAGTACGCACCGACCGCGATCGCGGCCACGACGGCCACCGCGCCGATGATCAGGCCGGTCTTCTTGCCGCCACCCCCCGGCGCCGGCGGCTGCGGCACCCCGTACGGGGCCTGGCCGTACGGCGGCTGCTGGCCGTAGCCGGGCTGCTGGCCGTACGGCTGCTGGGGCGGGACGCCCTGCGGGGGCTGCTGCGGGTAGCCGTAGCCGGGCTGGGGCTGGGCCGGAGGGGCCTGCTGGGGGTAGCCGTAGCCGGGCTGGGGCGCCTGCGGCTGCTGGCCGTACGGACCCGGCTGGCCGTACGGACCGGGCTGCTGGGGCTGCCCGCCGTACGGGCCCGGCTGGTTGTAGCTCATTTCTGGGTTCCCCTCCAGATGCTTATGCGTTCACGACATCCTGGCGCAAACACAGGGGACGCACGGCATCGGGGTGCCCACCGTTACAGAACAAACGCGTTTCGGGACACGCCCGGGACACCTCTAAACTGAGCCCGTGACCGAGAACGCTCAGCAGCAGCCACCAGCGCCCGACACCGAACTGCCGACCCAGTACGCGCCGGCCGACGTAGAGGGGCCGCTGTACGAGCGCTGGGTAGAGCGGGGTTACTTCGAGGCGGACGAGAAGAGCGACAAGCCGCCGTACACCATCGTCATCCCGCCGCCGAACGTCACCGGCAGCCTGCACCTCGGGCACGCCTTCGAGCACACCCTCATCGACGCCCTCACGCGCCGCAAGCGCATGCAGGGCCACGAGACGCTGTGGCAGCCCGGCATGGACCACGCCGGTATCGCCACGCAGAACGTCGTCGAGCGGGAGCTCGGCAAGGACGGCAAGTCCCGGCACGACCTCGGCCGTGAGGCGTTCGTCGAGCGGGTCTGGCAGTGGAAGGCCGAGTCCGGCGGGCAGATCAGCGGGCAGATGCGGCGCCTGGGTGATGGCGTCGCCTGGTCGCGTGAGCGCTTCACCATGGATGAAGGGCTTTCGCAGGCCGTTCAGACCATCTTCAAGCGGCTCTACGACGACGAGCTGATCTACCGCGCCGAGCGCATCATCAACTGGTGCCCCCGGTGTCTGACCGCCATCTCCGACATCGAGGTCGAGTACCAGGACGACGACGGCGAGCTCGTCTCCATCCGGTATGGGGAAGGGGACGACTCCATCGTCGTCGCCACGACCCGTGCCGAGACGATGCTCGGTGACACCGCCGTCGCCGTCCACCCCGAGGACGAGCGCTACCGCCACCTCGTCGGCCGTGACATCGAGCTGCCGCTCACCGGCCGCCGTATCCCGGTCGTCGCCGACGAGCACGTCGACCCCGAGTTCGGCACGGGCGCCGTCAAGGTGACCCCGGCGCACGACCCGAACGACTTCGAGATCGGCCAGCGTCACGACCTGCCGTCCCTGACCATCATGGACGAGCACGCGGTCATCACGGCCCACGGCCCGTTCCAGGGTCTGGACCGCCTGGAGGCCCGCTCGGCCATCGTCGGTGCGCTGCGTGCCGAGGGCCGGATCGTCGCGGAGAAGCGGCCGTACGTCCACTCGGTCGGCCACTGCTCGCGCTGCAAGACCACCATCGAGCCGCGCCTGTCCATGCAGTGGTGGGTCAAGGTCGGTCCGCTCGCGAAGGCCGCCGGTGACGCGGTCCGTGACGGCCGGGTCAAGATCCATCCGCAGGAGATGGAGAAGCGCTACTTCGACTGGGTCGACAACCTCCACGACTGGTGCATCTCGCGGCAGTTGTGGTGGGGGCATCGGATTCCGGTCTGGTACGGCCCGAACGGTGAAGTCGTCTGCGTCGGCCCCGACGAGGAGCCGCCGAGCGGCGAGGGCTGGCGTCAGGACACCGACGTCCTCGACACCTGGTTCTCCTCGGGCCTGTGGCCCTTCTCCACCCTGGGCTGGCCCGAACAGACCGAGTCGCTCGCGAAGTTCTACCCGAACTCCGTCCTGGTCACCGGCTACGACATCCTCTTCTTCTGGGTCGCCCGGATGATGATGTTCGGCCTGTACGCGATGGACGGCACCCCGCCGTTCCACACCATCGCCCTGCACGGCATGGTCCGCGACCAGTTCGGCAAGAAGATGTCGAAGTCCTTCGGCAACGCGGTCAACCCGCTGGACTGGATGGACAAGTACGGCAGCGACGCGCTCCGCTTCACCCTCGCCCGCGGCGCCAACCCGGGCGTCGACGTCCCGATCGGCGAGGACTGGGTCCAGGGCTCCCGTAACTTCGCCAACAAGATCTGGAACGCGACCCGCTTCGCGCTGATGAACGGCGCGACGGTGGACGGGCCCCTGCCGGACCCGTCGGCGATGTCCTCCACCGACCGCTGGATCCTCTCCCGCCTGAACTCGGTCGTCGCCGAAGTCGACGCGTTCTACGAGGACTTCCAGTTCGCCAAGCTGTCCGACGCGCTCTTCCACTTCGCGTGGGACGAGGTCTTCGACTGGTACGTCGAGCTGTCGAAGACGACGTTCGCCGCGGGCGGCGAGGCGGCCGAGGTCTCCAAGCGCGTCCTCGGCGAGGTCCTGGACGTCACGCTGAAGCTGCTGCACCCGGTGGTCCCGTTCGTCACGGAGACCCTCTGGACCACGCTCACGGGCGGCGAGTCGGTGGTCATCGCCGAGTGGCCGAAGGACAGTGGCTTTCGTGACGCGGCGGCCGAGCAGGAGATCGCGACGCTCCAGCAGGTCATCACCGAGGTCCGTCGCTTCCGCGCCGACCAGGGCCTGCAGCCGGGCCAGCGTGTCCCGGCCCGCCTGACCCTCGACGGCACCGCACTCGCCCCGCACGAGCCGGCCATCCGCCAGCTGCTGCGCCTGCAGCCGGAGGGCGATGCCTTCACGGCCACGGCGACGCTGCCGGTGGCGGGCGCGGAGGTCGCGCTGGACCTCTCGGGCGCGATCGACGTCGGGGCCGAGCGCAAGCGCCTCGCGAAGGACCTGGCGGCGGCCGAGAAGGAGAAGGCCCAGGCCACGGCCAAGCTCGGCAACGAGGCGTTCCTGGCGAAGGCGCCGGACCAGGTGGTGGAGAAGATCCGCGGCCGCCTGGCGAAGGCGGAGGAGGACATCGCGCGGATTGCTGCGCAGCTGGAGAGGCTGCCGCAGGCGTAGGCGTTTTGTTCGGCTGTCAGGGCCCTCGGTGCTGGGTAGGCGCCGGGGGCTCTGACGTCCCCAGGGGCGCGGGGCTGTGTCGATGTGCGGCTCCGCCGCGTGGGCGCGACCAGCCACAGACAGCCGTCAGCCGCCCTACGACACCAGGCACCCCCACTCCTTGGGCACTGTGTCAGTCCCCCTCCGTAGACTGGCCCCGTGAGCGACCAGAACGAGCCCGACCCCCTCGACCCCTTCGAAGAGATCATCGCGGCAGAAACCGACCGCGACCCCGATCTCGCGGTCATCGAGGCCGGCAGCCGAACCCTGCGCACCCAGGGCGGCCCGCCCAGCGCAGACGTACCCGCGCGCCCCGAGGACCCCGAGGTCGACAAGGCCCTGCGCGAGGTCGAGGCGGAGCTCGCCACCCGCTGGGGCGAGACCAAGCTGGAGCCCTCGGTCGCCCGCATCGCCGCGCTCATGGACGTCCTGGGCGAGCCGCAGCGCTCGTACCCCTCCATCCACATCACCGGCACCAACGGCAAGACGTCGACGGCCCGCATGATCGAGGCCCTCCTCGGCGCCTTCGAGCTCCGCACCGGCCGCTACACCTCCCCGCACGTCCAGTCGATCACCGAGCGGATCAGCCTCGACGGCGCCCCGATCTCCGCCGAGCGGTTCATCGAGACGTACAACGACATCAAGCCGTACGTCGAGATGGTCGACGCCTCGCAGGAGTACCGCCTGTCCTTCTTCGAGGTGCTCACGGGCATGGCGTACGCGGCCTTCGCGGACGCGCCTGTCGACGTCGCCGTCGTGGAAGTGGGCATGGGCGGCTCCTGGGACGCGACCAACGTCATCGACGGTGACGTCGCCGTCGTGACCCCCATAGACCTCGACCACACCGACCGGCTCGGCGAGACCCCCGGCGAGATCGCCGCCGAGAAGGCCGGCATCGTCAAGCAGGACGCCACCGTGATCATGGCCCAGCAGCCGGTGGACGCGGCGCAGGTGCTGCTGAAGAAGGCCGTCGAGGTCGACGCCACGGTGGCCCGCGAGGGGCTCGAGTTCGGGGTCGTGTCGCGTCAGGTCGCCGTCGGCGGACAGCTGGTCACCCTGCGCGGGCTGGGCGGTGAGTACCCGGAGGTGTATCTGCCGCTGCACGGCGCGCACCAGGCGCACAACGCCGCCGTGGCCCTGGCCGCCGTGGAGGCGTTCTTCGGCGTCGGCGCCGCCCGGGCCGAGCCGCTCGACATCGACACCGTCCGCAAGGCCTTCGCCTCCGTCGCCTCGCCGGGGCGGATGGAGGTCGTACGGCGGTCGCCGACCGTCGTGCTGGACGCCGCCCACAACCCGGCCGGCGCGCGGGTCACCGCCGAGGCGATCGGGGAGGCCTTCGACTTCAGCCGGCTGATCGGGGTCGTGGGCGCGAGCGGCGACAAGAACGTCCGTGGGCTGCTCGAGGCCTTCGAGCCCATCTTCGCCGAGATCGTCGTCACGCAGAACTCCTCCCACCGCGCCATGGACGCCGACGAACTCGCCGCGATCGCCGTCGAGGTGTTCGGTGAGGAGCGCGTGCAGGTCGAGCCGCGGCTGCCGGACGCCCTGGAGGCCGCGATCACGCTGGCCGAGGAGGAGGGCGAGTTCGCGGGCGGCGGTGTGCTGGTGACCGGGTCCGTCATCACGGTCGGCGAAGCCCGGCTGCTGCTCGGGAAGGGCTGAGTCGGAAGATGCGTACGCTCTGTTCCTCGACGCTGATCGGCGAGTTCTTCGTCATCGGCTTCGCCGGTCTGGTCGCCATGAAGGATCCCGACCTGTCCATGGCACAGGTGTGGACGGTCAGCGGCATCGCGATGTTCCTGTGCCTGCTGCTGTGCGGCCTGGTGACCCGCCCCGGCGGCGTCGCCCTCGGCTGGGCCCTCCAGATCGCCCTCGTCGCCTCCGGTTTCATCGTCCCGACCATGTTCTTCCTGGGCGTGGTCTTCGCGGCACTTTGGTGGGCTTCGGTGCACTACGGCAGGAAGGTCGACGAGGCGAAGGCAAGATTTGCAGCGCAGGGTGACAAAACCAGCCCGTCCGGCGCTTGAGAACGAGAGAGCCCCAGGGACGGCACCTCCTCAAGCTGACACTCCGTGACGGACGCCCAGCTCAGCCCTGTAACCTCATCCCACCGCACCCCGGCTGTAAGAAGGAGCCCTCCCGTGACCCAGCGCACCCTCGTCCTGCTCAAGCCCGACGCCGTCCGTCGCGGCCTGACCGGCGAGATCATCAGCCGTATCGAGCGCAAGGCCGGCTGGCAGATCACCGCGCTGGAGCTGCGCACCCTGGACCAGGAGACGCTGGAGCAGCACTACGGCGAGCACAAGGGCAAGCCCTTCTACGAGCCGCTGGTGGAGTTCATGGCCTCCGGTCCGGTCGTCGCCCTGATCGTCGAGGGCGAGCGGGTCATCGAGGGGCTGCGTCAGCTCGCCGGCCCGACCGACCCGATCGCCGCCGCGCCTGGCTCCATTCGGGGTGATTACGGCGTGATCGTCCGGGAGAATCTCATCCACGCCTCCGACTCCGAGGAGTCCGCCGAGCGCGAGGTGAAGATCTTCTTCCCGGGCCGCGCCTGAGCCCCTTTCCCCGGCCCGACCTGGGGCGGTCGTAGAAACCCGGCCGCCCTGCGGCATATGCGTGGCGATCGAGGGAACGAGTGCCCCCGATGGCCCGTCTCCACAAGCGGGGCGGTTCGCCATCTGCTGACAATGGCGAAGACCCTCCCGCAGTGTTTGCGAAGGCGCGTCTACGATAGAAGCCTTCACGTCACAGCACCCACTTCGCCGACCTGAAAAGCCGTCAAAAGCTCCCAGGAAGGCCAGACGAATCCTGATGGGGAACTCAATGTCGTTCATCGGCCGTGACATGGCTGTCGACCTCGGGACCGCCAACACGCTGGTGTACGTCAGGGGTCGCGGGATCGTACTCAACGAGCCGTCCGTCGTCGCGATCAACACCAACACCGGTGGCATCCTCGCGGTCGGCGCCGAAGCGAAGAAGATGATCGGGCGCACGCCCGGCAACATCGTTGCCGTACGTCCGCTGAAGGACGGCGTGATCGCCGACTTCGAGATCACCGAGCGGATGCTCCGCTACTTCATCCTGAAGATCCACAAGCGGCGTTATCTGGCTCGCCCGCGGGTCGTCGTCTGTGTGCCCTCGGGCATCACCGGCGTCGAGCGCCGCGCCGTCATCGAGGCGTCGTCCCAGGCCGGCGCCCGCCAGGTGCACATCATCGAGGAGCCCATGGCCGCGGCCATCGGCTCCGGCCTGCCGGTCCACGAGGCCACGGGCAACATGGTGGTCGACATCGGCGGCGGCACCACGGAGGTCGCGGTCATCTCCCTCGGCGGCATCGTCACCGCCCAGTCCATCCGTGTCGCGGGCGACGAACTGGACAATGCGATCATCCAGCACATCAAGAAGGAGTACTCCCTTCTGCTGGGTGAGCGGACGGCCGAGCAGATCAAGATCACGATCGGTTCGGCGTACGACCTCGACGCTGACGAACACACCGAAATCCGAGGCCGGGACCTCGTCTCCGGGCTGCCGAAGACCGTCGTCATCTCCGCGGCCGAAGTGCGCAAGGCCATCGAGGAACCGGTCAACGCGATCGTCGACGCCGTGAAGACGACCCTCGACAAGTGCCCGCCGGAGCTGTCCGGCGACATCATGGACCGAGGAATCGTTCTGACCGGCGGCGGCGCCCTGCTGCGCGGCCTCGACGAGCGGCTGCGCCGCGAGACCGGGATGCCGATCCACATCGCCGAGGACCCGCTGGACAGCGTGGCGCTCGGATCCGGCAAGTGTGTCGAGGAGTTCGAGGCGTTGCAGCAGGTGCTGGACGCCCAGCCGCGCAGATGACGTAACTCTTCGATTCCGCCGTACGGGATGATCTCCTCTCGTACGGCGGATCGTTGATATAGAGGCATAAGCTCACCGAAGAGCCTCGAAACCCCGAAACCTCGCAGACAACTCCGCATACAAACTTCGTGTACAGAAGCCCTCGGGTTTTCCCGGGGTTTCCCGAATTCCTATGAGGAAGGGCACGGCCGCCGCACGTGAGGGACACACGAGAGAGCCGGCTGCTCCTGGTGCTGCTGATCGCCATCGCGTTCGCGCTGATCACGGTGGACATCCGCGGCGGAGAGGACTCACCGGTCGACGGTGCCCGCCAGGCCGCGGCCGCGGTCTTCGGCCCGGTCGAGGACGGCGTGTCGGCCGCAGTGAACCCGGTCGGCAACGCGGTCGCCGCGATCCGCGACTCCGGCGAGCGCCACGACCGGCTCGCCCAGCTGGAGCAGGAGAACGCCGCCCTCAAGGCCAAGCTCGGCAGTGACGACCGCAACCGCAGCCGTCTGAAGCAGCTCGACAAGATGCTGAAGATCGCGGGCGAGGGGCAGTACGGCATCAAGGGCGCCGAGGTCATCGCCATAGGAGCGGCCCAGGGCTTCTCCTGGACGATCACCATCGACGCCGGCGCGAACGACGGCATCCAGCGCGACATGACCGTCCTGAACGGAGACGGGCTCGTCGGGCGGGTCACCACCGTCGGTCCCAACACCGCGACCGTGCTCCTCGCCAACGACCCCGACTTCACCGTCGGCACGCGCATGGAGTCCACCGACGAACTGGGCTTCGCCTCCGGCCAGGGCGACCGCCCGCTGCGCGTCGAACTCCTCAACGGCAAGGCCGAGGTGAAGAAGGGCGACCGCCTCGTCACCTTCGGCTCGCAGGCCGACAAGCCCTTCGTGCCCGGCGTCCCGGTCGGTGTCGTCTCGCGTGTCGACCCGTCCGGCGGCAACCTGACCCGGACCCTGTACGTCACGCCGTACGTCGGCTTCAGCAAGCTCGACATCGTCGGCGTCGTCGTCCAGGCCCCGAAGAAGGACCCGCGCGACACGGTGCTTCCCGACAAACCCGAGCCGACCCCCACGCCGACGGTGACGGTCACCGTCACGCCGGGCGCCGAGACCCCGGGCGACGGCGAGGACCAGCCTCAGGCGGACGGCCAGAACGAGCCTCAGGCGGACGGTCAGAACCAGCCCCAGGCCGACGGTCAGTACCAGCCTCCGGTCGACGGCCAGAATCAGTACGAGCAAGAGCAGTAGGAGCTGAAGCCCCATGCGCGTCAACCGAATCCTGCTCTCCTCCTCCCTGGTCGTCGTCGCCCTGGTGCTCCAGGTGAGCGTCCTGGCCCGGCTCCACCTGCCGGGCGCCGTCCCCGACCTGCTGCTCCTCACCGTGCTGGGCCTCGCCCTGGTCTACGGCCATGTCGGCGGCGCCCTCGTCGGCTTCGGCGCCGGCCTGCTCGCCGACCTCGCCCCGCCCGCCGACCATGCCGCCGGCCGCTATGCGCTGGTGCTGTGTGTCATCGGGTACCTCGCCGGGCTCATCAAGCCGGAGAACGGCCGGCTGAAGTCCGCCACCGGGCCGATGGTCGTCGTGGTCGTCGCCGCGATCGGCTCGACCTTGCTGTACGCCGGTGTCGGCGCCCTCGTCGGGGACACCGCCGCCCGCCATGTCGGCCTCGGCAGCCTGCTGTTCACGGCCGCGCTGTACGACCTGCTGCTCGCGCCGTTCGTCGTCCCCGGGATCATGGCGCTGGCCAGGCGCGCGGAGAACGACCCGCTCGCCGAGACCAACTCCCAGGCGAAGAAGCCCAGCATCTCCTCCGGCTGGCTCTCCGGCGGCACCGGCCTGCGCATCGGCAGTCAGCGCGGCGGGCTGGGCGGCCTGAAGGTGAAGGCGGCGAAGGCGCGAACGGCGCGCGCCGGGCGCATCAAGGGGGTCAAGCGGCTGTGACCGCAGGAGAGTTCACCGGAACGAGTGGGGGAGGAACCAGGTCTCGCGGGCCAGTCGTTCCTCACTCGTACACACACACTCGCGTTCATCGCTCGTACACAAACACTCGCGTGCCGCACGCGTACATCCGTACTCGTACGGCACGCACCCGCACGGCACGCACTCGTACACGCACTGAGAGGGGGAGGCAGCCGCAGTGACCAACATCCCCGAGACCGGCCGGACGCCGCGCGTCCAGATCCGGCTCATCGTCATCCAAGTCCTCGTCCTCTCCCTCCTGGGCACCCTCGGCGGACGCCTGTGGTACCTGCAGATCCGTGAGGGCGACGCCTACGCCAAGGAGGCGTCGGGCAACCATGTCCAGCAGGTCGTGCAGCCGGCGGTGCGTGGCTCGATCCTGGACGCGCGCGGCGTGGCGCTGGCGGACAACGAGACGCGGCTGGTGGTGTCCGCTTCGCGGACGGATCTGCTGAAGATGCCGGACGACGGTGAGGCGGTGCTGACGAAGCTGGCGGGTGTGCTGGGTATGACGCCCAAGGATGTGCGGGAGAAGGTGCGGCTGTGTGATGCGCAGACGCCGCAGCCGTGCTGGAACGGCTCGCCGTACCAGCCGATCCCGATCACGGATGAGGCCACGCCCAAGCAGGCCCTGCAGATCCGTGAGCGGGCCGAGGACTTCCCCGGCATCACCGCCGAGCCGCAGGCGGTACGTCGCTATCCCGGCCCCGGTGAGGCCAACACCGCGCAGGTGCTGGGCTACCTGTCCCCGGTCACCGACGAGGAGATCAAGCAGGCGCAGGACTCCGACTCGCCCTATCTGCGTTCGGACCAGGTGGGCCGCTCGGGTCTGGAGCGCCAGTACGACAAGGAGCTGCGCGGCAAGGCCGGGGTCACCCGCTACGAGGTGGACAACCTGGGCCGGGTGATCGGGCAGGCCCAGTCGGATGCCGCGCAGGCCGGCTCCAACCTGGTCACCAGCATCGACGCGCGGGTGCAGCGGGTGGCGGAGTACGAGCTGAACGACGCGATGAAGAAGGCCCGCCAGGAGTGGGACCGCAACACCAAC
>NZ_JBVKAU010000015.1:0-206324 GCF_055657525.1 Streptomyces sp. NPDC107522 | reverse complement strand
GAGGCCGCCCCCGGCTCCGGGCGCGGCTCACGCTCGGTCGGGGCGACACCACGCACCCGCTCGACCAGCCGGCGCAGGTGCTCCGGGGTCGTACCGCAGCAGCCGCCCACCAGCGACAGACCGTAGTCCCGGACGAAGGTCTCGTGGGCGTCGGCCAGCTCCGGCGGGGTGAGCGGGTAGGTGGCGCCGTCCTTGCCGAGGACCGGCAGGCCCGCGTTCGGCATGCACGACAGGGGGATGCGGGAGTGCCGGGAGAGGTAGCGCAGGTGCTCGCTCATCTCGGCCGGGCCGGTGGCGCAGTTCATGCCGATCATGTCAATGCCCAGCGGCTCCAGCGCGGTGAGCGCGGCGCCGATCTCCGAGCCGAGCAGCATCGTGCCGGTCGTCTCGACGGTGACGGAGACGATGATCGGGAGGTCCAGGCCGGAGATCTCGCGGGCGCGCTGGGCGCCGATCACGGCGGCCTTGGTCTGGAGCAGGTCCTGGGTGGTCTCCACGATCAGGGCGTCCGCGCCGCCTGCGATGAGGCCCTCGGCGTTCTGCTGGAAGGCGTCACGGATCGTGGTGTACCCGATGTGGCCGAGCGTGGGCAGCTTGGTGCCGGGACCGATGGAGCCCAGCACCCAGCGCTGGCGTCCGTCGCGGGCGCCGAACGCGTCCGCCGTCTCGCGGGCGATCCGGGCACCCGCCTCCGACAGCTCGAAGACGCGCTCGGGGATGTCGTACTCGGCCATCGCCGCGTAGTTCGCGCCGAACGTGTTCGTCTCGACGCAGTCCACGCCCGCGTCGAAGTACGCCTCGTGCACCGAGCGGACGATGTCCGGGCGGGTCACGTTCAGGATTTCGTTGCAGCCCTCGAGCTGCTGGAAGTCGTCGAGGGTGGGTTCCTGGGCCTGCAACATCGTGCCCATCGCTCCGTCGGCGACCACCACACGGGTGGCGAGCGCCTCACGGAGGGCGGACACACGGGTCCGGCTGTCGGCGGAAGGGGTCGGCGGCAACGAGGCCATGAAGGGGCTCCCTGGAGTGCGACGGCTGTCGGCTTTGCGCCCTTCCGTGAAATCGTCCACAAGGGGCGCACGCCGCAAGGGTAGCCGGGACCGCCGCCGGATGGTCAGGGCGTCCACGGGGCGGGACGGGGATGACGGGCAGGTCGCTTGCCGGATACGGGTGACACAACAGAAGCGGACGGATACCGACGGACCATTAGCGGGAGGTCGGCATCGACTAGTAGTGTTCGACATTGCCGAACGGCGGCAGCGACGTCGCGGGGTCGACGGTCGAAGGGGACGGAGGCAGTACGGCGATGGCACGGAACATCCAGTCGCTCGAACGGGCGGCCGCGATGCTGCGGCTCCTCGCAGGTGGCGAGCGACGCCTCGGTCTGTCGGACATCGCCTCGTCCCTGGGCCTCGCCAAAGGCACCGCGCACGGCATTCTGCGCACCCTCCAGCAGGAGGGCTTCGTGGAGCAGGACGACGCCTCGGGCCGCTATCAGCTGGGCGCCGAGCTGCTGCGCCTGGGCACCACCTATCTGGACGTGCACGAGCTGCGGGCGCGCGCCCTGGTGTGGACGGACGACCTGGCCCGTTCCAGTGGGGAGAGCGTCTATCTGGGCGTCCTGCACCAGCAGGGCGTGCTGATCGTCCACCACGTCTTCCGGCCCGACGACAGCCGGCAAGTGCTGGAAATAGGGGCCATGCAGCCGCTGCACTCCACGGCCCTGGGCAAGGTCCTGTCGGCGTACGACCCGGTCGCGCACAGCGAGGCGATCGAGGCCGACCGCAAGGCCTTCACGGACCGGACCGTGTGCGAGCTTGACGGCTTCGAGCACATCCTCGACATGACACGCGCGCGTGGCTACGCGGCCGACGTCGAGGAGACCTGGGAGGGCGTCGCCTCCCTCGCCGCTCCCATCCACGACCGGCGCCGTATGCCGGTCGGCGCGGTCGGCATCACCGGCGCCGTGGAGCGGCTGTGCCGGGACGGCGAGCTGCGTCCCGAGCTCATCGCGGCGGTGCGGGACTGCGCCCGCGCGGTGTCGCGGGATCTGGGCGCCGGGCGCTTCTGAGGGCACGCGCGCGAAGACACTGACATTCCGGGACGTCATGCGGCGTTCCGGACTTCGCCGTGTCCTGACATGGCCGTATAAAGCGTCTCCGCGATACGGACCGTGTTTCCTACGCGGCAGTACGCATCGAAGATCCCCGTGTCGATAAATCAACACAACCCATAACGATCGAGCATTCGATAACAGGCCTCTTGACGGGCGCCTTACGCCGGGGCAAGACTCCCGTCCATCGGTCGGCATTGTCGAACACCTACCGGCAATACGCGCTAGAGTGTGACAACGCCAAGGGCCGCCATCGCTCTCACCCCCGAGGGCACGCGAACCACCGGTGGGACCCGGGGTTCGGCTTCCCCTGGACGAAGGACAAAGGAGTCGCGGGTGTCCAGCTCCGACATCTTCATCGGCGAGACCATCGGTACCGCCATACTCATCCTGCTCGGCGGCGGCGTTTGCGCGGCCGTCACGCTGAAGGCCTCCAAGGCCCGTAACGCCGGCTGGCTCGCCATCACCTTCGGGTGGGGCTTCGCAGTACTCACGGCGGTCTACACCTCGGCGCCGCTGTCCGGCGCCCACCTGAACCCGGCCGTGACGGTCGCGCTCGCGATCAAGGACAACGACTGGAGCAACGTTCCGACGTATATCGCCGGACAGCTCCTCGGCGCCATGATCGGTGCGGCTCTGGTCTGGGTGGCCTACTACGGCCAGTTCCACGCCCACCTCACCGACAAGGAGATCGTCGGCGGTCCGGGCGCGCAGGCCACCGCGGCCAAGGCCGTCGAGGCACAGGAGAAGGGCGCCGGCCCGGTCCTGGGCATCTTCTCCACCGGGCCCGAGATCCGGAACGTGGTGCAGAACCTGCTCACGGAGATCATCGGCACCGTGGTGCTGGTGCTCGCCATCCTCACGCAGGGCCTCAACAACAACGGCGACGGCCTCGGCCCGATCGGCGCGCTGATCGTCGCGCTCGTCGTCGTCTCGATCGGTCTGTCCCTCGGCGGCCCGACCGGCTACGCGATCAACCCGGCCCGTGACCTCGGTCCGCGCATCGTGCACGCCCTGCTGCCCCTGCCCAACAAGGGCGGCTCCGACTGGGGCTACGCCTGGATCCCGGTGGTCGGTCCGCTGATCGGCGCGGCGATCGCTGCAGGCATCTACAACGTGGCATTCGCCTAGGAGAACCGAGCTTCACCCGTTCGAGTGAGAAGCACCGAAACTCTCAGCGCACGCCGTACGTAAAGCCCCATAACCACGGAACTTTCCAGGAGCTCACAGTGACCGACGCGCACACCGCCGGCCCCTTCATCGCAGCCATCGACCAGGGCACGACCTCCTCCCGCTGCATCGTCTTCGACCGCGACGGACGTATCGTCTCCGTCGACCAGAAGGAGCACGAGCAGATCTTCCCGAAGCCGGGCTGGGTCGAGCACAACGCCACCGAGATCTGGACCAACGTCCAGGAGGTCGTCGCCGGAGCCATCGAGAAGGCCGGCATCACCCGCGACGACATCAAGGCCATCGGCATCACCAACCAGCGCGAGACCACCGTGCTGTGGGACAAGAACACCGGTGAGCCCGTTCACAACGCCATCGTCTGGCAGGACACCCGCACCGACGCCCTCTGCCGGGAACTCGGGCGCAATGTCGGCCAGGACCGCTTCCGCCGTGAGACCGGCCTTCCCCTCGCCTCCTACTTCGCCGGTCCGAAGGCCCGCTGGCTGCTGGACAACGTCGAGGGCCTCAAGGAGCGCGCCGAGGCCGGCGACATCCTCTTCGGCACCATGGACACCTGGGTCATCTGGAACCTGACCGGCGGTGTCGACGGCGGCAAGCACGTCACGGACGTCACCAACGCCTCCCGCACCATGCTGATGAACCTCCACACCACGGAGTGGGACGACAAGATCGCCGAGTCCATCGGCGTGCCGCTGCAGATCCTGCCCGAGATCCGCTCCTCCGCCGAGGTCTACGGCGAGATCAAGGGCGGCAAGCTGGGCGACCTGCTCGGCGGCATCCCGGTCGCCTCCGCGCTCGGTGACCAGCAGGCGGCCCTGTTCGGCCAGACCTGCTTCGCCGAGGGCGAGACCAAGTCGACGTACGGCACCGGCACCTTCATGGTGATGAACACCGGCGACAAGATCATCAACTCGTACGCCGGTCTGCTCACCACCGTCGGCTACAAGATCGGCGACCAGGACACGGTCTACGCCCTGGAGGGCTCGATCGCCGTCACCGGCTCGCTGGTGCAGTGGATGCGCGACCAGATGGGCCTGGTCTCCACGGCCGCCGAGATCGAGACGCTCGCCCTGTCGGTCGAGGACAACGGCGGTGCCTACTTCGTGCCGGCCTTCTCCGGCCTGTTCGCCCCGCACTGGCGTTCCGACGCCCGCGGTGTGATCGCCGGCCTGACCCGGTACGTCACCAAGGCGCACCTCGCGCGTGCCGTCCTGGAGGCCACCGCCTGGCAGACGCGGGAGATCGCCGACGCCATGGTCAAGGACTCCGGTGTCGAGCTGGTGACCCTCAAGGTCGACGGTGGCATGACCGCCAACAACCTGCTGATGCAGACGCTCTCGGACGTCCTGGACGCACCGGTGGTGCGCCCGATGGTCGCCGAGACCACCTGCCTCGGCGCCGCTTACGCCGCCGGTCTCGCCGTCGGCTTCTGGAACAGCACCGACGACCTGCGTGCCAACTGGCGCCGGGCCGCCGAGTGGACCCCCCGCATGGACGCGGAGACCCGCGACCGTGAGTACAAGAACTGGCTCAAGGCCGTCGAGCGGACCATGGGCTGGCTCGAGGACGAGGAGAGCTGACGAGAGCGCCTGAAGCTCACACGCCGGCTCTGATGAGGAGTAAGAACCCGAAATGACCAGTCAGTCCACCCTGCAGTCCGTGCCTGCCCTGGGGACGCGCCCGGCCTCCGGCTCCAACCCGAGCCGCGCCGAGACCCGGGAGCAGCTCTCCAAGGCGTCGTACGACCTTCTCGTGATCGGCGGCGGCATCCTGGGCATCTCCACCGCCTGGCACGCCGCGCAGTCCGGCCTCAGGGTGGCTCTGGTCGACGCCGGCGACTTCGCCGGCGCCACCTCCTCCGCCTCCTCCAAGCTGCTCCACGGCGGTCTGCGCTATCTGCAGACCGGCGCGGTGAAGCTGGTGGCGGAGAACCACTTCGAGCGCCGTGCGGTCTCCCGCCAGGTGGCCCCCCACCTGGCGAACCCGCTCACGTTCTACCTCCCCGTGTACAAGGGCGGGCCGCACGGCGCCGCGAAGCTCGGAGCGGGTGTCTTCGCCTACTCCGCACTGTCCGCGTTCGGTGACGGCGTCGGCCACCTGCTCAGCCCCTCGAAGGCGGCGCAGGACGTGCCCGAGCTGCGCACCGAGAACCTCAAGGCCGTGGCCGTGTACGGCGACGACCAGATGAACGACGCGCGTATGGCGCTGATGACGGTCCGCGCGGCCGTCGAGGCGGGCGCGGTCGTGCTCAACCACGCCGAGGTCAGCGGCCTGCGCTTCACCAAGGGCCGGGTGACCGGCGCGGAGCTCAAGGACCGCCTGACCGGTGACGAGTTCGGCGTGAACGCCCGCCTCGTGCTGAACGCGACCGGGCCGTGGGTCGACCACCTGCGCAAGATGGAGGACCCCAACGCGGCTCCATCGATCCGTCTGTCGAAGGGCGCGCACCTGGTCCTGAAGCGGACCTCGCCCTGGAAGGCGGCGCTCGCGACCCCGATCGACAAGTACCGCATCACCTTCGCCCTGCCCTGGGAGGACATGCTCCTGCTGGGCACCACGGACGAGGAGTTCGAGGGCGACCCGGCGGACGTCGCGGTCAACGACAAGGACATAGCCCAGATCCTGGACGAGGCCGCGTTCTCGATCCGGGACCAGCAGCTCAGCCGTGACCTCATCACCTACGCCTTCGCGGGTCTGCGGGTGCTGCCGGGTGGCCCCGGTGACACGGCCAAGGCCAAGCGCGAGACGGTCGTGACCGAGGGCAAGGGCGGCATGCTGTCCGTCGCGGGCGGCAAGTGGACGACCTTCCGGCACATCGGCCGTACGGTCATGCAGAAGCTGGAGTCCCTGCCGGGCGCCCCGCTGGGCGACGACTTCGAGCCGATCTCCTCGCTGCCGAAGAAGCTGCCGCTGCCGGGTATCGCCAACCCGCGCGCGGTCGCCCACCGGCTGCTGACCGACCGCCCGGCGCCGGGCCCGCGCATGGCGGCGGACACGGCGAAGCACCTGGCGACCCACTACGGCTCCCTGGCCTTCGACATCGCCCGCCTCGCCAACGAGAACCCGGAGCTGGGCGAGCGCGTCCACCCGGACGCCCCGGAGATCTGGGCCCAGGTCGTCTACGCCCGGGACAACGAGTGGGCCGAGACGCAGGACGACGTGCTGCGCCGCCGTACGACGCTGACGATCCGGGGTCTGGCGACGGACGACGTCCGCGCCAAGGTCCAGGACCTGCTCGACAAGAAGTGACCTCGCAGGCGCCGCGGGAGGTTTTCGCCGGATGAGCCTCTCGCGGCGCCGGGTTCGGCCCCTCCCCTGACCGGGCCGGACCGCACGAGGGCGGCCCCTTCCGCACCGGGGCCGGCCACTACCGAAAGGGGCGGCTCCCCGCCGATTGGAGCCGCCCCTTTCGCGTGCGCGATCGTCGCCACCCTCGGCGGGGAGGCCGCGCACGCCTTCGAGTCCGAGCACGGCGTCGCGCTGCCGGAGCCGTACCGGCCGTACGTCCGGGGCCTGGGATTCGGCGGCAAGCAGCGGAACGTCTCACTGCTTTCGCACTGCTGGAGCGTCGCGGCTAGAGCGTCCGGCCGAGCCGGGCGATCAGCTCGGCGATGCGCTCCTCGTCCCGCTTGTAGTGGGTCCACTTGCCCACGCGCGTCGCCCGCACCAGACCCGCCCGCTGCAGTTCGGCCATGTACGCCGACACCGTCGACTGTGCCAGCCCGGCCTTGGCCTGGATGTGGCTCACGCAGACCCCGACCTCGGCCGGGTCCGCGATCGCCTCGTACTGCCCGAAGTGCCGCTCGGGCTCGCGCAGCCACACCAGCAGCTGCATGCGCACCGGGTTGGCCAGCGCCTTCAGGGCGCCGACCAGATCCGTATCCGGTGAGGTCGCAGCATCGGTCATGGGGTCGCAGTATAGGTCGGCGCCATGGCCGGGGTTCAGGACGCGGTGATCGCCGATCTGGGAGCACTCCTGTGAGCAGGCCGCATAATGTGCCCTGAGACATCCGATCTCTGAACGACAGGGAGGCCGGTCATGGCCGTCACCGACGAGGCGATCGAGAAGATCAAGGGCATGATCGTCTCCGGCGCGCTGCGCCCGGGCGACCGGCTGCCCAAGGAGAGCGAACTGGCCGCCGAACTGGGGCTGTCCCGCAACTCCCTGCGAGAGGCCGTACGGGCCCTGTCGCTGATCCGGATCCTGGACGTACGACAGGGCGACGGCACCTACGTCACGAGCCTCGACCCGCAGCTGCTGCTGGAGGCGCTGAGCTTCGTCGTCGACTTCCACCGCGACGACACGGTGCTGGAGTTCCTCGCCGTGCGCCGCATCCTGGAGCCGGCCGCCACGGCGATAGCCGCGGCACGGATCAGCGAGCAGCAACTGGACGCGCTGACGAACCAGTTGGACAAGCTGGGCAACGATCCGTCGGTGGAGGAGCTCGTCGCCTGCGACCTGGAGTTCCACCGGGGCATCGTGCAGAGCTCCGGGAACTCCGTGCTGTGCTCGCTCCTCGACGGGCTCTCGGGGCCGACGACGCGGGCGCGTATCTGGCGGGGGCTGACCCAGGAGGACGCGGTCAGCCGGACCCTGCACGAGCACCGGGCGATCCTGGCGGCCCTGCGGGACCGGGACGCGGAGGCGGCGCGGTCGTGGGCGACGGTGCACATCGCGAGCGTGGAGCAGTGGTTGCGGTCCACTCTGTGAGTCACGGCCGGTATCAGGGGTCGGCGTCGACGAGCCGGTGCTGCAGCTCGATGTGGCGGAACTGGTAGACGGCACCGGTCCCCGTCAGCCGCGCCGGCACCCCTGTCCGGGGCCGCAGCGCCGCCCGGTACTCCGCGGGCCGGCTCGACAGCACCAGACCGCAGCCGTACGGCAGCGCCTCACCGATCCGGTGCAGCGCCAACCCTGCCGTGTCGGCGGGCAGTTCGTCGAACCCGTCGAGGACGGGCAGCACCAGACGCCGGTCCAGCAGCATCCCGGCGAGCGTCGCCTCCCCGTACTCGCCCGGTGCCGCCGCCCCCAGCTCGACGTAGTCCTGCACGAGCTTGCGCTCCATCCAGCCCCGCAGATCCACGGCCGTCGGATCCCAGGAGGCCAGCGGAAACGGCACCGGCACCGGTTCGCCCGCCGCGCGGCCCTCGATCAGCGCCAGCACCAGGCGGACGAGCAGCAGCGTCTTGCCCGAACCGGGGTCGCCCAGCACCGGCAGACGCCGGCCGGGCACCCGTCCGGCGAAGACCGCGCCGATCTCCCCGTCCCGCCCGCCCAGCCCTTCGGTCACCTCGGCCAGGTCGGGATCCGCGCCCCGCCACCCGACCGGCAACGGATACGGATCCGCCGGCCGCCGCACCTGTGCCTCGGCCTCCCACTGCCGCCGCACGGCGACGGCGAGCCGGTCGGCGACGACGCCGGGGTCCGTGGGCGCGGACGCCGCCTCGACGCGGTCCGCCCGATAGGCGCTCCACGCCAGATACGCACCCGCCAGGGTCGGCGGCAGCGCGGCCACCACGGCCGCCGGGTCCTCGACCCGCGGGGCGACCAGCAGCCCCCCCCCACGTTCCCCAGGCCGAGGAGCGTCAGATACACGATCCTGACCCGCCGCACATGTGACCTGGGAGCAACTCCGCTCACCCGGCGAACAGTTCCGCACCGGCACGGCACCCGATGGCCGATCCGCGGACCCCCACACGAGTGGGTGATACCGCCCGACCTGCCCCGACGCGTCGGGATTCGTCGGACATCGGATCTCTACCGGGGTGTTCCGGGGTGGCGAACGGGGCAGTGATCCGTTCACTCCCCCGTGCAAGGGGGCTGCGGGCGCCCCCGCCGCACGCCGTAAGGTTGGGTGGTCAAGCGAGGGCACGTCGGAAGGAGGCACTGGGTGATCGAGCTCGAGGGGGTTCCCGAGCTGATCGACCCGGTCATGGTGGCCGCGTTCGAGGGCTGGAACGATGCCGGCGACGCCGCCTCCACCGCGGTCGCGCATCTGGACAGGGAGTGGAAGGGCGAGGTGTTCGCGGCGCTGGACGCCGAGGACTACTACGACTTCCAGGTGAACCGCCCCACGGTGTGGATGGACGACGGAGTAAGGAAGATCACTTGGCCGACGACAAGGTTGTCGGTTGTCCGGGTGGGCGGCGAGAAGCCGCGTGATCTCGTACTCGTCCGAGGTATCGAACCGTCCATGCGGTGGCGCTCGTTCTGCAACGAGCTGCTCGGCTTCGCGCACGAACTGGGCGTGGAGCTGGTGGTCATCCTGGGCGCCCTGCTCGGCGACACCCCGCACACGCGTCCGGTCCCGATCAGCGGGACCACGTCCGACACGGACCTGGCCCGCCGGATGGATCTCGAGGAGACCAAGTACGAGGGCCCGACGGGCATCGTCGGCGTCCTGCAGGAGGCGTGCACGCACGCGGGCGTGCCGGCGGTGTCGCTGTGGGCCGCCGTACCGCACTACGTGTCGCAGCCGCCCAACCCGAAGGCGACGCTGGCCCTGCTCAACCGGCTCGAGGACCTGATCGACGTGCGCATCCCGCTGGGCGAGCTGCCCGAGGACGCGCGCGCCTGGCAGGTCGGCGTGGACCAGCTGGCCGCCGAGGACAGCGAGGTCGCGGAGTACGTGCAGACGCTGGAGGAGGCCCGGGACACCGCGGAGCTGCCGGAGGCGTCGGGCGAGGCGATCGCCCGCGAGTTCGAGCGGTATCTGCGCCGACGGGACGGCGGCGGACCGTCGGCCGAGGACCGTACGCGTCCGCCGATGCCCCCGAAGCCGGGCGGCAAGGACGACGACGAGGACTCGTCGGAGGACTGAGGCTCTCGGAGCCGAACGGAGGGCGGTGCGCCGTGCTGCGCACCGCCCTCCGTCGTCCCATCCGCGGGAGCGGTCACGCGGGCACGGAGATCACGTCGTACGTCGTCTGCGGTGTCGGCGTCGTGGTGAAGCGCGCGTTGGGCAGGTAGAGCCTGCCCCGGTACGCGGCCACCGTGGTCGGCACGTCGAAGAGCGGGTCGGTGATACGGCGCCGGAAGACGCCGCTGCGGCCGTCGGCGGCGAGCTGGAACACGTCGATGGCGTTCTGCCGGTTCTGGACGACGTACAGCGTCCGGCCGATCAGCAGCAGGCCGTCGCCGTTGGTGAGCGGGGCCGCGTCGCCGAGGTCGACGCGGCGGGTGACGCCGGTGCGCGGGTTCACGCGGTGCAGGGCGCCGACCCCGGACTGCACGACGAGCACGGCCGAGCCGTCGGGCGTGCGGGTGATGCCGTTGGCGTTGACGACCTCGCCGGGGACCTGGCTCCAGTCGCCGCTCAGCGTGATCCGTACGACGTCCTCGGCGTCCGGCAGTTCGCCGTGCCGGCCGAGGGGCAGGGCGTAGAGGGTGGGCTGGTAGGAGTCGGTGAACCAGGCCGTGCGCGGGGTCAGGAACACGTCGTTGGCGAAGGTCGGGGTCGCCGTGGTGAGGACGTACGAGGCGAGGATCTCGCCTGTGCGGGCGTCCACGACCCGGGCGCCCTGGCCGCGTCCGGCGACGAACAGGCGTCCCCGGTGGTCGAGTTTGAGGCCGACCGAGGGGGTGCCGGGTCCGGCGGAGATGATGCCGCCCTCGCCGGTGCGCAGGTCGGCGCGGTAGATCGAGCCGTCGCCGAGGGAGCCGAGGTAGGCGTACGGGCCGCCGCCGATGGTGATGCCCTCCGGGCGGAAGCCGTTCGGGAGGTGGATCACGGCGGGCCGGGTCTTCTCCGTCCCTGCGGCCGCCGCGGCGGAGGTGCCGGCGGCTCCGGCGAGTACGGCACCTGCGGTGGCGGCGCCGGCCGTGAGGAGTCTGCGGCGGGTGAGGTGAGGTGCGAAGGAGCGGTGTTCGGGGGCCACGGTGCGTCCTTCCGCGGACAGGACCGGGCCGGCATTGCAAGCCGGCCGCTGGTCCAACGGTCAACTGACTCGTCCACCCCACCACACGCCGACCGCCCCCGCAGCAGGAGACAGCCTCTCGACAGCACCTGGACAGCATGTGGCCCGATTGTGGCGTGACATCTCTTTCCAGCCGGATTGCACACGTTGCCCAATTCAACTTGTTCCAAACCGACTTGGCGAAATAAGTCTGGACGGACCGGTCCGGGCGTGCTTGGTTGTTCCACCGAAGGCGCGCCGCACCACCCGCACTTGGTACCCGCAGGACCGAAGGGAGCGGCAGACGATGAGCGAGCAGGCACAGCCGGCGCAGGGTCCGGGAGCGTCCGGGCCGGGGCCCGACGGAGCGGGATTCACCTATCGAGGAGCCGAGCAGGAACTGATCGTCGTCGCCCGTCCCGAGGCCCGGCTGCGGGCCCAGGCCGAGGGCGTCCGGTCGGTGGCGGGCGCCGATGTGTCGGCGCTCAACATGTTCCTCAGCGACGAACAGCTCGCGCTGGAACCGCTGTTCGGCAGCGAGGAGCGACTCCAGCAGGCCACGGTCGCCCAGGACGTGCCCGACCTCGCGCTGTTCTACCGGGTCCGCGGCGGGGAGAGCCGCGCAGAGCAACTGCGGGCCCGTATCGCCGCGCTGCCGGGGATCGACACGGCGTATGTGAAGCCGGGCGCGGTGCCGGCCTCGCTCGGGCCGGTCGGTGAGGACGGGCGCCTGAAGGAGGGCGCGCCGGTCACGCCCGACTTCAGCGGCCGGCAGGGCTATCTGCGGCCCGCGCCCGAGGGCGTCGACGCGTACTGGGCCTGGCAGCGGCCGGGCGGCACCGGCCAGGGCGTGACCGTGATCGACGTGGAGGGCTCCTGGCAGCTGGGCCACGAGGACCTGGCCGCCAAGCTGGCCGGTGTCGTGGTCGGCACGCCGATGGCCGACCTCGCCTGGCGCAACCACGGCACCGCCGTGATCGGGGTGATCGGCGGCGACCACAACGAGTACGGCGTCACCGGCATCGTGCCGGAGACGGTGACCGCGGCCGCGTCCTTCCAGGGCATCGGCACGGCGGCCGCGATCCACGCGGCGGCCGACCGGCTGAGCCCCGGCGACATCGTGCTGATCGAACTGCACCGCCCGGGGCCCCGGTTCGAGTACGCCGAGCGCGACGACCAGCGCGGCTACATCCCGCTCGAGTGGTGGCCCGACGACCTCGCCGCCGTCCGTTACGCCACCGCCAAGGGAGTCCTCGTGGTGGCGGCAGCGGGCAACGGCGCCGAATCGCTCGACGACGCCGTCTACGAGCGCCGCCCCGACGAATTCCCCGAGTCGTGGCGCAACCCGTTCAACCCGTCCAACCCGTCCTCCGGCGCGGTCCTGGTCGGCGCGGGCGCCCCGCCGCCCGGCACACACGGCCGCGACCACGGCCCGGACCGCTCACGGCTCGCGTTCTCCAACTACGGCGCCCGGGTGGACGCCCAGGGCTGGGGGCGCGAGGTGACGACGACCGGCGGCTTCTGGGACCGGCCCGGCGACCTTCAGGGCGGGCCCGAGGAAATCGCCTGGTACACCGACACGTTCTCCGGGACGTCGTCCGCCTCCCCGGTCGTGGTCGGCGCACTGGCCGCGCTGCAGGGCATGCTCAAGGCGGCCGGCCAGGAGCCGATGTCCCCGGAACGCGCCCGCACGGTGCTGCGGGCGACGGGTTCCCCGCAGCAGGACGCGCCGGGCCGGCCCGCCTCCCAGCGGATCGGCAACCGGCCCGACATCAAGGCGGCGGTGACGTATCTGGTCCCGCAGGCGGTCGGCTCGGGCAAGGCCGAACGCTACTGGGACGAGCTGCTGCCGTATCCGCGTGAACTGCCGCCCCGGCTCCGGCTGTTCGTGGCCGGCGAGTGGCGCAACCTCAATCATCCGTCCCCCGAGATCCGCCAGGCGGTCCATACCGCCTTCGCGGGGGGACGGCCCGATGTCCGAGTGTGGTTCTCGGACGACGAGATCGTCGGCCTGGTGATCACCGGCTGACGCAGCCCATCCCATCAAGGCAAGCCCATCACATCAAGGGAAGGTGACACCCGCATGAGCACCACCCCGCAGATGAGTCACATGGGACAACAGCAGGGCCAGCAGTACCCCAGCACGTCGCCGTACCAGCAGCAGCCGTTCGGGCAGCAGCAGGGCTACGGCCAGCAGGGCCTCGGCCAGCAGCAGCCGTACGGCATGAGCGGCTCGCTGGAGCAGCTCCAGCAGCTCGGCCAGCAGCAGCCGTTCCAGCAGCTGCTGCAGCAGCTGGGCCAGCCTTTCGGCACCCAGCAACAGGACCAGCAGGCGCAGCAGGCCGAGCAGCAGATGCAGCAGCAGCTCCAGCAGGTCACCCTGTCGGCGGTTCAGCAGGTCGTCCAGCAGGTGCAGGCCCAGGCGCTCGCCTCCGGTGTGGCGAACGGCTTCGTCGACGTCGTCCACCCGCTCCAGGGGCAGCCGCACCAGATCTTCCTGCGCATCAACAACCAGTTCCGGGTCCTCAACAACCCGAACCCGCAGATCCACCAGCAGATCCAGCAGGCCTTCGCGTTCGGCCACCAGGTGATCGGCATCTGGGACACCCAGTCGCCGAGCGTCCTGCGTAGCGTACGGATCCAACGGATCTGACCGGCTCCTGAACCGAAAGGGGCGCTTCCACCCGCGGGGAGGAAGCGCCCCTCTCTCGTGCTCCGGTCGCTAAAGGGCGACACCCAGCAAGGCGTCCACGGCCCGCGACACGACACCGGGCGCGCCCGTGTCCGTACCGCCCGTCTCCTCCTGCACCGCGACCCAGCGGTCGAGCGCCGCGAGCGCGGCCGGGGCGTCCAGGTCGTTCGCGAGGGCGTCGCGGATCTCCTCGACCAGCGCCTCGGCCGACGGTCCGTCGGGCCGGGACACCGCGGCACGCCAGCGGCCGAGGCGGGCGAGGGCGTCCTCGAGGACCTGGTCGGTCCACTCCCAGTCCGCCCGGTAGTGGTGGGCGAGGAGAGCGAGGCGGATGGCGGCGGGGTCGACGCCCTCGCGCCGCAGCTGCGACACGAAGACCAGGTTCCCCTTGGACTTGGACATCTTCTCGCCGTGCAGGGCGACCATGCCGGCGTGGACGTAGGCCTTGGCCATGGGGAACTCGCCGGTCAGCACCTGGGCGTGCGAGGCGCCCATCTCGTGGTGCGGGAAGGCGAGGTCGGAGCCGCCGCCCTGGACGTCGAAGGTCATGCCGAGGTGGTCGAGGGCGATGGCGACGCACTCGATGTGCCAGCCGGGCCGGCCGCGCCCGAGCGAGGCGCCGTCCCAGCTGGGCTCGCCGGGGCGGGCGGCCATCCAGAGCATCGGGTCGAGCGGGTTCTTCTTGCCGGGCCGGTCGGGGTCGCCGCCGCGCTCGGCGGACAGCAGCCGCATGGCGGCGGCGTCGAGGTTCGAGACCTTGCCGAAGTTCGGGTCGGACTCGACGGAGAAGTAGACGTCCCCTTCGAGTTCGTACGCGGCGCCCGCGTCTCGCAGCCGCTCCACGAGCGGCACGATCCCGGGTATCGCCTCCACCGCGCCGATGTAGTGCTGCGGGGGCAGCATGCGCAGGGCGGTCATGTCCTCGCGGAAGAGCGCGGTCTCCTTCTCGGCGAGGGCGACCCAGTCGATGCTGTCCCGCTCCGCCCGCTCCAGGAGCGGATCGTCGACGTCGGTGACGTTCTGGACGTACTGAACCTGCCGCTTGTTGTCCAGCCACACGCGCTGAACCAGGTCGAACGCGTTGTAGGTCGCCGCGTGACCCATGTGGGTCGCGTCGTACGGCGTGATGCCGCAGACGTAGATACGGGCGACGGGACCGGGGTCGAGGGTGACCAGACCGCCGGTCGCGGTGTCGTGGATCCTCAGGTCGCGGCCCTGACCAGGCAGGGCGGGGACCTCAGAAGCGGGCCAGGCATACATGTCATGAGCCTAACCGGACGGATGTTCCGCATACGAACCGGAGCGGGCCGGATGACCGGGAATACGGTCTTGCGCAGCACCTACCAGTGTGCATGCGCAGCCTGGGTCGGCAGTCCTGCCGAAGCGCACGCGCAGCCCGCGGCCAGTCCTGCCGGTGTGCCTGCGTGGTCTGCGGGCGTTCAGACCGGCGGCCACGGGATCGCCGGCCACTCCCCGCTCGGTTCCGGATGCCTCCCGGACGCCAGCAACGCCTCGACACGCGCGCGCGTGGCCGCCACCTCGGCGGCGGTGATCAGCCCGGCCAGCCGTAGGCCCAGCTCACCGCCCTCCTTCAGCCCCTCCCGCAGGGAACCGAGCACCTCGACGGCCTCCCCCGTCAGCGGCTCCCCCGCCCACCCCCACAGCAGCGTCCGCAGTTTGTTCTCGACGTTGAAGGTGACCCCGTGGTCGATGCCGTACAGCCGGCCGTCCTCGGTGGGCAGCAGATGCCCGCCCTTGCGGTCGGCGTTGTTGATCACCGCGTCCAGGACGGCGAGCCTGCGCAGCCGCTCGTCGTCGGCGTGCACAAGCAGCGCGGTGCGGCCCTCGCCGACCTCGGCGAAGCCGATCGCCTTCCAGCCGGGCTCGGGTTCCTCGTCGTCGACGAGGGCGAGCAGCTCGGCCTCGGGCGTCACGTCGATCCACAGCTGGACCATGCCCTCGCCGTACGGCCCGTCCCGGAGCACGGTGGGCGGTACGAGCCCCCAGCCGGTCGCCTCGGAGACCTCGTACGCGGCGACCTCGCGCTGCGCGAGCGTCCCGTCGGGAAAGTCCCACAACGGCCGCTCACCGGCGACCGGCTTGTAGACGCAGGTCGCCTCCTGCCCCTCGTACGCGACCGTGCAGACCAGAGCGGCGTTCGACGCCTCACGGATGCGGCCGCGCACGGTCAGCTCGCCCTCGGCGAGCAGGTCCACCGAGGTCACGCTCCGCGGCGGTATCCGTTCTGGCGCGGACATACATGTCCTTCCGGGTCGAGCGGGAGGCTGCACAGCGGGCACGGCGGCCGCCCGGCGTTGACGACTTCCAGGGCGCGCTTGGCGAAGGCTCTCGCCTGCGCGCCGGTGAGCCGGACCCGCAGCATCGGGGGTCCGTTCTCCTCGTCCTGGAGCAGTCGCTCCTCGGCCTCGGCGAGGTCCTCCTCGGAGTCGGCGTCGAGCTCCACGAGGGCCTGCGCCTCGACGATCATGCGCTGCTCCTCGCCATCCCAGGCGAGGGCCATGGTGCCGACGCGGAACTCCTCCTCGATGGGAGTGTCGAGGGGGTCGGTGTCGGCGATCTCGGTGGGCGCCACGGCGGGGACGGCGGCGTTGCCGCCACTACGCCGTACGACCTCGTCGAGCAGTTCGTCCATGCGCTCGGCGAGAGCGGCGACCTGGGTCTTCTCCAGGGCCACGCTGGTCACCCGGGAGCCTGCGGTGGCCTGGAGGAAGAACGTACGGCGTCCGGGAAGCCCGACCGTACCGGCCACGAAACGGTCCGGGGGGTCGTAGAGGAACACCTGACGGGACACGTCCTGTCTCCATGGGAATCGTGAGTACGGCGAATCTGAGTACGGCGAAATCGTGTGTACGGCGCTGCTTCGACCGCTTCACCCTACTGCGCCGGACGATCACGGTGCGCCCGCGCCGCCCCCGACCGTCGCGTCACCGGCCGGCGGTTCCTCGCGCGGGGCGAGGGACGTGAAATCACCGGTGTCCCCGAGGCGTACGAGGAACGGCCTCAGGCGGGTGTAACGGATCGCGGTGATGGAACACGGTTCGACGGAAATCCTCTGGAAGAGGTCGAGATGAAGACCGAGTGCGTCCGCGACGAGGGACTTGATGATGTCGCCGTGCGAGCACATCAGATAGACGGCGTCGGCGCCGTGATCGCGCTCCACGCGCGCGTTCCACTCGCGTACGGCCTCGGCGGCGCGGGTCTGCATCGCGCGCATCGACTCGCCGCCGGGGAACGCGGCCGCCGAGGGGTGCGCCTGTACGACCTCCATCAGCGGTTCGTCCTTGAGTTCGGCGAGCTTGCGGCCGGACCAGTCGCCGTAGTGGCACTCCCCGATCCGCTCGTCGGTGTGTGCGGTGAGTCCGGGCCGGGCGTCGAGGAGCGGCCGGATCGTCTCCTGGCAGCGCTGCAGGGGGCTCGTGACGACCTCCGAGATCGGCAGCTCGGCGAGCCGGGCGGGCAGGGCGGCGGCCTGCGCGGCCCCGCGTTCGTCGAGGGCGACGCCGGGCGTCCAGCCGGCGAGGACTCCCTCGGTGTTGGCGGTGGAACGTCCGTGCCGGACCAGGATCAGCGTGGGCATGCCGCCCAGCGTAGGCGTACGAGGGGGTGCGTCCGGGGCCGGACGGCGGGAGAATACGCTCCGTGATCGTCGACTGCGCCATCTACCGGGACGGGCGCCGGACGCAAGGGCCGGAGGATCTCTCCGACGCCCTGGATCTGTGCCGTCTGCAGGACGACGCGTTCGTCTGGATCGGCCTGTACGAGCCCACGGAGACGGAGTTCGACAAGGTCACCGAGGAGTTCGGCCTGCACCCGCTGGCCGTGGAGGACGCCCTGAAGGCGCACCAGCGGCCCAAGCTGGAGGTGTACGACGACTCGCTGTTCATGGTCCTCAAGCCGGTCGGCTACGAGCCGAAGAGCGACATCGTCTCCTCCGGCGAGGTCATGGTCTTCATCGGCGACTCGTTCGTGGTGACCGTCCGGCACGGCGAGGAGGCGCCGCTCGGGACGGTGCGGCACCGGCTGGAGCACGAGCCGGAGATGCTCCGGCACGGCCCGACAGCCGTTCTGTACACGATCGCCGACGCCGTGGTCGACCACTACGTGGACGTGGCCGACGAGTTGGGCACCGACCTGGAGGAGCTGGAGGCGGAGGTGTTCTCGCCGGTCGGCGGCAGCTCCCGGCACACGGCGTCGCGCATCTACGCGTTCAAGCGGCAGATCCTGGAGTTCCGCAGGGCCACCGGCCCGCTGGCGCAGCCGCTGTCCCGGCTCGCGGGCACGGGCTTGTTCGGTGGGCGCGTGCCGTTCGTGCACGAGAAGGCGCAGCCTTTCTTCCGTGACGTGAGCGACCACCTCACGCGCGTGAACGAGGCGGTGGAGGGCCTGGACCGGCTGGTCTCCGACGTCCTCGCGGCGCATCTGGCGCAGATGAGCGTCCGGCAGAACGACGACGTGCGGAAGATCTCCGCGTGGGCGGCCATGGCCGCGATCCCCACGATGATCGCGGGGATCTACGGAATGAACTTCGAGCACATGCCGGAGCTGACCTGGGCCTGGTCGTATCCGGCGCTGATCGCGGGCATGGCCGCCGTCGAGGTGCTGCTGTACCGGCTGTTCAAGAGCCGGGGCTGGATGTAGGTCAGGCGAACTCGGGCGCCGACGTGGCGGGTCCGCCGAGGGCGTCGCGCCGTTCCGGCATCTTCAGGGACACCATGCGCCGCCAGCCCGCGAACCGCTCCCAGGCGTACACGGCGTGGATGCCCGCGGCGAGCAGCGCCGCCTTCGGCCGGGGCCAGCCGAGGATGCGGCCCATGTGATCCATGACGGCGAGGCTGACGTCCCGGTAGATCCGGATCTCGGCGAGCGCGCACTCGCGCAGCGTCCGCTGGATGGCCCGGCCGTGCCCCTGGGCCGCGAAGCGCAGGAGTTCCTCGTGGCAGTAGGCGAGGTGGTTGTCCTCGTCGTTCGAGATCTGCTTGACCGCGCGGCCGATGTCGGGATGGTCGGCGAAGTGCTTGCGCAGCAGGTCCATCTGCTCGGAGGCGCGCTGTTCGGTGACCCGGCTGTGCGACAGGTAGGTGACGATGTCCTGGACGGTGAGCTGTTCGTCGCTCTTGAGCTTGTCGTGGGCCAGGCCGATGCCGTGCTGTTCCAGCAGCATCGTGTAGTCGGTCTCGGGCGGGACGGGGACGGGTTCCAGGCCGCGCTTCTTCAGCAGGGCGTTGAAGATCCGCCCGTGCTTGTCCTCGTCCGCGCCGTGCCGGGTGATCTTGGGTGCGAGTCCTCGTTCGCTCTCCGGGACGAGCGCGGCGATGCGGGCGTTCTCCCAGCCGCCCTGGGACTCGCCGCTGGCCGCGATGGAGCAGAACAGGCGGAAGGACTCGTCGTTGTCGAGGATCTCCTGGAACAGACTCTTGGCCGAAAGCATCTGAGGCACCTCTCTGCAGGATTCCGCAAAGAACGAGTCAAATGCGGTGAGACAGGTGCTGCAACAGTTGTGTCGGACAACTCCGCCGAAAGAATGACCACCGGGGTCACGCCGGGGGCGTAACCGCGGGGGCACGCGCGCGTTGTTCTGCGTGACGGCCGTGGCGGGGAAGACCCCCGAGCCCCCACCACGGCCGTAGAAAATCCCCGCTCTCGGCTCGTACCCCCCCCCGTCACGCCAGTCCGGCGCGCTCCAGGGCCTCGGTGCCGGCGCGGAGCGAGGCGATCCGCTCGTCGAGCTTGAAGCCGGCGGGGGCGAGGCTGAGGGTGGTGACTCCGGCCGCCGCGTACTCCTTCATCCGGTCCGCGATGCGGTCCACGGAACCGAGCAGCGTCGTCTGGTCGATCAGCTCGTGCGGGATCGCGGCCGCGGCGCCCTGCTTGTCGCCGGACAGGTACTTCTCCTGGACCTCGGCAGCCGCGGCCTCGAAGCCCATGCGCTGCGCGAGCTGGTTGTAGAAGTTCTGCTTGGCGCTGCCCATGCCGCCGACGTACAGCGCGGTGTAGGGGCGGAAGGTGTCGGCGAGCGTGGCCACGTCCTTGTCCTCGCCGACGGCCAGCGGGAGCGTCGGGCAGACGTCGAACCCGTCGAGGGTCTTGCCGGCCTTCTCGCGTCCCGCGCGCAGGTGTCGGATCGTGGTCTCCTCGAGGTGCGCGGCGGAGGGGAAGATCACGAGGGCGCCGTCGGCGATCTCACCGGTCTGCTCGAGGTTCTTGGGGCCGATGGCGGCGATGTACAGCGGGATGTGCTCGCGCTGCGGGTGCACGGTCAGCTTGATCGGCTTGCCGGGGCCGCCGGGCAGGGGCAGCGTCCAGTGCTGGCCCTCGTAGGTCAGGCGCTCGCGCGTCATCGCCTTCCTGACGATCTCGACGTACTCACGCGTGCGTGCCAGCGGCTTGTCGAACTTGACGCCGTACCAGCCCTCGGAGACCTGCGGCCCGGAGACGCCGAGGCCGAGCCGGAAGCGGCCGCCGGAGAGCGAGTCGAGGGTCGCGGCCGTCATCGCGGTCATCGCCGGCTGGCGGGCCGGGATCTGGAAGATGGCGGAGCCCACGTCGATGCGCTCGGTCTGGGCGGCGACCCAGGAGAGCACGGTGGCCGCGTCCGAGCCGTACGCCTCGGCGGCCCAGCACACGGCGTATCCCAGCCGGTCGGCCTCCTGCGCGACGGCGAGATTGTCCGCGTCCATTCCGGCACCCCAGTAGCCGAGGTTGATCCCGAGCTGCATGGCGGATTCCCCTTACCGATCAGTAACGTCCCTTGTGGGCCCGACCATAGCGCGGGGGACGTGCCACGGGGAGGCCGGTGTGGCGGGCGTCGCCCAGCCGGCCCCCGGCATCCCCGGTCATCGTCCTGGAAACTGGTCATCCACAGGCCCCCACATGGCAGGTTCCGGCCAGTAATCTCGGCGTTCATGGAGCAGAGGCATCTCGGCCGCACCGGCCTGCGCGTGTCCAGGATCGGGCTCGGCACCCTCACCTGGGGCAGGGACACCGACGAGCACGACGCCGCGGACCTCCTGAAGACGTTCTGGGAGGCGGGCGGCACCCTCGTCGACACGGCCGACGTGTACGGCGACGGGGAGGCCGAGTACCTGCTCGGCCGGCTCATAGAAGGGCTGGTCCCGCGCCGGGACCTGGTGATATCGACGAAGGCGGGCAGCGTTCCCGACCCGGACCGCCGCTTCGACGGCTCGCGCGGCCATCTGCTCTCCGCGCTGGACGCCTCGCTGGCCCGGCTCGGCACGGACTACGTCGATGTCTGGCACGTCCACGCCTACGACCCGTACACACCGCTGGAGGAGACCCTCCAGGCCCTCGACCTGGCGGTCAGCAGCGGACGCGCCCGCTATGCCGGCGTCTCCAACTTCTGCGGCTGGCAGCTGGCCAAGGCGGCGACGTGGCAGCTCGCGGCCCCCGGCATGCGGACCCGGCTGGCGAGCACGCAGCTGGAGTACTCGCTGCTCCAGCGCGGCGTGGAGCGCGAGGTGCTGCCGGCTGCGCTCGATCTGGGCATCGGTCTGCTTCCCTCGTCCCCGCTCGGCCGGGGTGTGCTCACCGGCAAGTACCGCAACGCGACGCCGCCGGACTCACGGGGTGCCTCCGAGCACCTCGCCCCCTTCGTCGCGCCGTACCTCGACGACACGGCGACCCGCATCGTGGACGCGGTGCAGACGGCGGCCGACGGGCTCGCCGTGACCCCGCTCCAGGTCGCCCTCGCCTGGGTTCGCGACCGGCCCGGCGTGGCCGCCCCCGTCATAGGCGCGCGCAACGCACAGCAGCTCACGGCGGCACTGTCAGTGGAGGCCCTTAGTCTTCCTGACGAGATCTGCCGGGCGCTCGACGATGTGTCGGCGCCCGTGCACCGCTATCCCGATCACGACTGGAGCACGCTGTGAGCACGGAGCCGCCCGAGACCACGGAGAACACCGAGCCGGTGCCGCCGGGGGCCGCGGCAGAGGGCGGGACGCCGGGGGCCGGGGGTGCGAGGCCCGCCGGGGGCGACGCGGTGGGGCGAAGCTCTGGCGCCGGGGGCGAGGCCGCGTCCGAGGACGCAACTGCCGCCGCGGGGCAGGAATCCAGCGACGGTACGGACTTGGTGGCCGGAGGGACCGAGGCCGGCGCCGGCGAAGCTGCGACTTCTGGGTCGAGCGGCGACGGCGGGGGCGACCGAGCCGGGGAAGCCGAGGGCGGCGAAGACGCGCCCATGACTTCGAGGCCCAACGGCCGGGACGGGATCAGCCGGACCGAGGACGCCGAGAAGGCGGGGGACGGGTCCGCGGGTTCGACGCCGAACAGCCCGGGCGGGGAAGGCGAGGCCGGGGACGGCGACAGTCCGGCCCCTGCGGCCGAGTCCGACGGCAGCGACGGCGATACGGCGGCGCGCGCCTCCTCGGCCGATGACGGCGACGGCGACACAGCGACCCGCACCCCCGCCGATGACGGTGCCGGCGACGCCGCGCAGCAGATGTCGGAGGCCGAGGCCGAGCTTGCCGCTCAGCGGGTCGAGCGGGAGCGGATCGAGCGGCGGAAGGCGGAGAAGAGGGCGCCCGTCGAGAGTGGGACCAAGCTCAGCGGGAAGGCTGCGGATCTGCTCGCCGCCGTGCGTGCCGTGGAGAGCGGTGCCAAGCCGGTGGCGACCGTCTTCAGCGAGCCGGAGCCGCCACGGCGCCCCGCCCCGGAGCCGGTACGCCGGCCGCAGCCCGTGGCGGCCGGGACGCCCGCGGCCCCCGCGCCTGAGACCCTCGACGCGGTGCGGCGCGTACTGGCCGACGGCGGTGCCCCGGAGGCTCTCGCCCCGCAGGTCGCCGCGGTGCTCGGCGAGGGCGCGGGCGACCGGCTGCGGGCGGACCCCTGGCAGTTGCTGCGCGTCGGTGGCGTACGGCCGGAGCAGGCCGACGGATTCGCGCGGGCGCTGCTCGGCGCGGAGTGCGGACCGGACGACGAGCGGCGCGGCCGGGCGGTCACCGTCTGGCTCCTGGAGCAGGCGGCGCTGGCCGGGCACACGGCCCTGGAACTGCCGGCGCTCACCGCGGCGCTGGACCAGCGGGGCGTGCCGGACGCCGATACGGCCGTACAGAACACCCTGGCCGAGGCCGAGGCCCTGGCCTTCCAGGACGCCCTCGACCAACCCGGTGCCCCGGCCCGGCAGGACGACGAGGCGGCCGAGGACGAGGAGCGGCCGGTCCGTGTCCTCGTCGGCCTGGAGCGGTACGCCCTCGCGGAGGAGAGCCTCGCCGACGGACTGGCCCGCCTGATCAACTCGGTGCCGAAGCAGGACGGTTCGGCCGAGGAGTGGGAGCGGGCCGCGGCCGCCGCGGGCCCCGCCGCCGACCTGATCCGCGCGGTCTCGGCACACGGCCTGGTCCTCCACACCGGCGGGGCGGCGTCCTTCGCCGAACCCGCGGCGCTGGTGCACGCGGCGCGGGGTCTCGGGCTGCGGGCCTGGGCGGCGGCACACACGCCGCTCGGCCGAGGGCGCTTCTCGGCGCTGCTGAGCCGGCCCGGCGGGCCGGCTGACCCGGAGCAGACGGGAGCCGAGCCCGGTGTCGTCACGGTGGCCGGTCTGCTCTCCGGTGCCGAAGGGCCCGGTCGGGACGTGGACGGTGCGCTCGATCTCGATCTGCTCGTCGTGCTCGACGCGCCGCAGCTGGACGTCGAGACGGCGGCGCTGCTCACGGAGTCGTTGCCGGACGGGGCCCGGCTGGTGCTGGCCGGGGATCCGGCGGTGCTGTGGTCGGCGGGCCCAGGGCGGGTGTTCGCCGATCTGCTGGCGGCGCGGATCTGCCCGCAGATCGCCTCACGGCGGCCGGACCCCGGCCCGCTGGGCGAGCTGGTGTCCGGCATCGGTATCGGCGAGCTGAACCAGGTCGAGGCGCCCGGCAAGGAGGTCGTGATCGTGCCCGTGCGCGACGCGGGCGAGGCCGTGCACCGTACCGTGCAGCTCGTCGCGGACTCGGTGCCGCGCGCGATCGGCGTCCCGGCCGAGGAGAGCCAGGTGATCACGCCGGGCCACGGCGGCGCGGCCGGCACCCGCGCCCTCAACGCCGCGCTCAAGGAGCGGCTCAACCCGGGCCCGGGCCGTTTCGGCGGCTTCGACCCCGGTGACCGCATCGCCTACTCCCCCGCACCGGGCCGTACGGTGCCGGGCCAAGTGGTGAAGGCCGACGCCGAGGGACTCCACCTGTCCTGCGCGGGCGAGGCCGTCGTCGTACCGAAGGAACGGGTGGAGCAGTCCGTACGGCACGGCTGGGCCCTGACCGCACACCAGGCGGTGGGCTGCCGGTGGCCTGCGGTGGTCGTGGTTCTCCCCGGCGACGCGGCCCAGGCCCTCAGCCGCCCCTGGGTCTACACGGCCTTCAGCCGCGCCGACCGCCACCTCTCGGTGGTCCACGGCGCGGAACAGGCCCTCCCCCGAGCCGTGGCCGAGATCCCGGCGAAGCCACGCACAACCCGCCTCCCCGTCCTCCTCAGCCCCCAGGTGCCATCGCTGGACTGACCGATCCGCTCCAAGAGACGGCAGAGCAGCCAACCTGAGGGGCGCGGGGAACTGCGCGACCAGCCACCCCCGGCAAGCAGCCGCGCACTGACCCCAGGCACGACGGCGGTCACGCGTTGATCAGCACGGCGGCGGTCACGGACGAACACCGTGACCGCCGCCGCCAAAACAACCGCGTCAGCGGGACGCGCTACCGATCCACGTCCAGCGGCTCCAGATCCTCGTCCTCGTCCAACTCGGTGTCGAGGTCGTCCTCGAGATCGTCGACGTCATCGACCTCGTCACCGACCTCACGAACGTCACCGATCTCGTCGTCGAACACCGCACTGACGTCGAACCGGCAGACCACCCGCTGTGGATCGATCCCCTCGAAGGGCATCTCCAGCCACTCCCCCGGCTCGGCCGACTCGTCCGCGGCGGTCACCCAGAGCGTGGAGTCGCCCTCCTCCAGGCCGAACTCCTTGTGCCGGGAGGCGATCTCGTCCGGCTCGAACTCGCCGAACAGCACGCCCAGCGCCCCGTGCACGGTGCCCGCGGCCTCCGCGCCCTCGTCGTCCGCCGCCTCGATCCGCTCGGCCTGCGCCAGCAGCCGCTGCGGCTCCACCACGGAGTAGTCGCGGCGGATCAGCACGCTCAGCGCGTTCGGTTCCTCGGGGCCCGTGTACGGCGGCAGCGCGTCCTCCGCACCGGGGATCTCGAAGGGGGTGACCTCGTCGTAGCGGTCGTAGAGCAGCTCGTCGTAGGTCTCGGCGGCCGCGGCCAGCTGGTTGAACGCCTCGTAGACGGCCGGGTCGTCCTCACCCGACCGGCGTTCGACCGCGGCCAGGTGGCGGTCGAGCGCGGTCTTGACCGCCTCGGCGGCGGCGCGTACCTCGGCAGCGGTGGGCTGCACAGCATCAGACATAGTGCAGACGCTATCCGTACGGAGCCCCAGCCCGCACAATAGATGCGATGCCGGAATACGAATTTGTCGACGTGTACGTACCGCGCGGGGTCTCCCGCAAGGACGCCACACGCCTGCTGACGGACCATGCCGAGTACGGACACTGGGAGTTGGACCGCCTGAGCCTGCTGCGCGACGGCAGTCGCAAGGTGCGGCTGCGCCGCAGGATCATCCGCCAGGTGCGGGCCACGTGGTGAGCTGAGGCGACAGGAAGACAGCGAAACGGGGACAGCAGGACGAGTCAGGGACAGCAGGAGAAGGAAGCACAACACGGAGCGGGCCCCGCAGCAGCGGGGCCCGCTCCGTTCGTACCGGATGGCTGAGCCTCGTACCGGATGGCTACGCCCTACTGCGACGCCCGTGCCTTGCGGTAGAGCACCGCGCCCGCGAGCAGCGCCCCCGCGCCGACCGGGAGGACGAGGCCCATCGGCACATCACTGCCGGTCTGGGCGAGCTGTGCGTCGCCCTCGGGCTGGGTGACGAAGTGCGCGCCCGACTGGTTCCCGTGCGAGGAGCCGCCGCCCGGCGTCGCGTCGCCCGTCCCGGGCGGCGTGCTCGGGGTGCCGGGGTGGTTCGGCTCGTCCGGGTTCTGCGGGCTTCCGGGGTTCCCCGGGTTCCCGGGGTTGCCCGGCTGACCGGGGTTGCCGGGGTTGCCCGGCTGCTCCGGCGACTCGGGCGGGTTCTCGTGGCCGCCGCCCGGCGGGGTGTGGGCCCCGCCGCCGTTGTTGGCGCAGTCGTTGCCCTCGGTGGAGTTGCCGAGGCCGATGATGTCGACGCTGTTGCCGCACACGTTGACCGGCACATGGATCGGCGCCTGCACGTGGTTGCCGGAGCCGACGCCGGGCGAGTCACTGGCGTGCCCGCCGGCCGACGCCCCGCCACCGCCGGCGTCGTCGTGGCCGCCGGACGCGCCGCCGCCCTGGTTGGCGCAGCTGTTGCCGATCGCCGGGTTGAGCACCCCGACGACGTTGACCGTGTTGCCGCAGACGTTGACCGGCGCGTGCACCGGCGCCTGCACCGTGTTGCCCGACAGCACGCCGGGCGAATCCGAGCTGGAGCCGATCGCTCCCGAGCCGGTCGCGTGGGCGGCGCCGCTCGCGGCGGCGAGGACGCCGGTGGCGGCCGCCACGGTCATCAGGCCCTTGCGGGTGACCTGTCGCATTGCTGATTTACCTGCCTTCGACCTTGTTCCGAAAAGACGACGCCGGAATGAGGCCGGATTGTCGATGTAGGGACGTTCCGGCGTTCCGAAAGGCCGGTCGGCCCCGGAGCGCATGGCACGCGCTCCGGGGCCGACGGGCTCAGCCCCTGGTCACGGGGCGAGGCACAACGTCACTTGTTGATGCAGGTGTTGCCGAAGGCGGGGTTCAGCAGCCCGATCACCGAGATCGTGTTGCCGCAGACGTTCACGGGGACGTGAACCGGCGCCTGAACGACGTTGCCGGACAGGACGCCCGGGGAGTGCACCGCGGCACCCTGGGCACCAGCGTCGGCAACGGCGAGGCCCGCGCCCGCGAGAACCAGCCCACCGGTGGCAGCCGCAGCGGCGACGACCTTCTTGATCATTATTCCTCCTTGTTGGCAATGCGATCACAAGTAGCTGATCGCATCACCTGTAACGAGGAGGAACTAATAGGGCTACGACCTTATGAGCGCGTTCACCCTCCCCAGCCACGCCCAGCACGTCTGGACGATTACTGAAGTGTCGTTTCAGTGGCCCAATTCAGGACGCATCGATGAACCGGTCCAGTACGCGCACCCCGAATTGCAGCCCGTCCACCGGCACCCGCTCGTCGACGCCGTGGAACATGCCCGCGAAGTCCAGCTCCGGCGGCAGCTTCAGCGGTGCGAAGCCGAAGCCGCGGATGCCGAGGTCGTCGAAGGACTTGGCGTCGGTGCCGCCGGAGAGCATGTAGGGGATCGCCTTGGCGGTCGGGTCCTCGGCCAGCAGCGCCGACTGCATCGCCTCGACCAGCGAGCCGTCGAAGGAGGTCTCCAGGGCCTTGTCGGAGTGCACGTCCTCACGCCGCACCTTCGGGCCGAGGATCCGGTCGAGGTCGGCGAGGAACTCCTCCTCGTGTCCGGGCAGGAAGCGCCCGTCGACGTGCGCGGTGGCCTCGCCCGGGATGACGTTCACCTTGTAGCCGGCGCCGAGCTGCGTCGGGTTGGCCGTGTTCCGCAGGGTCGCGCCGATGAGCTTGGCGATACCGCCGAGCTTGGCGAGCGTCGCCTCCATGTCCTCGGCGTCGAGCTCGACACCGAGGGCGTCGCCGAGTTCGTCGAGGAAGGCCCGGGTCGTCTTGGTGACCCGCACCGGGAACTGGTGCCGCCCCAGCCGGGCGACGGCCTCCGACAGCTCGGTGATCGCGTTGTCCCGGTGGATCATCGACCCGTGCCCCGCCGTGCCGGCCACGGTCAGCTTCATCCAGTGCATGCCCTTCTCGGCCGTCTGGATCAGATAGAGCCGCCGCTGCTCGCTCACGGTGAACGAGAACCCGCCGACCTCGCTGATCGCCTCGGTGACGCCCTCGAAGAGGTCCGGGTGCTTGTCGACGAGGAACCGGGCGCCGTACTTGCCGCCGGCCTCCTCGTCCGCGAGGAAGGCGAGGACGATGTCCCGAGGCGGCCTGCGCCCGCTGCGCAGCCGGTCGCGGACGACCGCCAGGGTCATCGCGTCCATGTCCTTCATGTCGACGGCCCCGCGCCCCCACACGCACCCGTCCGTGACCTCGCCGGAGAAGGGGTGGTGAGTCCAGTCGTCGGCGTTCGCCGGTACGACGTCGGTGTGCCCGTGGATGAGCAGCGCCGGCCGGGACGGGTCCTCGCCCTCGATCCGCGCCACCGTGGAGGCGCGTCCCGGATGCGACTCGAAGATCTTCGGCTCGAGCCCCACCTCGGCGAGCTTCTCCGCGACGTACTCGGCCGCCTTGCGCTCGCCGGGCCCCGAGTGGTCGCCGTAGTTGCTGGTGTCGATCTGGATCAGCTCGCGGCAGAGGTCCACGACCTCGTCCTCGCCGGTGACGCCCCTGGCCGTGTCCGTCTCGCTCACGCTGCTTCCTCCCGCGCTGTCCCTGCTGGTGGTCCCCCTCATCCTCCCCCTCCGCCCGGCCCCGCCCAAGACCGGCGGCGACCCGTCACACGCCGTTCACGCCGCGACGGGGGGTGATCGAGGCACCCTCCGAAGCCTGGTAATGTTTCCTTCGTCGCCGCGAGGGAAACCCCGCACGACAGACACCTTGTCCGGGTGGCGGAATGGCAGACGCGCTAGCTTGAGGTGCTAGTGCCCTTTATCGGGCGTGGGGGTTCAAGTCCCCCCTCGGACACCAGTAACGGCCCCTGATCACCAGGGGCCCTTTGCTTTTGCGGTTTCGCCCCCGCCGATCCACCCTCAGGGTGGATCATGAACCGGTGGCGGACGAGAAGAGTGTGGAAGGCGCGGCCCGGGCCTTCGACCGGGCGGCGCTCGCGGACGTACTGACCGGGGCCCAGCGGTCTCGTCAGCAGGTCGTCGAGGGATTCCCGCTCGGGCAATGGCCCGGTCTGCCCCTGCACCGGTACGCCCTCGGCACGGTCCACGACCCGCATTTCGGCCGCCCGTTCTGCTGGCTGATGGAGTACGGGACAGATGCGCTCGGCAGCATCCGGGGCGGCAGCGCGGCGAAGCACATCATCTACCAGAGTCGCCGCACCGGTGAGTGGCGGCTGCCGGCCCCGCTGCAGAAGGAGAGCGTCGGCGACGCGTGGGACGTGGTGCGGGCGCAGTTCGTCGCCGCGTTCGACGCCGTACGGGACAGGGACTTCCGTGCCATCGACGACCTCGTGACACTGTCGTACGGGCAGGCTCTGGTCACCAAGACCCTGGCCACCTACTTCCCGGACGACTTCCTGCCCATCTATTCGGCTTCGCATATCAGGCACTTCACCGAGTTGCTCGGCGGAACCGGTCACCGGGCCTACGGGGGTGTCCACTCCTGGCAGGCCAACCGGGATCTGCTCGCGCTCGTGCGCAGCAGGCCCGAGTTCGAGGGGTGGCACCCGCTGGAGGTCATGCGCTTCCTGTACGGCGAGTTCTCTCCGAAGCCCCGGCGCCGTGACATCTTGAAGATCGCCCCCGGACCGGGCGCCCGCCTGTGGGAGGAGTGCCGGGCGGGGCAGCACATCCGGGTCGGCTGGGACGAGATCGGCGATCTCGGCGAGTACGAGAGCGACACGGAACTGAAGCGTGCGCTGGACAACGTGTGGCCCCAGTCGGTCGGCGGCAATCTCCGGCTCGCACGGCAGCTGCTGGCCTACCGCGACCTGGAACCCGGCGACCGCGTCGTCGCCAACCGCGGTAAGTCGGAAGTGCTCGCACTGGGCGAGGTCACCGGCGGCTACACCTACGACGAGCTGTACGACGAGTTCCGGCACAAGGTTCCCGTGGCCTGGGACGAGAGTTACGCCCAGTTCTTCGAGGCGCCCGAGAACGCGTGGCAGCCGACGTTCGCGAAGGTGTCGGAGAAGCTCCTGCGGCGCATCCGGGACGGTCGTGATGTCGCCGCCCCGGTGCCCGTGGAAGTCCCCGGCGCCGTGCAGGACGTGCTCGACGCGCTGAAGTACAAGGGGCAGGTGATCCTCTACGGCCCACCGGGCACCGGCAAGACCAGGCTCGCTCTGAGCGCGGCGCTGGCCCTGGCCGAGCGGGCGGACGCCATCGACGCACCGGCCGCCGAACGCGCGTCCGTCGTGGCCGGCCTGCTTCCGGCGCCGGGTGTCTCCGAGGTGACGGGTGTGTCCTTGGTGACCTTCCATCCGTCGTACGGGTACGAGGACTTCGTGGAGGGCTACAAGCCCGACACCGCCGCGGACCAGGCCGGACTGAACCTGAAGTGGCGCGAGGGGATCTTCCTGCGGATCTGCACGGCGGCGGAGAAGGCGCCCGACCGGACCTTCCTGCTGGTCATCGACGAGATCAACCGGGGAGACCTGCCGCGCGTCCTGGGGGAACTCGTCACGCTGCTGGAGATCGACAAGCGGGGAATCCCGGTGACCCTGCCCATCAGCGGGCGGCAGGTGAGCATCCCTCCCAATGTGCGGATCATCGGCACCATGAACACGGCCGACCGCAGCGTGGGGCACCTGGACGCGGCGATCCGGCGGCGCTTCGCGTTCCTGGAGGTGCCGCCGGATCTGGACTCCGTCGAGGGTTCCGTGGGCGGGCTCGACCTCGCGGCGTTCCTCGCCGGGCTGAACGCGAGACTGGTCCGCGAGTTCGGCCCCGACCATCAGCTCGGTCAGGCGTTCCTGCTGCGGGAGGACCGGCCCGTCAGCTCGGAGGACGAACTCAGCGCCGTCTTCTACCACGACATCGTGCCGCAGATAGAGGATCACGGCATGGGACGGCCCGAGCCGTTGCGGGCCGTTCTCGGCGGCCTCGTGGACCCGGAGTCCGGCCGCATCGCGCGCGTGCCCGCACAGGACCTTCCCCACACGCTCGCCGCCGAGTTCACGGAGTCGGACGATGCCGGCGAGCGGTGAACGCCGCTCCCGGCTCCGGGACGTCGTCGTGGACGAGCACACGTCCGTGCTGCTGGAGCCCGACCAGCTCACCGAGGCCGACCGCCGCGTACTCGCTCCACTCGTGGAGGGCGGCCGGCTCCGGCTGCAGCCAACCCCGACCGGGTGGAACCTGAAGGCCAGGTCGACGGTCGGGGTCCTCAGGCTGGAGCGTGTACGGCTGGTCATCACGCCGAAGATGACCATCTCCGGCACCCGGCTCATCTCATGGCTGTGCTATGCGCAGGACGTCCCCGTGCCGCACAACCAGACCCACAGGAGCTGGCTGACCGGGTCGGCGGGCTACGCGGCCGTCGTCCCGCACGCCCTGCTGACCGAATGCCGGGCACTGCTCGACGAGGGACTGCGGCGCGAGTACGTACGGACGGAGCAGGAGCAGCCCGTCCTGCGTGGGCAACTGGACCTGCGGACCCAGCTGTCCCGCCGGTACGGTGCCGTCGACCGGCTGCACGTGCGGACCTTCGAACGGCGTGTGGACACCTGGGAGAACCTGATCTGCGGCGCCGCGCTGCACGCGGCGATTCCGCTGGCCACCGATGCCGAGCTGGCCCGCGCCCTGCGGGACACGGCCGAACACTTCCCCCGGCCACGACCTGAGGTGGCGGTCTCACGCCTGATGGCCCACGCGCGGTACACCCGGCTCAACTCCCGCTATCGTGCCGCCCACACCTGGGCACGGCTGGTGCTGGGCGGAGGGGGAGTCACCGATCTGCTGAGCGACCGCGGCCTGCCCTCGAAGAGTCTGCTGCTGGGGATGGACCTGCTGTGGGAACGGGTCGTGCGGCGGATGGCCGCGGGGGCGGCGGCCGAGTTCGGGGGTCGGAAGGAGGACGTCGCCGGCGACGGGGCGATCAGGACGAGCGACGAGACGGGACCCTACCCGCAGCCGTTCAAGCCCGACGTCCTCCTCCGGTTCGAGGGCCCTCCCGTGCGCTTCCTGCCTCTCGACGCCAAGTACATCGGGTACGACGGACGGCACATCAGCGCCGAGAACCGTCATCAACTCCTCACGTACATCGCCGGATACACCACGCCGGACGCTCCGCTCGCCGCCATCGTCCATCCCGGGCCGGAGGGTGCCACGAGCCGGACCGTCCGCATCGACGGACCGCGCGGCCACCTGGGGACGATCAGGGTCCTGGGCATCGACACCCGGCTCCCTCCCGAGCAGGCGGCCAAGCCGCTGCGGGAGCTCATCGCGGAGTTCGCGGCGGGCGGCAGCAGCTGACGGGGCGTACGGACTCCCCCTGAATGTCCCCTTCTTGGCCTTGGTGCGGCTCGTGTGGGACATCTCTCGCGCCGCATGAAGAACAGCAGGTCAGTGGCCTCGGGTCGGCTTGCTGCAGCCACTCGGACGGCCGCTTTCGGGTGGCGGACCGTCAGCCCCGAACCCAGCTTCGTACTAAAATTTCCGGCTTGTTACGGAGCTGGAGCCGGACAACCCCAGGCAGACCTGCGGGCCCGCCAGCGCCCCGGAGGCTTCCGGGATCGAGACGCGAGGACCGGATGGCAGCCATACAGGAGAGCGACGCTCTCGGTCTGCTCGACGAAGAGCTCCGGGCGGAGATCCACCAGCAGTTCGGGGACACGGCACGTTTTTCGGGGGGTCCGGCGGCGTCGCCGCGCACGCTCGTCGACGTGTTCGAGGCGTCCGTGCGGTCGTATCCGGACGAGCCGGCCCTGGACGACGGCACGACGTGCCTGACCTACCGTGAGCTCGCCGTCGAGGTGGAGCGGCTGCGGCGGGGGCTGGCCGGGGCGGGGGTCGGGCTCAGCGATCGGGTGGGGGTGCGGGTGCCGTCGGGGACCAATGAGCTCTACGTCGCGATCCTCGCCGTGCTCGCGGCCGGTGCCGCTTATGTGCCGGTCGACGCCGAGGACCCGGACGAGCGGGCCGAGTTGGTGTTCGGGGAGGCCGACGTTCGGGCCGTGATCGGGGCCGGGCACGAGATCGCCGTGCGGAGTGTCTCCGATGTGCCCGCCGCCCGGCCCGGTGTCGGGCACGACGCGTGGATCATCTTCACCTCCGGCTCGACGGGTAAGCCCAAGGGTGTGGCCGTGAGCCACCGCAGTGCCGCCGCGTTCGTGGACGCCGAGGCCGCGCTGTTCCTCACCGACGAGCCGATCGGGCCCGGGGACCGGGTCATGGCGGGGCTGTCGGTCGCGTTCGACGCGTCCTGCGAGGAGATGTGGCTGGCGTGGCGGTACGGGGCCTGTCTGGTGCCGGTGCCGCGTGCGCAGGTCAGGAGCGGGGCCGATCTGGGGCCCTGGCTGGCCGAGCAGGAGATCACCGTCGTCTCGACGGTGCCCACGCTGGCCGCGCTGTGGGAGCCCGAGACCCTCAATGACGTACGGCTGCTGATCTTCGGCGGTGAGGCCTGTCCGCCCGAGCTGGCGCAGCGGCTGGTGACCGAGGGGCGCGAGGTCTGGAACACGTACGGGCCGACCGAGGCGACCGTCGTCGCGTGTGCCTCGCTGATGAGCGGCGAGGAGCCGATCCGGATCGGGCTGCCGCTGAACGGGTGGGAGCTGGCCGTCGTCGACGAGGCCGGGGAGCCGGTGCCGATGGGCTCCAGCGGGCAGTTGGTGATCGGCGGGGTCGGGCTGGCCCGGTACCTGGATGCCGAGAAGGACGCGGAGAAGTACGCGCCGCTGGAGTCTTTGGGGTGGGAGCGGGCGTACCGCAGTGGTGACCTCGTGAAGGCGGAGCCCGAGGGGCTGGTCTTCCTCGGGCGGGCCGACGAGCAGATCAAACTGGGCGGGCGGCGGATCGAACTCGGCGAGGTGGACGCCGCGTTGCAGGCGCTGCCCGGGGTCGCCGGTGCGGCGGCCGCCGTGCGGACCGCCCGCAGCGGCAACCAGCTGCTGGTCGGGTACGTCGTCACCCAGGACGGGTGGGACCACGCGGCGGCGGTCGAGAAGCTGCGCGCCGAACTGCCCGCCGCGCTCGTGCCGTTGCTCGCACCGGTCGACGAACTGCCGACCCGGACCTCCGGCAAGGTGGACCGCAACGCGCTGCCCTGGCCCCTGGAGGGCCTCGAAACAGGCGGTCCCGCCGAGCAGTTGTACGGCACCGAGGCCTGGCTCGCCGAGCAGTGGACCGAGGTGCTCGGCATCCCCGTCACCAGCGCCTCCGACGAGTTCTTCGCGATCGGTGGCAGCAGTCTGGCCGCCGCGCAGCTGACGACGCGGCTGCGGACCCGCTATCCGAGCGCGGCCGTCCTGGACATCTACCAGCAGCCGGTGCTGCGCAAGCTGGCCCGGCGGCTGGAGGAGTCCGCGCAGGAGGATGGGGCGGAGCGAGTCGTCGCGCCTGTGCCGCGGCGCGCTCAGGTGATCCAACTCCTGCTTCTGGTCCCCCTGTTCACTCTGCTCGGGCTGCGCTGGACCGTGGCGCTGGCCGCACTCGGCAATCTGCTGCCCGCCTACGCGTGGCTGCCGAGGGCCCCTTGGTGGCTCGTCGCGATCGGTGCCGTCGTCCTGTTCAGTCCGCCGGGGCGGCTCGCGCTGGCCGCCGGTGGTGCGCGGCTGCTGCTCAGGGGCGTGAAGCCCGGCCGGTATCCGCGGGGTGGCGGCGTGCATCTGCGGCTGTGGACCGCCGAGCGGCTCGCCGAGTTCAGCGGGGCGACCTCGCTGACCGGGGCGTGGCTGGAGCGGTACGCGCGGGCGCTGGGCGCCAAGGTGGGGCCGGACGTGGACCTGCACTCGCTGCCGCCGGTCACCGGGCTGCTCAAGCTGGGGCGGGGCGCTGCCGTCGAGTCCGAGGTGGACCTGTCCGGGTACTGGCTGGACGGGGACCGGCTGGAGATCGGCGCGCTGAAGGTGGGCGCGCATGCCGTCGTCGGCACGCGCAGCGCGCTCTTCCCCGGTGCCCGGGTGGGCAAGCGGGCCGAGGTGGCACCCGGGTCGGCGGTGACGGGGCAGATTCCCACCGGTCAGCGGTGGGCGGGCGCGCCCGCGGTCAAGCTGGGCAAGGCCAAGCGCAACTGGCCCAAGGAACGGCCGCGACGGGGCACGTACTGGGGTGTGCTGTACGGCGTCACCGGCTTCGCGCTGACCGCGCTTCCCGTGCCGGCAGGGCTGGCCGCCTTCCTCGTGGCCCGGGTGTTCGTCACGCCGGACGCGCCCCTGACGGGCGCCGCACTCGCCCTCGTACCGGCGACGCTCGCCTACGGGGTGACGTACGCCGTGCTGCTCCTGATCGCCGTACGGCTGCTGAGCCTGGGGCTGCGCGAGGGGACGTATCCGACGCACGGCCGGGTCGGCTGGCAGGCCTGGACGGTCACGCAGCTGATGGACCGCTCGCGCGAGACGCTGTTCCCGCTGTACGCCGGGCTGGTCACGCCGATGTGGCTGCGGCTGCTCGGGATGCGGATCGGCAGGGGCGCCGAGGTGTCGACCGTGCTGGCGCTGCCCAGTCTGACGACGGTCGGCGAGGGCGCGTTCCTGGCCGACGACACGCTGACCGCGCCGTACGAGCTCGGCGGGGGCTGGATGCGGATCGGGCGGGCGGCGATCGGGCGGCGGGCGTTCCTCGGGAACTCGGGGATGACGGCGCCGGGGCGGACCGTGCCGGACGGCGGGCTGGTCGGCGTGCTGTCGGCGACGCCGAAGAAGGCCAAGAAGGGCACGTCGTATCTGGGGCTGCCGCCGGTCAAGCTGCCGCGTGCCGCGGCCGACGGCGATCAGAGCCGGACGTACGAGCCGCCTGCGCGCTTGTTGTGGGCGCGCGGGCTGGTCGAGCTGTGCCGGATCGTGCCGGTGTTCTGCTCGGCGGGGCTGGCGGTGCTGACGGTGGCGGTGCTGTGTGTGCTGGGGGTGTGGGCGCCGCTGCTGTCCGGGCTGGTGCTGCTCGGGGCGGGGGCCGTGGCCGGCGTCGTGTCGATCGTCGCGAAGTGGCTGCTGGTGGGGCGGCATCACAGCGATGAGCATCCGCTGTGGTCCGCGTTCGTGTGGCGCAACGAGCTGGCCGACACCTTCGTCGAGGTGCTCGCGGTGCCGTGGCTGGCGGGCTCGGTGCCGGGTACGCCGGTGATGACGGCGTGGCTGCGCGGGCTCGGCGCGCGGATCGGCAAGGGCGTGTGGGTGGAGAGCTACTGGCTGCCGGAGACCGATCTGGTGACCCTGGAGGACGCCGCGACCGTGAACCGGGGCTGTGTGCTCCAGACACACCTCTTCCACGACCGGATCTTGCGGACGGATACTGTGGTCCTCCGTGAGGGCGCGACGCTGGGTCCTGGCGGGATCGTCCTGCCCGGCAGCGCGATCGGGGCCCGTACGACGCTGGGTCCCGCGTCGCTCGTGATGGCGGCGGAGTCGGTCCCCGACGACACCCGTTGGCTCGGCAATCCGATCGAGGCATGGCGTCCCTGAGTACGGCCCACTCGGGGCCGGAGGGCGGTGGCCCGGCACGGGGTGGCAGCATTACGGCGCAGGGAGCACAGACAGCGGTGGCAGTTCAGCAGGCGGCGGGCGTGGACCCGTACTTCCCGGAGCACGGCGACCCGCGGTACCGGGTGCACCGGTACGAGCTCGCGCTGGACTACCGCCCGGGACCGAACCGGCTGTCGGGGACGGCCCGGATCAACGCCATAGCGGGACGGGCGCCGCTGACGGAGTTCGTGCTGAACCTGGCCGACTTCAAGATCGGGCGGGTCCGGCTCGACGGACGGCAGGCGCACTACACGCACCGCGGCGGGCGTCTGCGCGTCCGCCCCGCCAAGCCGGTCCGCGCCGGGGCGGCGTTCACGGTCGAGGTGCACTGGTCGGGCAACCCCAAGCCGGTGAACAGTCCCTGGGGCGGGCTCGGTTGGGAGGAGCTGGAGGACGGGGCGCTGGTGGCGAGCCAGCCGATCGGGGCGCCGTCGTGGTACCCGTGCAACGACCGGCCCGCCGACAAGGCGTCGTACCAGATCTCGATCACCACGCCGTCGGCGTACGCGGTGGTGGCGGGCGGGCGGCTGCTGACCCGTACGACGAAGGCGTCCACGACCACCTGGGTGTACGAGCAGTCGGCGCCGACGTCCAGCTATCTCGTCGGCCTGTCGATCGGCAAGTACCAGACGGTGCTGCTCGGCGACCCCGGCCCGGGCGGCGTGCCGCAGCACGGGCACATCCCCGCGCATCTGCTGCCGGAGTTCTCCCGGGACTTCGCGCGCCAGCCGCAGATGATGGAGCTGTTCCAGGAGCTGTTCGGGCCGTACCCCTTCGACGAGTACGCGGTCGTCGTGACCGAGGAGGAGCTGGACGTCCCCGTCGAGGCCCAGGGATTGTCGCTGTTCGGCGCCAACCACGTGGACGGGGCACGGGGTTCGGAGCGGCTGGTCGCGCACGAACTCGCCCACCAGTGGTTCGGCAACAGCGTGTCCATCGCGGACTGGCGGCACATCTGGCTGAACGAGGGGTTCGCCAAGTACGCGGAGTGGCTGTGGTCGGAGCGGTCGGGCGGCCGTACGGCCCAGCAACTCGCCGCCGCCGCGCACCGGTCGCTGTCGTCGCTGCCGCAGGATCTGCGGCTGGCGGATCCGGGCCGGAAGTCGATGTTCGACGACCGGCTGTACGAGCGCGGCGGCCTCGTCCTGCACGCGGTGCGCTGCGCGATGGGCGACATCGCCTTCTTCCGCATGCTGCGCGCGTGGGGGCAACTGCACCGGGGCGGCACGGTGACGACCCAGGCCTTCACCTCACACGTGACCCGCTTCGCGACCGAGCCGGTGGAGGAGCTGTTCGAGGCGTGGGTGCAGGGGGCGGCGCTGCCGCCGCTGCCGACGGCGGCGGCGCGCAGGTCCGCCTGAGTGCCGGATTCCGCACATCCTTCGGAAGCGGCCTGCCGAAAAGCCCCCCGATCACGTAACCGTACGGATACGCTGAGCGATCAATCGGCCTGCGGCACGGGCGCCGCGGCCAGCTCGGCACGGGGACGGCAGGATGGTCCGCAGCAGCATCACTTGGTGGCAACTCTCCGATCTCCATTGGCCGGTCTTCCCGGAACCGGAACGCGAGCAGTTCATAGCCGTGTTGATCGACCATTTGAGCAAGGTGCACGCCGATTCCGGCGCTCCCGATTTCGTGATCTTCACGGGTGATGTTGCGCAGTCCGGGAAGGCGGAAGAGTACGCCTCCGTGGCTCGAGTGCTCTTCACTCCCCTGCGTGAGATCGTCGGAGAGAACACTCCTCTGCTGTTCGTTCCCGGCAACCACGACATGGACAGGGACGAGGCCGCCATGAAGGCCTCGCATCTGGTCACCGGGCTGAAGGACCCAGGGGCCCTCGACATCTTCCTCAAAGGGGCGCGGCAGCGTGAGAACTTCGCAGATCCCTTCCGGAATTACCAGGAATTCGTGAGGGAGTGGGGACCCGCCGGCACGGACAACGTCTACAGCTGGTCGCACGACGTCGTCGTCGAGGGCAGGCGCTGCCGCGTCACCGGGATCAACTCCGCATGGTCGGGGTACTACCACGTGGCCGAATCCGGGATCGACAGCGATCGCGGCCGGCTGCTGTTGTCGATTTCGCAGATCCCCAAGCTGGAAGAGGACGTCGATTATGCCCTCTTCGCGCAGCACCATCCGTTCGACTGGTTGCATGAGCAGATTTCCGACCCTGCCGTACAACAGCTGAAGAGCGAGTACCAGATCGGGCTGTTCGGTCATGTGCACAGCCCGCGCGCCCTGGGCATCTCCCAGACCCCCAACCACAAACTGATGCGCGTGCCGTCCATGCTGCTCTTCGGTCGTCCGCACCGTGACGACTCGGCGGAGTTCGTGCGGGGCTACACGCGAGGTGAGCTGCTTTTCGACCAGAACCGCTGTGTCATCAGGTACTTCAAGTACGACGGCGTCCACAGCCGGCAGTTCCGCGAACACACAGACGTCTACCACAAGCCCGACCAGCCACCGGTCGCAGAGCTCCAGCCGCTGCGCCATCGGTCGGCGCCGGCCTCCGTGCCGCCGTCGTCAGGCGGGTCGTTCGTCACGCTCGTCCCCAGGATCCGGCATCTGCAGTCCCTCATCGCCGAGCTGCACGACCCGGACCGGGACACCGCGCACACCTTGGAGGTCTTCCAGAAGCTGGTCGAACGCATCGACTACCAGATGCCCTTGACCTCTTATGGTTCGCGTGACCAGGTGGCCCTGGCCTATGTGATGGCCGAACTGTCGATCATGCACGGACGGTCCGGGGCCATCATGCCCGGAGCCGAGACCACGGGTGGCGGACACATCTCCGCCGCTCTCGAGCCGCTCACCGAGACAGCGTGCGGTATCGCCGAAGAGGACATCACAGAACTGTGCCGGTTGCTGGACCACCTCAGCCTCTACGAGCCGGGCAGGATCCGCCGGGCCGGTGACCTGCGCAAGTCGCCGGCAGCCGACTGCTTCGCCTTCCTGTGGGGACTCGCCCGCCTGGCGCAACTGCTGGACAATCCCAGCCTGATGGACGCCGATGCCATGCAGGCCGGTCTGTATCGCAGGAACGTGCTGGACGTGCACGAACGGCTACCCGCGGACGGTACGTTGATCTTCGATCTGGCCACCAGGGACCGGGTCTGCTTCCATCTCACGGCTGAGGCCCAGCACACCGTACGCCTTTACTTCGTGGAACTGGAGAACGTCCGGCGCAGCTGGCAGGTGATGCGCCCGCCCGTCCGGTTCGAGCTGAACACGCCGTACTGGCGTGACCGCTCGCTGCGCAGCCATGAGCTGCGCGTCGACGCTCAGCCGATCACCCGGCTGCTGATGGGCTCGGCGTTGTACGGCGACCGACCGCACGTATGGCTGCGCGAACTGATCCAGAATGCCGTGGACGCCACCCAGATGCGGGCGTCCACACAGCCTGGCGACTACCAGCCCCGGATCGACGTGGAACTCGAGGACGCACACTGGCTCGTGATCCGCGACAACGGTGTGGGCATGACCTACCAGCAGGTGGTCAGCCAGCTGTCGGTGCTCGGGCGTTCCGGGTGGCGTGACTCGGCCGACAGGACAGGCAGCCCGGACGGGGAAGGGCCGACGCTCTTCGGACGCTTCGGCATCGGCTTCGCCTCGGTGTTCAGCGTGGCGAACTCAGTGGAAGTGCGGACCCGCACGGTGGACTGCCGTCCCGTGGACGGGATCGTGGTGCAGTTCTCCACGCCTGACCGCCCGTTCTACACGGACAACACGGTCTGCCCGCCCGGCACGGAGATCAAGGTTCAACTCATCGGTTCCCTCACCACGACGGCCTTCCGTGACGCGATGACCGATCTGTTCGCGTACCTGCCGCCTTTCGCCCACCTGTCCCCCGATCTGAGACTGCCCACCTCCCTGGCCGCTTTCTCGCCGCTGGACCGAAAGCGTGAGCATCTCAACGGCTGGGCCGTGCAACGCCACCATGACGCCACTCATCTGGGCCCGTATCCGGTCGACTTCCACTTGGACGTGGTCCACGATCCGAGCCCGAATCAGCGCAACGGCGACCGGTCGGGCCAGCAGCCCGACACCAGGGAGCTCGGGCGTACGTCCGCCACGTTCTGCGTGGACGGTGTACGTGTCATGGAGCACACCGGGCTGAACTCCCCCGAGGAACGCCTTCCCTACGGCAGCAACGGCCAACAGCACGGGAACCTGAACGGCTGCCACGTCACCGTCGATTTCAGAAGGGACAACGCACCGGTCACGGCCTCCCGAAACGCCCTCGAGGGTGACGCCGAGTTGCACGAGGAACTGATGAAACTGGTGCAGTCGACCGTCGCGGGCATGCTCCCGCAACTGGTCCAGGCCGCCCAGTCCGGATGTCTGAACGCGGCAGCCCAGCGGCGCGCGGCCTTCCAGACACTGTGCGACCTTTTGGACGGTGACCACTCAAGTCACTACTACCGGGGACGCTTCCACTCGTCGCCGGTCCTGTCCCAGGCGGCGGCCGCGGTCTACCGCGACCATTGTCCTGTGGCGGTTCGGTCGGCAGCCGGACGGATCCTCCACATTCCGCTGGACGAGCTCGACCCGGCCAGGTGCTCGGTAGTCACCACCACGAAGCTGGCGCAGCACGCGCTCTTTCCCGCCTTCTGCCGTGCCAACGACCTCACCGAGTGGATCACCGCTCTCGACGGCCGCGAGCTCAACCTTCTCCAGGAGGCGTGGCCGCACGAGGTCTCGCTTCGCGTAGTCGCTTCGTCGTCGCAGCTCATGGAGGACATTCAGAGGATCCTGCCGGAAATTCGCGACGGACATGTATGGCAGTTGCTGCGCGCCGACTACGCACTGTCCGAGAGCCAAGTCTTCGGTGACGCCCTGGTGGTGCCACTGCCGACCCGCCCGGGCACGGTCCGCCGTGCCGACGGCGTGGCCCGGCGTCGCGCAGGCGCGGCGACGGGGGAGCGGCCCCGCAAGCTGCTCAACCAACGCCATGCCCTCGTAGAGGCGCTGGAGCGCCACCTGTCGGGGGCAGCGAGGGCGGGGCAGGACGAACTGGCCACGGCAACCGACCAGATCACCTCCTGGCTGGACCTCCTGTGCGACCAGGTTCTGGACGAGCCGCGGATCACCGTGCAGCGTGAGCGGTGGAAGCAGCTCGTCAAGCGGCTCCAACACCTCACCGGGGACGACTTCTCCCAGACGGCGGCCGACGCGCTGCATCCGTCCTGGAAGGATTCGGTCTCCTGATGCGGCACGAGTGGACCCTTCCCACGCACCGCCGGCGGAGGGCGAACTGATGGCGGGCCGCGGCAAGGCACTTCGCAGCGTCCGCACCCTGCTCGGGTTCTTCGCCCTTGCTCTGCTGGCGTCGGAGGCGGTTCTTCTGAAACTCGTTCCCGAAGTGACCGACACCAACCGGGCCTTCCTGGTGTTCAGCGGCATCTTTGTCGCCGTGGCGTGCCTGGCCGCCCTCGTCGCGCTGGTACGGCCATCGGTGCTGCACGGGCCGCCCCGGCCGTCGGCCGGTACCGTGCCCGTTCAGGAACAGCGAACGGAGATCAAGGACAAGCAGCCGGAGTACCTGTACGACGTGTTCCTCTCGACCCCCATGTCGTCGTTTCCCACCCAGGCCGAGTACCGGTCTCACCGGCGAGACGTCCTCCGCCTGCAACACGCCTTGCAGGAGGTCTGCGGGTTCCGGGTGTACTTCTCCGGTGACCGGCGCCCGACCGTCAGGGACTTCCAGGCGTCTGACATCGGCCTGCGCAAGGACGGCACGGCTCTGGAGAACAGTCGCTACTTCCTGCTCGTCCTGCCGCGCAATCTTGTCTCCAGCGTCTTTGTCGAAGCCGGCATCGCGATTGCCCTGGACAAGCCGTCCGTGTACTTCCAGCACGCGGAGGCGTCCCTGCCGTTCCTCCTGCGGAATCCCGGAAGGCCGTCAGCCAGCGGCCCGGTCGCCAAGGTCTACAGGTACGCGACCTTTGCGGAAGTTGTCGACTGCATCCGGGCCAACGGCCGGGAGCTCTTCGAGTAGCCGGATTCGCCCCCTCGTAGATGCCGTCCACGGAACGCCATGCCAACGGCGACAATGTCGGCATGGCCTCTCGACGCAGTTCCCCCGCCGACTCCCGCACCGCCCGAGGACCGGCAGCCGTACCGGCGATTTGTCCGTGCGGGCTCTCGAACACCTACGAGACCTGCTGCGGCCGCTACCACTCCGGCACCGCAGCCGCGCCCACGGCCGAGGCGCTCATGCGGTCGCGGTACAGCGCGTTCGTCAAGGGGGATGCGGCGTATCTGCTGCGGACCTGGCATCCGCGGACGCGGCCCGCGCGGCTGGAGCTCGATCCGGGGATGCGGTGGGCCGGGCTGGAGATTCTGGGGACGACGGACGGTTCGGCGTTCCACTCCACCGGGACGGTGACCTTCAGGGCCTCGTTCCGGGGCGGGTCGCTGCATGAGCGGAGCCGGTTCGAGCGGGTGGACGGGGCCTGGGTGTATGTGGACGGGGACTTCCTGGAGTGATCGCCTAGGCGGGGTTCCTGCGGCCCGGTGGGAACTCGTTGCCGTTGCGGTCGGAGACCGTGGCGAAGAACGACGTCGCCCAGACGGTCAGGCAGTCGGGTTCGTGGATCGTCTCGAACGGGTGGTCGTTCCACATGCCGTACGAGGTGACGTACACGGTCTCTCCCGGCTCCAGCCAGTAGTCCTGGCCGACGGGCTCCAGCCACAGCTGCAACGGCCTTTCGCCCCTGTTCTGCACCAGCATCGGCACCGGATTGCCGAGCCGCTTGATCGCCTCGAAGCCGAAGTCCCCGGCCTGGGGCATGTTCACCTTCAGCGGCTCCATGATCCGGGGGATGTCCACACGTCGGCCCGCTTCGGTCATGGCGCCAGGATGTCCAGTTCCTGGAGGGCGCCGACCGTGATCTCCCGGGTCAGGTGTTCCGCGCGCGCCGCGTCGCCCGCGCGGACCGCCTCCGCGACCTGGACGTGGAGGGTGACGGCAGCGGGGTCGGGGTCCTCGAACATGACCTCGTGGTGGGTGCGGCCCGTGAGGACCTCGGCGACGACGTCGCCCAGGCGGGCGAACATCTCGTTGCCGGAGGCGTTGAGGATGACGCGGTGGAAGGCGACGTCGTGGATGAGGTAGCCCTCCAGTTGGTGGCCGCGTGAGTGGGCGACCATGCCGAGGGCGCACTCGGTGAGTTCGGCGCACTGGTCGGCGGTGGCGTGCTTGGCCGCCAGGCCCGCCGCCGCCGGCTCGATGGCCGAGCGCAGGACCGTGAGGGAGCGCAGTTGCTGCGGGCGGTCGGCGCCGGCGAGGCGCCAGCGGATGACCTGCGGGTCGTACACGTTCCACTCGGACTTGGGGCGCACCGTCACGCCCACGCGGCGGCGGGACTCGACCAGGTGCATGGACTCCAGGACGCGGACCGCCTCCCGCATCACCGAGCGTGACACGTCGAAGCGCTGGGCCAGCTCGTCCGTGCGCAGGACGCTGCCCGGCGGGTACTCGCCCGCGGTGATCGCGGGGCCGAGGGTTTCCAGTACATGGCCGTGCAGCCCCCGGCCCGGTGTGCTCATGCACTCAGCGTACGGGGCAGATCACGGGAACAAAAAGTCAGACTTATTCATCACAGGGTCTTGAATTCGTCGTACCTAATAGGTTTCAGTGTGCGTCGACATCACGTGTCGACGAAGACAGCAGACAGTGAGGCAGCGATGAGTACCCCCCATGTCGTCGTGGTCATGGGCGTCGCGGGCACCGGCAAGACCACCATCGGTCCCCTGCTCGCCGCCCGGCTCGGCGTCCCGTACGCCGAGGGCGACGACTTCCACCCGCCGGCCAACATCGCCAAGATGTCGGCCGGCACCCCGCTCGACGACGCGGACAGGTGGCCCTGGCTCGACGCCATCGGCTCCTGGGCGCACGGGCGGGCCGGGCTCGGCGGGGTGGTCAGCTGCTCGGCGCTGAAGCGGTCGTACCGCGACCGGCTGCGGGCCGCCGCGCCCGGCGTCGTGTTCGTGCACCTCACGGGCGACCGGGCCCTCATCGAGGACCGGATGGCGCACCGGCAGGGGCACTTCATGCCGACCGCGCTGCTGGACTCACAGTTCGCCACGCTCCAGCCGCTCCAGGCCGACGAGGCAGGAGTCGCCGTGGATGTCGCCGGCAGCCCGGAGGAGATCACCGAACGGGCCGCCAAGGCGCTGAGCGACCTTCCCGACAGGGATCTTCCCGACTCAGCCCGGTAACCCCACCCGCAACACCAGCAGTACCGCACCACCCCCCACGGCAGTACCCCTCTCCCCAACCCCCGTACCTGCAAGGGAACCCCCGTGACCAGACTCAGCGTCGAGATGCTGGCAGCGGACACCGTCGAGCCCATCACCTCGGCCGGCCACGCTCAGCTGGGCATCGCCGTCCTGGCGGGCATCGCCGTCATCGTCCTGCTCATCACCAAGTTCAAGCTCCACGCGTTCCTGTCGCTGACCCTCGGAACGTTCGTGCTCGGCGCGATCGCCGGGGCGCCGCTCGACAAGGCCATCGCCAGCTTCACCACCGGCCTCGGCACCACGGTCGCCGGCGTGGGCGTGCTGATCGCCCTCGGCGCGATCCTCGGCAAGATGCTCGCCGACTCCGGCGGCGCCGACCAGATCGTCGACACGATCCTCGCGAAGGCGGGCGGCCGTTCGATGCCGTGGGCGATGGTGCTGATCGCCTCCGTCATCGGTCTGCCGCTGTTCTTCGAGGTCGGCGTCGTCCTGCTGATCCCGGTCGTGCTGATGGTCGCCAAGCGCGGCAACTACTCGCTGATGCGCATCGGCATCCCCGCCCTCGCCGGCCTGTCCGTGATGCACGGCCTGGTCCCGCCCCACCCCGGCCCGCTGGTCGCGATCGACGCGGTCGGCGCCAACCTGGGCGTCACGCTGGCCCTGGGCGTCCTCGTCGCCATACCGACGGTCGTCATCGCCGGTCCACTGTTCTCGCGGTACGCGGCCCGCTGGGTCGACGTCCCGGCTCCGGACCGGATGATCCCTCAGCGCGCGTCCGAGGACCTGGACAAGCGACCCGGGTTCGGGCCCACGCTGATCACGATCCTCCTCCCGGTCGTCCTGATGCTCTCCAAGGCGCTGGTCGACATCGTCATCGACGACCCCGAGAACACCGTCCAGCGGGTCTTCGACGTCATCGGCTCCCCGATGATCGCGCTGCTCGCCGCCGTGCTCCTGGGCATCTTCACGCTGCTCGCGCCCGCCGGGTTCGGCAAGGAGCGGGTGTCGCCGCTCGTCGAGAAAGGCCTCGCCCCCATCGCGGGCATCCTGCTGATCGTCGGCGCGGGCGGCGGCTTCAAGCAGACGCTGATCGACACCGGCGTGGGTCAGATGGTCCTGGACATCTCCGAGGACTGGTCGATCCCCGCGCTGCTGCTGGCCTGGCTGATCGCGGTGGCGATCAGGCTGGCGACGGGTTCGGCGACGGTGGCGACGGTTTCGGCCGCCGGGCTCGTGGCACCGCTGGCCGCCGACATGTCGACGACGCACGCGGCCCTGCTGGTCCTCGCCATCGGCGCCGGCTCGCTCTTCTTCAGCCATGTCAACGACGCCGGATTCTGGCTGGTCAAGGAGTACTTCGGCCTGAACGTCGGCCAGACCATCAAGACCTGGTCCGTCATGGAGACGATCATCTCGGTGGTCGCCGGTGGTGTGGTCCTGCTGCTCTCGCTGATCATTTAGGGATACGAGGAGTACGACGATGACGGCTCACCCCCTCTTCGACATCAGCGGCCGCACGGCCCTGGTCACCGGCTCCAGCCGGGGCATCGGCCTCGCGCTCGCCCGGGGCCTCGCGGAGGCCGGCTGCACGGTGGTCCTCAACGGCCGGGACGGCGAACGCCTCGCCAAGGCCGCCGCCGAACTGCCCGGGGACCGGGTCCACACGGCCGTGTTCGACGTGACCGACGGTCCGTCGGTGGCCGCCGGGATCGCGGAGGTCGAGGAGCGGGTGGGCCCGCTCGACATCCTGGTCAACAACGCGGGGATGCAACTGCGCGCGCCCTTGCTGGAGTTCACGGACTCCGACTGGCACCGCATCCTGGACGCCAACCTCACCAGCGCGTTCCTCGTCGGCCGCGAAGCCGCCCGCCACATGACGGAACGCGGCCACGGAAAGATCATCAACATCTGCTCGCTGCAGAGCGAGGTCGTCCGCCCCGGCATCGCGCCCTACGCCGCCACCAAGGGCGCGCTGAAGATGCTCACCAAGGGCATGTGCGCGGACTGGGGGCCGTACGGCGTCCAGGTCAACGGTCTCGGCCCCGGCTACATCGAGACCGAGCTCACCCAACCGCTCGTCCGGGACGAGGAGTTCAGCGCCTGGGTGCGGCGGCGCACCCCGGCCGGGCGCTGGGGGCGTACCGAGGACCTGGTGGGCGGGGTGCTGTTCCTCGCCTCGCCGGCCGCGGACTTCGTCGGCGGGCAGGTCCTGTATGTCGACGGCGGCATGACGAGCGTGCTGTGAAGGAGGCCGCGGGGATGCTCGGTTGTGTGATCCACGGTGCGGGTGACCTGCGGGTCGAAAAGCTGCCGCCGCCGGAGCCCGGCCCCGGGCAGGCCCTCGTCTCGGTGCGGTACGGCGGCGTCTGCGGATCCGACCTGCACTACTGGCGGCACGGCGGAGTCGGCGACTTCCGCCTGAAGGAGCCGATGGTGCTCGGGCACGAGGTGGTCGGGACGGTGGTCTCGTACGGTGCCGGAGCATCGGGCCCCGTTCCGGGTACGGCCGTTGCGGTGCACCCGGCCACTCCGTGCGGGGTGTGCCCCGAGTGCGCGGACGGGCGGCGGAACGTCTGCCGGGACACCCGCTATCTCGGCAGCGCGGCACGATTCCCGCACGTCCAGGGCGGGTTCGCGGCCCAAGTGGTCGTGCCGGCAGACCAGTTGCGGCCGCTTCCGGCCGGGCTCGAGCCGCGGCGGGCGGCCCTCGCCGAGCCGCTCTCCGTCGCGCTGCACGCCGTGCGGCGGGCCGGGGAGGTGGCCGGGCGGCACGTCCTCGTCACCGGTGCCGGGCCCATCGGGTGCCTGGTGGTCGCGGCGGCGAAGGCGGCCGGTGCGGGGCGCGTGACGGTGACGGACCTGCTGCCCGCGGCCCTGGAGTACGCGCGCATCGCCGGCGCCGACGTCCTCGTACGGGCCGACGACCCGGACGATGCCGGGTGGCCTTCCGAGGTGGACGTGGCGATCGAGGCGTCGGGGGTGGCGGCGGGGCTGGACACCTGTCTGCGGCTCGTGCGGCGCGGGGGTGTGGTGGTGCAGCTCGGGATGCTGCCGCCGGGGCGGAGTCCGTTCGCGGGGAACCTCGTCGTCAGCCGGGAGATCGAGCTGCGGGGAGCGTTCCGGTTCGACGCGGAGTTCGACGACGCGCTGGAACTGCTCGCCGCCGAGCCGTCGTTCGACGCGCTGGTCAGCGCGGTGGTGCCGGTGCGGGAGGCCGAGTCGGCGTTCGCGCTGGCCGCGGACCGGAGCACTTCCTGCAAGGTGCTGCTGGACTTCGGAGCCTGAACCGCTGCGCTGCCTGGCGCCTGAAATCACACCGACGATCCCCTGAAGCGCCTTCCCTGGGGGCACTTCGGGCCCGATGATGAGGTGTCCCCCGGCGGCTGCCGCAGTGTTCGGGGGCGGGAACTTCGGGGGGCGTCATGGCGGTTTCCCTCGGGATGCGTATCTCGGGGCTGCTCGTCGCGGGGGCCGTGGCGGTGGCCGCCGCGGCCTTCACCAGCGACGGGGGTGGCACGGCGGACGGCAGGGGCGGCGGGGGCACGATCGTCACCGCCGGACCTTCGACCGGGCCTGGGAAGCCGCGGACCGGCTCGCCGAACTCCGCTCCTCCGGTTCGGCCGAAGCCCGACGGGCACGCGACTGTGCCCGTCCCCACGGCCACGCCCAGCCGGCCCCGGAGCAGCCCGGCGAGCGAGCGGCCGAGCCCCTCCCCCAGCCCCTCCATGGCTCAGAAGCTCCTCGAAGTCCCCACCTGGCTCCCGCCCGGTCCCGACTCACCGAACACCGACGGCACCCCTGATCCGGCGAGCGTGTACGACCTGCTCCGCGCCCCCGCCGAGTGCCGGACCGCCCTGAACGTGATTCCCCGGACGTCGGCCGACGCCGAGTGGACACTGCTGCGCGGGCTGGCCACCGCCTGCCTCGCCGTGCAGGGCGAGGGCGGCAGCTGGGAACAGGCGGCGCGGGACCACACCGCCCTGGCGGACAAGGCCGACACCTGCAAGGGCCGTGCCGCGTACACCGTCCTGGGCGGTCTCCTCGACTTCCACCGGCGGCATCCCGGCGCCACCGTGCGGCTGAAGCCCACGGCGAGCGGCACGCCCGCAGCCTGCGGTTTTCGGATCAACGGGGTGGACACGGGCGGCGATGGCGAGGCGCGGCCCGGTGACACGATCGGGATCGAGTTGGCGGACGCCTACTTCGACCCCACCGAACTGCTGCGGGATGCGAGCGTGATCATCGGCGGACAGCAGGCGCCCGGGATTCCCGTCCTGAAGTCCGAGCCCGGCAACCGGCTGGTGCTGTCAGTCGTCGTACCGACGCTGGAGCCAGGCCCGGCCGACGTGACTGTCCAGCACCCAGGTGTCGAGATCCGTATGCCACACGCGTTCATCGTCGCAGCGCCGGACATCGTGCAGGACCCGAGCCCGGTCCCGGGGCCAAGCGCCCCTGACGAATTCAGCTGCGGATCAGCAACGCCCTCAAGGGGCGCGGGGCTGTCATCGATATGCGGCTACCGCCGCGTGGGCGCGACCAGCCACAACGAACCCGCAGCCGCCGGACAGCCCATCGCAGCACTCTCGTTGGCGACTGTCACCGCCTCCACAACGAGTGCTCCCGCTCAGCCCACTCCCGGCTGACCGACCCCGTCCGCATCCCCCGCCGCGCCTCCGGATCCCCCAACGCCATGCCGATATGCCCGGCGAGAACGATCCCTATGGTCAGGGCCAGCCAGTCGTGGACGAACGTCGCACTCGTGCGCCACACCAGCGGCGTGAGATGCGTGAACCACATCAACAGCCCCGTCCCGAGCATCACCAGCGTCGCCCCGGCGATCCAGGCCGCGTAGATCTTCTGCCCGGCGTTGAACTTCCCCGCGGGACGGGACGCGGCCCGCTTGTCACGGCGCAACGCGGCACGCAGCCACACGCGGTCGTGCGGGCCGAAGCGGTTGAGGAAACCCAGGTCGGCGCGGAAGGCGGGGGAGGCGAGTCCGGCGAGGACGGGCACGGGCAGGGCGAGGCCGGCCCACTCGTGGATCCGGACCACCAGCTCGCGGCGACCGACGAGTTCGGCGAGCTGGGGGACGTACAGGCAGGCCGCCGTCACCACGCACACGCCCATCAGCGCGGCCGTCGTACGGTGCACCCAGCGCTCGGCGCGGCTGAAGCGCCGCACACGCGTGGCCCGGCCGGGGGTGTCAACTCGTAGGCTCATCGTCGCGTCCGTTCGAGCGGCCGACCCAGGCGTCGATGTCGTAGCCCCGTTCCTCCCAGTAGCCGGGCTTCACGTCCTCGGTGACGGTGATGCCGGAGAGCCACTTGGCGGACTTGTAGAAGTACATGGGGGCCACGTAGAGGCGGACGGGACCGCCGTGGGCGTGGCCCAGGTCCTTGTCCTGCATGCGCAGGGCGACGAGGACGTCGGAGCGGCGGGCCTGGTCGAGGGTGAGGCTCTCGGAGTACGTGCCGTCGAAGCAGGTGAAGCGCACCGCCCCGGCTTCCTTGCGCACTCCCGCGGCGTCGAGGAGCCGGGACAGGCGCACCCCCTCGAACGGTGTGTCGGGCACCCGCCAGCCGGTGACGCACTGCACGTCCCGCACGAGCCGGGTCTGCGGCAGGGCGCGCAGGTCGGCCAGGGTGTAGCTCCTGGGGTGGTCGACCAGGCCGTCGACCGTGAGGCGGTAGCTGGCGGAACTCTTGCGGGGCACGGAGGAGGCGACCGAGTAGTAGCGGAAGCCGCCGCCGTTGGGCAGCAGGTCGGTCAGGCCGGTGGGGTCCTTGTCGGACGCGCTCGCGAGGAAGGACTCCAGGCCGCGCTGCAGGGTGGGCGCGGTGACCACACCGAGGGCACCCAGGCCGAGGGTGCCGAGGAAGACGCGGCGGCCGATGGGTTTGCCCCGCTGCTCTTCGGGTTGTTCGGAGTTCACCCACCCATTCGAGCACCCGCGGCCCTCGCCGGGCCAGGGATCGCGGGTGCCCGTCAGAGTTCCGTAACCACTTCTCACCCGGTTCTCAGGAGTCGCCGCCGGCCGCCTTCTCCAGCTGGAACGCCTCGTTGCCGAGCCCGATGCGGGCGTGCCGCTCGGGGGCGCGGGAGCGCAGGAGCAGGCCTTGGGCCAGGCCGACGGCCAGGGCGAGGGCGATGACGGCGGGCAGCGCCCAGCTCAGGGAGGAGCCCGGGCCCGCCCCGATCAGGACGTCGAAGTCCTTGACGGTGTAGACGACGATGAAGAGCAGCGCGAGGACGGCGAGCCCCGAGGCGGCCAGCCGCCAGAACTGGGCGGCGACGGCCCCGCGGCGGACGAAGAAGACGATGACGGAGACCGAGGCGGCGGCCATCAGAGCCGCGACGCCCAGCGCGCCCAGGCTGCCCATCCACGTGAACAGGTGCAGGACCGGTGCGGTCGGGTCGCCGGTCGGCTTGTCGTCGGTGAGCGCGAAGGCGGCGACGACCACGAGCGAGACCCCGGTCTGCAGCAGCGAACCCGTGCCGGGGGCGCCGCTCGCGCCGCTGGTGCGGCCGAAGGCGGCGGGCAGCAGACCCTCGCGGCCCATGGCGAAGGCGTAGCGGGCGACGACGTTGTGGAAGCTGAGCATCGCCGCGAACATGCCGGTCACGAACAGCACGTGCAGGACGTCGGTGAAGCCGGTCCCGAGCAGGTCCTCGGTGAGGAAGAACAGCAGTCCGGCGCTCTGCTCCTGAGCGGTGCCGACGATCGCCGAGGGCCCGGTGGCGACGGTGTACGCCCAGCAGCTGATCGTGTAGAAGACCGCGATGCCGCCGATGGCCAGGAACATCACGCGGGGCACGAGGACGTGCGGGCGGCTGGTCTCCTCGGCGTAGACGGGGGCCTGCTCGAAGCCGAGGAAGGCGGCGACGCAGAAGCACAGGGCGGTGCCGATGCCCGCGCCCGTGAGCGTGTCCGGGTTGAAGGCGTGCAGCGAGAGCCCCTCCTTGCCGGGGTCGCCGAGCGCGGCGACGTCGAAGATGACGACCAGGGCGACCTCGATGACCAGCAGAACGCCGAGCACGCGCGCGTTGAGGTCGATCTTCAGCCAGCCGAGCGCGCCGACGAGGAGTACGGCCAGGAGCGCCGGTATCCACCAGGCGACCTCGGTGTCGAGGTAGGTGGCGAACAGTCCCGAGACCTCGAAGCCGAAGATGCCGTAGATGCCGACCTGGAGTGCGTTGTAGGCGACGAGCGCGACCATCGCGGCGCCGGCGCCGGCCGTGCCGCCCAGTCCGCGGGAGATGTACGCGTAGAAGGCGCCGGCGTTGTGGACGTGGCGGCTCATCTCGGCGTACCCGACGCTGAAGAGCGCCAGGACGAGGCCGAGGATCACGAAGAGCAGGGGCTGCCCGACGACACCCATCACTCCGAAGGTCGTGGGCATGACACCCGCGACCACCATGAGGGGTGCCGTGGCGGCGAGCACGGACAGCAGCAGGCCCGTCGTGCCCAGGCGGTCGGCGCGCAGGGCGCGGTCCTGCCCCTTGAACGTACTGATGCCGCCGCCGTCCGCGGTGGCTCTGCTGGTGCTGGAACTGCCCGTCGTCATCGAGTGACCGTCCTTTCGGGGGTAGGGGTGCCGGGGGTGCGGGTCGGGTCGGATCGGTGTTGTTACGTCGGGTCGGTGCTGTTACGCCATGCCGAGCGCGGTGTCTCGTGCGGCGCGGAAGGCGGGGTACGGATCGCGGTCCGGGTACGACCAGGGGGACGGCGTGGCGTGCTCGCCGATGCGGTGGAACAGGGCGGCGGCCTCGGCGCCCCGGCCCTCGCAGACCTTGGCGTGGGCCAGGAAGTTGAGGTCGATCAGGCGGCGCGGGTGCCCTTCCTGCTCCCACTCCAGCCACCAGTCGAAGGCGGCCCGCATCACCTGCCGGGCCCGGCGGCCGGTCCAGTGCCCGGAGGCGGCCGCGTCGCGGGGCTCGTGTCCGGCGCCTGCGAGGACGCGGTAACGCTCGGCATGGGCGATGACCGGGAGGATGGCGAGCGGGGAGTCGGCGGGGGCGTGCTCGGCGGCCTGGTTGGCGAAGTCGTAGACCTCGTGGAGGGGGTCGGGGCCGGCACCGGGGTGGCGCTCGGCGAGCCGGGCGACCATCAGGTGGTGGGCGTGGTGATGGTCGGCGTACCGGGCCCGGACCTCGGCGAAGAGGCGCCGTACCTCCTCGTCGGCACCGAGGGCGCACTCCAGCATGAGCAGCCCGAGCCACGGGGTGGGGTCGGCGGGTGCGAGCGCGGCGGCACTGTGGCAGGACTCGCGGGCACGGACCGGTTTCTCCTTGCCGCGCAAGGCGCGCTGCACCTGCGCGAGGGCGAGCAGGACGGCGGCGTCGGCGGAGTCGGGCTCGGCGAGCAGCCAGTCGCGGGCCCAGGGAGTGCAGTACGGCTCGCGGGCGAGGACGGTGACGCGGTGCCCTCGGCAGTCCCAGTCGTCGCCGGTCCGGGCGAGCAGCGAGCGGACCGACTGCCACCTGCCCTGGGCGAGCGCGGTGCGGGCCGCGGTGAGCTCGGCGTCGTCGAGGGCCGCGTCGAAGGCGTGCGCTGCGCGCTTTCGACTGCGGCCGAAGGAGGGCGGAGGTGGGGGCACCGTCGTGGGTTCTGTCGGGGGCAGAATGTGGACTGTCATCGAATGATCACGGAAAGCAAACCCGCAGCCAACGGTTCGCGTCAAGGGCTGCCGTGGCGTTACACGCGTCAACTTCCGTTAATGATGAGGCAGTTGAGACTTTCAACATGCCCGCAATGCCGGAATCGTTCCAAGCGTGTGGTGTACGTCATGGCGTCGTCGGCACGGGCACCGCACGATTGCGGGACGCGCATGCCGGGCTCAGGGCCGCTACAGTCGGCCCCCACGCACCCCCCACGCACCCCGTCCCCGGCAGGATGATCGAGGTACGCAGCGTGTCGCTTCAGATTCTGATACTCGCCGTCACCGCTGCGTGTTGCCTGGGCTTCGGCTTCGTACTGCAGCAGAACGCGGCCCGGCAGGCTCCGCTGAACGACTTCCTCTCGCCCCGCATCCTCCTCGATCTGATGAAGGTGCCGCGCTGGCTGGGCGGCATCGGGCTCATGGTGGTGGGCATGGCGCTGGGCGCGATGGCGCTGGGCCAGGGCGAGATCTCCCTGGTGGAACCGCTGCTGGCGACGAACCTGCTGTTCGCGCTCATGCTCTCCCGCCGCCAGACCAAGCAGCCTCTGGGCCGCCAGGGCTGGACCGGCCTCGCGCTGCTCGCGGGCGGCGTCACCGCGTTCATCGTCGCCGGACAGCCGCGCGGCGGAACGGCGACCGACGACCCGCTGCGGCACTGGCTGATCATCGGCGTCATGATCGGAGTGGCCCTGCTGCTCACGGCGTACGCCAAGCGCTCACGGCTCAGCTCGGGTCCGGCGCTGCTGGCGACGGCCGCCGGTCTGCTGTACGGCGTGCAGGACGCGCTGACCCGGGTGACCGGCGAGCGTTTCGCCGAGGGCGGCCTCGCGGAGGTGCTGACCGGCTGGCAGCCGTACGCCGTGGTGGCGCTCGGCCTCACCGGGCTGGTCCTGGTCCAGAGCGCCTTCGAGACCGCGTCGCTGCGCATGTCCCTGCCCGCCCTGACCGCGGCCCAGCCGCTCGCCGGCATCGCCTGCGGCGTGGGCTTCCTCGGCGACCGCCTCCGCACCGACGCGGGCGCGCTGGCGTGGGAGGCGGCCGGGCTCGCCGGGATCGTGGTGGGCATCATCCTGCTCGGAACGCATTCCGCGATGCCGTGCGGGGCGAGGGAGCGGGAGCGGGCGGCGGCACAATTCAGCCCGTCCGGCGTTTGAGGACGAGGTCCCTTCGGGGCCGAAAGCGGGGGTCTGGGGCCCCAGGCCCCAGGGAGCGGGGGCGAAGGGGCAGCGCTCCTGGAGGATGGGACGGGTAGGGGGCGGCGGGGGCGAAGACGACCCCGGCGCCAGGGGCAATTCCGGCGCCACCCGGAGGGCCCTGCTTGGATGGCCCCATGAGCGCTGCTGACGAGATCCTCGACATCGTCGACGAACAGGACCAGGTCATCGGACAGTCCCCGCGTGGCGAGGCCTACGCCCAGGGGCTGCGTCACCGCTGCGTCTTCATCGAGGCCCGGGACACAGAGGGCCGCCTCTTCGTGCACCGCCGTACGCCCACCAAGCTGGTGTTCCCGTCGCGGTACGACATGTTCGTCGGCGGAGTGGTCGGCGCCGGCGAGTCGTACGACGACGCCGCTCTGCGCGAGGCCGAGGAGGAACTCGGCGTGAACGGCCTCCCTCGCCCGTCGTACCTCTTCAAGTTCCTGTACGACGACGGCGCCGGGCAGACCTGGTGGTCGGCGGTGTACGAGGTGCGCTGCGAGCTGCCCGTGCGCCCTCAGGTGGAGGAGGTCGCCTGGCACGACTTCCTCCCGGAGGCCGAGGTCGAGCGACGGCTGGCGGAGTGGGCATGGGTGCCGGACGGACTCGCGGCGTACGAGCGGCTCAGGGCCTACCGGGCGGCGACCGGCTGATCCGCCTGCTCACCGCCCGGATAGGGTCGTTCATGTGATCGAGTTCGTACGAAACGTCCGACTGTGGTTCGAACCGCAGCAGATCCGGCAGGAGGGCGGCACCCCCGACTACCGGTTCTCGCTGGCGAACGAGCGCACCTTCCTGGCCTGGCTGCGCACCGCGCTCGCCCTCATCGGCGGCGGCTTCGCGGTGGACCAGTTCCTGCCGGACCTGCGCTGGGGCTGGCGCGTCGGGCTGGCGCTCGCGTTGCTCGCGGCCGGGGTGCTGTGCTCGCTGCGCGCGGTCAATCACTGGGTGCGCTGCGAGCGGGCGATGCGCCGGGGCGAGGATCTGCCGGTGTCGCGGTTCCCGGCGGTGCTGAGCCTCGTGGTCGCCGTCGTGGCGGTGGCGATGGTCGTCGTCGTGCTCGTCGGGTGGGAGGGATGAGCGCCGATGGGGGTCCCCCCGGTCGAGCGTGTTCGAGACTGGGGGACGTCACGGAGCCGGAGCGGGATCCGGGACTGCAGCCCGAGCGGACGCGCCTCGCGTGGCGCCGTACGACACTGTCCGGCACCGTGGCCGCCGTACTCGCCGTGAAGACCGCACTGCACGGTGGGATCTCGGTGGCCGGGACGGTCGCCTGCGCCCTGTGCTTCGGATTGTGGCTGGGCTTCCTGGCCCTGGCCCACCACCGTATCCGCGTCCTCGCCACGTCGGCCGAGCCCGCGGCACTCGCCCCCCGGCATGCGACGGCCACGGTCCTGTTCACCGTGGCCTTGGCGGTGTGCGCCGCGGCCCTCGTCTTCTGAAGACGGTCTTCTGAGGACGGCCGGACCTCACCGGCACACTCCTGAACGACGACCTTCACCGGCAGCGCCTGAACAACGACCCTCGCTGCTGGATCCCTGGGATCCCGCCCTCACCGCCGGTCCCTGGGCGCCCGCCCTCACCGCCGACTCCCCGACAGCCGGCCCTCGGCGGCCGCCGCCCCCGGCCGGCGCTACTCCGACCCCTGCCAGAGCCCCTCCGGAGCGACCGCCTCCTCCGTCTCCCAGTCCACCGTCACCACGATCTTGCCCCGGGTACGGCCCTCCTGGTTGAGCCGGTGGGCGTCCGCCGCCCGTTCCAGCGGGAACGTCTCCGAGACGTGCACGGACACCACGCCCTCCTCCGCCAGCTCCGACAGCCGCAGCAGGTCCTCCGCGTCGGGGCGGACGAAGTAGTAGCGGCCGCCGTAGTCGAAGACGTCCGGGTCGGCGATCGACACCAGGCGCCCCTCGGGGGCGAGGAGGTTGGTAGAGGCCTTCAGCGCCTCGCCGCCGACCGTGTCGAACGCCGCGTCCACGCCTTCGGGCGCCAGTCCGCGCACGCGCTCGGTGAGGCCGTCGCCGTACTCGACGGGCTCGCCGCCCAGGCCGCGGACGTAGTCGTGGTTGTGCGCGCTCGCCGTGCCGATGACGCGGGCGCCCAGATGGCGGGCGAGCTGGACGGCGATCGAGCCCACGCCGCCGGCCGCGGCGTGCACGAGGACGGTCTCGCCGGGCTTGACCTGGAGCACCTTGAACAGCACCTGGTAGGCGGTCAGCCCCACCAGCGGCAGGCCGGCCGCCTCCTCCCAGGTGAGGTTGCGGGGCTTGCGCGCGAGGGTGCGCACGGGGGCGGCGACGTACTCGGCGAAGGTGCCGTGGGAGAGGAGGTCCTCGCGTACGTAGCCGATGACCTCGTCGCCGACGCCGAACTCCGTGACGGACACGCCCGGTTGGACCACGACCCCGGAGACGTCCCAGCCGGGGACCACCGGGAAGAGCGGCTCGAGCATCCGGTCCATGTGGCCCTCGCGGCACTTCCAGTCGACCGGGTTGACCGCCGCCGCCCGCACTTTGACCAGCACCGAGTCGGGGCCGACGCGCGGGTCGCGCACGTCCCCGTAGGCGAGCACCTCGGGGCCGCCATAGCTTGAGTAGCTGATGCCCTTCATGGCTCCGACCCTCTGGGGTGGCAGGGCGCCACGCAAGCCGAATGACCCGATATGCGCCGTTCGCGTGGCAGCCTGTCGACGTCACGACCCCCACCTTCGAAGGTGAGCACCATGACCACCCTGCACGTGGAACACCCCTCCCACACGCACACCCACGGCCCCGACTGCGGCCACACCCCGGTGCCGCACGGCGACCACACCGACTACGCGCACGACGGGCACCTCCACCGCGAGCACGGCGGACACTGGGACGAGTGCGAGGCGGACGGGCACGTCGCGCACGACGGCCACGCCCATCAGCACGGCGCCGACTGCGGGCACGAGAGCGTCCTGCACGGCGACCATGTCGACTACCTCCACGACGGCCACCGGCACGCCGCCCACGAAGGCCACTGGGACGACCACTGAGGCCCCATGAGGCCCCCACGAGGCCCCGCCCGGTCGGCGTACCGGCCGGAACCCGTCCCCTGACAGCTCCCCGGCGCTCCGCGCGGGGAGCTGTCGGCTTATCGTGGCCCCGATCACGTTCGTCTCCCCCACTGGACGACATACCGACTGGTCGGCATCATGAGTCAGGTCCCGTTCACCTGCTTGAGGAGCGATGTATGAGCCCCGACCATCCGCCCGGACTCGATCTCGACCGGCTGCGCGGCCTGCTCGAGCGGGAGCGGCCCGGCCTGGTAGACGGTCCGCTGACCGGCCGGCTGATCGAGGGCGGACGGTCCAACCTCACCTACTTCGTCTCCGACGGCACCGCGAAGTGGGTCGTACGGCGGCCCCCGCTCGGCCATGTCCTGGCCACCGCGCACGACATGAAGCGCGAGCACCGGGTCATCGACGCCCTGCACCCGACGAGCGTGCCGGTGCCGCGGCCGGTGCTGCTGTGCGAGGACGAGGAGGTGCTCGGGGCGCCGTTCTACGTCATGGAGTTCGTCGAGGGCACCCCGTACCGCACCGCCGACCAGCTGGCCCCGCTCGGCCCGGAGCGCACCCGCGGCGCGGTGCTGTCCCTGGTGGACACCCTCGTCGAGCTGCACGCGGTGGAGCCCGCGTCGGTGGGCCTGGAGGACTTCGGCCGCCCCGAGGGCTTCCTGGACCGGCAGCTGCGCCGCTGGGGCAAGCAACTGGACGCCTCCCGCAACCGTGAGCTCGCCGGCATCGACGAGCTGCACGCCACGCTCGGACGGCGGCTGCCCACCTCCCCCGCCCCGGCGGTCGTGCACGGCGACTACCGGCTCGACAACGTGCTCATCGGTGAGGACGACCGGATCAAGGCGATCCTCGACTGGGAGATGTCGACGCTCGGTGACCCGCTCACCGACCTGGGCCTGCTGGTGATGTACAGCATGCCGCTGGGGATGCCGAACTCCCCCGTCTCCACCACGGCCGAGGCCCCGGGGCATCCGGACCCGGCGGAGCTGATCGAGCGGTACGCCGCGCGCTCGGGGCGGGACGTGTCGGCGGTCTCCTGGTACACGGCGTTCGCCTGGTTCAAGCTCGCCGTGATCCTGGAGGGCATCCACTACCGCTACACGCTGGGCCAGACGGTCGGCCGCGGCTTCGATCTCATCGGCGACCTGGTCCCGGTCTTCATCGAGCACGGTCTGACCACCCTTCGAGAAGGCACCCAGGAAGGCTGACGGACATGGACTTCGCGTTCGACGCGCGCACCGAGGAGCTGCGCGCCAAGCTGCTGGCCTTCATGGACGAGTACGTCTATCCGGCCGAGGCCGTGGCGGAGGAGCAGCGCGCCGGGCTGACCTCGCCGTGGGACACGCCGGCCGTGGTGGAGGAGCTCAAGGCGGAGGCGCGCAGGCAGGGCCTGTGGAACCTCTTCCTCCCCGACGCCGAGCACGGCGCCGGGCTGACCAACCTCCAGTACGCGCCTCTCGCCGAGATCACCGGCCGCTCCCCGCAGCTGGCGCCCACCGCGCTGAACTGCGCGGCGCCCGACACCGGGAACATGGAGGTGCTGGCGCAGTTCGGTGACGAACAGCAGAAGAAGCAGTGGCTTCAGCCGCTGCTGGCCGGTGAGATCCGCTCGGCGTTCGCCATGACCGAGCCGGAGGTGGCCTCCTCGGACGCCACCAACATCACCACGCACATCGAGCGGGACGGCGACGAGTACGTCATCACCGGCCGCAAGTGGTACATCTCCGGGGCGATGAACCCGGACTGCAAGATCTTCATCGTGATGGGCAAGACGGACCCGGACGGCGCGGACATCCGCCGCCAGCAGTCGATGGTCCTCGTCCCCCGCGACACTCCGGGCGTCACCGTCGAGCGCGCGATGCAGGTCTTCGGCTACGAGGACCACTACCACGGCGGCCACGCCGAGGTGATCTTCGACCACGCGCGCGTGCCGGTGTCCAACCTCATCGGCGAGGAGGGCGGCGGTTTCGCGATCGCCCAGGCCCGGCTCGGCCCCGGCCGGATCCATCACTGCATGCGGCTGATCGGGATGGCCGAGCGGGCGATCGAGCTGATGTGCAAGCGGGCCGTGGCCCGTACGGCGTTCGGCAAGGCGCTGGCCCAGCAGGGTGTGGTGCACAACTGGATCGCCGACGCGCGGGTGACCGTCGAGCAGCTGCGGCTGCTGGTGCTGAAGACGGCCTGGCTGATGGACACCGTCGGCAACAAGGGCGCGCACACCGAGATCCAGTCCATCAAGATCGCCACTCCTCGTGCCGTCGTCGACATCATCGACCGGGCGATCCAGCTGCACGGTGCGGGCGGTGTCAGCCAGGACTTCCCGCTGGCCGAGCTGTACGCCGCGGCGCGGACGCTGATGATCGCCGACGGGCCGGACGAGGTGCATCAGCGGTCGCTGGCGCGGCGGGAGCTGAAGAAGTACCTGTGACGCGGCGCGGGCGGCGGGAGGATTTCGCCCCCGCCGCCCCTACCCGTCCCATCCCTGGGGGCTGCCGCCCCCAGACCCCCGCTTCGGCCCTGAAGGGGCCTCGTCCTCAAACGCCGGACGGGCTGAAAAACTCAGCCTCTCCGGCGTTTGAGGAGCGGGGGTCCAGGGGGCGGAGCCCCCTGGCGGGGTCGAAGGGGCGGAGCCCCTGGGGATGGGAATGGGTAGGGGCGGCGGGGGCGAGAATCATCCCCGCGCCGTCACGGTCGCAGTGCCCGCAGCAGCAGGTCGGCCAGGTGGTCGGCGACCTCCTGGGGGCCCATCGGGCCGTCGGGGCGGTACCAGGTGGACAGGTGGTGGACGGAGCCGAAGTGGTAGTCCACCACCAGGTCGGCGGGGGTCGCCTTGGAGAAGACGCCCGCCTCCTGGCCCTCCTCGATGAGCGCACGGAAGCGTTCGTGGTAGCGCCGGCGCTCGGCCCGCACCTGCTTGTTCTTCTCCGGGCTCAGGTGGTGCATGGACCGCCAGAAGATCATCGCGTCGTCGAGGTTGTCGATGGTCGTCACCACGACGTCCGCCGCCGCGGCCCGCAGCCGCTTCTCGACCGGCTCGTCGGCCTGCGCGAAGGCGTCCAGACGCTCCTGCTGAAGGCGCAGCACGCGCGCGTACACCTCGTGCAGGAGGTCGTCCTTGGAGCCGAAGTAGTGGTACAGCGCCCCCTTGGTGACGCCGGCCGCCTCGACGATCTCCTGCACCGAGGTCCGGTCGTAGCCCTGCTCGGCGAAGAGCCGGGTGGCGGCGGCGAGCAGCCGCTGCGGGACGGGCGTACCGTCTCCGTCCGTCGTCCTGGCCACTGTGCCGCCACCTGCCCTTCCGAGATGTCTGCTTGCTGTCCGCAGTCGTTCGTCTAGCCGTCGTTCGTACGGGAACGAAGTTCCCGACGGAGGATCTTCCCACTTGCCGTCTTGGGCAAGTCGGGCAGGATCTCCACCTGGCGCGGATATTTGTAGGCGGCCAGTCTCTCCCTGCAGTACGCGGCGAGTGCGTCGGGGTCCGTTTCCGCACCCGGACGGAGGCTGATGTACGCCTTGACGGTCTCCCCGCGGTACCCGTCGGGCACCCCGACGACGGCCGCCTCGCGCACCGCAGGGTGCGTGTAGAGCACGTCCTCGACCTCGCGCGGCCACACCTTGAAGCCGGACGCGTTGATCATGTCCTTCTTGCGGTCGACGACGTACAGCCAGCCCTGCTCGTCCATGAAGCCGATGTCACCGGTGCGCAGCTCGCCGTCGGGGAAGGTCTCGGCGGTGGCGTCGGGGCGCCGCCAGTAGCCCGGGATGACCTGCGGCCCTCGTACGACGATCTCGCCCTGTTCGCCGAACGGCACCTCCGCGCCCTGCTCGTCGACGATCCGTACGACCGTGTCGGGCCCGGGCAGGCCCACGGCGAGCGTCCCGGAGACCGGGTCGACGGGGGCCTCCAGGCCGGGCGGGACGGAGGCGCAGGGGGCGGTGCACTCGGTGAGGCCGTAGCCGTTGCGGATGTACGGCCCGAAGCCGGCCCGGAACTTCTCCACCAGGGCCGGCGGCAGCGGGGCTCCGCCGGAGGAGATCATCCGGAAGGAGGCGAAGTGGTCGCGGGTGACGGCCGGGTGCGCGGCCAGCGCCATGAAGGCGGTCGACGGGCCGACGGTGTAGTGCGGCCCGTGCTCGGCGAACGCGTCGAGCACGACCCCGGCCTCGAAGCGGTACGCCAGCACGAGCGTCCCCGCGCTGTCGAGACAGGCGCCGAGCTGGCAGACCATCCCGGTGATGTGGAACAGGGGCGCCAGCGCGAAGTAGACGGGCGGGTCGGGCAGTTCCAGACCGGTCCGCTGCCGCTCGGAGTTGTACATGATGTTGCCGTGCGTGTTGGTGGCGCCCTTGGGCGTGCCGCTGGTGCCCGAGGTGTAGCTGATCAGCGCGATGCCGGACGGCTCCGGGTCGCGTCCTTCGGGCGCCTTGTGACCGGCGCGGGCGACGGCCGTCAGGTCGTCGGCGTCATCGGCCTGCGGCAGCCGTTCGAAGTTCAGCACGCGCGCGTCGTTGCGCGTCTGGAAATCCAGCTCGCACCCGGTGAGCACGATCCGGACCGGCGAGTCGGCCGCCGTCTCGCGCAGATACGACTCCCAGGCCCGGTCGGAGCAGATCAGCGCGGCCACCTCGCCGTCCCGCAGGACGTGCGCGACCTCCCCCGACTTGTACATCGGGTTGACGGGCACGACGATCGCCCCGGCCTTCCAGGCGCCGAGCAGGGCGAGCACGAAGTGCGGGGAGTTCTGCAGCAGGATCGCCACCCGGTCGCCGCGCTCCAGACCACGGGCGGCCAGGTGCCCGGCGACGGAGTCACTGAGCTCGTCGACCTCGCGGTAGCTCAGGCGGCCGTCGAAGTAGGCGAGGAAGCTGCGCTCCGGCGCCTCGGCGGCGGCCCGGCGCAGGGCGTGCACCAGGGAGTCCTCGGGCTCGATGGGGGCGCGCTGGGCGTCGCTGAGCAGGGCCAGCCAGGGCTTGGCGGCGTAGCGGGAGTCGGTCATCGGGCCTCCTCCCACTTCTGCTGGAGGTGGTTCATGCCGGTCAGCCAGCGGTCGGGGTCGGCGGCCCGCGCCTGGTAGTAATCGGCGACCTCGGGATGCGGCAGGATCAGGAAGCGGTCCTCCGCCATGCCCTTGAACAGGGCGTCCGCCACGTCCTCCGGCGCGATGGCGGTGGGCTTCAGCACGAGGTCGCCCGCACTGCCGGTGGCGTCCAGCATGTCGGTGCGCACGCCCTGCGGACAGATGGCGTGCACCCTCAGGCCGCGGTGGCGGTACGTCAGCGAGAGGTACTCGGCGAAGGCGTAGGCGCCGTGCTTGGTGACGGCGTAGGGGGCGGCGCCGATCATCGTGAGCAGCCCGGCGGCGGAAACGGTGGAGACGAAGCGCCCACTGCCACGCTCCAGCCAGTCCGGGAGCAGCTCATTGGCGGCACGCACGTGTGCCATGACGTTGACGTCCCAGGACAGCGACCACGCCTTCTCGTCGGCGAGATCGGCCGCGTCCGGCCCGCCGAAGGCGACACCGGCGTTCGCGCAGTAGACGTCGACGGTACCGCCGAGGGCGTCCCGGGCGTCGCCGACGATGGCGGAGGCGTCCCCGGGGACCGCGATACCGCCGATCTCGCCGGCGACCTTCTCGGCCTTCCCCGCATCCAGGTCGTTGACAACGACCCGGGCCCCTTCGGTGGCGAAGCGGCGAGCAAGGGCTGCGCCTATACCGCCACCGGCCCCCGTGACGACCACACCTGCACCTTGAACGGCTTCCACCATCGGTCTCCTTCGACTGCGGCTCACCTACGAGGGCCAGACTAACCGGTCGGTATGTACCAGGGAAGGGCAACTGCCATGCCCCGAGGGGCGCGGGGAACTGCGCGACAAGCCACGAACTACCGGCACCTTCCCCACAACCTGCGGGAGCAATACCGTGCCCCCCATGCGCCTATCCAGACGAGCCCTCCTCGCAGCGACAACGGCAGCAGCATCCTTCTCGGCCACACCCCCCGCCTCCGCCGCCCAGCGCCGCACGCAAACCGGCTTCGAGCGACTCTCCGCCGAAGGCTACGCACTCCTGGACGGCCGGCGCGTCGGAATCGTCACCAATCCCACCGGCGTGACCCGCGACGTCCGCCACATCGTCGACGTCATGCACGCCGACGATCGCGTGAACCTCATCGCCGTCTTCGGCCCCGAACACGGCTTCCGCGGCACCGCCCAGGCAGGCGGCTCGGAAGGCCGCTACGACGACCCGGCGACGGGCCTGCCCGTCTACGACACGTACCTCAAGAGCGGCCGTCCCCTCGCCGACATCTTCACCGCCTCCGGCGTCGACACGATCGTCTTCGACATCCAGGACGTGGGCGCACGCTTCTACACGTACATCTGGACCCTCTACGACTGCATGGAGGCGGCCCAGCTGGCCGGCAAGCGCTTCGTCGTACTGGACCGCCCGAACCCGGTGACCGGACGAGCGGCGCAAGGCCCCGTCCTGCACAAGGAGTTCGCCACTTTCGTCGGCCGCCAACCGATCTCGCAGGCGCACGGAATGACGGTCGCGGAACTGGCCCACCTCTTCAACGGGGAGTTCCTCACCGCGCCGGTGCCGCTGGAGACCGTGCGGATGACGGGCTGGCGGCGGTCCGACTTCTACGACGCCTCCGGCCTGCCCTGGGTGCCGCCGAGCCCGAACATGCCGACGCCGGACACCGCCCTCGTGTACTCGGGCACCTGTCTCTTCGAGGGCACGAACCTCTCGGAGGGACGCGGCACCACCCGCCCCTTCGAACTGCTCGGCGCGGAAGGCATCGACGGACGCTGGGCGGCGGCCGCGAACGAACTCGCCCTCCCCGGCGTGCACTTCAGGGAGGCCTACTTCGCGCCGACGTTCTCGAAGTTCCAGGGCAAGACCATCGGCGGCGTACAGATCCATCTGCACGACCGCGCCGCGTACGACCCCGTCCGTACCGGGATCGCCCTGCTGGTGACCGCCAAGCGGGTCTGGAGCGGCTTCGGTTGGCGCTCCGACAACTGGATCGACAAGCTCACCGGCTCCACCCAGGTACGCACGATGATCGACGCGGGCGCGAGCACCGACGAGGTGGTCGCGGGCTGGCAGCAGGAGCTGGCGGCGTTCCGGCGGATGCGCAAGGAGTACCTGCTGTACAAATGACCGCCGCGAATCCGCAACCCGGATGAGTGACGACGTATGGCCAATCACGCCCGTTAGCAGGACGATGCGCCCGTGTCGCACCACTTCGGGGGACGAGGGGGCCTGTCATGGCGGATCCGGCAGTGAGCGTGACTCCCTACTGGGAGCTGACCTTCGACGCGGACGGCGATCCGGACGCGGGCAAGCGGGACCGGCTGCTGGCCGGGGTGGCGCAGCACCACGTCCGTGACCTGATCGTCTTCGCGCACGGCTGGAACAGCGACCGCTCGGGCGCGACCCGGCTCTACGACCGCTTCTTCGCGCCGGTCCCGCAGCTCGCGCCGACGGCGAAGATCGGGTACGTGGGCGTGGTCTGGCCGTCGATGCGGTTCTCGGACGAGCCGATTCCGGACTTCCCGCGGGCCGTGGCGGCCGAGATGCCGCGTCGGCCGGTGCTGGACAAGGACACGCGGCACGCGCTGCTGGAGACGTTCCCGGGGCGGGCCACCGTGATCGACCAGATCGCGCGGATGCTGGACCAGCAGCCGCGCGAGGAGGCCGAGTTGGAGGAGTTCGGGCGGCTGCTACGGCTGCTGGTGGACGTCGTGCCGCCGGGGCCGCAGGCGCTGTTCGCGGCGGACACGCTGGCGGGGGGCGTGCCGCAGAACGAGCCGGACATGTTCTCGGGGTCGACGGCCGCCCTGTGCGAGGAGTTCGCGCAGGCGCTGACGCATCTGGAGGCACCCGACGGTGCGCCGGACGGTGCGGCCTCGTTCTCGCTGCCGAACCCGTGGGAGGGTGCGCACGAGCTGCTGCGGCAGGCGACGTACTACGCCATGAAGCGGCGCGCGGGCACGGTCGGTGAGCGCGGGCTCGGCCGGGTGGTCGGGCAGCTGGCCGCGCGGGAGCCCGAGGTGCGGGTGCATCTGGTCGGGCACAGCTTCGGTGCGCGGCTGGTGTCGTTCGCGTTGCGGGGACTGCCGAAGGGCGTGCGCGCGGTGAAGTCCGTGACGCTGCTCCAAGGCGCCTTCTCGCACTACGCGTTCGCCTCGCGGCTGCCGCACGACGCCCGTGCGGGCGGTGTGCTGGAGGGCCAGCACAACCGTATCGACGGACCGCTGGTGTGCTGCTACTCGCGGCACGACTCGGCGCTGTCCACGATGTATCCGCTGGCCTCCCGCATGGCGGGGGACTCGCGCGGGGTCGCGGCCCTGGACATCGGCCGGATGCTGGGCGCCAAGTGGGGTGCCATGGGGCACGACGGGGTGCAGGCGGTTGCGGGCACGCGGTCACTGAAGCTGGCCGACGCGCTGACGGCGCCCCTGCCGACGTCGGGGTGCGTGAACATCGACGCGGCGGCTGTCGTACGGCGTGGCGGGCCGCCGGCGGGCGCGCACAGCGACATCCTGCACCGGGAACTGGCACAGGTGGTGCTGGCGGCGGGCCGCATCGAGTGACCCGCCGCCAACCACTCACCTGACACCCGTCACCTGTGTGACGTGAACTCCACGACCTGCTGATACGTCGGCCGGTTCTGCCAGCTGATCCTGCCGTGCTTGATGCCGCCCAGGGTGCGCTGGACGATCGAGTCGGCGCACCACTGGTCGCCCGCCGAGCACTGGTCGTCGCCGGGGTAGACCTGGGCGGCGGTCTTGCCGGCCGCCTCCTTCACGGTGCTGATCAGGATGTCCCGGCAGGCACTGAGGCTGCCCCCGCCGCAGTACTTCCGGTCGAGCGGACCCTGGACCGACTCACCGAGTACGGCCCTGATGTCCTTGTCGACATAGCTCCACCAGCCGTACTGGAAGGAGCTTCCGGCGTGCGAGCCGGTCGGGCCGTGCCCGGCCGAGGGGGACTCGTCGATGGGCAGGTTGTTCGTCATCGCGGCGTACAGCTCGCTGCCGAGGCCCGGTTCGAACTCCGCCTTCACCAGCAGCGGCCACCACGCGTCCAGGATGCGGATCGCGTCGGCGTTGGCGTACGTCTTCGACCCGGCCGACGTCTCGGTGCGCTTGCCGCCCGCGGACACCCAGGCCTGGAGCTTGCTCACCGCCGCCGCGGCCGTGGAGTCGGTCACGGTCGAGCTGTTGACGACCTTGAGCAGATCCGGGAGTACGTCCTCGGCCCGCAGGTCGGCCAGCCCCGCGTCCGCCATGGCCTTCACCAGCGAGGCCCGGGTCACACCGCCCGCGGCGACGAGTTTCTTCACCCGGTTCTCCAGCAGGTTGCCGCGGTGGACCGAGCCGTCGCCCCACGGCGCGGTCGTGTAGTCCTTGGCCTGTTTGTTGTTCCAGGAGATGTAGTAGTCCTGGTCGATGGAGTTGGGGTGGGCCGAGGACGGGGTGTACTGCGCCGTGTTCGTCGCCGGGTCCCAGCCCCGCCACTCGTACGCCGACTGCGCCCACACCGGGAACTCCGCGTCGACGCCGTTCGCGCGGACGGGGTTGTCGCCGCTGTTGTAGTAGGCGGTGTGCTCGGAGTCGGCGTAGAACCAGTTGAAGGTGTAGTTGATGTGCTGGACCGCCTTCTGGAAGTCCTCCGGGCCCTTGACGTAGTCCGGGTCGTTCAGCATCTGGAAGCCGATGATCGAGTCGGCCTCGTGCAGGTAGGACGAGCGCAGGGTGGTGTAGGCGACCTTCTTGCCGCCGACGGTCGCGCGGTGCGTGACGGGACCGTACTTCGTGCGCCAGACGCGCATCGTGTACGAGCCCTCGGGGGTGCTGTCGGCGGTGGTCGGCTTCCAGGCGTTCTTCTGCTCGACCTTGTCCATCGCCGTGCAGGTGCCGCGGTAGAGGTAGTGGTAGTCGTCCTGGCACAGCTCGACGGCGTAGGTGTCGATGATGTCCTGGCCGGAGGTCGTGGCGCTCCACGAGTAGTCCTGGCCGCGGCCCAGCTCGACGTACATGCTCAGGCCGGCGAAGGAGGCGCCTCGGGCGCTGATGCCCGGTCCCTGGATCTCCTGGAGCAGGAGGAGCTGGGGCGCGAAGTAGCCGGTCTGCGGGCCGAAGACGGCGACCGGGTGGCCGCTGGCGGTGTGCTTGCCGCTCACCACGAGGGCGTTGGACATGCCCCGCTTGGCGGAGGTCGTGGCGGTCTTGGCCGCCGTGCGCGAGGCGCCGGTCGCGGCGGTACCGGCCGCGCTGCCCGTACGGTCGTGGACGAGCTGTTCCTCGCTCACCGAGCCGGCGTCGGGCAGGGCCTCGCCCTGCGGGTCGGCGGGCTTGGTGGCGTACGGGAAGCTCTTGTCGTGGACGGTGACGACCGCTTCGGGGTCGTTGCGCTCGCGGAACGACTCCCAGAGCTTGGTGCCCTCGGCGACGCCGTACTTCTCCTGGGCGGCGAGCAGGGAGATCGCGTTGTTGACCTCGCCGCCGCCTCCGGAGCCGAACAGTGCGCCGATGACGGAGCCCAGGGCGACCAGGTCGGTGATCTTGAAGTGCTCGATGGTGCCGGCGTTGGTGACCGAGTCCTTGTGGCCGGTCAGGACGTATTCGCCGGGGAAGTAACGGCCGCTGTCGGAGGCGTCTATGTAGGCGTTGATGCCGTCGAGGTAGGCCTTGGCGTCGGCGAGGGCCAGCTGACCGCGTTCGCCGTTGTTGGCGACGGCGTTGTCGATCTGGGCCTGGAGATCGGCCTCGGTGTAGGGCGCGTTGCGCCAGAACTGCTGTTCCAGACCCTGGTTGGAGGGCGCGCCGCCCGCGAAGGACGTCAGCTGACCGCGTCCGACATGCCGGAAGACGTCCATCAGCCACAGCCGGTCCTGGGCGGCCGCATAGCCGGCGCCGAACTCCGTGCCGTATCTGGTGGTACCGGTGATGTGCGGTACGCCCGTCTTCTTGTCACGGACGATCGTCACGTCGCTGCGGCCCGCGGGCTTCACGGTGGAGGCGACTTGGTCGGAGGGGACGCCGAACGAGGCGTCGTTGAAGAAGGTGTTGATCGTCGCGTTGGTGAGACCCGAGTAGCCCTTGGCCAGGTTGGCGTAGGGGCCCAGCTGGTCCGAGGCGTGCTCGGGCATGCTGCCGAAAGCCTGGTTGAGCAGGATCTGGGCGAGGGTGGCGTTGCCGTTCTGGCCCGGCGGCAGGATGTCGGAGCACTGGTTGCCGCAGTAGTCGTCGGCGGCCGTCGCCTCGGTCGCCGCTTCCGCGGGCGCGGCCACCGCTTGGGAAAGTGGCGACAAAAGACCGGCAATGAGCGCGCATACGGATGCGGTCTTCAGGAACCCGGGGAATCTGCCGGGAGTTCTCAGTCCGGCTGGGGCGTTGCGTGGGGTACGCCGTGGCATGGCAGCTCCTACCGACGAGGGTGGGCCGGGATGTTACCGGCGGTATCCCCGGGATTGAAGGTGAACATGCGTCACTTTTTGGAGTCACCAAGATCCGCGTTGGAGGTCATCGGAAATCGGATGGAGCCGAATCGCTTGTCGATACGTCTATTCGTCAACGTCGCGCGAAGTCCGTGCGGCGACGCCGAAGTGACCGAAGTACAGGTGCAGGTGTGACGGAGGTGCAGGGCGATGGCCGGTTTCCGGAGTCTGGCGAGACAGGTGCGCGATCCGCGGTGCGATCTCGCGCTGCGGCGCTACTCGCTGCGTAAGTGCCTTGAGCGGTTCGCTCCTTACGGGCACAGGGCGACCTGGGACCACTTGTGTTCCCGGGCAGGGTTCGGTCCGGAGGACCGGTCCCCCGATCCGGCGCGGCTCGTGGCCGCGTTGGACGAGTTGGAGGAGGCGCGTTCGGTCTGGCTGGCCTATGAGGTCGAGTTCGCCGAGCGGCGCAAGAGGGAGAAGCACGACGGACTGCGCAGGCCGGGCACTGTGGACGACTGGCACCGGCTGACCTGGGGCGGTTTCGGAGTCGCCTGGTGCGACGATCCCCGGGTCCACCCGCATGAACCGCTGGCCGAGGTGCTGCGCCGGCTGATCTCCGCGTTGGAGCGCGAACCGGGTTCGGAGTGCCCGGTGTGCGGCGGGGAGCGGCTGATCTGGAAGTACGACCTGGCCCATGAACCGTCGTCGGGTCCGGTCTGCACGGGCTGCGGAATCGTGGTGCCGCGTCCGGTTCTCACGCCCGAAGCGCTGGCGGCGTCGCGGCGCGAACGGCGACTGCTCGTGTCCGCCTAGTACGACGGGGGTGCGCCGGGGATGCCGCACCCCCTTTTCGACCTGAGGTCTTTCGCCGGTGCCGTTGTCAGTGTCGGCTGACACCATCGAGACATGATCCAGGTGTGTCTCAACGGGCCCCGAGGGGCCGCCGACGGTGCGCAGGTGCCGGTATCGCCGGAGGCGATGGCCGACTCCGCGGCCGCGGCCGTGGCGGCCGGGGCCATGGACATCCACGTACACCCCAAGACCCCCTGCGGACAGGACAGTCTGTCGCCGCGCGTCGTCGCGCCGACGCTGGAGGCGATACGAGCGCGGGTGTCAGCGCCGGTGGGAGTGACCACGGGCGCCTGGACCGAACCCGACCCGATGGCCCGCCTGGAGCGCATCCGGACCTGGACGGTGCTGCCGGACCACGCCTCGGTCAACTGGCACGAGCCGGGCGCGGAGCAGGTGGCGGCGGCACTGATGGAGCGGGGCGTGGGCGTGGAGGCGGGCATCTGGTCCGGCACGGACGGGGCGGCGCGGTTCGCGGCCTCGCCGCTGGGTCCGAGGGTGCTGCGCGTACTCGCGGAGGTGACGGACACGTCCGTGGAGACGGCCGAGGAGTCCGCGCGTGCGCTGCTGACCGACCTCGGTCCGGCGTTCGGCCGCCCCGTGCTGCTGCACGGGGAGGACGGGGGTGCGTGGCCGGTGCTGCGGCTGGCGGGGCGGCTTGGGCTGGCGACGCGCATCGGCCTGGAGGACACGCTGGTCCTGCCGGACGGGGAACGGGCCTTGTCGAACGCTCAGTTGGTGGCCGAGGGGCTGGTCCAGTACGGGTGGGACCAGCGCTCGTCGTAGGGCAGGGCGAGGAGTTCGGTGCGCGTGGCGAGGTCGGGCTCGTCTTGGGCGCGGAGGCGGGCGGGGGCGTGCCGGGTGAGCCAGGACTGGAGCTCCGCGATGACGGGGGCATCGTCGTCTTGGTCCCACCAGCTGAACGGTGAGGCGTCGGAGTCCAGGTCGTACAGCCACGTCGCCGCGCAGGTCGCGAGATGGGCGTCGGGCACGGGCTGACTGTCCCAGCGGTCGAGCAGCGGAGTCATGGTTCCGAGGATCAGGGCGCAGGTCTCGAAGACATCGGCGATGGGGTACGGCGGCTCGGGCGTCATGAGGACGTCCTGCCACCAGGCGTACACGAAGGCCTCGATGGCGGCCGCCTGCTCCGCGGGCCAGGCGCGCCAGTCGACCCGGCTCAACCCGTGATGTCCGTAGCCGATGTCGTCCAGCGTCCCCTCGGCCATCGCATGCGCGGCCTGCGGCAGCAGGCGCCGCATCACGGCGGCGTGGTCCTCGAAGTGACCCGGGACCTTGAAGACGAACCTGCGGACCAGGTCGGTGGGCACGCGCCGGTACGGCGTGCGCAGATACGCCGTCTCCTCCGGGTGGAAGCACCGCTCACAGCCGGTCTCCGTTGGACTGGCGAACCCGTTGAAGATCGTGTCGATGTCCGCGAGGGCTGCGGCAAGGGCAGGTGAGGGCATGGAAGTCGACCCCGTCAGGACTCCGTGCGCGGCGGCGTGCCGCCGGCCGAAGATCGCGACGATACCAGCCGCTAATACGGTCGCTCCAGCCCATTCCCGCCCGGACAGTTGGGGGCGATGAAACACACCTGAGAAGGCCTGAGAAAGACCGAGGAGTCCCGATGTCGACGCTGCGCGTCACTGCCGAAGTGCTGACCGTCCACAAGCATCCGAACGCCGATGCGCTGGAGCTGGCCCAGGTGGGTCTGTACCGGGCCGTCGTCGCCAAGGGCGCGTACCGCACCGGTGAGGCCGCCGTATACATCCCCGAGCAGTCCGTGCTGCCTGCCGAGCTGATCGAGGAACTCGGGCTGACCGGGCGGCTGGCGGGGAGCGGGGCCGACCGGGTGAAGGCGGTGCGGCTGCGAGGTGAGCTGTCGCAGGGGATCGTGTGCCGGCCGAAGGCGCTGTCCGACGTCGATCTGGCGCGGGCGGCGGCGGAGGGCGCCGACTTCGCCGAGGTACTCGGGATCACCAAGTGGGTGCCGCCGATCCCGCCCACGATGTCCGGCGACGTGGAGTCGGCGCCGGATCTGCTGCCCTGGGTCGACATCGAGAACATCCAGCGGTATCCGGACATCTTCGCGCCGGGTGAGCCGGTGGTGCTGACCGAGAAGCTGCACGGGTCGGCGTGCCTGCTGACGTATGTCGCCGACGAGGAGCGGGTGTACGTGTCCTCCAAGGGCTTCGGGGCGAAGTCGCTGGCGCTGAAGGAGGACCCGCGCAATCTGTACTGGCGGGCTGTTCGGGGGCACGGTGTCGCCGAGGTCGCCGCTCGGGTGGCCGAGCGGTTGGGAGCTCGGCGGGTCGGGATCTTCGGGGAGGTGTTCGGGGCGGGGGTGCAGGACCTGACGTACGGGGCGGACGGACGGCGGGACACGCTGGGGTACGCGGTGTTCGACGTGTCCGCGGAGATCGACGGTCGTGTGGAGTGGCTGGACGCGGCAGAGGTGCTGCGGGGGGAACTGCCTCTGGTTCCACGGCTGTTCGAGGGACCGTACGACATCGAGCGGGTACTGGAGGTCGCCACGGGGCGGGAAACCGTCTCGGGGCGGGAGCTGCATCTCCGGGAGGGTGTGGTGATACGGCCGGCTGCCGAGCGGTACAGCCCGGTGACCGGGGGGCGGGCGATCGCCAAGGCGGTCAGTCCGGCGTATCTGACACGGAAGGGCGGGACCGAGTACGAGTGAGCGGGGCTGAGCGGGACCCGGTGCTGGTGCGGGGGGACCGCTCACCGGCGCCGGCCGGGTGCCGGCCTCTTTGGGACGGGCGCCGCCCCAGCGGCACGACTGCCCGCAGGCTGGGTGGGCGGGGCGGCCGGAGGCTGCGGGGCCGGGGCGGCCGAAGGCCGCGGCCAGAGGGGCCCGAAGCCGTGTGGCCAGAGTGGCGGAAGGCCGGGGCCGCAGGCTCGGGGACAGCCGCGGGAGGCTTCGGGGGCAGGGTGGCCCGAGGGGTCGTGGCCGGGGTGGCGCAGGCTGCGGGGCTCAGCTGGGCAGTCGGTCGCGCTGCAGCGCCCCAAGGGGCGCGGGGAACTGCGCGACCAGGCACGCACTACCCGCAGCCGCCGCCGACCCGAGGCCCCGAGCTCATAGGCGAACCCACCAGCCCAAGCAGGCGCAGCGACTAGCAGCAGTCCTCGGTCGCCTGCTCCCGCTCCCGCTTCCCGCCCCTCCCCGAGTTCCCCTTCCCCCGGCCTCCCCCTTGCTCCACCATCAGCCGCGACCCCGTAAGCCGTTCGCCGAACACATCGTCCGGGTTGGAGAGGACGCACGTGTCCAGGGACAGGCAGCCGCAGCCGATGCAGTCGGTCAAGTGGTCGCGGAGGCGGTTGAGTTGCTTGATGCGTTCGTCGAGTTCCGAGCGCCACGCCTCCGACAGGCGGGCCCAGTCCTCGTGCGTGGGCGTGCGCTCCTCGGGAAGTTCGGCGAGGGCCTCGCGGATCGTGGCCAGCGGGATGCCGACGCGTTGCGCGGCCCGGACGAAGGCGACCCGGCGGAGGGTGTCACGGGTGTACCGGCGCTGGTTGCCGGAGGTGCGGCGGCTGCTGATCAGGCCCTTGGACTCGTAGAAGTGCAGGGCGGAGACGGCGGCGCCACTGCGCGCCGACAGCTGGCCGACGGTCAGCTCGTGGATCTTCTCGGGGATCTGGGGCACCCCTCAGAGCCTACCGACCGCGTCGCACGCCCGTTCCGTTGACATAAGCCGCGCACCCGACCATGCTAAGCAGTCGCTTAGACATATGCGGGACCGCGACGCGAGAGGCCGGGAACATGGCAGAGCCGAGGATCTTCACGTCCGTCGACGACCTGAAGGCGGCGGTGGGCGAGCAGCTGGGGTACACCGACTGGCTGGAGATCGACCAGAAGCGGATCGACCTGTTCGCCGAGGCCACCGGCGACCATCAGTGGATCCACGTCGACCCGGAGAAGGCGGCCGCCGGGCCCTTCGGGACCACCATCGCGCACGGGTACCTGACCCTGTCGCTGGTGCCCCTCTTCGGCCCCCAGCTGATGCAGGTCGAGGGCGTGAAGATGGGCGTCAACTACGGCACCAACAAGGTCCGTTTCCCCGCCCCCGTGCCGGTCGGCTCCCGGCTGCGCGCGACCGCGAAGATCAGCAACGTCGAGGACGTCCCCGGCGGCGCCCAGCTGACCGTCGCGTACACCGTGGAGCGCGAGGGCGGGGACAAGCCGGTCTGCGTGGCCGAGTCGGTGGCCCGCTTCTACGTCTGACCCGCCGACCCGCTTCTGCGCCCGGAGGGCCCCGCGGCTACTTGACCCCCACCATCCGCAGCACGAGGTCGGCGTACAGCGCGCCGACCTCGTCGGGCGTCCAGGGACCGTCGACGTTGAACCAGCGGGCCACGTCGATGCAGAGCGAGAGGACGGCGAGGGTCGTGCCCTTCACGTCCAGCACGTCGAAGTCGCCCGCCGCCACGCCGTCCTCGATGATCCCGCGCACCTCGGCGTCGCACTGCCGCCGCAGCGCAAGGATCTCGGCGCGGGCGTCCGGGCCGAGCGAGTCCAGTTCGTACTGCACGACCCGCGCGGTGGTGCGCCCCCCGGCGTGCCAGCGGACGAAGGAGCTGACCGCGTCGGCGAGCCGCTCGGCCGCCGTGCCCTCACGGCGCGCCGCCGTCCGCAGGATCTCGAGCGCCTTTTCGTGGCCGATCCTGCTGATGCGGTGGAGGAGCTCTTCCTTGGTCTTGTAGTGGATGTAGAGCGCGGCCGGGCTCATGCCGGCGCGGCCCGCGATGTCACGGGTCGTGGTGGCGTGGTAGCCGCGCTCGGCGAAGGCCTCCACGGCGGCGATCAGCAGCCGCCGGGCCGCGTCGGGCGTGACCTCACCCCACGCCGACGTCTCGCCGCCGGCCGTCTCCTCCGCCGTACTCATCGCTCACTCGCCCCTCTCGCTGACAGAGGAACCACCATACCGCTGAAGGTGAGCGGGCGCTTAGCGTGGCCGTTCGCAGCCACCGGCGGGGTCAGATCTTTTCGAAGGGGTCGTGTTCCGCCAGGAGCTTCTCCAGCCGTGCCTGGTCCACCCGGCTCACGATCTGCCCGGCCTCCTGGCGGTCCCGGATGACCTTGGCGAGGGTGAACGCCGAGGTCACGAGGTAGAGGACCGCGATCGCGAGGAAGCCGCGCACCCAGGCGTCGGCGTTCAGCCGGAAGATGCCGATGGCGGTGGCGGCCATGGCGACCGCGAAGGAGGCCACGGCCTGCCCGTAGAAGGCGGCCGTGCTCTGTTGCTTGACCGGTGTGTCACTCATGGGGAAGAGGGTCGGCGATTGTGGCACCGGCCACATCCGCTGAAGTACTCAGCCAGGTACTCAGAACGCCGAAACCCCCGTCAAGGACCGCCCGATGAGCAGCTTCTGGATCTGGCTCGTGCCCTCGTAGAGGGTCATCACGCGGGCGTCGCGCAGCAGCTTGCCCGCCGGGTACTCGTCGATGTAGCCGTAGCCGCCGAAGACCTGGAGGGCGTTGTTGGCGGCGCGGACGGCGGCCTCGGAGGCGAAGAGCTTGGCCTTGGAGGACTCGACGGCGAAGGGCAGCCCGCGGTCGATCAGGTCGGCGACCCGCCAGGTCAGCAGCCGGGCGGCGTCCACGTCGACGGCGATGTCGCTGATCAGCTCCTGGACCAGCTGGTGATGGGCGATGGGCTTGCCGAACTGCTCGCGCTCACCGGCGTACCGCACGGCCGCGTCCAGCGCCGCCTGCGCTATGCCCACGCAGCCCGCGGCCACCGACATCCGGCCCTTGGCCAGGGCCGACATCGCGACCGAGAAGCCCTTGCCCTCCTCCCCCAGCAGGGCCGCCGCGGGCACCCGTACATCCTGAAGCACCAGTTCGGCGGTGGCCTGGCCGCGCAGGCCCAGCTTGCCGTGGATGGTGCGGCGGGTCAGGCCGGGGGTGTCGGTGGGGACCAGGAAGGCGGAGACGCCCTTGTGGCCGGGCGCGTCCGTGGAGCGGGCGAGGAGCAGCACGACGTCGGCCCAGGTGCCGTTCGTGATGAACATCTTGGTGCCGTTGATGACGTAGTCGTCACCGTCCCGGACCGCCCGGGTGGAGAGGTTGCCGGCGTCGGAGCCGGTGCCCGGTTCGGTGAGGCCGAAGCAGCCGACGTACTCGCCGGAGGTGAGCCCCGGCAGCCAGCGGCGCCTGTGCTCCTCGCTCCCCCACGCTGCGATCGTCTTGGCGACCAGGCCGAGCGAGACGGAGACGATGCCGCGCACGGACGAGTCCCCGCGCCCCAGCTCCTCCGTGACCAGGCAGTACGCGAGATGGTCGCCGCCCGAGCCGCCGTACTCCTCGTCGATCGTCAGCCCCAGGAAGCCGACCTCGCCGAGCTTCTTGACGATGGAGCGGTCCACTTCCTCGGCACGGTCCCACGCGATGACGTGCGGGGCGATCTCGCGGTCCACGAAGTCCCGGGCGAGCTGCCGGACAGCGGTCTGTTCCTCGCTGAGCTCCAGGTTCATGCCGAGTCACCCCACAGAGAACGGACGTCGACGGCCCTCCATTGAAAGCCGTACATTTAAATTAGCACTGCTAGTTTACATGTGGCAGCCCTACTATGTGCGCCATGGCCCGACCGCGCAAGCCCCTCCTCAGCTACGACCGGATCGTCGAGACGGCACGTGAACTCGTGGACGCGGAGGGCCTGTCGGCCGTCTCCACGCGCCGGCTCGCCGCCGAACTGGGCGTGAGCGGGCCCTCCCTCTACAACCACTTCCGCACGAAGGACGAGATCCTGGAGGCGGTCGCGGACTCGGTGAGCGCCCAGGTCGATCTGTCGATGTTCGAGGACGGCCGGGACTGGCGGACCGCGCTGCACGACTGGGCCGTCTCCTACCGGGCCGCCCTGCGCGACCACCCCAACATCGTTCCCGTCCTGGCCCGCGGCCCCGGCCGCCGCCCGGCCGCACTGCGGCTCGCCGACGCGGTCTATGGCGCGATGGTCGAGGCGGGCTGGCCACCGGCCCAGGCCACGTCCATCGGTGCGCTGATGCGGTACTTCATCATGGGGTCGGCGCTCGGCTCGTTCGCCGGGGGCTTCGTGGACGACGCGAGCGCCTACGACCCCGCCGACTATCCCCACCTCGGGCAGGCGCACCTCCTCGCCGTGCAGCAGGAGAAGATCGACGAGCGGGCCTTCGAGACGGGGCTCACTGCGCTGCTGGACGGGCTGGCTCGGCAGTACGACCAGGTCGGGCGGGCCCGCTAGTCATATTTCGGCGGACGCCGAAGTGTCCGTGCCGCATGCTGGGAGCCATGACCACCAGAGATCCCCAGGCGCCCCAACTGGCCCGGCTCGCGGGCCTGATCGCCGACGAGACGCGGGCCGCCTGTCTGCTGGCGCTGCTCGACGGACGGGCCTGGACCGCCGGTGAGCTGGCTCGGCACGCCGGGGTCGCCGCGTCGACGCTCAGCGAGCATCTGGGCAAGCTGGTCGCGGGCGGGCTGCTGACCGAGGAGCGGCAGGGGCGGCACCGGTACGTACGGCTGGCCGACGCGCGGGTCGCCCAGCTGGTGGAGGACCTGGCCGCGCAGGTCGCGCCCGGGACGGACCGACGGCCCCGGAATCTACGGGAGTCCAGCGCGGGTTCCGCCATGGCGCGGGCCCGCACCTGCTACGACCACCTGGCCGGGCGGCTCGGCATCGCGGTCACGGACGCACTGACCTCACGCGGGCTGCTGAGGCAGGACACGGGGTTCGCGCTCACCGACGCGGGGCTCGGCTGGTTCGACTCCGCCGGTATCCGCCTCGACCGCACCGCCCGCCGTCCACTGGCCCGAGCCTGCCTCGACTGGACAGAGCGCCGCCCGCACCTGGCAGGCATCGCGGGCGCGGCGCTGTGCCGGCATGCGCTCGACGCGGGGTGGTGCGTGCGCATCGGTTCCGAACGGGCCGTGAAAGTGACGGACAGCGGCGAGCGAGCACTGTTCGAACTGCTCGGGATCGAAACGGGTGCCCTGCACTGAACGGCAGGGTCCCGTCCGAAATCCGCGAGCCCCAGTTCCCTTTCCTCCCTAGCCTCTGGAGCATGATGAACCCCCGACGCACCGAACTCCTCGCAGCCGGCGCCGCCACCGTCACCGTGGTGCTCTGGGCCTCCGCCTTCGTATCGATCCGCAGCGCAGGCGAGGAGTACTCGCCGGGCGCGTTGGCGCTGGGGCGGCTGCTCGTCGGTGCCCTGGTGCTGGGGGGCATCTGTCTGGTCCGGCGTGAGGGGCTGCCGCCTCGGCAGGCCTGGCGCGGGATCGCCATATCGGGCCTGCTGTGGTTCGGCTTCTACAGCGTCGTCCTGAACTGGGGCGAGCAGCAGGTCGACGCCGGTACGGCGGCTCTCGTCGTGAACATCGGCCCCATCCTCATCGCACTGCTCGGCGCCCGGCTGCTCGGTGACCCGATGCCGCCGCGGCTGCTGGCCGGGATGGCGGTGTCGTTCGCCGGTGCGGTGACCGTGGGGCTGTCGATGTCGAGCGGGGGCGGTTCCTCGGTGCTCGGGGTCGTGCTGTGTCTGCTCGCCGCGGTCGGATACGCGGGCGGGGTCGTGGCACAGAAGCCGGCGCTCGGCCACGCGAGCGCGCTCCAGGTGACGACGTACGGGTGCCTGGTCGGCGCGGTCCTCTGCCTGCCCTTCACCGGGCAGCTGATCGACGAGGTGGCCGAAGCGTCCCTCTCCGCCACGCTCAACATGGTCTACCTGGGCGTCTTCTCGCTGGCCCTCGCCTTCACGACGTGGGCGTACGCCCTGGCCCGTACGACCGCCAGCCGCATGGGCGCGACCACGTACGCGGTGCCCGCGCTGGTCGTGCTGATGTCGTGGCTGGCACTGGGCGAGGTGCCGGGGCTGCTCACGCTGGCGGGCGGGGCGCTGTGTCTGGCGGGGGTCGCCGTCTCGCGGTCCCGGACGCGGTCCGCTCGGGTCGTGGCGGCCTCGCCACAACCCGAGCAGGCGCGTGAATCAGCGTGAACGCGCCCTGTCCGCAAGGACCTTGATGGACAGCAGGGCGATCACCGCGAGGCCGATGATGTAGCCGGACACCGCCATCGAGGTGCCCGTGGCCTCCAGCAGCAGCACCATGACGAACGGGGCGAGGCCGCCGCCGAGCACGGCCGCGATCTGGTAGCCGAGGGAGGCGCCCGTGTAGCGCATCTCCGGCGTGAACAGCTCGGCGAACAGGGCCGCCTGAGGGCCGTACATGATGCTGAGGAAGCAGCTGGCGACGAACGTGCCGACCGCCAGCCACAGCAGCGAACCGGTGTCGATCAGCAGGAACAGCGGTACGGCCCACAGGGCGATGCCCGCCGCGCCGATCGCGTAGATGCGGATACGGCCGATCTTGTCGGAGAGTGCGGCGGCAGCCGGGATCAGCACCAGCTGGGTGAGGCTGATGCCGAGCGAGACCATGAGGACGGCGCTCTTCTTCATGCCGAGTTCGCGGGTCGTGTAGTCGAGGACGCCGGTGATGATGATGTAGAAGGTCGCGGTGTTCACGGCGAAGGAGCCGCCGGCGAGCAGGACCGTGCCGAGGTGGCCCTTCAGGATCGTGCGCAGCGGGGAGGCCTGCTCGGCCTTCTCCTGCTCGGCCAGCTTCTTCTCCGCCTCACGGAACTCGGGGGTCTCCTCGACGCGCGTGTGGATGTACCAGGCGAGCACGAGGACGAGCAGGCCGACGAGGAACGGCACCCGCCAGCCCCAGGCCGCGAACGCCGAGTCGCTGAGGAACGCTCCGGCCAGCAGGAACACCGTGTTGGCGGTCACGACGCCGATGGGGACGCCGAGCTGGACGAAGCTGCCGTAGATGCCGCGCTTGCCCTCGGGGGCGTACTCGGTGGCCATCAGCATCGCGCCGCCCCACTGGGCGCCGACGGCGATGCCCTGCAGCACGCGGAAGAGGACCAGCAGGATCGGGGCGGCGACACCGATCGTGTCGTACGTCGGGAGCAGGCCGATGCCGGTGGTGGCGAGGCCCATGAGGGTGAGCGCGAGGACCAGCATCGGCTTGCGGCCGCGCTTGTCGCCGAGCTGGCCGGCGACGATGCCGCCGAGGGGGCGGGCGAGGAAGCCGACGGCGAAGGTGGCGAAGGAGGCGAGCACTCCGGCGGTGGGGCTGCCGGCCGGGAAGTACAGGTCGCCCAGGACGAGGGCGGCGGCTATGCCGAAGACGAAGTAGTCGTACCACTCGACCGCCGAGGCGAGGGCCGCGGCCGTGGCCACACGGCGGCGGTTCACCGCGGGGAGCGCGGCGGCGGTGGGGAGGGACTGAGCGGATGGGGTGGTGTCCATACGTGCACACTCCGGTGGGTGCTGGGGACGTTCCGAGGGAACATACTGACCGGACGGTATGGGGTCAACGGGTCTGCACGCAGGTTGCCTGAGCGAACCGAAGGCCATGGCTCCGGTTCCCTCCGGAATCCGGCTCAGAAGACGACGAGAGCCCTGCCGCCCTTCCCCGCGACCATGTTCTCGAACGCCGCCGGAATCCCCTCCAGGCCGATCCGCTCCGTCACCAGCGCGCCCAGGTCCAGACGGCCGGCCCGCACGTGCTCGGCCAGTACCGGCAGGTCCCGCGCCGGGTCGGAGTTGCCGTAGACGCAGCCGGAGAGGGTCCGGCCCCAGTGGAAGATCTCCAGGGCGTTGAAGGTGACCTGCTGGTCCTTGCCGCCGATGCCGACGACCGTGGTGCGGCCGCCGCGGCGGGTGGAGTCCCAGGCCGTGCGGATGGTGGTCGCGCGACCCACGCACTCGACGGCCACGTCCACGCCCTGCTTGCCCGTGAGGCCCCGGATCTCGCGGGCGGTGTTCTCGGAGGCGATCACGTAGTCGGTGGCTCCCGCTGCCCGCGCCAGCGCCTCCTTCTCCGGGGAGACGTCGACCGCGACGATCTTCGCCGCGCCCGCGATCCGGGCCGCCTGGAGGGCGGCCAGTCCCACGCCGCCGACGCCGAACACCGCGACCGTCTCCCCCGGCTGCACCCGCGCCGAGTGGTGCACGGCCCCGTAGCCGGTGAGGACGGCGCAGCCCAGCAGGGCGGCGTCGGTCAGCGGGACGCCGTCCGGGAGCGGCAGGAGGCAGCCCGCCGGGACGACCGTCTCCTCGGCGAAGGCGGCGACGTTCAGGCCGGGGTGGAGGTCGGCGCCGTCCACGGTACGGGCGTACACGTCGGCGGCGCCGTTCAGCGCGTTGGCGCACAGCCAGACCTCGCCGAGGCCGCAGGCGTGGCAACCACCGCACGAAGGAGCCCAGTTGAGGACGACCCCGTCGCCCGGTGCGACCCGCGTGACCCCCTCCCCCACGGCCACCACCGTGCCCGCGCCCTCGTGGCCGAGGACCGCGGGGACCGGGACGCGCATGGTGCCGTTGGACAGGGACAGGTCGGAGTGGCAGACGCCTGCGGCGGCGAGGCGGACGCGGACCTGGCCGGGGCCGGGGTCGGGCAGGTCGATCTCGGTGACCTCCAGCGGGGCACCGATGGCGGGCAGGACGGCGGCACGGACGGCCATGAGGAGCGACTCCCTTGGAACCTTGAGACCTTGGAAACCCTGAACGGGCCTCAGAACTGGAGGGACTTGGTCTGGAGGTACTCGGCGAGGCCGTGCGCGCCGAGTTCGCGGCCGACGCCCGACTGCTTGTAACCGCCGAAGGGGGCGAGCGGGTTGAAGCGGCCGCCGTTGATGTCGACCTGCCCGGTGTCCATACGGCGGGCGAAGGCGACCGCCTCGGCCTCGTCCCCGGCCCAGACGGCGCCCGCGAGGCCGTAGACCGTGCCGTTGGCGATCCGCAGGGCGTCCGCCTCGTCCTCGTACCTCAGGATCGACAGGACCGGGCCGAAGATCTCCTCCTGGGCGATGGTCATCTCGGGCGTCACGTCGGCGAAGACGGTGGGGCTGACGAAGTAGCCCTGCTCGCGCGGCGCCTGAGGGCCGCCCGCGACGAGTCGTGCCCCCTCGGCCACGCCCTTCTCGATGTAGCCGCGCACCCTTTCCTGCTGCTTGGCGCTCACCACCGGGCCGATGCGCTCGCCGTACTTCGTGGCGGCGGCCGCGGCCAGCTCCACCGCCTCGTCGTACTGGTCCCGGTGCACCAGCATCCGCGTCCAGGCGCTGCACGTCTGCCCGGAGTTGGACATGACGTTGGCGACGCCGACATTGACCGCCTTGGCCAGGTCGGCGCTCGGCAGGATGACGTTGGCGGACTTGCCGCCGAGCTCCAGGGCGACCTTCTTGATCGCCGCTCCGGCCACCGCGGCGATCTGGCGGCCGACGGCCGTGGAACCGGTGAAGGAGACCAGGTCGACGCCGGGGTGCTCGGCGAGCGCCTGTCCGGCGACCGGGCCGAGGCCGGTGACCAGGTTGAAGACGCCCGCCGGGACGCCCGCCTCGTGCACCGCCTCGGCGAAGAGCTGGGCGACGAGCGGGGTGTCCTCGGCCGGCTTCAGGACGACCGTGCAGCCGGCGGCCAGCGCCGGGGCGACCTTGGCGACGACCTGGTGGAGCGGGTAGTTCCAGGGCGTGATGGCGCCGACCACACCGATGGGCTCGTGGTACACGGTGGAGTTGCCGACCTTCTCCTCGAAGGCGTACGTCGCGGCCAACTCGGCGTACGAACCCGCGACCGCGATCGGCACGCCCGCGTGGACCGTCTCCGAGAACTTCAGCGGCGAGCCCAGTTCGGCGGTGACCGTCTCGGCGATCTCGTTCTTGCGGGCCTCCAGGGCGTCCCGGAGGGCGGCCAGGCGAGCGGCCCGCTCGGCGGGCGGGGTCGCGGCCCATCCCGGGAGGGCGGTACGGGCGGCCCGTACGGCGGTGTCGATGTCGAGGGCGGTGCCGGCGGGGACCCGGCCGATGACCTGCTCGTCGGCCGGGTTCACGACTTCGATCACGTCCCCACCTGCGGCGGGGCGCCACGCGCCGTCGATGTACATGCCGTCGTGTGCCTTCATCGCGCTTCCTCCAGGCGGGCCGCTCGTCTTCAAGCCCATAAACTAGCGGCGATAGTTTTCCTGCGCCAGACGCCCCCATGATGCCGGTCGGTGACGGCTCAGACCGGCATGCGGTTCGGCAACGCCCCAAGGGGCGCGGGGCTGTGTCGATATGCGGCTCCGCCGCGCGGGCGCGACCAGCCCCAACGGCGCCGCACTCGAAGAACTCCGGTGCGCCCGTCACTCCTCGAGATCCGGCAACCGCGCCGGAGCCGGGCAAATACGCTCGCCGTGCTGGTCGAAGACGAAGAGGTGGGCGAGGTCGACGAGGAGCGGGACCTGCATGCCGTGCCGGAGTTCGAAGTCGGGCGTGGTGCGCACGATGAGGTCGCCGGGGAGGCGACCCTCCGGCGGCGCGGGGTCGGGTGCGGTGTCGGCCGGCTGCTCCAGCGTCACCACCGGCCCGGCGCGCAGGGCGCCCGCGCGGCTGCGGAGCCGGTCCAGCACCGTACCGGTGTCACGGCGGCGGCGCCTGGCCCGGGGGACGGGGCGCGGGGCCTCCAGGTCGGGTACGACGGCCGGGCGGGAGCCGGTGTTGAAGTGGACGAGGATCTCGTGCCCCTGGAACTCCACATGCTCGACCAGGCCGGTGATGTGCACCTCGCCGGGGCGGGCGGCCGAGCGCTCGGCGATGCGGACCGCCTCCGAACGCAGGCCCACGATGACCTCGCGGCCCTGCTGCACGCGCAGCAACTGGTGGTCCAGGGACAGCGGTTCGGGCAGCCGGAGGTACTGCTTGCCGAGGCTGATGGTCATCGCCCCGTCGAGCGGGGCGCGGACGACGCCGCGCAGCAGGTTGATGCGCGGGGTGCCGATGAAGGCGGCGACGAAGACGTTGCGGGGCAGCGCGTACACCGAGCGCGGGCTGCCGACCTGCTGGAGGACGCCGCCGCGCAGGACGGCCACCCGGTCGCCGAGCGACATCGCCTCGGCCTGGTCGTGGGTGACGTACACCGTGGTGACGCCCAACTTCCGGGTGAGCCCGGAGATTTCGGCGCGAAGGTGGTTGCGGAGCTTGGCGTCGAGGTTGGACAGCGGCTCGTCCATCAGGAACGCGGTGGGGTGGCGGGCGATGGCCCGGCCCATGGCGACGCGCTGGCGTTCGCCGCCGGACAGCTGGGCGGGGAAGCGGTCGAGGAGGTCCTCGATGCCCAGCATGCGTGCGGTGGCGTCCACGCGGGGGCGCGGGTCCGCGCCGGGTGCCTCGATGCGCAGCGGGAAGCCGATGTTGTCGCGGCTGGTCATGCTCGGGTAGAGGGCGAAGTTCTGGAAGACCATGGCCATGTGCCGTGCGGCGGGCAGCAGGTCGTTGGCGTACTCGCCGTCCAGCAGCAGTTCGCCCTCGTCGATCTCCTCCAGGCCGGCGATCATTCTGAGCACGGTGGACTTGCCGCAGCCGGAGGGTCCGAGGAGGACGAGGAACTCGCCGGGTTCGATGTCCAGCGAGAGCCGGTCCACGACGCGGACGCCTCGCGTGTAGGACTTGCTCACGTCGTGCAGGGAGATGGCGCGTGTCATGAGTGCTGCCCCCGGGGGCCGGGCCGGAGCGCCGCTGCTCCGTGGGTTCGAAGGCCCCGTGCGGGTCGTACGGGGCCTGTGAGTCACGGAAGTTAACGGAAAGTGCCGGGGGTGGGGAAGACATCGGTCACTTCCGGGCGGTCATCGGTCACTTCGTCGCGGTCAGGTGGGCGAAGACCACCACATTGCTCGTGTATCCGTTCCGCCGGTCGAAGAGGCCGCCGCAGGTGATCACGCGCAGTTCCGGGCGCCGGGTGGGGCCGTAGACCTCCTTGTCGGGGAAGTTCGCCTTGTCGAAGACCTTCACCCGGTCCACCGTGTAGACGGCGGTACGGCCGTCCGCACGCCGCGCCTCGATCTGCTTGCCGCGCTTCACCGAGGCGAGCCCGGCGAAGACGGCGGGGCCGATCCTGGTGTCGCGGTGGCCGACGGCGATCGCGGCACCCGGCTCGCCGGGCGTGGGGCCGCCCCGGTACCAGCCGATGATCTTCGGGTCGTCGACCGGCGGGGTCTCCAGCTCCCCCTCCTTGGTGAGCCCGATGCCGGTGATCGGGGCGTCGATGCCCAGCGACGGGATACGGACCGACGTCGGCCGGGATCGCGGCAGGGGGCGGGGCGGGGGTGTGGGGTCGGCGGAGTGGGCCCGGCCCGCGGCCACGGTGTCCGGGCCGTCGGGCCCGGCCGGTGCGATCGCGTCGCGGTGTCCCTCGCACCGGACCACCACCGTCACCAGGACGACCGTGAGCAGCGCCGTCCTGGTGAGGCGGTAGGCGCGGGTCCGGTACCAGGGCCTGCGTCTGCGCCTACGCGGCACCATCGGGCTGCCGGCGGTTCCTCCGGACGTACACGGCGCCGCCGACGGCTGTCAGGCCCACCACCGCCGCGCCCGCGACCGGTGCGTACGCGGCCGCGGTGTCGATGAGACCGCCGCCGCCCGCGTGCACGCCTCCCCGCGGGCCGTGGTCGCCACGCCCCCATCCCTCGTCGTGTCCGTGGTCCTCGATGCGCCCCTCAGGACCGTGCCTGCCCTCGCGCTTGTCGCCGCACTTGACACGGAAGAGCTTTCGCTTGGTATTGGTGACGTCCACGGTCCAGGTGATCATGTACTGCCCGTCCGCCAGCCCCAGCAGGTCGGTGTGGCCGGCGCCCCCCGCGAGCTGGATGGTGCCGGTGACGGTTGCGGCGCTGGGCAGCGGGGGCTGCGGCGTGATCGTGTACTCGACCGAGGGGAGAGTGTCGAAGTTGACGGCGTCGAGGTAGAACCTGCAGACCACCGCCTCGTCGTCCGGGGTTCCGTAGGGCATGCCCTCGCTGTGGATTCTGATGTCGCCGTTCGCCTGGGCCGACGCGGTCGGCGCCGCCACCCACGACGCGCCCGCCGCGGCGAGGGCCGTGAGGACGACTGTGGCGCCCGCGCGGGCGCGGAACGTACGTGAGGGTGTCAGGGTCGGCATGCGCGCTCCTCTGAATCAGACGATTTTCATACAAATCGTTCCTTCGCCTGACTCTCCGTCACACGCACTGCGACTCGCCGCAGCGATGCCCGGCGCGTCGTCAAAGTTCGCTCGTCCGGCGGAATCGCGAGCGCTTCGGCCGCTCCCGCGCGGCCGTTCCGGGCCCTTCCGGGCACTTCGGCGCGGCCGGTCCGGCCCCTTCCGGCCGCTTCGGCGTCCGCACGGCGACGCCCGCCGACAGCAGCAGCAACGCCCCCAGCATCAGGAACGGCGCCGCCACCCCCGCGAGGCCCGCGACCAGGCCCGCCGACGCCGGCGCGGCGACCTGGCCGAGGCGGTTGCCGGTCAGCCGCAGGGCGAGGGCGGTGGAACGGGCGCCCTCCGGGGCCGCCTGGACGACGGTCGTCATGGACAGCGGCTGGCCGACGCCGAGGCAGAACCCCAGCACCGCCAGCATCAGGGCCAGCGCCCACACCGGCACCGGCAGCGCGATCCCGGCGCACAGCAGGGCCGCCAGCAGACATGTCACGGTCAGCAGCAGGGTGCGGCCGAGCAGCCGCAGCAAGGGCGTCAGGACCAGACGGCAGGCGATGGTGGCCGCCGCGCGCAGGCTCAGCAGGAGGCCGATCACGGAGGGCGCGATGCCCCGGTGCTCGCCGACCACCGGGAGGTAGGCGGTGAGGATGTCGGTCGCGGAGAGCACGGCGAGGCTGATGAGGATGCCTGCGGGCACGCCACGGGCCCGCAGGATGCGCCGTACGGGCACGCGTTCGCCTTGTGCCTCGCGGGACTTGGCCGTCGTACGACTCTCTATGCGCCACAGCGAGGTGAGCGCGACCGCGCCGCCCGCGCCCGCCACCAGCAGGGCGAGGGCGCTGGTGCCCGCCATGTCCCGACCGCCGATCAGCGCGCCCGCGGCGATCGGGCCGATCAGCTGGCCGAGGGAGGCACCGATGGTGAAGTGCCCGAAGTTGCGGTCCTGTTCGTGCGGGGCGGACTGGCGGGCGACCAGCGACTGGGCGCCGATGACGAAGCAGAGGTGGCCGAGGCCCATCACCCCGCTCCAGATCGCCATGGCCCAGAGGGAGCCGGCGAGGCCGCTCATCGCACAGCCGCCGGATATGAGGACCACGCCGACGGGCAGCAGCGGCGCACAGCGGCCGTGGTCGGTGCGGCGGCCCAGCGGGACGGCGGCGAACAGCGGGAGCAGGGCGTACACACCCGCGATCACGCCGATCGCCCGCTCGTCGGCGCCCAGCGCGAGCGCCCGGTAGGAAACGGCGGGCCGGGCCATCGACACCGCCCCCTGCGCGAAGCTGAAGGCGATGACGAGGCGGAGCAGCCAGCCGCGGTTCCCACCGGGCGCCATGAGGAGATCCTCCCGAGACAAAACGTCAGATGATTCCGAAGAGCATCCCTGCCCCGAGGATGACGAGGCATGTGAGCGCGGCCCACTTCACGACGAACTTGGTGTGGTCGCCGAACTCCACCTTGGCCATGCCGACCAGGACGTACACGGCCGGGACGAGCGGGCTCGACATGTGCAGCGGCTGGCCGACCAGGGAGGCGCGGGCCATCTCCAGCGGGGAGACGCCGTGCGCCGCGCCGGCCTCGGCGAGGACCGGCAGGACGCCGAAGTAGAAGCCGTCGTTGGACATGAAGTAGGTGAGCGGGAGGCTCAGCAGACCGGTGACCAGGGCCATGTGCGGGCCCATGCCCTCGGGGATGACGTCCACCATCCACTTGGCCATGTGGTCGACCATGCCGGTGCCCTGGAGGACGCCGGTGAAGACGGCGGCGGCGAAGACCATGCCGGAGACGTTGAGGACGTTGTCGGCGTGGGCGGCCAGGCGGGCCTTCTGGTCGGGGATGTGTGGGAAGTTCACGGTGAGCACGAGGGCGGCGCCGAGCAGGAACAGCACCGGGATCGGCAGCCACTCCATGATCATGGCGGTCAGCAGGGTGGCCGTGACCAGCGCGTTGAACCAGTACAGCTTGGGTCGCAGGGTGGCGCGGTTCGGGTCGAGGACGGTGAAGCGCTCCTCCTCGTCGTCCTCGGCGTCGGTACCGGAACCGGCGCCACCAGAGGTCACGGGGGTCTTCGGGCCACCGGAGCCGCCGGCGCCCACGAGAACCGTCTCGGACTCCTTCTCCTCGGCCTTCTCCTCCACCAGGACCTCGTCCAGCGTCAGCACACCCAGACGCTTGCGCTCGCGCAGGCCGAGGAAGTACGAGAGGACGAAGACGGCCAGCAGGCCGACGAGCAGGGCCGGGATCATCGGGACGAAGATCTCGCTGGCGTCGAGCTTGAGCGCGGTGGCGGCGCGGGCGGTCGGGCCGCCCCACGGCAGGGTGTTCATCACGCCGTTGGCCATGGCGGCGACACCGGTCATCACGACCAGGCTCATCTTCAGGCGCTTGTAGAGCGGGTACATCGCCGAGACCGTGATCATGAAGGTGGTCGAGCCGTCGCCGTCGAGCGAGACGATCGCGGCGAGGATCGCCGTGCCGACGACGATCCGCATCGGGTCGGCCTTGGCGAACTTCAGAATCCCCCGGACGATCGGGTCGAAGAGGCCGACATCGATCATCACACCGAAGTAGACGATCGCGAACATCAGCATCGCCGCGGTGGGGGCGAGGCTGGTGACGCCTTCGATGACGTAGTCACCGAGCTTGGCGCCCTTTCCGACGAACACGCAGAACAGTGCCGGAATCAGCACGAGCGCCGCGATCGGCGACATCTTCTTCATCATGATCAGGACCAGGAAGGTCGCGATCATGGCGAAGCCAAGGATGGTCAGCATGAGTGGATACCTAACGTTCGCCCTTGAACGACCCCACCAGGGCCGGCGGTGCGTTGACGTTAGGTCCCGTCAAGTGGCGTTAACAAGACGTTGACGTGCGAGCAATAAGCGCAAAACTGCTGGTCACAGCTTTGCACAGCTCACAGCGCTGATCCGGTGGCCAGATTTACGGGTACTCCGTTGAGGACCGCGTTGCCCGACAGCGGGTCGAGCAGGCTGCCGTCGAGGAGCTGGTTGACGTTGACGCCGGGCTCCTTCAGCGCATGGTTCAGCCGGGTTCCGGGCCGGTCGTGGCCCCAGCCGTGCGGCAGGCTGACGACGCCGGGACGCACGCTGTCGGTGACCTCCGCGGGGGCGGTGACCGCTCCCCCGGCGCCCTTGACCCGCACGGGCGCCCCGTCGCGCACGCCGAGCCGTTCGGCGTCCTGCGGGTGGATATGCAGGGTGCAGCGGTTGGTCCCGCCGGTGAGGGCGGGGACGTTGTGCATCCAGCTGTTGTTGGAGCGCAGATGCCGGCGGCCGACGAGGACGATCCCCTCGGGACGCTCGTGCAGGGCCTGCCTGAGGCGCGGCAGATCGTCCGCGATCGGCGGCGGCAGCAGCTCGACCTTGCCGCTGGCCGTCTTCAGCGGCTGTGGCAGCCGGGATGTGAGCGGGCCGAGGTCGATGCCGTGCGGATGCGCGAGCAGCTTCTGCAGGGTCAGGCCGTCCGGTCGTACGCCGAAGCCGTCGCCGTAGGGGCCCAGGCGCAGCATCATGTCGAGCCGCCGCTCGGGGCCGGTGTCACCGGTGAGCTGTGCGGCGAGTTCCTTCGGGTCGCGGCCGTGCACCGGGGAGTGCGGCTCCTTGACCGCCTTGCCGAGGGTCTGGTCGACGACCATCGCGTCGACGGCGGCCGGGTCCGCGCCGTGCATGCCGGTGGCCGCGAGAACGAGCCGGGCCAGGATCTCGGTCTCGGCCATGCGGCCGGGCTCGAGCGGGACGGCGGGGCGGTTGTAGCGGACCTGGTTGCGAACGGCGAGGGTGTTGAAGGCGAAGTCGTGGTGCGGGCTCTGCGACGGCGGGGGCGGCGGCAGCACGACGTGGGCGTGGCGCGAGGTCTCGTTGAGGTACGGGTCGACGCTGACCATGAAGTCGAGCGAGCCGAGCGCCTTGTCGAGCCGGTCGCCGTCGGGCACCGACAGCACGGGGTTGGCGGCGACGGCGATGACGGCCCGGATCGGCTCGCCCTCCTCGGTCGCGGTGTCGATCTCCTCGGCGAGCGCGGAGATCGGCAGCTCTCCCTTGGCCTCGGGGTGCTTGCTCACCCGGGAGTGCCAGCGCCCCAGCGCGAAGCCGTGACCGGGTCCGGCGGGGCGGGGCGTCCTGTCGGTGGCGGCCTGCGGGAAGAGGGCGCCGCCGGGGCGGTCGAGGTTGCCGGTCAGGATGTTCAGTACGTCGACCAGCCAGCTGGCGAGGGTGCCGTGCGGGACGGTGCAGCTGCCGATGCGGGCGTAGACGGCGGCCTTGGGTGCGGCGGCGAGCTCGCGGGCGAGGGCGCGGATGGTACCGGCGTCGATGTCACAGGCGGCGGCCACGGCCTCGGGGGTGAAGTCCCTTACGGCGTCCCGCAGTTCGGTGATCCCTTGGAGGTGCGGGGTCAGTTCGCCGGTGTCGGCCAGGTCTTCCTCGAACAGGACGTACGCCATCGCCGCGAGCAGCAGCGCGTCGGTGCCGGGCCGGATCGCGAGGTGCCGGTCGGCGAGCTTGGCGGTGCGGGTGCGGCGCGGGTCGATGACGGTGAGTGTGCCGCCGCGGGCCTTGAGGGCCTTGAGCTTGCCCGGGAAGTCGGGTGCGGTGCACAGGCTGCCGTTGGACTCCAGCGGGTTGGCGCCGATCAGCAGCAGGTGGTCCGTGTGGTCGAGATCCGGTACGGGGATCGCGTTGGCGTCGCCGTAGAGCAGTCCGCTGGAGACGTGCTTGGGCATCTGGTCGACCGTGGACGCGGTGAAGAGGCTGCGGGTGCCGAGACCGGCAATCAGGACCGGCGGGTACAGGGCGCCGGCCATGGTGTGGACGTTGGGGTTGCCCAGGACGACGCCGACGGCGTTCGGCCCGTACCGCTCGACGACCGGGCGGATCCCGGCGGCGACCGCCTCGAAGGCCTCCTCCCAGGTGGCCTCGCGCAGCTCGCCGTCCCTGCGGACGAGCGGGGTGCGCAGCCGGTCGGGGTCGCCGTCGACGGCACCGAACGAGGCGCCCTTGGGGCAGATGAACCCCTTGCTGAACACGTCGTCGCGGTCGCCGCGGGCGCCGGTGACCCGGGTCCCCTCGATGGTGAGGGTCAGGCCGCAGGTGGCCTCGCACAGGGGGCAGATGCGCAGTGCGGTGCGGGACACGGGTCCTCCCGGGGTGGCGGCGGCGTTGACGCACGGACTCGGGGCCGAGCATACCGACCGGTATGCAGGGAGGGGAGCCCCCGCCGGGGACGAGGTCGGAAATTCGCGAGCCGTCAGTGGAGTCCGTCAGCCGAGTCCGTCAGTCGAGAACGCGCGCCAGATACGCCCGCAGCATCTCCCGGGCCTCCTCGATGATCCGCTCGTCCCCTTCCGGCGCCACCCGGAAGGCCAGGTGGACCAGTGTGTCGGCGGTCTCGACGGCGATGAGGAAGACGCGGCGCAGGTCTTCGTCCGGCTCGCGGTCGAGGTAGCCGGAGAGCAGTTCGGTGAGGCGGTCGGCGACGCGGTGGTTGGGTTCGGCGCGGGTGCCGACCGGTATCTGGTTGCCGAAGTCGACGAGGGAGAAGCCGGGCGCGGTGCGCTTCATGGCGAGGTACTCGTCGAGCACGGCGTCCATGGCCACGCGCCAGCCCCCGTCCTCGGCCCCCTTGAGGCGCTCGGCGATACGGGCGGTGTAGCGCTCGAGGTTGCGCTGGGCGAGGGCGTCGGCCATCTGGCGTTTGTTGCCGAAGAAGCGGTAGACCGAGCCGATGGGGACGCCGGCACGCTGGGCGACGGCCCGGGTGCTCAGGTCGTCGTAGCCGACCTCGTCGAGGAGGTCGGCGCACGCGTCGAGGATCCTGGTGAGCCGTTCGGCGCTGCGCCGCTGCACGGGCGCCCGGCGGAGCGATGCGGGATGGGGCACGGTCTTCATGATGCCTTTCCGGCTCGGTCCGGTGAACCTTGCCCCCCTGTACGGAAGCCGGTACCCGGCACGCTCAGTGCTGCCGTGGACGGTTTCGGCGTCGACGTCGCGGTCGCCTCCGCCTCCGATGCCGTGATGGCGGCCGTACTCTCGACGGGTTCGCCGTCCACCGCCCACACCGTGCCGTCGTCGGCGTACAGCCGGACGGTGACCTGGTGCGTGCCGCGCGGGACGAGGGCGGGAGCGAGGCGGCACTCGGGGCTGCGGAGCCTGGTGACGAGACGGCCGTCCACGAAGAGGTACGCGAGCCCGCGACCGGCCACCGCCCGCGCTTTCGCAGCGGCGGGCGAGAAGCGGAAGTCGCGCAGGGTCAGCCGTACGTCCCAGCTGCCGTCGCCGTCCGGGTCCGGCTGCACCTCGATGCCGACCTCGGGGGCGTCGTCCTCGTCCACCTCGCGGTAGTGCCGCCCCTGGCCGTCGGTGTCGTCGAGGACCTTGCCCACCGGGGAGGGCGACACCCCGTCCCCCTGCCTCCGCGCACCGTCGGAACCGCAGCCCGCGGTTCCGGTCAGCAACAGGACACAGACCGCGAGCGCGGCGAGCAGGGTCCGCGTCCACGACATGCCCCGGAGACTAGAACACCGGTCCGACAGCCGGATCCCCCTGAAGTCTGGTTCTCGTCGTCCCTCCTGAGGACCAGAGGAGGTCCGGCCCATCTCTTGCGCCCGAGCAACCGCAATCCTACGGTAAAGCATAGGAATCAGATATCGAGGGAGCGATTCATGAGTGGGGACGCGCGGAAGACCGCGGAGGGGCTGACCTACCTCTCCGGTTTCGGCAACGAGCACAGCTCGGAGGCAGTGCCCGGCGCCCTGCCCGAGGGCCGCAACTCACCCCAGCGCGCCCCGCTGGGCCTGTACGCGGAGCAGCTGAGCGGTTCGGCGTTCACCGAGCCGCGGGCCCACAACCGCCGCTCGTGGCTGTACCGCATCCGCCCGTCGGCAGCCCATCCGGCGTTCACGCGCACGGACAACGGCGCGATCCGCACGGCCCCCTTCACGGAGTCCGTGCCGGACCCGAACCGCCTGCGCTGGAACCCCCTGCCCGAGCCCGCGCCCGGGACCGACTTCCTCGCCGGCCTGTGGACCCTGGGCGGCAACGGCGACGCCACGCAGCGCACCGGGATGGCCGTGCACCTGTACCACGCCAACGCCTCGATGGACCGCGTCTTCAGCGACGCGGACGGAGAGCTGCTGATCGTGCCGGAGCGCGGCGGGCTTCTGCTGCGGACGGAGTTCGGGCTGCTGCATGTGGAGCCCTCACATGTGGCGCTGATTCCACGTGGGGTGCGCTTCCGTGTGGAGCTGTTGGACGACTCTGCCCGGGGTTATGTGTGCGAGAACTACGGGGCACCCTTCCACCTCCCTGACCTCGGCCCCATCGGCGCCAACGGCCTCGCGAACGCCCGGGACTTCATGGCGCCGGTCGCCGCGTACGAGGACGTCGAGGGCCCGGTGGAGGTGGTGAACAAGTTCTGCGGCAACCTTTGGACGGCCACCTACGACCACTCCCCCCTCGACGTGGTCGCCTGGCACGGCAACCATGTGCCGTACGTCTACGATCTGCGGCGTTTCAATGTGATCGGCACCATCTCCTACGACCACCCCGACCCGTCGATCTTCACCGTGCTGACGTCCCCTTCGGACACCCCGGGCCTGGCGGGTGTCGACTTCGTGGTCTTCGCGCCGCGCTGGCTGGTGGGCGAGGACACCTTCCGGCCGCCGTACTTCCACCGGAACGTGATGAGCGAGTACATGGGCCTCATCGAGGGTGCCTACGACGCGAAGGCGGAGGGCTTCGTGCCGGGCGGCGGCTCGCTGCACAACATGATGTCGGCGCACGGTCCGGACCGGGAGACGTTCGACAAGGCGAGCGCCGCCGAGCTGAAGCCGCAGAAGATCGACGACGGCCTGGCGTTCATGTTCGAGACGCGCTGGCCGGTGACGCTGACACCGCACGCGGCCCGCGCCGACCACCTGCAGCAGCGCTACGACGACGTCTGGCAGGGCTTGGAGCGGAACTTCCGCCTCTTGCACTGATCAATTCACTACCGGTACGGATGGCCCTGTGACCTCCTTCGCCCCGGACTCGATCGTCCTGAACCGCAAGCTGCCGCTCTGGTACCAGGTCTCGCAGTCGCTGCGCGCCTCGATACTGGGCCGCCGGCCGCAGGACCCGCTGCGCCTGCCCACCGAGGAACAACTGGCCGGGCACTACGGCGTGAGCGTGCTGACCATGCGGCAGGCGCTGAAGGAGCTGGAGGACGAGGGCCTGATCACGCGCCACCGCAGACGCGGCACGTTCATCGAGCCGGACGCCCGCCGGGGCGCCCCCGTGCGGCTGCTCGGCTCGGTGGACGCGATCGTGGCCCAGCAGTCCGGCATGGCGACCGAACTGCTGGACCACGGCAAGGCGCCGGTCCCGGCCGAATTCGCCGAGTACTTCGGGGACGTCGACGAGGTGGCGACGTACCACCGCCTGCGCAGCGACGAGAAGACCGGCGAGCCGACCAACCACGCCCGCAATTACGTCCGCCCCGAACTCGCCGCCCGCATCGACCTGGACGACCTGGTCCGCTGGCCGATGACCAAGGTGCTGCGGGATGTCGTCGGGGCGGACATCAGCCGCATCACGGACACGGTGGAGGCGCGCCTGGCGGACCCGGAGACGGCGAAGCTGCTCCAAGTCCCCTTGCTGAGCCCGATCCTGCACTACACGGGCGTGACGTACGACACGGACGGCCGGGTGCTGGACGCGGCGGTCATCCACTACCGGGGCGACCGCTTCTCCTTCACGGTGACCCTGGAGGCCACCTGACCCGGCTGTCCTTGCCAGGCTCTACGATGCCCAGCGTGACGCACGACGACGCTCCGCTGCTGGCGGACCTCATGCCGTGGTCCGTCGCACCGCCGCGGCTCGGCCGGGGGTGGCCGACGGGCCCCGACGCGGCGTCCCTGAAGGCCCGCTGGGACGCCTTCGTGAAGGCCGAGGTCCCGGACCGGGAGGCCTTGCTGGAGCCGACGCGCTCGCGCACGCTGCACTCGGCGGTCGGACAGCTGCCCGGCCAGTCCACCGGCACGGAGAAACTGCTCCGCGCCACGGGCCCCGGCCCCGAGCCGGTACGCGTCCTGCACGCCCCCTTCGACGAACAGTGGCTGATCCCGGACCACCGCCTGATCGACGCGGCCCGCCCCGAGCTGTGGCGGGTGGCGGACGAGCACCAGGTCTTCCTCCTGGAGGCGCCGGAGTCCCCCCTGCTGGCGACCTCCCTGCTCCCGCTGGTCCGCCCGGGCCGCATCCGCCCGCTGTACCGCCGCCCGGGCGGCACGGAACCCAACCTGGCGCCGGGCCTCCTGGAGCACCTCGGGGACCGGCTAGGCGCACCGGTCGAGCCGCTGGACGTCCTCGCCTGGACGCTGGCGGCCGTACGTCCCGACCTCACCGTCCCCCTCACCGACGACCCCGAACTCTGGTCCCACGGCGTGGAGTCGGGCCACCGCAGCCTGTGGCTGATGCGGCGCAACGGCGACCGCCCGAAGCTGCCCGGCGGCCGCCGCCCGTACGTCCGCGCGCCACTCCCCTCCCGTCCGCTCACTCTCGAGTACGACCGCGACGAGGAGGCCCTGCTGCTGGACGAGGGCCGCATCTCACCGGTCCCACCGGAGGCCTGGGACTTCGAGGTGGCCGGAGTGAGGGTTCTGGAGCAGTGGTTCGCCGCTCGTGTCTCGGAGCCCGAGCCGGGCACCCTCGCGGCGATCCGCCCGGCGACCTGGCCGCAGGCGTGGACGTCGGAACTGCTGGAGCTGATCACCGTCCTGGCCTTGCTGGCGGAACTCCAGCCTCTCGACGAAGAGTTGACCTCCACCATCACAGCAGCCGACCTCCACGAGGCCGGAGTCCTGCCGGTCCCGGAGTCGGCCCGCAGGCCTGCGTCGGTCCTCGATCACCACGAAGAAGGACCCGAGGGCCAGTTCGCGCTGATCTAGTTCCTGGGCTCGAAGGCGTCGAGCATGCGGCTCAGCATCAGCTCGAACGCCCCGTCGAGATCGATCGGCCCCGGATCCTCCGTGAACGCCGCCGCCATCCTCGGGTAGGCCCCCGTGGCCACCTGACTCCCGAGATAGGCGATCCGCACCGCGTTCTCCTCCTCCGCCGACCACGGCAACGACCGCGTCCGCTCAGCGGTGGCCAGCTCGTTCGCGACGTACGACGTCACACACCCGTTCAGCATCCCGACGAGCTGCATCTTCATGCCGTAGGGCGCCTCCAGCGGGTCCAGACAGGCGAGGCAGTGCTCCAGATACCGCAGGGCGTTGGGGCTGAAGCCGTAGACCGGTGACATCAGCCGCGTCACCCACGGGTGCCGGTGCATCAACTCCCGCGTCTGCTGGGCGACCCGGCGCATGTCCGCCCGCCAGTTGCCGCTGGGCTCCCACAGCTCGTGCTCCCCGCTGACGGCGTCGACCATCAGCTCGTACAGGTCCTCCTTGCGGGGGACGTAGTTGTACAGCGACATCGTCCCGCAGCCCAGCTCGGCCGCGACATGCCGCATGGACACGGCATCCAGCCCCTTGGCGTCGGCGATCCGCACCGCCGCGGCCGCGATGCCGGTACGCGTGAACGCGGGCCGGGGACCACGTCCTGCCCGCTCGGGACGCGCCCAGATCACCTGTGGTTCGGCCGCCTTGCCCGCCATCGATCATCACCTCGGCCACCATCCTAGTTACGTACAGCGTACGTAGTGCGCTATGGTCGACCCATGACTTCTACGTACGCTGTACTTAGTGAAGGTCTGGAGAAGCGCTTCGGCGAGGTCCACGCCCTGCGCGGGCTGGATCTGGCCGTCGCGCAGGGCACCGTCTGCGGCCTCCTCGGGCCCAATGGCGCGGGCAAGACGACGGCCGTACGCCTGCTGACGACGCTGCTGCGCCCGGACGCCGGCTCGGCCCGTATCGCCGGGCACGACCTGCTCCGGGAGCCGGCGGCCGTCCGGCACCGGATCGGTGTCACCGGTCAGTACGCCTCGGTCGACGGCGACCTCACCGGCCGCGAGAACCTCCGCCTGTTCGCCCGGCTGCACCGGGTGCGCGGGCCGGCCGAGCGGGCGGCCGAACTGCTGGAGCGCTTCGGCCTGGCCGAGGCGGCCGACCGGCCGGCGTCCACGTACTCGGGCGGGATGCGGCGCCGCCTGGACCTCGCGGCGAGCCTCGTCCGCCGCCCCGACGTGCTGTTCCTGGACGAGCCCACGACCGGCCTGGACCCCGCCAGCCGCAACCGGATCTGGGACGCCGTACGGGAGCTGACCGCCGACGGCACGACCGTGCTGCTGACCACGCAGTACCTGGAGGAGGCCGACCAACTCGCCGACAGCATCGCCCTGGTGGACCGCGGGCGGGTCGCACACACGGGTTCGCCCGGCCAGTTCAAGGCGCTGATAGGCGCGCATGTCGAGGTCGTCGTCACCGACGCGGACGTCATGGTGAAGGCGGCGGCCGTGCTCGATCAACTCACCGGCTCCGAGCCCTCGTTCGACCACGAGCGGAACGCCGTGGGCGCGGTCACCCGGGACCTGACCCTCACCCTTCCCCACCTGGTGCGCGAACTCGACTCAGCGGGCGTGCCGTTGCTCGACGTACGCCTCGAACCACCGTCTCTCGACGATGTGTTCCTGCGACTCACCGAGGAGCGTGCGGCATGAACGCGCTGGCGTACGACGGCGGGGCGATGCTGGGCCGGCAGCTGCGGCGGATCCGGAACAACCCGGGGCTGCTGATCCTGACCCAGACCATGCCGATCACCATGCTGCTGTTCTTCGGCTACGTCTTCGGCAGCGCGCTGGCGATGCCCGGCGAGGAGTACCGCTCCTTCCTCGTCCCCGGGCTACTGGTGGCGACCGCCGCGAACGGGATCATGACCGGCATGTTCCAGGCCGCCCAGGACACACACCGGGGCGTGACGGACCGCTTCCGGACGCTGCCGATGAGCCGGGCCGCCGTACCGCTGGGACAAGCGGCCGCCGACCTGGTGGTGACGGCCGCCGGGACGGTGCCGTTCCTGCTGGTGGGGCTCGCGGTGGGCTGGCGGATCGAGTGGTCCGCGCTCGAAGCGGTGGGCGCCTTGGGCCTGTTGCTGCTGTTCCGGTTCGCCACGACCTGGGTCGGCATCTTCCTCGGCCTGCTCACGCGGAACGAGGAGGCCGCCGGTCAGCTGGGCGGGGCGACCTTCATGCTGCCGCTGCTGTCCAACGCGTACATCCCGACCGACGGCCTGCCGGGCTGGCTGCGCACGCTCGCCGAGTGGAATCCGATCAGCGCGGTCACCACGGCCCTGCGGGACCTCTTCGGCAACGCACCCGTGCCGGACGGGGCCGCCTGGCCGGTCGCCCATCCGGTCGCCGGGTCGCTGGCGTGGTGCGCGGTGCTGCTGGCGGTGTTCGCACCGCTCGCCGTACGACGGTACGCGCGCGGCGAGCGGTGAAGCCGGAAGACTGAGGAGAGTTGGGGGACGTGCCCGTGCCCGGGTAGCACTCCGCGGCGCCGCCGCACGCCGTGGGGATGACGGCGGCGGCAACGCGGTACGGCGCCGGGGACGGTGTGACCTGCCGGGCGCGGGCCTGGCAGTCGTTCGAGGAACGCCGGTAGGAGTCAGCGCCCGCCGAACAGCGAACGGCGGAGCCGACGCAGCGGGGCGAAGAGCGAGACGCGGCGAACGCGGGCACCGCGGTCGCTGCGCTCGTGCGTGGTGTCACGAGTGGTCAGTTCACGCATCAGCGAGGTCGCTTCGGCCGCCTCCGTCTGCGGTACGGCGGGGCCCGCCAGCACCGAGAGATGGCGGTCGAGGCGCGAACTGGTCGCGCTGCTCCCGCAGGTGATCGCAGGGACCCTGGCCCTGCTGCGCACTGTTATCTGATCCATGTCACTCCCCACCCGTACGAGTCCACCCGGCCCGGGCAGGTTAACCCTATCTCCCCGGTGGGGCACTCGTGTATCGCGGTCACAGGATTCACCTTCCCCGTAAGGGTGTTGACGACTCGTCCGTGATTACTCTCCGAATCCAACCGATTTCAGGGCGAGTTGGACAACCGGCTGGCTGGTGGGTTGCGGTGAGCCCCCGTCCGGCTCGACGGTCACAGCCAGTGACGTCGCCGACTTGTCGAGATCGGACGCGACCAAGGGCGTGTCGCCGTCGAAAAGCCCGAGGGAGCGCGGTTGCACGTCGGGGCGCATGAGCCAGAGCTGGTGCACTCGGCCGCTCGGCAGCTCGTCGTATCCGCTCAGAGTGACGACGGCGCGCCCCTCGGAAACGGAAGCGACGACTCCGATGCTGCGACCCTCAGCGTCCTCGCCGGCGGTCGCCCGGGCGTCGGGTGCCGCCAGAACGTTAGCGATCTCACGTGACCGGTCCCGCTGGGCGTCCAGCTGATCCTGCGTCTTGTTCGCCTGGACGGCGAAGAGCGAGGCGACGACGAGGGCCGCGGCGGCCGTGGCGGTGGCGAACGGCACCAGCAGTGGGCGCGGCCTCGTCGCACGGGAGCGCGGCGGCGGCTGGGTGCCCCACACATGCGGCGGCAGCTGGGGCGCACGCGCGCGTGCCGCCTCCCGCCCGACGGGCTCCTGCGGTGTCGTCCGTACGGCGGCCAGGACCCGGTCGCGCATCGCGGCCGGCGCCGGGGCGGCCGTCGACCAGGCGAGGCGGACGGCGTCCTCGGACAGGACCCGCACCTCGGCGGCACAACTGTCACAGGTCTTCAGGTGCTTCTCGAAGCGGAACCGCTCGGCGGGTTCCAGGGCGTCGAGGGCGTAGGGAGCGGCGAGGGAGTGCAGGTCCTCGCGCCGCAGCAGACGGTCGACGAAGCTCACGCCACACCTCCCAGGCACTTGCGCAGCTGGGTGAGTCCGTCGCGCATACGGGTCTTGACCGTGCCGAGCGGCAGGGAGAGCCGCTCGGCCACTTCACGGTACGTGTAGCCCTCGTAGTAGGCGAGGGTGACGGACTGGCGCTGCAGCGCGGTGAGTCGGTCGAGGCAGCGACGGACCCACTCGCGTTCGAGTCCGGCCTCGACCTCCTCGGCGACATGGTCGAAGGCCGGGTGGTTCGCGCGCATCGCCTCGCGCTGCTCGCGCTCGCCGGCCGCGCGTGCGCTGCGCACCCGGTCGACGGCGCGGCGGTGGGCGAGGGTGAGGACCCAGGACAGGGCGCTGCCCCGGCCGGGGTCGAACCTCGCGGCGGACCGCCACAGTTCGAGCAGCACTTCCTGGGTCACCTCCTCGGACTGGGCGGCGTCGCGCACCACGCGCCTCACCAGCCCGTACACCGGCCCGGAGACCAGCCCGTACAGATCCTCGAATGCCTTCTGGTCACCGCCCGCCACGAGCACCAGCAGCTCGTCCGCCTCCAACTCGTCTCCCCCTCCGGTCAGACCGCAGCGCGGCCGTCTCGTCCCACGAGGCATTCGCAACGAACCCACCTCCGGATGGGGTTACGGATCAGCGCGCCGAAAACGCGGGTCGCCCGCCGAATGAAACAACTTTGGAGTCCCGCCGTAAGAACGCTTGGGATTCGACCAATCCACCCTGGCGACGGCTCCGAATCGGGTTCGTCAGGCAAGTTGGCACTGAGGACGGACGGCATGACACCTATTTCCAGGAGCGGTGCGGGACGCAAGGGCATCGTGACCCTCGTATGTGGTGCGCTGGCCGCCGGGGGGCTCGCAGCCGCCGGCGTCGCCGCGCTGGCACCGGGGGCGGCCTCCGCCTCCAGCCACCGGGAGGCCCCGCTGATCTCGGGGACGCCGCAGTACGACAACACGGACGTGTACGCGTTCGTCAGCCCGGACAAGCCGGACACGACGACGATCATCGCGAACTGGATCCCGTTCGAGGAGCCGGCCGGCGGACCGAACTTCTTCCCGTTCGCCGACGACGCGCAGTACGACATCCACATCGACAACAACGGTGACGCGCAGGGCGAGCTGCTCTACCGCTTCACGTTCGACACGCACACGAAGAACAAGAAGACGTTCCTGTACAACACCGGCCCGGTCGAGAGTCTGGACGACCCCGACCTCAACATCACGCAGACGTACGACATCGAGCTGATCAAGCTCAAGAAGCAGAAGCTGGTGTCGAAGACCAAGATCGCCAACGACGTGCCGGTAGCACCCTCGAACGTCGGCAAGGCGTCGATGCCGGACTACGCCAAGCTGCGCGACCAGGCCGTCCACGAACTCCACGGCGGCACGACGACGTTCGCGGGCCAGGCCGACGACCCGTTCTTCCTGGACCTGCGCGTCTTCGACCTCCTCTACGGCGGGAACCTCTCCGAGGTCGGCAACGACACGCTCAAGGGCTACAACGTCAACTCCATCGCCCTGCAGGTCCCGACGCACATGATCGCCGAGTCGGCGGACCAGCCGGTCGTCGGCATCTGGTCGACGACGCAGCGCAAGAACGCCAAGGGTTACTTCGAGCAGGTCTCGCGCCTGGGCAACCCGCTGGTGAACGAGGTCGTCAACCCGCTCGAGGACAAGGACAAGTTCAACGCGTCCGCACCCTGGGACGACGCCCAGTTCCTGAAGAACGTCACCAACCCCGAGCTGCCGAAGCTCATCGAGGCGATCTACAAGATCCCGGCGCCCGACGAGCCGCGCAACGACCTGGTCGACGTCTTCCTCAAGGGCGTGAAGGACCTCAACCAGCCGCCGCACGTGACACCGTCGGAGATGCTGCGCCTGAACACCTCGATCAAGCCGACCGCCGAACCCAAGCGGCTCGGCGTCCTCGACGGCGACAACGCGGGCTTCCCGAACGGCCGTCGCCTCACCGACGACGTGATCGACGCCTCGCTCCAGGTCGTCGAGGGTGAACTCCTCGGCGCGAAGAACGACTTGGGTGACGCGGTCGACAAGAACGACAAGGACTTCGAGAAGGCCTTCCCGTACGTCGCCCTGCCGACCGAGGGTTCGCGGGGCCCGCTCGCCAAGGGCACGGACGGCGAGACCGACGTCCGCAGCCAGCTCGGCGACGCCCTCCAGCCGGCCGGCGCCTCCGGCGGCACCGACAACACCACCCTGATCGCCGGTTCGGCCGGCGCCGGCGCGATCGGAGTCCTGCTGATCGGCGGGGCCCTGGCCTGGTGGCGCCGGATGCGGGAGCGGGCGTACTAGGCCTTCGGCGCTCCCCACAGAGCTGGCGCGGCCCGCGTAGTACTCATCCCCCACGGCGCGGGCCGCGCCGCAGCACGTGACAACCACCGTTGCCATAAAGCCGATCGAGGAGAGGGCATGGCCCCGCGTACGAACGACAACGCACCGGAGAACGAGGAGACCAGCGCAGCCACCGGTGCGGATGCCGCTGCCGCGGGGGCCGAAGAGCGCGTTGCGGCCGTGAGGCGGCTGCGCAGTATCCAGCCCGTCCGGCGTCTGAGGACGAGCGCGGCAGCACCTCTCGGCGCCGATCGGCAAAAGCAGCCCGTCCGGCGTTTGAGGACGAGGCCCCTTCAGGGCCGGAGCGGCGGTCTGGGGGCGGCAGCCCCCAGGACCGGGGTCGAAGGGGCAGAGCCCCTGGAGGATGGGACGGGTAGGGGCGGCGGGGGCGAGGAAACCAAGGATCAGCGCATCGCCGCCGTACGACGCATCGCCGCAGCCGGACGCCGCCGACACGCCCTCCACCTCGCCGGCTGCGCCGCCCTGCTGGCCGTGGCACTCACCGCCGGATCCATGGCGATCGGCGCCGCACACGACAACGGCCCCGCAACCGCCGCCCCCGCCTCCGCCGCCGTCCCACCCGGCCTCCTCGCAAGCGGCGACCTGGACGCAGGCATCACCTCCCTCCAGTCCCACCTCCGCACCCAGCCAAGGGACTTCACCAGCTGGTCCACCCTCGGCCTGGCCTACGTCGAACAGGCCCGCACCAAGGGCGACCCCTCCCGCTACCCCCAGGCCGACCAGGCCTTCAAGCGATCGCTCGCACTCAAGCCCGACAACGACCAGGCCCTCGCCGGCCGCGCCGCCCTCGCCGCCGCCCGGCACGACTTCGAGGACGCCCTGACGTACGCCGACCAGGCCCTGAAGGTGAACCCGTACAGCGAACGCGCCCTGTGCACCCGCATCGACGCCCTGGTCGAACTCGGCCGCTACGCCGACGCGTCCAAGGCCGCCGACACCGCCGACGACCGCCGCCCGGGCATCCCGGTCTTCACGCGGTATGCGTACGTGCGCGAACTGCGCGGCGACGTCCGCACGGCCCAGCGGGTACTGAAGCAGGCCCTCTCCTCCGCAGTCACCCCCGGCGACATCGCCTACGTGGCCACCCAGCTCGGCCAACTCGCCTGGAACCAGGGCGACTACGAGGCGGCCCTCACCCACTACGCCCGCGCGCTCGCCGCCGACGACGACTACGTCCCCGCCCTCGAAGGCCGCGCCCGCGCACAGGCCGCGAGCGGAGAACGGGACGCCGCTGCGAAGGGCCTGGCCGACGTCGTCGCCCGCTACCCCCTTCCCGGCCCGCTCGTCGAGCTCGGTGAGCTGTACGAGGCGGCCGGCGACAGGGCCAAGGCCGACGACCAGTACGCCCTCGTCGACGCCTGGACGGCCCTCGCCCGCGCCAACGGCGTCAACGCCGACCTCGACACCGCCCTCGCCGCAGCCGACCACGGCGACAAGGCGTCCGCCCTGCGCGCCGCCCGCGCCGAGTGGAACCGCCGCCACACCGTGCACACCGCGGACGCACTCGCCTGGGCGCTGCACGTCAACGGCAAGGACGAGGAAGCCCTGCCCTACGCCCGCAGGGCCACGGCCACCGGCTACCGCAACGCCGCGTTCCTCTACCACCGCGGGATCATCGAGCGCGCCACGGGCCACGCCGAGGACGCCCGCGAGCACCTGCAGGCCGCGCTGAAGCTGAACCCAGGCTTCTCGCCGCTGGGCGCCCGGGAAGCCCGTACGGCACTCAAGGACCTGGAGGCGGCCAAGTGACCCCTCGTCGGCTGTTCGCCTCGTCCGCCGCCGTCCTCACGGCGGCCTGCACCCTCGCACTGTTCCCCGCCTCCTCCGCGGGCGCTCACCCCCTCGGCAACTTCACCGTCAACCGCTACGACGGCCTCGTCGCCGCCCCCGGCGAACTGCGTGTCCACCATGTCGAGGACCTCGCCGAGATCCCGGCGACGCAGGCGAAGCCGGACATCGAGAAGGCGGGCATGACGGAGTGGGCCCGGCAGCGCTGCGCGAAGGCCGCGCAGGGCAGCGAGGTCACCGTGGACGGCCGTGCGGTCGAGCTGACGCTGAACGGCAGCCACGCGCGCGTGCGGCCCGGTCAGGCGGGACTGGACACCCTCCGGGTGGAGTGCCGGCTGACGGCGCCGCTCCCCGAGGGCACCGACGATTCCACCGTCGCCCTCGGCTTCCGCGGCGCGGGCACGGAAGCCGGCCCCGGCTGGCGGGAGATCACGGCGCGCGGCGACCGTATGACACTCACCGCCTCGGACGTGCCCAAGGAGTCGGTCTCCCGTGAACTGACGGAGTACCCCGGGGAGTTGCTCTCCTCCCCGGCCGACACCAAGACCGCGTCCCTGCGCGTGCGCCCCGGCGGGCCGGCCCTCGCCGAGGCGGAGCAGGACGCCCCCGCCTCCTCCGTCCTGCCGCGCGGCGCCGACCGCTGGACGCGCGCCCTGGACGGCCTGGTCGCCCGCCACGACCTCACCCTCGGCTTCGCGGCCCTCGCCCTGGTCGTCGCGGTCTTCCTCGGCGCGATGCACGCGCTCGCACCCGGCCACGGCAAGACCATCATGGCCGCGGTCGCGACGGCACGCGGCGGCCAGGCACGCCTCAGGGACGTCATGCCCCTGGCCGCCTCGGTGACGGTCACCCACACCCTGGGCGTGGTCACCCTGGGCCTCCTGGTCACGGCCGGCTCGGCGGCGGCACCGTCGGTGATCACCTGGCTGGGCATCACGAGCGGCGCCCTGGTGATCGTCGCGGGCGTCACCCTCGCCCGCCGGGCCTGGCACATCCGCGGACACGGCCACCCGCACACGCAGGGGCACGGGAACAACCACCCGCACGGACACGGACACGGGCACGACCACTCGCACGGACACGGGCATTCCCACGACCACGACGACCCCACCCCCGCGCACGAGCACACCCACGAGACCGACCACCCCCACGAGCGCCAACCGGTCCTGGTCGCAGCGCACCCCCACACCGCGACGGAGTCCCCCACGCCCACACCGGGCCACGTCCATGTGCATGCGCCCACAGACCACCACGACCACGACCACAGCCACCAGCACGACCACAGCCACAACCAGGCACACGGCCACACGCACACGCACGCCCCCACCCACAGCCCGCTCACCCACACCCACGGCGGCGTCACCCACACCCACCCCACCGCCCCCACCCTCCGCGGCACGATCCTCCTCGGCTTCGCCGGCGGTCTCGTGCCCAGTCCCTCCGCGGTCGTCGTGCTCGTCGGCGCGGCGGCGCTCGGCAAGGCGTGGTTCGGGCTGCTGCTCGTCGTCGCGTACGGCGTCGGGCTCGCCCTCACCCTCACCGCGGCCGGGTTCGCCGTGGTGCGGCTGGGTACAGGAGTAACCCGGGTGCTGGAGCGACGTCCCCGCTGGACGACCCACCCGGTGACGGTCTTCGTCCGCAGGACGACGCCGCTGGCATCCGCGGTGCTCGTCGTCCTGATCGGGGCCGGATTGGTTCTCCAGGGGGCGGCATCCGCACTCGGCTGAGCTACTTTTGTGGAGAATGCGCACGGATGCGAATGGGGGACGCCCGTGTCCGAAGAACACGGCAGTGAACGTGTGATCGCGGGCCGCTACCGCCTTCTGTCCCCGCTCGGCGAGGGGGGCATGGGCACCGTGTGGCGGGCCCGCGACGAGCTGCTGCAGCGCGAGGTCGCCGTCAAGGAGGTGCGCGCCCCGCACGGGCTGCCCCTGCCGGAGGTCGAGCGGATGTACGCCCGGCTGGAGCGCGAGGCGTGGGCCGCGGCGCGGGTCGCCAACCGCAATGTCGTCACGGTGTACGACGTGGCCACGCAGGACGGCCGGCCCTGGATCGTCATGGAGCTGGTGCGCGGCATCTCGCTGGCCGAGCTGCTGGACGCCGAGGGTCCGCTGAGCCCGCAGCGCGTCGCGCACATCGGCGCCGAGGTGCTGGCCGCGCTGCGGGCCGCGCACGAGGCCGGAGTGCTGCACCGGGACGTGAAGCCGGCCAACGTGCTGATGTCGAACGACGGCCGGGTCGTCCTGACGGACTTCGGCATCGCCATGGTCGAGGGCAGCTCCGCGCTGACGATGACCGGCGAGGTGATCGGCTCCCCCGAGTTCCTGGCCCCGGAGCGGGCGCTGGGCCGCACACCCGGCCCGGAGTCAGACCTGTGGTCCCTCGGCGTGCTCCTCTACACGGCCGTGGAGGGCAACTCCCCGTTCCGCCAGGACACCCCGCTGAGCACCCTGCGCGCGATCGTCGACGAGGAGCTGCCCCCGCCGCACCGGGCGGGTCCGCTCACCCCCGTCATCGAGGGGCTGCTGCGCAAGGACCCGGCCGAGCGGCTGCCGGCCGACCGGGCCGAGCAGGACCTGCGGATCATCGGCGCGGGAGGCACGCCTCGGGCGGACGCCGTTCAGGCGGCCCCGTACACCCCCACCGTCGCGGCGTTCCCGTCGCCGTCGCAGACCGCCCCCACGGCCCCGGTCCCGCCGCCCGCGCCGACCCGGCCCGTCACCGGCAGCGACACCCCCGCCTCGACCACGGCTCCCGTCCGTCCCGACCGCAACCGCCGCGCCGCCGTCGCCCTGGTCGCGGGCGTCGCCGCCGTCGCACTGGCCGTGGCGGGGCTGACGTACGCCCTGCTCAACCGCGGGGACAACGACCGGGACGCGGGCTCCGGGGACACCACCAGCCAGACGGACGTGCAGACGTCACCCACGCCGAGCGACGAGGAGACCGGCGAGGCCACCAGCCCGACGCCGAGCCCGAGCAGCAGCCGTACGACCGCTCCGGCGCCGCAGTCCGTGCGGGTGACGCTGGCGGGCGCGAACACGGAGTACTCCGGCGCCTGTCCGCCGCCGCAGAGCCAGGCGCCCGCCTTCACGGCGACGTTCACGGTGGGGCGGCTGCCGGCGGAGGTCAGCTATCGCTGGGTGTCGAAGGACGGCGACGTCATGGACCAGGGCTGGAAGACGCTGTCGTTCCCGGAGGGTGGCGGGCGGACCAAGCAGGACAGGGCGTTCGTGACGACGTACGACGACAGCGGGACCTTCGAGAACGAGATCAGCGTCGAGGTCCGCGACCCGGTGGAGACGAAGTCCAACTCGGTGCCGTTCTCGGTGACCTGTGTGACGGAGACCCCGACGGGCGGGGTCTCGCCAACGCCCAGCGAGTCGCCGAGCTCGTAGGAGAGCCGGCTGCGCGGGGGTTCAGGCCGCGCTGTTCAGCACCGGGAGATAACCGCCCGACTGGCCCGCGGCCGTCGGGTGGTACGACTCGGGGATGTTGAGCCAGTTGACGGAGTGCATCCACGAGCTGCCGGAGCAGAGTTCGTGTCCGGTGAAGGTGGGCCGTACGTCACCGAAGGTGAAGCCGTGGTCCACGGCTCGCTTCTCGGTCGCGGCGTCGATGTAGTCGGCCGCGTCGTTGAGCGCCCTGCGCTTGGTCTCGGACAGGCCGAGGCACCCCGCCACGCCGAGCCTGTAGAACCGCGGGTAGCCGAGCACGACCACATGGGCGGACGGGGCCTTGGCGCGGATGGCCGAGTACACGGTGTCGAGCCTGCCGGGCAGGGTCGAGTCGACGTACGCCTTCGCGGTGTTGATCCGGGAGACGCAGGCGCTGTCGGACTGCAGCACACAGGTCGTCATGATGTCGGAGAAGCCCGCGTCGTTGCCGCCGATCGTGATCGACACGAGGGCGGTGGAGGAGTTGAGCGGGCCGAGCTGACTGGCCGTGACATCACTCGTACGGGCGCCCGCGCAGGCGGTGAACGCGAAGGACGAGGGTGAGTTCGCGGCGGCCCACAGGTACGGGTACGCCTTGGTGCTGCGCGAGCAGTTGCCGCTGGAGGCGTCGTAGCTGCCCGCCCCCAGGCCGGAGGAGTACGAGTCGCCGAGGGCCACATAGCCGCCGGTGGCGGCGGTGTCGGAGGCCTGTGCGGTGGCGGCCCCGGTGAGGGCGGTGCCGACGGCGAGGAGGAGTGAGGCGACGTATACGGAAAATCGGGAACGTCTCATGGAACCTCCCTATAGCAGGATCACTGCAATAACCGTCGTACCAACTACGCGTGTTGACCGGAAGTGTCCATGCCAAGACTTTTCAGGTCACCACAACCTCCACCCTGTCGGTTCGCTGTGAGTTCGATTGCGTGTTCATGACAGAGTTGTTGACAGGTCGTCAACTCTCTTGTCGGTCACCCCGGGAGCACAGATCCTTTACCTCGGCTCCGGAACGGGAACGCGACGTTCCGAGGCCGTGCCCGCGATCACGCGCGCACCCCCCACAGGCTTGCGCCCCACCCGGGCGCGCGCCGCCAAGAGGAGGACTCCCTCGTAATGGCACAACTGCGTAGCAAGAAGGTCCGGTTCGCCGCGATAACCAGCCTGGCGACCGCCGCCCTCGTCGGCGGACTCACCTCCCTCCCCGCCCAGGCCGCCCCGGCCGAGGGCACGGTCCTGGCCGCCGGCTCCCCCACGGCGGTCAAGGACAGCTACATCGTCACGCTCAAGAAGAGCGCGGGCCTCAAGGCCTCCTCGGCCGCAGGCAAGGACCTGGTCGAGGAGTACGGCGGCACGGTGAAGAAGACGTTCACCAGGGCGCTCAACGGCTATACCGCCGCCCTCTCCGCGGCCGAGGCCAGGAGACTCGCGGCCGACCCGGCGGTGGCCTCGGTCGAGCAGAACCAGCGCGTCCGGGTGGACGCCACGCAGTCCAGTGCCCCCTGGGGCCTGGACCGCATCGACCAGACCTCGCTCCCGCTCTCCGGGACCTACACCTACCCGGACAGCGCGGGCAGCGGCGTGACCGTGTACGTCATCGACACCGGCGTCCGCATCACCCACCAGCAGATCAGCGGCCGGGCCTCCTACGGCTACGACGCCGTCGACGGCGACACCACCGCCTCCGACGGCAACGGCCACGGCACCCACGTGGCCACCACGATCGCCGGCACGACCTACGGTGTCGCCAAGAAGGCGAACATCGTGGCCGTGCGTGTGCTCGACAACTCGGGTTCCGGCACCACCGCGGGCGTGATCGCGGGCATCGACTGGGTGACCAACAACCACTCCGGTCCCTCGGTCGCCAACATGTCGCTCGGCGGCGGCGCCTCCACCTCGCTCGACACGGCCGTGCGCAACTCCATCGCCAGCGGCGTGACCTACGCCGTCGCGGCCGGCAACAGCAGCGCCAACGCCTCCTCCTACTCCCCCGCCCGGGTCACCGAGGCGATCACCGTCGGCGCCACCACCAGCTCGGACGCGCGGGCCAGCTACTCGAACTACGGCTCGGTCCTGGACATCTTCGCGCCCGGCTCCTCCATCACGGCGGGCTGGTACACCAGCGACACCGCGACGAACACCATCTCCGGTACGTCGATGGCGACCCCGCACGTCGCGGGCGCGGCCGCGGTCTACCTGGCGGGCCACACCTCGTCCACCCCGGCCCAGGTCGCCTCGGCCCTGACCGCCGGGGCCACCACGAACGTGGTCACCAGCCCCGGCAGCGGCTCGCCGAACCGGCTGCTGAAGCTCGTGTCGTAGGACGCTCCCGCACCACCTGAGCAACCGTTCCCCGGGGGCCCCGCCGCCTCCGGGGAACTCATGCGCCGAGCCGTACCCCAGCAAGTGTCAAGAGGGCATGCGCATCTTGACGGCCGGCGCGGAACTGAGCCACATTGAAGCCCGGCATCCGGCGCTTCGGGGGGCAAAGTCGCCAATGCAGACCTTACGTATCAAGACAGCTTCACCCAGAGCCGAGGCTGAGGACACCGAGCGGGCGCGACCAGGGCCGGGGAGGGACCTGGTGCCGCTGCTCGCGGGTGCCGCGACGGCTGTGGGGGGAATCGGCGCGATCCTCGCGCTCGTCGACTCGGGCTCGCCGCTGCGCGGCCCCTTCACTCTGTTCTTCCTGCTCGCGGCGCCGGCCGTGGCGATCGCCGCCGCGCTGCGCGGGCTGGATCCCTTCGGCCGTGCCGTCGCCGCGGTTGCGGGCGCGGTCGTCGTCAACATGCTGGTGACCCAGGGCATGCTGGCCGTGCACCGCTGGTCGGTACGCGGCGGGATCGTGGCGGTGACCGCGATCAGCGCCCTCATTCTCCTGCTGGTCCTGGTACGGCGGCTGCGCGGCCGTACGACGCGAAGGCGGACTGACTGACGTGGACATCAGCGTGTACCGCCCCGGCGAGCTCAGCTCCGCCGACCGGGCGGCATGGACATCGATGCAGTCCAAGGCCCATCTGCAGGGTTCGCCGGAACTGGGCAACCCCTTCCTCTCGCCCGAGTTCGCGCTCGCGGTCGGCCGCTGCCGGCGCGGGGTGCGGATCGCGGTCGTACGGGAGGGCGGGGAGCCCGCCGCGTTCTTCCCGTTCCAGCGGACGGCGGCCGGTGTCGGCCGGGCCATCGGCCTGGGCGTCTCGGACGCCCAGGGGCTGGTGCACCGGCCCGGGTTCACCTGGGACGCCCGGGAGCTGCTGAAGGCGTGCGGGCTCGCCGTCTGGGAGTTCGACCACCTGGTGGAGGGCCAGACGGCGTTCGCGGCGGAGGCGACCGGCACGTACCCGTCCCCGGTCATGGACGTCGACCAGGGATACGAGGCGTATCTGACCCAACTGCGCGAGCAGTCACCGAAGTTCACGCGGACGACGCTCGCCAAGGAGCGCAAGCTGGGCCGGGACCACGACGGCGTGCGGTATGTGCACGACGAGCGTGACCCGGCCGCCCTGCGCACGCTGATGGCCTGGAAGTCCGCGCAGTACCGCAGGACGGGGCGCAGCGACCGGTTCGCGCACGAGTGGATCACCGCGCTCGTGGAGCAGCTGTTCCACACGCGCTCCGACCCGTTCGCGGGGGTCCTCTCGGTGCTGTACGCGAACGACAAGCCGATCGCCGCGCACTTCGGGCTGCGCACCGAGCGGGTGCTGGCGTGCTGGTTCCCGGCCTACGACCCGGCGTTCTCGAAGTACTCGCCGGGGCTGGTCCTGCATCTGCGCATGGCCGAGGCGGCCGCCGCCGACGGCATCGCCTATCTGGATCTCGGGCGGGGCCAGAAGGAGTACAAGGACTCCCTGAAGACACGCGAGCTGACGGTGTCGGAGGGGTGGGTGACCCGGCGTCACCCGGTCGCGTTCGGACACCGGGCACGCCGTGCCCCGGTCCGGGCGCTGCGCAACACCGTGCAGTCACGGCCGGAGCTGTTCGAACCGGCGGACCGGCTCCTCAAGCGGATGGGGAGGATCCGCTCGGGAGAGCGGTAACTCCGGTCAAACCGACAAAAACGTGAGGGCTCGTTCCAGCTCTTGCCATACAGGCTCAATCATCAATACCGTCGTAATCTCACCCGCATCGGACTGTCAGCAAGCGGCTCCAGGGGAGGGCTCAAGGACCGCGGCGGTCACGGAGCGGGGCGCGGTAGGGGGGTGCTCGGTGAAGGTGTCCGCACTTGCGACCGAGTCGTGCCGCGCGACCGGCTGCCGATCTTCGGGTGGTCGGCCAGACATGCCAGCTCACCACACGCGCTCGGGGATCCGTTCCTCCGTGCCGTGAGTGAGAACAACCCCCCTTTCGAACCGGACACACAACCGGGCCGCCCAGGGGCGGGCGGTCCACCGGACGAGAGGGACCAGACTCATGAGCTCTTTTCTGCGCCCGGCGGTCGCGGACCACGGTCCGTCACCGGTCGGCAAGTACCGGCCCGTCTCCTCACACCTGGCCATCGCGCCGCCGGTGAGCGTGGTGATCCCGGCCATGAACGAGGCGGAGAACCTGCCGTACGTCTTCAAGACCCTTCCGGACTGGATACACGAAGTGGTCCTGGTGGACGGCAACTCCACCGACAACACCGTCGAAGTGGCCCGTGAGCTGTGGCCGGACGTGAAGGTCGTGCGGCAGCGGGGCAAGGGCAAGGGGGATGCCCTGATCACCGGGTTCGAGGCGGCCACCGGCGACATCATCGTGATGGTCGACGCGGACGGCTCGGCCGACGGCAACGAGATCCTGAGTTACGTCTCCGCCCTGGTCTCGGGCGCGGACTTCGCCAAGGGGTCCCGCTTCGCCAACGGCGGCGGCACCGACGACATGACCTTCATCCGCAAGCTGGGCAACTGGGCGCTGTGCACGGCCGTCAACCGCAAGTTCGGCGCCCGCTACACGGATCTCTGCTATGGATACAACGCGTTCTGGCGACACTGCCTGGACAAGATCGAACTCGATTGCACCGGCTTCGAGGTGGAGACCCTGATGAACATCCGGGTCGTCAAGGCGGGCCTGAAGGTGCAGGAGATACCCAGCCACGAGTACCTCCGCATCCACGGCACGAGCAATCTGCGGGCCGTGCGGGACGGGCTGAGGGTGCTCAAGGTGATCCTCAAGGAGCGCTCCAACCGGCGTGCGCTGCGCCGCCGCACCGCCGCGGTGCACTCCCCGACGCTCGACTCGGTTCGCCCGGTCCACTCGGCTCACTCGGTCCGGGGAGAGGCGTCTTGAGCGGTCCCGACATCTCCGTCGTGATCTGCGTCTACACCGAGGAGCGCTGGCAGGACATCCTCGCGGCCGTCTCCTCGGTGCGGGCGCAGGCGTATCCGGCCCTGGAGACGCTGCTGGTCGTCGACCACAACGACACCCTCCTGGACCGGCTGACCAAGGAGTACAAGGAAGCGACCGATGTGCGGGTGCTCGCCAACGCGGGCCCCCGCGGCCTGTCCGCCGGCCGCAACACCGGTATCGCCGCCTCGTACGGCGAGGTGATCGCGTTCCTCGACGACGACGCCGTGGCCGAGCGCGACTGGCTGCGGCACTTCGCCGCGGGGTACGCCGACCCGTGTGTCATGGCCGTCGGCGGGCGCACGGAGCCGATCTGGGCGTCGGGGAGGCGGCCGGACTGGTTCCCGGAGGAGTTCGACTGGGTCGTCGGCTGCACCTACCGCGGACTGCCGCGCGGCCTGGTGAAGGTGCGCAACGTCCTCGGCGGCAACGCCTCCTTCCGCCGTACGGCGTTCGACTTCGCGGGCGGCTTCGCCAGCGGCATCGGACGCGACGGCGACCGGCTGCCGCTGGGCTGCGAGGAGACGGAGCTGTGCATCCGGCTCACCCGGGCCAGGCCCGACGCGGTGCTGCTGATCGACGACCGTGCGGTGATCCACCACCGGGTGCCCGCGGCACGCGAGCACTTCGGGTACTTCCGCACACGTACGTACGCCGAGGGGCTCTCCAAGGCGCTGGTGGCCCGAAGTGTCGGCGCCGACAAGGGACTCGAGTCGGAGCGCCGGTACACCACCCGGGTCCTGCCGGCAGGGGTGGCGCGCGGGCTGCGGGACGCCCTGCTGGCCCGGCCGGGCGGTGCGGGGCGGGCGGGCGCGATCGTCGCGGGGGTGCTGACGGCGGCCGGTGGGTACGTGGTGGGGAGTGTCCGGGCGCGCCGGGGCGGCGTTACGTACTCGGTGGCCGGGCTCGGAGGGGAAGCGGGCATCGAGGGGGGAAGCAGATGACCGACGGGCGCGTGCCCATTCTCATGTACCACGCCGTGTCCACCTCGCCGAACGACGCCACCCGCGAGCTGTCGGTGGCGCCGGAGGCGTTCGCGGAGCAGATGGCGCTGATCGGCGACCTGGGTCTGACGCCCGTGAAGACCGCTGATCTCGCCGCGCGTTGGCGCTCGGGCAAACCGCTGCCCGAGCGACCGGTGCTGATCACCTTCGACGACGGCTACCACGGCGTGCACCGGCACGCCCTGCCCGTGCTCGCCAAGCACGGGTTCCCGGCCACGGTGTTCGTCTCCACGGGCTGGCTCAAGGGCCCGCACGACATGGGCGGCGGCCTGGACACCATGCTCGACTGGGACCAGGTCCGCGAACTCGCCCAGGCGGACGTCGAGATCGGCGGCCACAGCCACACGCATCCGCAGCTCGACCAGCTCCCGGACGACAGGCTGCGCTCCGAGCTGATCCTGTGCAAGGAGATCATCTCGGACCAGCTCGGCACCGTCCCGGCCTCGTTCGCCTACCCGTACGGCTACTCCAGCCGCCGGGTGCGTGAGGCGGTGCGCGAGACCGGGTACGCCCAGGCGCTCGCCGTCAACAACGGTCTCGCGCGGCGGCGTCAGGGGCCGTACGCCCTCACCCGCCTCACCGTGCGCCGCACCACCGGCATCGAGGAGTTCGGGCGGCTGGTCGAGGGCCGTGCGATCGCCCGCACCTTCGCCGGGGACCGCGCCCTCACCAAGGGCTACGCCCTGGTCCGCAGAGCACGACAGGTCCGCCGGAAGGCCATCCGTTCCCGTGTCTGACACGACGACCACGACCGAGCCCGCCTCGCCCGACACCCAGGCGCCCGAGCAGTCGGGGCGCCGGCTCCGCCTGCCCGGCCTGGGCAGGTCCTCCGGGGGCAGTCAGCTGTTCCGCAACGCCTACGCCCTGATGATCAACACGGGCATCTCCGCCGTGCTGGGGCTCGGCTTCTGGCTGGCCGCCGCCCGCTACTACTCCGAGTCCGCGGTCGGCCAGGGCTCCGCCGCCATCGCCGCGATGAAGTTCCTGGCGGGCCTGACGGCGGTGACGCTGACGGGGGCGCTGGCCCGGTTCATCCCGGTGGCAGGCCGTACGAGCGGCCGCCTGATCTTCCAGACGTACGCGGGCAGTTGCCTGGTCGTGGCGCTGGCCGCGGCCGTCTTCCTGCTGACGCTGGACCTGTGGGGGCCGTCGTACCGGTTCCTGGACGGGGCGACGGCCGGGCTCTTCTTCGTCCTGGCCGTCATCGCCTGGAACCTGCTCACGCTGCAGGACGGCGTGCTGACCGGGCTGCGCAGCGCGGTGTGGGTGCCGGTCGGCAACACCGTGTTCTCCGCGGTGAAGCTGGGCCTGCTGGTGGCCTTCGCGGTGGCGCTCCCCGTCGCCGGTGTCTTCGTGTCGTGGGTCGCGGCGATCGCGCTGTCGGTGCTGCCGCTGGGCTGGCTGGTGTTCCGGCGTCTGGTGCCGCGCCATGAGGAGGCGACCGAGGACCACGCCCGCCCGCCGTCCCTGAAGGAGATCGGGAAGTTCCTGGCGGGTGACTACACCGGCTCGCTGTTCTCGCTCGCCGTGGTCTATCTCATCCCGGTGATCGTGGCCGCGCAGGTCTCCGCCGAGGACAACGCGTACTTCTACATCACGGCGACGATCGGCGGCACCGTCAATCTGCTCGCCATCAACATGGGCGCCTCCCTCACCGTCGAGGGCTCGCACGCCCCCGGGCGGCTGGCCGCCAACACCCGGGCCGCGCTGAAGCGCATGGCGCGGATCATGGTGCCCGTCTGCGCGGTCCTGTTCTTCGGGGCGCCCTGGATCCTGGGCGTCTTCGGCCAGGGATACGCGGACGCGGCGACCCCGCTGCTGCGCTGGTTCGCCGTCGGTGCGCTGCTGCGGGTCGTGATGGAGACGTACTTCGCTGTCCTGCGCGCACAGAGCCGCACCGCCGGACTGGCCTGGCTGCAGGGCCTGCTGTGCGCCCTGGTGCTCGGCCTGACGCTGGTGCTGCTCCCCCGCATGGGCCTGACCGGTGCCGGCGTCGCCGAGATCGCGTCCCTCGCGGTGATCGTCGCGATCGCCGCGCCCAAGCTGTACAGGACCGCACGGGCGACGTCGGCCGAGGTGCCCGAGGACGCGGCCCCCGACGGTGACCTCGCCGACCTGGGGGCGCGCGAGGTGCCCGAGGGGGCGCGGGGGCGCATGCCCGGCTGGGCGCTCGACACCGACACCCTCGCCCTCGGGATCCACGTCGACTTCGACCACCTGGAACGCCGGCCGGACGTCCGCCCGGGACCGGGCACACCGCCCACGGGCACGCCACCGGTACGTCCGGAACACCGGCCGACCTGGGCGCGCACCGTGGATCTCGGGCTGCCGGTCGAGAAGCGCGAACCCGGTTCGGACGCCTCGCTGGGGCCCGCCGAGGTGGACGCCCCGTTCGAGGAGGACTTCGACGCGGGCAAGGGCGAGGAGGCCGTACCGGAAGAGCGCGAGGAGGCTGCCGTACGGGAGGAGGCCGTCGTACGGCAGGAGGCTGCCGTACGGGAAGAGCCGCCCATGCCCGAGGAGCCCCCACGACAGCCCGACCTGCCCTCGCCGACCTGGCGCGAGCGGCTCCAGCCCACCCGGCTCGGAGTCGTCCTCGGCTGTCTGCTGATCGCCGCGCTGCTGCTGTACTGGGTGCCGGCGCTGCGGCTCGGCGAGGCCGACCTGGACGGGATGGGCGGGCTCGGGCTGATCTCGGTGCTGCCGCTGCCCACGCTGGTCGGCGCCGCTCTGCTGGCGGTCGTGTTCGCCTCGCTGCTGTGGCTGGGCCGCGAGCACAGGGCGCTGCTGCTGGTCACCCTGCTCGCCACGGTCGTGTCCCTGCACTCCCTGCCCGCGCTGATCGAGACCGAGCCGCGGTTCGCCACGGCCTGGCAGCACCTCGGGTTCCTCGACTACATCGACCGCACCGGGTCGGCCGTGCCCGACCTGGACGCGCGCTGGAGCTGGCCGGGTTTCTTCGCGGTGACCGCGTTCGTCGCGAAGGCCTGCGGGGTCACCGACCTCACCGAGGTCATCCGCTGGTGGCCGCTCACCATGCAACTCCTCTACCTGGTCCCGATGTTCCTGCTCGTGCGCTCGATGCGGGCGAGCTGGCGCGCCAAGTGGACCGGCATCTGGGTCTTCGTGCTCAGCGGCTGGGTGGGCCAGGACTACTTCTCACCGCAGGGCTTCACCTACCTGCTGTACCTCGTCTTCGCGGCGATCCTGCTGGTCTGGTTCCGGGCTCCGCGCGTGATCTGGACGAAGTGGCGGCCCGGCGAGCTGGAGGTCGAGCCGACCGACCGGCGGCAGCGGGCGGTCCTGCTGGTGGTCGTGACCGGACTGTTCGCGGCGAGCGTCCCGGCCCACCAGCTCACGCCGTTCGTGATGCTGGGCGTGCTCACGGCACTCGTCCTGATCGGCAAGTCCGAACTGCGCGGCCTGCCCATCCTGTTCGGTGTCATGGTCACCGTGTGGATCGGCTTCCTGGCCGAGCCGTACTGGTCCGGGCACTTCGACGAGCTCTTCGGTGGCGTCGGCGGCGTCGGCGGCAATGTGTCGTCCTCCGTCTCCGGCCGCATCGAGGGCGGCAGTTCCACCCACAAGCTGGTGCTGTACACGCGCGTGCTGCTCGCCGGCAGCGTGATGGCGATGGCCTGCTGGGGCTGGTGGCGCCGACGCTTCCACCACTACCGGGAGCGCTCGCTGCTCGTCCTCACCTTCGTGCCGTTCCTGGGCTTCGGCATGCAGTCGTACGGCGGTGAGATGGCCCTGCGGGTCTTCATGTTCGCCCTGCCCGGGGCGGCCCTGCTCACCGGGCTCGCCCTCTTCCCGCGCACCGGCGTCACCGCCAAGGAGCGGGACAAGGACCGGGTGAGCCTCGCCCCGCTGGCCGCGCTGATGGCCGGCCTGGTGCTCATGGGCGGCTTCCTGGTGGCCCGTTGGGGCAACGAGCCGTTCGAGCGGGTGCGGCCCGGCGAGGTCGCCGCCATGGAGTACGTGTACGCCCATGACGATCCGAGCCTCAGGCTGCTGTGGCTGAGCAGCGACCCCGTCAACGACGTGACACCGGCGATGCCGTGGGGCTCGCGGGACATGGAGAAGGTCGCGTATCTGCCGACGCAGGCTCCGGTCGACCCGGTGCTGGTGTCGGGCCTGGTGAAGGCGCTCAAGGACGCGGGACCGAACTCGTATCTGATGATCAACCGCGGTCAGGTCACCTATCTCCGGCTGGACGTGGGCTATTCGGCGACGTGGGAGACACGCCTGATCCAGAACCTGGACAAGCGGCAGGAGCTGAAGAAGGTCTTCGCCAACGCCGACGTGACGATGTACGCGCTGAAGAAGCAGCCCGCGGGCGAGGTCCCGAAGGCCGATCCCGGGCCGATCGGGCCGCAGGTGACGTGGACGCCGTGGTCGGTGGTCGGCGGGCTCGCGGCGGTCGCGCTGATCGTGCTGCTGATGGCCCGCGAGGTCGTCCGGGTGGCGATGGCGCCGAGCGTGCGGCAACTGCGGTGGCTGCAGAGCAGCTTCTGGTTCTCGCTGCCGCTGCTGGCGGTGCTGCTGGCTTCGCTGGTGCAGCGGTTCCTGACGATCAAGTGACAGGGTGGGATAGCTCGAGCAGGAGGGGTGGGGTGGCTCAGCGTTCGAGCCACCTGACCTCGTAGGCCTGGAACTCGACCTTCTTGCCGTCGATCTTCGCGCTGGTCTGCCGGTCGAGGGTGTTCACGGCCAGGACCACGTCGTCCGTCGCCAGGACCCGGATGCCGGGCTTGTCCACGGACACCTTCGCGTACTCGGTCCCCGGCCGGAACTCCTTGCCGAACCGGGAGATCAGGTCGTACATGGGCAGCTTCTGCCCACCGCCCGCGGTGTCGGTCGGCGTCCACAGGCAGCCGGCGCACTCGGTGCCCCTCTCCTTCTCCGGGTTCCAGTAGAAGGCGGAGGTGGCACCGCCCTTGGCCAGGGCGATCATTCCGGCGGCCTGGACGGCGACCCGGCGGGTCTCGGACCAGCCCTTGCGGTCGTCGTTGCCGTCGGCGGGCTCGACGTAGTACTCGGCCCACCACAGGGGCAGGTCGCCGGTCTGCCGGCGAACCCACTGGCTCACGGCCGTGAACTTGTCGGTGGCCGTGAACTCGTCGGGCAGGAGCTCGTCGTCCCGGGTGTAGCTGGAGCCGTCCACGACGACGAAGTCGGCGCCGGTCTTGTGCCTGTTCCAGTACTCGAAGGCGTCGACGGTGCGCTGGTCGAGGGCGCCCCAAGGGCCGGTGAGGTCCGTCGACGCCTCATGGGCGCGCGGGTCGACACTGTCCATCACGAGGTACGGCCCGCCGACCATGATGTCGGGGTTGACCTTCTTCAACGCCTTGTGGACGAGGTTGTAGAGCCTGGTGTAGCCCTCGTAGTCCCAGCGGGCCTCGGCGTCGTTCCAGAAGCCCTTGAACTCGTTCCACACGATGAAGTGCCGTACGTCCGGGTAACGCTTGGCGACGGTCACGGCGAGCGCGGCGAAGTCGTCGAAGTGCTCGGGCTCGGGCGCCGTCTCCAGGGCGGCCTGGCTCCAGTCGGTGTTGTCGACGCCCGCCTTGCCGCCCTTCATCCAGTCAGGGGCGCAGCACAGGGTGACGACGGGGGTGCTGCCGGAAGCGCGGATGAAGTCGATGCGCCGGTCCATGTCCTCGAAGTCGTAACGCCCCTTCACCGGCTCGGGGTTGTTCGCGCCCCAGCCCATGATGTGCTGGATCTGCGGCAGTCCCCCGGCGTCCGCGAGCCGGCCCCCGACGCGCTCGACGGCTGCGGACGCGCCCTCGTCGGCGCTGTGCTGGGTGTGGGTGAACCCCCAGCCCACCTCGGGGTTCGTCGCGTCCGGGGTGGCGGTCGGGGTGCCGTGCACCTTGTCGCCGTCGCGTGAGGTGCCGTCGGTGTTCACGCCGTTCCCCGGAAGCGTGGTGAGGAGGGTGACGGCCAGGGCCAGAGCCGTCGCGCCCACGCCGAGCAGTGCGGTGAGCCGCCACCGCCGTGCCCCCGAATTCCACCCATGACGTCCCATCAAGGACAACGGTAACGGGGGTGACAGTCGCTCGGGCAGGTTTCGCACTACACGGTCCTGTAACAGGACGGAGGGGGTACAGAAGGCATACGGCGCACGCATCGGGCACGGCGCCGACATGAACCGTTGGCGGGACGTAGCACGGAAACCGGGTGCACAGGGGCGCCGCGTGCCGGATCATGGCCGCATGTCTGCGAACCCACACGACGCTCTGCCGATCCGGCTCAACGTCGACGACAGCGACTCGCCGTCCGACGTCGTCGACGCGCTGTTCCTCGGCCGCTTCGCGACGGGCGAGCAGCCGTACTCGCACGCGGTGAACATCGACCGCGTACGGTCCGGGGCGACCCTCCTGCCGCCGGGCGCCCGCGTGCTGCGCGCCGCCCGCGACGACGACCGCAGCGCGACGCTGGCGGAGGGCGACGGCTGGACCCTGCTCATCTCCCGCTGGAACCGGGGCGCCGACGTCACGGTGACGGCGACCAGCGAGGAACTGGCGGCGCGGGTGCTGGGCGAGGCGACGGACGGCGCGGCGGACGAGCCCGAGCCGCAGCCGGAGAACGTGACCATGGGCTTCTGGTACGTCTCCCCCAGGCGCGGCCCGCACCGGACGACCCGGCAGATCTCGGCGGGCACCTGGGACGAGGTGCGGGCCAACTACACCGCGCCGGTCGCGGACGCGATGGACCGCCTGATGAAGACGACCCCGGAGGACATCGCGGGCCGCCTGCTCCTGCTGCACGGCCCGCCGGGCACCGGCAAGACGTCGGCGCTGCGGACCCTGGCCCGCTCCTGGCGGGACTGGTGCCAGGTGGACTGCGTCCTGGACCCGGAGCGCCTCTTCAGCGACGTCGGCTACCTGATGGACATCGCGATCGGCGAGGAGGACGCGTCCGGCAAGGGCCGCTGGCGGCTGCTGCTCCTGGAGGACTGCGACGAACTGATCCGCGGCGAGGCCAAGCACACGGCGGGCCAGGCGTTGTCGAGGTTGCTGAACCTGACGGACGGCCTGCTGGGCCAGGGCCGCAACGTTCTGGTCGGCGTCACGACCAACGAGGACCTGGAGCGCCTCCATCCCGCCGTCGTCCGGCCCGGCCGCTGCCTGGCCCGCATCGAGGTGGGGCCGCTGACACGCCGGGAGGCGGTGAACTGGCTGGGCAGCGACGAGGGCGTCGGCCGGGAGGGGGCGACCCTGGCGGAGCTGTACGCGTTGAAGCGGGGCACGTCCCCGACGTCGCTGCCGGAGCCGCGGGACGGGGCGGACGCGGGGCTGTATCTGTAGCCCCCCAGTGCTTACATGGGGGTATGACCCTGTTCGTCGGGACGTCGGGATGGCAGTACAGGGACTGGCGGGGTGCCCTCTACCCCACGGATGTGCCCATGCGACTGTGGCTGGAGGAGTACACGGGGCACTTCGCCACGGTGGAGATCAACAACGCCTTCTACCGGCTGCCGACGCGGGAGACCTTCGAGGCCTGGCGCGAGCGGGTACCGGGGGACTTCGTGGTCGCGGTGAAGGCCAGCCGCTACCTCACCCACATCAAGCGCCTCAAGGATCCCGAGGAGCCGGTCCACCGTCTGATGTCCCACGCGGCGGGCCTGGGTGACCGCTTGGGGCCGGTACTCCTCCAACTCCCGCCGACTCTGCGCGCCGACCCCGGCCTCCTCGATGCCTGCCTGGCCTGCTTCCCGTCCGGGACGCGGGTTGCGGTCGAGCCCCGGCACGAGTCCTGGTGGGTGCCCGAGATCCGCGAGATCCTGGAGTCCCGCGCAGCCGCCCTATGCTGGGCCGACGTGCAGGCCCGGCCGGTGACGCCCCTGTGGCGCACCACCGACTGGGGGTACGTCCGCTTCCACCAGGGCCGGGCCCGCCCCTGGCCCCGCTACGGCCGGCGCTCCCTGGAGACCTGGGTCGACCGCATCGCGACCACATGGTCCGACACCGAGGACATGTACGCGTACTTCAACAACGACCCCGGCGGGGCGGCGGTGGAGGACGCGGTGGTCTTCGGTAGGGCAGCAAGGCGAGCGGGCCGCACGGTGACCCGTACGCCGGAGCTCGCCGCACGCCGCTGACTACTCGCCGTAAGCCGCCCGCAGGGCATCCCGCACAGCCGCCAGCGCCTCGGCCTCCGTGAGCCCCAGCCGCCGGGCCCGCTCCGCGTACTCCTGCGCGGCCGACGCCGACTGACGCTCCGCGGCCGAGCCTGCGGCAGCCACGAACGTGCCGTTGCGCCCCCGCGTCTCGATCACCCCGTCGCTCTCCAGCGCCCGGTACGCCTTGGCGACCGTGTTCGCCGCCAGCCCCAGGGACTCCGCCAGCCCCCGCACGGTCGGCAGCCGGTAGCCCACCGGCAGCACCCCCGACCGCGCCTGCTCCGAGATCTGCGCCCGCACCTGCTCGTACGGCGCCGCACTGTCGTCGATATGGATCTTCAAGGTCACAGGCCGATTGTCCCGCAGCCGCCGGAAAATGAGAGGCACCCCCGGCATCTCCCCACGTACGGTGCCTCCTCATGACAGTGATCGTGCGCGAGCTCCGCCCGGACGTCCCGGCCGACACCGAGGGCTTCGCCCGGGTCCGCCGTCTGGCCCTGCCATACATCCTCTTCACCTCGGACTCGGTCCGGCACACCGCGACCCACTTGCACCCCGACGCCCGCTATCGTCCGCTGATCGCGGAGGAGGACGGAGAGGTGATCGGCACCGCGCAGGTCCACCTGGTCCATGACAGCCCGGAGGCGGGCCAGGGCTGCCTGAACGTCTATGTGCGCCCGGACCGGGCCCACCGCGGCGCCGGCCGGCTGCTGGTGAAGGCCGGCGAGGAGTACCTGGCGGCGCAGGGCGCGACCAAGCTGCTCGCCTGGGCCCTCGACGAGCCCGCCAACCGTGCCTTCGCCGAGCGGCGCGGCTACACGAGGGGCCGCTGCGGCCACTTCCTCCGGCTGGACCTGGCGAACGGCGCCCTCCCGCCGCTGCCGGCCGTCCCACCGGGCGTCGAACTGCGCACGGCCGCCGACTTCACCGACGATCCGCGCCCGCTGTTCGAGCTGGACGCGGAGACGGTCCTCGACGAACCCAGCGATGTCGCCACCGAGTTCACGGACTACGAGGCCTGGATCGAGGAGACCTGGAAGCACCCGCTGCTGAACCGCGAGCTGACCACGGTGGCGGTGGTCGACGGCCGCCCGGCCGCCTTCACCGTGGCGTACACCGACGGCGAGGGCCGCTACTCGACGGCGATGACCGGCACCGCCCGCGCCCACCGGGGCCGCGGCCTGGCCAAGCTCGTCAAGAACGACTCGCTGCGCCGCGCCCGCGCCGCCGGCTGCACGGAGGCGTTCACGGGCAACGACACCGGCAACGGCCCCATGCTCGCGATCAACAAGTGGCTCGGCTACGAGATCTGTGCGACGGAGGTACGGTATGTCCGCGAACTCGGCTGACCAGGCACCCCTGTTGGACGTGGTTCTCGTCAAGGCGGGCCGGACGAAGATCCGTTATCCCGCCGAACTGCTCCAGGACGACGGCACCCGCATCACCGTCCGCGCCCTCTGGTCCGGCGACGGCGTCCGCGACTTCGGCTTCGTCCGCTTCGAGCCGGGCGACGTCTTCACCGAGTACTACTGGCGCGACCGCTGGTACGCCGTGAAGGAGGTCCGCGACGCCGCGGGCGCCCTCAAGGGCTGGTACTGCGACATCACCCGCCCGGCCACGCTGTCCGGCACGGAGCTGGTCGTCGAGGACCTCGACCTGGACCTGTGGCGCTCAGCCGACGGCACGGACGTACGCCGCCTCGACGAGGACGAGTTCGCCGAGAGCGGCCTGGCGGAGACGGACCCCGAGGCGGCGGCCGCGGCGGTGGCGGCCCTGGACGAGCTCGAGGCCCTCGCCACCGTCGAGGGCGGCCTGCAGTCCTTGCTGGGCTGATCGACTGGGCTGACCTGACGAACTAGACGGTCGCCACCACGGCATACCGCTCGTCGTCCACGGCCTTCCCCCACAGCAGCTCGTCGTCCGACAGGTGCTCCACCCGCACCTGCTCGGCGAGCGGGGCGAGCAGGCCGGTGAGCCGGTCCGCCGGTATGCCGACGGGGCTGACCGTCCCCCACACACCCTCGACCAGCACCAGCCGTCCCCCGGGCCGCAGCAGCCCCGCCCAGTGCCGCAGCACGCGCGCGGGGTCGGGCAACGCCCACAGGACATGCCGTACGAGGACGACGTCGAACCGCTCCTCCCCCACCGGCGGCGCCGCGGCGTCACCGACCAGGAACGCCGCGTCACGCCCGGCGAGCTTGGCGCGGGCGAGGTCGACCATCTCCGGGGACCGGTCCACCCCCGTGACCCGGTGTCCCTGCTCGGCCGCGAGGAGCGACAGGCTGCCGGTGCCGCAGCCGAGGTCGAGGACGTCGCAGGTGTGCCGGGGCAGCCAGGCCCGCATGCGCAAGGCCCAGGCCCGGCGCACCTCGGGGTCGCGCAGACCGTGGTCCGGCTCGTCGTCGAAGGAGGCGGCTGCCGCGTCCCAGTCCATGTCCGTCCCTGTGAGGGCGTCTTCACCGTTCGTCATGGGCCAAGAGTGACACCCGCCACTGACAGTCGAATGGTGACAGCCGCCACTGACAGGACCAGCGGCGATGAGGAACTCTCCCCGAAAGGGTCTACCTCCTTGAGAACGAGGAACTCGGTGGCCCCGAAGGAGGCAGCCATGCGCCGTGTGACCGTGCAGAAGCCCCTGAAGAGGAAGTCGGATGCCCGCCGGGTCCGTGAGGAGGCCGACGAGCGCCCCTCGGGACGACCCGAGGTCCGCAAGGACATCGCACGAACCTGGTGGCCGGACGGCTGAGACGCCCTGCCGGCCGAACAGAGACAACAGACGTCAGAGCCGCTTCCGGTAGTGGATGCGGTCGTACGGGCCGTCCACCCGACGCTCGATGACCTCATAGCCGTACTTCGGGTAGATCTTCTGGTTCTCCCACATCAGCGCGTTCGTGTAGAGCCTGACCTCGGGCAGGCCGAGCGCACGCGCGCGTGCGTCCACGAAGTGCAGCAGCCGTCGCCCCACGCCCTTGCCGTGCGCGTCCGGGTGGACGGCGATGCTGTCGAGGAACAGATGGTCCTCGTACGTCTCCAGCACGACGAGCCCGATCACGGGATCGCCCGTCACGAACACCTTGCCCGCCGCGACGTTCGCCGCGTGGTCCGCCTCCATGGGCACGGGGACCACCCCGATGCGCTCGATGTAGTGCGTGTAGGCCGCGTCGGTCACGGCCTTCACGGCCGGGACGTCGGCGGCCGTGGCGGGCCGGATCTCCTCGCTCGTCATGGCGTGCACGCTACCTACCTGATCTCAGTCTGAGCACTCCCTTAAGGCGACCCTAAAGATCGCCGCGAACCCCCTGCGACAGGCGATTTCACGGTTTCTTGGATTCGGCACACACCCGTTCCGGTTCCGAGGAGATCCCCCATGCCCGCACGCCGCAAGGCCGCCACCGTCGCCGCCCTCGGCCTGACGCCGCTCGCCCTGACCGCTCTGGCCACCGCCCCCGCCGCGGCGCACGGTGCGATGGGCGACCCGGTCAGCCGGGTCTCGCAGTGCTACGCGGAGGGCCCGGAGAGCCCGAAGTCCGACGCGTGCAAGGCGGCGGTCGCGGCGGGCGGCACGCAGGCCCTCTACGACTGGAACGGCATCCGTATCGGCGACGCGGCCGGCCGCCACCAGGAGCTGATCCCGGACGGCAAGCTGTGCAGCGCGAACAGCGACGAGTTCAAGGGCCTCGACCTGGCCCGCGCCGACTGGCCGGCGACGAGCGTGAGCAGCGGGTCGTACACCTTCAAGTACCGCGTGACCGCCCCGCACAAGGGCACCTTCAAGGTCTACATCACCAAGGAGGGCTACGACCCCACGAAGCCGCTGGCCTGGGACGATCTCGACCTGGCGAAGCCGGTTGCGACGGCCACCGACCCCGCCGCCTCGGGCGGCTTCTACACGTTCTCCGGCACCCTGCCCGAGCGCTCCGGCAAGCAGCTGCTGTACGCGGTCTGGCAGCGCTCGGACAGCCCGGAGGCCTTCTACTCCTGCTCGGACGTCACCTTCGGCGGCGGGAGCGGCACTACCGACGACAGCTCCGGCAGCGGCGGCGACGCCTCGGCGGCCCCGAGCGCCTCCGCGCCCTCCGAGGAGCAGATCGAGGACGGCGCCGACAAGTCGACCATCGAGCACCACGGCCACGGCGACCAGGACGCCAGTACGTCGGCGGAGCCGGCCGCGGCGGCCGAGGAGCAGTCCGCCACCCCGGCCAACCGGCCGAAGGCGGCCGGCGCCGGCGAGAACCTCGCGGAGACCGGCGGGGACAGCAGCACGGCGTATCTGGCGATGGGCGGTGCGGCGACCCTGGCGCTGGGCTCGGCGGTCCTGTTCGCGTCGGTGCGCAGGCGGGCGGCCGGCGGCGCCCGTCACGGTCGCTGACCCAGGGCGCCACGGCCCGGGGGGACCACTGTCCCAACGCTCCGCTGCCCCATGACTCCGGGGCCTGACCGGCGGCTCAGGCCGGTCAGGCCCCGGCGGTGCGTTCCGCTCTCACATGCTCAACCGATCGCGGAGGCGCAGGTGGTGGGGGTGGCGTGGGCCGGGTCGAGCGCGTTGGCCACCTCGTGGAAGGCGATCCGGTCGGTCAGGCCCACGAAGGCGTGCTCGGAGATGTCGACCGAGCACAGGTCCTGGACCAGGACGTTCTTCACGTCGGCCCCGCTCAGGAACTGGCTTCGATAGGGCGTGACCACCTCGTCGTACTTGGTGGCGATGACCGTGTAGCGGACGCCGGGAACGGTGTCGCCGCCCGCGTTGAGCTTGGCCATGAAGTCGGAGCCGACGACCTGCTGGGCGAGGGCGGGGGTGGCGGTGGTGAGCAGGTCCTCGGCGCCCGGGAAGTACGGCAGCAGGTTGGTGAGCCCTGACAGGGTGGTGCCGTGGTTGTTGGGCGCGATGCCGACGAGGGCGTTCACCTTCGCGGCACCGCCGAGGAACTTGAGGTAGTAGCGGGGCATCATGCCGCCCTGCGAGTGGCCGACGAGGTCGGCCTCGGCGGCGCCGGTCGCGGCGAGGACCTTGTCGACGTAGGCGGACAGTTGCTCCGCCGACTTGTCGATGGGACCGAGGGCGTGGAAGAACGGCACGCCCGGCAGCTGGCCGTAGTCGAGGGAGAAGACGCAGTAGCCTCGGCCCTTCAGATAGGGGGCGAGTCCGAGCCAGTTGTCGACGGAGTTCGCGAACGTGCCGTGCACGAGGACGACGGGGCGGGGATGGGCGGCGGACGGCTTGCAGGAGTAGTCGTTCCAGCCACTGCTGGAGGTCGCCGCCGTTTCGGCGGCCTGGGCGGTGGTGGCGGGGACGACGGCGACCGCGGTGGTCAGCAGCAGCGCGGCCAGGGGTCTGAGCACTCGTTTCCAGGGCAGCATCGGGTGATCTCCTTGCGGCTCAAGGGAGGTGCGACTGCCTTACGCCCTGTGATCCGGATCACGAGGATGCTGTTCACTCGTCAAGTTACGGGCGAGTAGTAGACGTGTGAAGTTACGCGTCAGTAAAAACTTCCAGTGATAGTCAGTCACCAGGAGGGGCGCAGCGGACCGTTGGGCGCGAGACGCAGCAACTGGCCGTGCAGGGCGCGGACTTCAGCCTCCCCCACCAGACCGCTCCACTCACGCACGACGTCCGCGGCCGCCTCCTCCGCGGCCCGCGTGCAGGCCCACCCCTGCTCGGTCAGCACGACCAGCCGGGCGCGCGCATCATCGGGATGCGGCCGGCGCTCGGCGTATCCCTTGCGCACGATCTCGTCGACGAGCTGACTCGCGGCCTGCTTGGTCACACCGAGATGGACGGCGAGGTCGGTGACCGTCGCACCACCCGGGGCGAGCCGGGCGAACGCGAAACCGTGCGCGGGCCGGAGCCCCTCGAAGCCACGCGCGACCACACCGTCATGGATGCGTTGCGTGAGCTCACCGGCGACGGCGAGCAGTGCGGCGGACAAGGCCATGGCTTCGGAGTTCTGCACGCAGGCATTGAAACACCCTTGACGGATCGGTCAAGCAGCTTGACCATAAGCCCATATAGTCAAGCTGCTTGACCATCGACCCGACAGGAGCCCCCGTGCCCGTAATCCGCGCTTCCGAAGCCGTGACCCACGAGATCCACGGCGCCCGCTTCGTCTCGTACGCCACCCCCCTCACCGGCAGCAAGGAACTCTGCGCCTGGCGCGGCGAGATCCCGGCCGGGACCAAGGCCCCCGCACACACGGTCAACCGGGAGGAGGTCCTCCATCTGCTCGACGGCGAGCTGCTGATCACCCTCGACGGCCGCACCGACCGGATCACGCCCGGCGACACCCTGATCATCAACCCGGGCGCGACCCTGACCGTCGAGAACCCGACCGACCGGACGGCGATCACCTGGGTCACCACGTCCATCGGCCTGACGGCCGAGCTGGCCGACGGCACGCGCATCACGCCGCCGTGGGCCAACTGAGCCCTAAACGGCGACCAAGCGCCCCCGGCATCACCGCATGCGGCCCGAACTTCGCCCGCGCGCGGTCCGCGACCTCCTCGAGGCGGCGGGCCTTCTCGTCGAGCGGGTCGAAGGTGAGCTGGTAGGAGGCCTGCTCGGCGGGGTCGAGGCCCTCCGCGCGCAGGGCGAGGGCGCGGACGCGGGCGCGCTGGAGGCCGAGGGCGTCGTACATGTCGTACGCCGCCCTGGTCAGCGCCGGCGAGTGGGCCGTCGGCTCCTTCAGCGCACGGCTGCGGGTCGTCGAGGAGCGGTCGGCGTAGCGGACGGTGAGGGTCAGGGTGCGGCAGACCTTGTCCAGGGCGCGCAGCCGGGCGCCCAGTTCCTCGGCGGCGGAGAGCAGGGCGCTGCGGTGCCGGCCGGGGTCCAGCTCGTCGCGGCTGAAGGGCCGTTCGGTGGCGAGCGAGCGCGACACGGCGTTCGGCACCACCCGGCCCCGGTCGACTCCGCTCGCCTTCTCGTGCAGCTCACGGCCCACCTTCGCGCCGACGAGGCGCTGGAGCGTGGACAAGGGGGCGGCGGCGACCAGGCCGAGTGTGTCGAGGCCGTACTCGCCCAGGGTGCGGGCGGTCGCCGCCCCGACGCCGGGCAGCGCGGCGACGGGCTTCCCGGCGAGGAACTCCGCGATGGCGTCCGGCTCCTCGGGGACGGCGCAGGTCACCCCCGGCCGGGCGTCCCGCAGCGCCACGCGGGCCAGCATCGGCCCCGGCCCGGCGCCGATCGCACAGTCGACCCCGTGATGGGCGAGGGCGCGCACCCGTATCACCGACGCCAGCTCGACAGCGTTCCGCCCGAAGTACCGCTCGGCGCCCCGCAGATCGGCCAGCGCCCCGTCGGGTGGCAGCGCCTGGACGACCGGCGTGAAGTCCTCCAGCAGTCCGAGCAGCCCCGGCAGGGCCGCCTCGTCCGTCGGCGGCAGCTGGAAACGTACGCAGAGGATGGTCATCCCGCACTCCCCGGACTCTGGTGCCACAACTTCCGTATCTGTGAAGGCTCTTGACCCGCCGGTCGCAGATCGGCCCACGGGTTCAGTTCGTATCCGGTCGGCATTTGGATTCGCCGGCCGCGCGCCGGATCTCCGCCGTCCCCCGTGGCCCCCGGCACCGGTACCGGCTCCGCCAGCCGCGCGGCCACCTCGTCCAGCCCGCCCTCGGCACGCAGTTCGATCAGCTCGGCGAGGTTCCAGGCGGCGGAACCCACCACACTCAGACTGCGCGGCCCGCGCCGCTGCACCACCCCACGCACCAGCAGCAGCCAGGAGTGGAAGACGGTGTGGGCACACGCGTCGTGCGAGTCGTCGAAGAACGCAAGATCCACCAACCCCGTCCCGTCGTCCAGCGTGCTGAAGATGACCCGCTTGCCGGACCGGATCGGCGGCGTCTGGGTGGCCGCCTTGGCCCCGGCGACCAGCACGGTCTCGCCGTGCCGCGCCTCCCGCAGCCGCCGCGCCGAGACGACGCCCAGCTCGTCGAGGAACGCCCGGTGGTCGTCCATCAGGTTGCGCGAGGCATCCATGGACAGCACACCCAGCTCGGCACTGAGCCGCTCCGCGGAGCTGAGGTCGGGCAGTCCGGCCGCGGCCGTCTTCCGCCCGCCGGCCAGCGGCAGCTGTCCCCCGCCGCCGCCCCGGGCGCCCCGGTGCAGCTCGGTCAGATGCAGTTGCAGATCGCGCCGGTTGCCCCCGAAGGCGTCCAGCGCGCCGACCTGCGCAAGCCGCTGGGCGAGCGGCCGACTGGGCCGGGCCCGCTCCCAGAAGTCGAGAAGCGAGGCATACGGCTGTCCCTCCGCGATCCGCGCCGCCTCGGCCTCACTGATGCCGTGCACGTCGGAGAGGGCGAGCCGCAACCCCCAAGTCCCCCCGGAACGCCCAGATTCAGACACCAGTTCGATCCGGTGTGCGACCCCCGACACATTCACGTCCAACGGCAGGATCGGCACCCCACGCCGCCGCGCGTCCGCCAGCAGCAGCCGCTTCGGATACATCCCGGGATCGTGCGTGAGCAACCCGGCGTAGAAGGCGGCCGGATGATGGGCCTTCAGCCAGGCCGACTGATAGGTCGGCACGGCGAAGGCGACCGCGTGCGCCTTGCAGAAGCCGTACGACCCGAAGGCCTCGACGATCTCCCAGGTCCGCCGGATGGTCTCCGCGTCATACCCCTTGGCCGCCGCGTGCTGCGCGAACCACACCCGGATCCGCCCCTGCGACTCGGGATCCGACAGCCCCCGCCGCACCCGGTCGGCCTCGTCCCGCCCGCACCCGGTCATGATGTGCACGATGTCGATGATCTGCTCGTGGAAGACGACGACCCCGTATGTCTCCCGCAGCGGCTCCTCCAGGTCCTTGTGCGGATAGCGCACCGGCGCCCGCCCGTGCCGTGCCTCGATGAACGGCCGCACCATGTCGGCGGCGACCGGGCCGGGCCGGAAGAGCGAGATGTCGACGACAAGATCATGGAAGGTGGCCGGCTGAAGCCGCCCCACCAGGTCCCGCTGCCCGGGCGACTCGATCTGGAAGCACCCGAGCGTCTCCGTCGAACGGATGAGCCGATACGTCGCCGGATCACCGTCCCCCCGCTCGAAGTCGAGCGCGTCCAGATCGACCCGCTCCCCCGTGGCCCGCTCCACCTCCGCGACCGCGTGCGCCATCGCCGACTGCATCCGCACACCCAGCACGTCGAGCTTGAGCAGCCCGAGGTCCTCGACGTCGTCCTTGTCGAACTGCGACATGGGGAAGCCCTCGCCGCTGGTCGGCATGACCGGCGTACGGGAGAGCAGTGAGGCGTCGGAGAGGAGCACCCCGCACGGATGCATGGCGATGCCCCGCGGAAGGGCGTCGAGCGCCTCGGCCAGCTCCCACAGCTTGCCGTACTTCTCCCGCTCCCCGGCCAGTTGCCTGAGCTCGGGCAGCTCGTTCAACGCCGCACGGGCGTCCCGCGCCCGGATGTGCGGGAAGGACTTGGCGATGCGATCGATGTCAGCCGGATCCATGGACAGGGCGGCGCCCACGTCCCGGATCGCATGCCGCACCCGATAGGTCTCCGGCATCGAGACGGTCGCGACCCGCTCGGTCCCGAACCGGTCGATGATCGCGCGATAGACCTCAAGCCTCCGCGCGGACTCCACATCGATATCAATATCGGGCAGAACCAGCCGCCGCTTGGACAGGAAGCGCTCCATCAACAGCCCGTGCTCCACGGGATCGGCGTGCGCGATGCCGAGCAGATGATTGACGAGCGACCCGGCACCGGAACCACGCGCGGCCACCCGGATCCCCATCTTCCTTACGTCATCCACCACTTGAGCGACCGTCAGGAAGTACGAGGCGAACCCGTGGTGGGCGATGATGTCCAGCTCCTGGTGCATCCGCTCCCAGTACGCCCGCCGCCCGTCATAGCCGCGCAGCACCATGCCCGCCACGGCCCGCGAGGCGAGCGCCCGCTGGGCGGTGCGCTGCCCGGCACCGACGAGATACGGCTCGGGGAAGTGGACGCTGCCGATACCGAGGTCGTCCTCGGGGTCGACGAGACACTCGGCGGCCGCCGCCCCGGTCTGCTCCAGCAGCCGGTGTGCGGTGTCGCGCCGGAAACCCGCGGCCTCGACGACCCGCTCGGCGACCCGCCCCATCTCCTCCGCACCCTTGAGCCAGGCCTCACCGGAGTCCAGTTCCTTGGTGGAGTCGATGGGCACGAGCCGACGCGCGGCGTCCAGCACATCGGCGACCGGCCCCAGACCGGGATCCGCGTATCGGACGGCGTTGCTCAGCACGGGCCGCACACGCTGCTCGGCGGCGAAGCCGACGGTACGGGCGGCCAGCCGCAAGGAGCCGGAACCTGTCCCCTTCCTCCCGTGCCAGACGGCCTCCAGTCGCAGGGAGTCGCCGTAGATCTCCCGCCAGGGCACCAGCAGCCTGGCCGCCCGATCGGGACGACCGGCGGCGAGCGCACGCCCGACATCGGACCCGGGCCCGAGCAGGACGATCAGCCCGTCCCCCCGGTTGTCCCCCCGGGGCAGCATCGGCGGCCCCTCCCCGGCATGCGCGGCCGAAACGATTCGGCACAGATCGGCCCACCCTTGAGCCCCGTCCCGGGCGAGAAAGGTGACCCGAGGCGTCGACTCATCGACAAAGGCGCCACCCCGCACCGGAGCGCGCCGCCGCGCAGAGCCACCCGCCGACGAGAGGTCGAACTCCTCCACGGCCAGCTCGACGCCGAACAACGGCCGCACCCCCGCCGCCGCGCAGGCCTTGGCGAACCGGACCGCACCCCCGAGCGTGTCGCGATCAGTGAGGGCCAGGGCATCCATGCCCTGCTCGGAGGCACGCTCGGCCAGCCGCTCCGGATGCGAGGCGCCGTACCTCATGGAGAACCCGGAGGCGGTGTGCAGATGCGTGAACCCCGGCACACGCACCTCCCGCACTCATGAGCCCGGGACCGGCTTCGAACACCGATCCTCGAACATCAGTTCCCAACTCTCCCACCCCCACCATAGACCATTTCCGGCCCCTTTCTCGAACACTCGTACGACATCCGTTCGGTCGCCTCCCACCTGCGCAAACACCTCGCACCCCGGACCGTGGGGGCATGACGCAGACCACCGGCGCCGACACTCCCCGCAGCCCCTTCCTGGCCGAAGTGAAGGACGCGGTCACTCCACGAGCCACGCTGCTCGTGATCGGCACGGTGGCGCTGGCCCTGCTCTTCATCGCCTCCTACGTAGGCGCACTGCACGACCCGAAACCCAAGGACGTCCCCTTCGGCGTCGTAGCCCCCCAAGCAGCCGCCCAGCAAGCAGTGACCAAACTGCAGAACCTGCCCGGCGACCCCCTCGACGCCCGCGCCGTGACCGACGAGGCGACGGCCCGCAAGCAGATCCTGAACCGCGACATCGACGGCGCCCTGCTGATCAACCCGACAGCCACCACCGACACCCTCCTGGTCGCCACCGGAGGCGGCAGAGTACTGGCCACCACCCTGGAGACCCTCGTCACCACCCTCGAAAAATCCGAGGCCCGCACACTCCGCACCCTCGACGTGGCCCCGGCCGACCGCCAGGACGCCAACGGACTCACGTCCTTCTACCTGACCGTCGGCTGGTGCGTGGGTGGCTACCTCTGCGCCTCGATCATGACGATCAGCGCGGGCGCCGGCCGCCCCACCCCCAGACGCTCGGCGATCCGCCTCATCGCCATGGCCTTGGTGGCCATCGCCGGCGGCCTCGGCGGCGCCCTGATCGTCGGCCCCATCCTCGACGCCCTGCCCGGCAGCATCGCCGCCCTCTGGGGCCTCGGCGCCCTGATCGTCTTCGCGGTGGGCGCGGCCACCCTGGCCTTCCAGGCCACCTTCGGCCTGGCCGGCATCGGCCTGGTCATCCTGATCATCGTCATCCTGGGCAACCCCAGCGCAGGCGGCGCCCTCCCACCCCCACTGCTCCCCCCGTTCTGGAGAGACCTCGGCCCAGCACTGCCACCGGGTGCCGGCACCTGGGCAACCCGCTCGATCGCCTACTTCAAGGGCAACGACATGACCGCCGCGCTCCTGGTCCTCTCGGCCTGGGCGGCAGCGGGCATCGCGATCACATTCCTGGCGGCGAGCCTGCGAACGGCCACGAAGGCGCGGTAGCACGCGCGCGACCCCCACCGGCTCGCAGTCGCGTACGGCGGGAAGGGGACGTGCCGGGGGGTGTCCGCCCGCAGCGGCGGGCGTCAAGAAACAGCACCTCTTGAGACTCAGCAACCGCCCGACCGAGGACGGACACCCCCCGGCGCGGCCCCGACCCACCCACCGACCGCAGGCGCTACGCGAACCCCCACAGGGCAGCACAGGCCGCCGCAGGCATACGCGCCACAACCCGCACCAAACACGCAAAGCCCCGCCCCCACACAGGGGCGGGACTTCACGAGCGAACCAAGCGACGCGACGAACCGTCAGCCGATCTCGGTCCCCGTCGCCGACAGCGCCTCGGTCACCGGCTGGAAGAACGTCTCCCCGCCGGAGGTGCAGTCACCGCTGCCCCCGGAGGTCAGCCCGATCGCCTTGTCCCCGGAGAACAGCGACCCACCACTGTCCCCCGGCTCGGCGCAGACGTCGGTCTGGATCAGCCCGTTGACGATGTCACCGTTGCCGTAGTTCACGGTGGCGTCGAGCCCGGTCACCTTGCCGTCGTGCACCTTCGTGGTGGAACCGCTGCGGGTGACCGCCATGCCGACGGTGGCCTCGGCCGCCCCCGTGATCTTCTGCGTGGAGCCGTTGTAGAGGTTGACCTCGCTCGGGTGGTCGACCTCCGAGGTGTACTTGACCAGCCCGTAGTCGTTGTCCGGGAAGCTGGACGTCTCGTTGGCGCCGATCTCCTTGCCGCTGGAGTCCGACCAGGTGGAGATGGACTCGGTGCAGTGCCCGGCGGTCAGGAAGAAGGGCTCACCGCCCTTGACCACGTTGAAGCCGAGCGAGCAGCGCCCGCTGCCACCGGTGATCGCGTCACCACCCGCGATGAAGGGCTTGAACTCCCCCTTGGTCCGCTGGAGTTCGGCCGTGGCACCCAGCCCGTCGACCACCTTGCCGAGCTTGGCCCACTCGGCGTCGGACACCGTACGGTCGGCGGTCACGACGATCTTGTTGGTCGTGGGGTCCGTCACCCAGGACGTGCCCGGAATGGTCGCGTCCTGCTTGAGCGCCGTACGCGCGCTCTTCAGCTCGGCGAGCGAGTTCTCGACGACCCGCGCCTTGGCCCCGGCCGCCTCGACGGCGTCGGCGGCGGCCTCGTCGAGGACGTTCACCACAAGGTTCTTGGTCTGCGCGTCGTAGTAGGTACCCGCGGCATCGGCGCCGAGGTCCTTGGCGAGCGTCGAGGCGAGCTTTCCGGCCGCGCCGAGCGACAGGGTCTTCGGCGCGGACGCCTCAGGCGTCTCACTCGCGTTCGCAGTCTGGAAGGTCACTCCCGCGGCCACCAGTGCGGCGATACCCGCACCTGCCACGGCTGCACGCCGCTTGGGTATGCGTCGGTGCTTCAACTCACGTCCTCCTGTGGGGGGTCGGCCCGAGAGGTTGTGGGGACCTCACGAACCGGAAGGCGTACGGCAACGAAGGCGGCGCACAACAAAAGCCGCGCCCGGGCCGGTTGAACAACGTTCACTATTCCGGTGCCCACAGGGAGCGCACAAGGTCGACTTCAGGACGCGCGTAGAACACGGTTGCGCTCCCCCTACTGTCTTGACCGTGCACAGTCACGCCCGCTCCCTTCGCGCAGCAAACACCGCAAGCGAGCGAACCATAAGCAGCGTGTTAGGTCTACTCCTGTCTTGAATTCGACCCTTCGGGATCCGAATCCAAGCGGATTTCCAGGGGCGGGGTTTCGCCGCGCCCAGGGGCCGCGACCTGCGCACCCTTCTCCAGAAACCGCAACAATTCCACCGGAATCGGCAGCACCAACGTGGAGTTCTTCTCAGCCGCCACCGCCATCACCGTCTGCAGCAGCCGCAGCTGCAGAGCCGCCGGCGCGTCGGCCATCTGATGAGCCGCTTCCGCCAGCTTCTTCGAGGCCTGATACTCCGCGTCGGCGTTGATCAGCCGCGCCCGCCGCTCCCGATCGGCCTCCGCCTGCCGCGCCATCGACCGCTTCATGGTCTCGGGCAGCGACACATCCTTGATCTCCACCCGGTCGATCGTCACGCCCCACTCGACAGCCGGGCTGTCGATCATCAACTCCAGCCCTTGGTTGAGCTTTTCGCGATTGGACAACAAATCATCGAGCTCGCTCTTGCCGATGATGGACCGCAGCGACGTCTGCGCCATCTGCGAGACCGCGAACCGGTAGTCCTCCACCCGTACGACCGCCTCGGCCGGCGAGGTCACCTTGAAGTAGACGACGGCGTCGACCCGCACGGTGACGTTGTCCCGGGTGATGCCCTCCTGCGCGGGCACGGGCATCGTCACGATCTGCATGTTCACCTTGCGCATCTTGTCGACGCCCGGAACGATCATGGTGAACCCGGGCCCGCGCACCTGGGAGCGCAGCTTCCCGAGCCGGAAGACCACCCCCCGCTCGTACTGCTTGACGACCCGCGCTGCCGCCGCCACGTACACCGCTCCGGCGGACGCGAGTGTCACTCCCGCCGCGACCAGCTCCTCGACCATGACGACCCCCCGGGGTCCGAATGAGGCGCACGAGGTGTGTACTTCGACGGTAACTCCGGGATGTACGCGAAGGGGAGACGGAGGACACAGGTGGTCGACGGCGTACGGATGCACGACGGGCGGTGGCTGACGGTCGAGGAGCGCGGCGACCCGGACGGCACGCCGGTGGTGCTGCTGCACGGCACCCCCGGCTGCCGCCTCGGAGTGGTGCCCGAGGACGTCATGGCAGCGCACCCAGGGGCACGGTTCATCGCCTACGACCGCCCCGGATACGGAGGTTCGGACCGCCTGCCGGGCCGCAGGGTGGCCGACGCCGCCCGCGACGTGGCGGAACTGGCGGACGCCCTGGGGCTCGACCGGTTCGCCGTCCTCGGCCGCTCGGGCGGCGCCCCGCACGCGCTGGCCTGCGCCGCGCTGCTGCCGGCGCGGGTACGGCGGGCGGCGGCGCTGGTGTCCCCCGCGCCGCCGGACGCGGAGGGGCTGAGCTGGTTCGACGGGATGGCCGAGTCCAACGTCGAGGAGTACACCCGGGCGCTCACCGACCCGCTCGGCCACGCCGAGCGGCTCGCCGCCCGCGCCGCCGCCATCCGCAGGGATCCCGCACAGCTGCTGGTGTCCATCCGTGACGGGCTCACCGACGCCGACCGGCGGATCGTCTCGCGGCCGGCCGTCGGCGAGATGCTGCTGCGCAACTACCGTGAGGCGCTGCGCACTTCGGCGTACGGCTGGCTCGACGACAACCTCGCCCTGCTCAGCGACTGGGGCTTCGAACCGGCCGCCGTCACCCGGCCGGTCCTGCTGTGGCACGGCGCTCTGGACACGTTCTCGCCGGTGGGCCACTTCAAGTGGCTCGCGGCCCGCATCCCCCGCGCCCGTCCCGTCCTGGAGCCGGACGCGGGCCACTTCGGGGCGCTGGAGGCCGTGCCCGCCGTACTGGACTGGCTCTGCGCCACACCGCCGCAGCCCGTGCGATGACGGCGGGACCGCCCTCGGTGCCGACGCGCGGCCGCCTCACCCGGAGGAGCGCCGCGGACGGCTGCCCGGCCAGTCCAGCCGGGCGCCTCGCATCAGGTCCATGGTCCGCTCATGGCTGTCGCCCACGGCGTCGGTGACCCGCAGCCGCATGCGCAGCTGATCGATCTCGTCCACGAACCGCCGGCCGTAGGCCCCCGCCCGCATCCCCCCGCTGCCCAGGGGGAACCCCGCACCGGTCAGCCGGAGGTAGTAGTTCTTGCCCTGGAGGAGCCCTCGCTCGGCGAGCGCCTCCCGCAGCCCGGCGTGGTCGGTCCACTCGGTGGGCTCCCCGCCATGCGGGACGAAGCAGTAGTCCACGCGTTCCACAACGGCGTGCTGCGAGCCGCCGTTCACTATCTCCACGCTCCAGGCCGGCTCGTCCGGACCGAGGTCGCCGACCGTCCAACTGGAGCTCCAGCCCAGTGCGGGCCGCACCGTCCGCCCGTACTGGGCCCGGCCGAACACGGCGGCGAGCGCGACGGCCAGCAGGCTGCCCAGGGGGTTCATGTCCATCAGGCGCAGCCGCCAGGGCCACTCCTGGCTCGCCGGGCCGGTCACGTTCGACCGCACGATCTCCCACAGCAGCACCACTGTCAGCAGGATGAGCAGTACGAGCGGCGCCACGAACAGCAACGGGCTGCGCCGGACCCGCCGTTGCCGGTCGTCGAACTCCAACTCCGCTCCCTCCCCCGTGACGGCGTCGACAATAACGAGCCCCCGCACGGCGGTTGCGTGCGGGGGCTCGCGTGCTGCTGGCTGCAGGTCAGGCCATCAGGTGACGATGTCCGGCGCGAACGTCAGTAGACGCTGACACCGTAGGCGCTGAGGGCCTCCGTGACCGGCTGGAAGAAGGTCGTGCCACCGGAGGTGCAGTTGCCGCTGCCGCCGGAGGTGAGACCGTACGCGGTGCCGTTGCTGCCGTACAGCGAACCGCCGGAGTCACCGGGCTCGGCGCAGACGTTGGTCTGGATCAGACCGGAGACGATGTCGCCGCCGCCGTAGTTGACGGTCGCGTTCAGGGCGGTGACACGGCCGCTGTGCGTGCCGGTCGTGGAGCCGTCGCGGATGACGGTGGTGCCCACGCTCGGCGTGGCCGCGCGGGTGATGTCCACGCCGTTCGCGGTGCCGGGGCGGCTGACGGACCCGGAGTAGCGCACGATGCCGTAGTCGTTGCCCGGGAAGCTGGAGCCGGCGGTCGAGCCGATGACCTGGGTGCGGCCGGAGTTGGAGTACCAGGTGCCCGCGCCGTCGGTGCAGTGGCCGGCGGTCAGGAAGTACTGGGTGCCGTTGCTGCTCTGGACGTTGAAGCCGAGGGAGCAGCGCCAGCTACTCGCATAGATGGCGTCGCCGCCCTGGATCAGCTTGTTGAACTTGCCGGGGGTGCGCTTGATCGTGAGCGCGTCGGCATTGCTGCCCGCCTGCTCCTTGATCTTCGCTATCTCCGCCTGGGAGACCGTGCTGTCGACGGTCACCATCACGCGGTTGGTCTTGCTGTCGACCGCCCAGGCGGTGCCCGGGATGTCGGCCTTCAGCACCGAACCGCTGGCGCTCTTGAGCTGGGCGGCGCTGAAGGTGGTGGGCGTGTCCACGGCGTTCGCGTTGGGGATCGCGATCGCGGCTGCGGCCACGAGTCCGGAGGAAACGGCGATCAGCCGGGTCCGTCTCGTAATGCCGCTGCGGGGGGTGGTGCGCTTGATCCTCACTTTTTCGTTCCCTCCAAGGGAAGTCGGGGGCCCGCGTGGGGTCGGGGCCCGTGAGGCGCAGTCAGCGGGCCGTGTGCCCGGATTCCGAACACGCCGTGCCCCTGACAAGCGCTGAGGGGGAGTATTCGGCCGAACGTCGGGTAGCCGCAAGGGCGCCTTTCGGCCGTCAACCTTTGAACGATCTATGAAAGTTGGACGCCTTTGCCCACCGTCAGCCCTCGCCACCCCCGTACCGGGGATGTCCGGAAGTCGCCGCTCCGGACAGTCCTAGCAGCCGTCGCAGGGGCAGCAGCAGTCGCAGCCGTCGCAGTCGCAGTCCCGGCAGCAGCCCTCGCGCTTCTTGCGGGACCACGGGCCCTCGTACTCCTTCGCACAGCACAGCTTGCAGGTGCAGCACAGCAGCCAGAACATTCCGCAGCCGGCCCAGAACCCACGCCGCCCCTTCGGCGGCTGCGGGGCCGGTCCACCGCCGAACCCGCCGAAGTCACCACCGCCGCCTCCGCCGAAGCCACCGGCACCACCACCGGGCGCGCCCCCGCCACCCGCGTACGGATTCCCGCCGGCGTACGGATTCCCGCCACCGGCATACGGATTCTGCGGCGCCCCGTACGGCCCCTGCTGCGGCTGCTGTCCATAGGGGCCGGGCTGATGCGACGCACACGTCGGCACCGTGCCGAACGCCCGGTCCACCGAGCGCCGCAGCTCGTGCACCAGCAAGAGATGGGCGAGTCCGGCATCGGTGAACTCGACTTCACGCAGCGCCAACCGCACCCCCTGCACCGCGTCGTCGGCGAGCCGCCGCGCCTCGGCGAGCGAGGTCCCAGTGGCCGTCAGCGGGTTCCACGCACCCGACGCGGCGTCAGCGGCCTGATCCTCCACCGCGTCCAGGAGATGCGCCAGCCGTCCGAAGAGGCGCCCGGCCTCGGCGAGCGGCTCGGCGTTGTGCGGCCGTCCGGCCAGGATCGCGGTGTGCGCGAAGGCGGCGGCGGTCGCCGTCTCGGTCGGTTCGGTGACGGCGAGGATCGGCGTCCCGGGCCCGGCCAGCGCCTCGATGCCGAGCTGCCGGTCCACCGCGTCGACGAGTACGGCGGTGTCGAACCCGACGGCCGAGCCGGTACGGGCACCCGCCGCACCCCAGCCCGCGGCCACCCGGCGCGCGGCGAGGGCCACCGGCTTACGGGCCAGCAGCCCGTCCCCGTCGGCCACATGGTCGCGCACCTTGGCCGAGGCGAGCACCAGCGAGACGGCGGCGGCGAGCCGCGCACCCTCACCCTGCGCGACGGACGCGGTGCGCATCCCGCGCAACGGGCACGGTCCCGCCGTACGCCGCAGTCCACTGTCCCGCTCGGCCTGAGCCTCCGTCAGAACGGAGATGAGGAGCCCGTCGTAGTTCGTCACGATCCGCGCGAGCTGACCGTGGTCTCCGCGCAACGAGAGGCACAACCCGCACAAATGCGCCATCCATTGGCCGGCGAGCTGTTCTCCGAGCCGATGACGACATGGCCTGACGATTCCGAACACGACGTCCCCCCGAGGTTCTTACGACGTTGCTGTGACGTTTCCTGTGACGCTGAGCTGCCGCATCGTACCGACCGGAGTACCGGTCGCGACGGCGGCCTCGTTCACCCGTACGCACCCCGTCTCACCCATACGCCGCGAAGAATCATATTTCACTCACAGTCAGCAGCCGTACGTGGCATGCCCCTTGGGGGACACGGGCTCTCGACGGATCCGCTGTGCACCAGTACCGTCACAAACCCCCCGCGCGGCGTCTATCCACTTGGCACGACGTCCGCATCATGGATGACCATAGGGATGCGGAATGGAAGAAAGACCGCTGTGAGAGGAGGCGTCCATGGGATCGGTGCGCAAGGCGAGTGCCTGGCTGGGCCTCGTTGACGACAACGATGACGAGCGTTACTACGACGACGACTACTCCGAAGGGACCGAGCCCGGGGATGCCTGGGTCACCGACCCGCGGGTCAAGGTGGCGTCGGATGTCGCCGAGGAGAAGGGCCGCCGTATCGGCACGGTCACCCCGGACAGCTTCCGGGACGCCCGCGCCATCGGCGAGCTGTTCCGGGACGGGGTCCCGGTCATCATGAACCTCACGGCCATGGAGCCCGCCGACGCCAAGCGCGTCGTCGACTTCGCGGCGGGGCTCATCTTCGGTCTGCGCGGCTCGATCGACCGCGTGTCCAACCGGGTGTTCCTGCTGACCCCGGCCGACACGGAGATCATCAGCGGCGAGCGGGCACCGCACCGCGAGGACGGCTTCTACAACCAGAGCTGAGGCAGGGCCGCTCACCGGCCCTGCCTCCCGCGCGGGGTCTACCGGAACGCGTCGAGTCCGGTGAGCGCCTTGCCCAGCACGAGCTGGTGCATCTCGACGGTGCCCTCATAGGTGAGCACCGATTCGAGGTTGGTGGCGTGCCGCATCACGGGATATTCGAGCGAGATCCCGTTGGCACCCAGAATCGTCCGGGCCGTACGGCAGATGTCGATGGCCTCGCGGACGTTGTTGAGCTTGCCGAAGCTGACCTGCTCGGGACGCAGGCGGCCGGCGTCCATGCGCCGCCCCAGGTGGTGGGCGAGCAGAATCCCCTTGTGCAGTTCCAGCGCCATGTCGGCGAGTTTGGCCTGGGTGAGCTGGAAGCCCCCGATCGGCCGGCCGAACTGCTCCCGTGACTTCGCGTAGTCGACGGCGGCCTCGAAGCACGACCGCGCCGCACCCATGGCACCCCACACGATCCCGTACCGGGCGTGCGACAGACAGCTGAGCGGCCCCTTGAGCCCGACGACCTCCGGCAGCACGGCATCGGCGGGCAGCCGTACGTCGTCGAGGACGAGCTCACTGGTGACGGAGGCGCGCAGCGACAGCTTGTGCTTGATCTCGGGCGCGGAGAACCCACCGCTGTCGGTCGGCACGACGAACCCGCGAATCCCCTCCTCCGTCTGCGCCCACACCACGGCGACCCCGGCGACGGACCCGTTGGTGATCCACATCTTCCGCCCGTTCAGCACCCAGTCGGAGCCGTCGCGCTTGGCGTACGTCCGCATGGAGGCCGGGTCGGAGCCGTGATCGGGCTCGGTCAGCCCGAAGCACCCGATGACCTCGCCGGAAGCCATACGGGGCAGCCACTGCTGCTTCTGCTCCTCGCTGCCGAACCGGTGAATGGCGTACATGGCGAGAGAGCCCTGCACAGAGACCAGGGACCGAATTCCGGAGTCGGCGGCCTCGAGCTCCAGACAGGCGAGCCCGTACTGCACGGCGGAGGCACCGGCACACCCGTACCCGTCGAGGGACATCCCGAGAGCGCCGATCCCCCCCAGCTCACGGGCGAGCTCACGGATCTCCGGCAGCTCGCCCTTCTCGTACCACTCGGCGACATACGGCACGACCCGATCCGCCGCCCAAGCCCGTACGGTGCCCCGGATCGCCAGGTCCTCGGGCTCCAGGAGGTCATCGATGCCGAGGGGATCAGCGGGATCGAACGGGGGCAACTTCGAGGACGCGGACATGGACCACCCTCCGGCGACGACTAAAACTAGCACTGCTAGTTACGACTCTGGGGCAGACGCTACGACGGAGTGTCCCGCACGTCCAGTGCAGGGCCCACACACGGCGACCGTTTCCACCCGCACCGACCGTTTCCATACACGGCGGCCGCTTCGACGCATGGCGGATTCGACGCAGGGAGGCCGTTTCGACGCATGGAGGATTTTTCGGCGCACAGAGGCCGCTTCGACGCATGGCGGCCGTTTCCCGCGCTGGCAGTTACGACTCACGGCGACCTTTCGGCGCATGACGGCCGTTTCCACCGCACTGACCTTCGACTGGCGGCGACCACTTCCACGCACTGCGACCAGGTCCACGCATCGCGACCCGCGGCCCACACACCGCAAGCCGCCGACGGCGAGGAGCCCCCACAGGAGACGTCCACCCATCAACGAACTGGAAACGGGTGGTGCGTGGGTGGGAGAAGGCCGGTCAAGCGGAGACGCGGGACTCCACGACTTCCCGAGGCGCAGGAATCTCTGCCTCCACGGCAGCGGGCTCACACTGCATCACGCGCGGCAACCGCAACGCCATCACCGCCCCCAGCAGCAACAACCCCGCGCTCACCAGCAACGTCACATGCAGCCCGTGCACAAAACAGTCCCGGGCCGCCCGCTGCAGGGCCACCCCCGCAGACCCGCCCAGCTGCGCAGCAACCTCGTAGGCCTCCCCCAGCGAGTGCGAGGCAGCCGCGGAGGCCGATGCCGGCACACCCGACACGCTCGACAGCCCGGGGGCATACGCCGCGTTCATCACGCTGCCCAGCAACGCGATCCCGATCCCGGCGCCGAGCTGGTACGACGTCTCCCCGATCGCCGCCGCCCCGCCGGCCTGCTCCTGCGGAGCCTCGCTCAGCATCGACTCGTACGCCCCGAACAGCGTCGTCTCCAGCCCGAAGCCCAGCAGCAGGAACCCGAACAGCAGCAGCCCGGGATTGTCCTCGCCGCCCATCGCCGTCAGCAGCAGCACCGCGACGGCCGTCAGAACGAACCCGGCGCACACCATCCGCCGCGGCCCGAAACGCCGCAGCATCCGCGCGCCCGCCAGCCCCGCCGCCATCGCGGCGAAGGTCAGCGGCAGCAGCCGCAGCCCTGTCTCCAGCGGCGACAGCCCCAGCACCAGCTGCAGATACTGCGCCGCGATCAGTTCGAGCCCGACCAGCGCGAGCATGGCCAGGACGATGCACCCGACGGACGTACTGAACGCCGGTCGCGCGAACATCCTGAGGTCGACCAGCGGATGCGCCCGGCGCTTCTGCCGTCGTACGAAGAGGACCAGCAGTGCCGCGCCGACCACCAGCGGCACCAGGGTGAACAGGCTGGCCGGCGGCTCCCCGCCGCCGAGCCGCTTCACGCCCAGCACCACGCCGAACAGGCCACCCGCCGCGAGCAGCGCGCCGACCACGTCCCAGGGACCACGGCCGTCACCCTTGGACTCGGGCAGCAGCAGGCGTCCCACCGGGAGGCTGACCAGCATCAGCGGGATGTTGACGAGGAAGACCGAGCCCCACCAGAAGTGCTCGAGGAGGAAGCCGCCGAGCAGCGGCCCGACCGCCGCGCCCACCGCGGCCACGGCGCTCCAGATACCGATCGCGAGGGCACGCTCGCGTCGGTCCGGGAAGACCTGGCGCAGGATCGACAGCGTCGCGGGCATGATCATCGCGCCGCCGACGCCGAGCAGGGCGCGGGCCAGGATCAGCACCTGCGGGTCGTGCGCGAGGGCGGCGAGGCCGGAGGCGAGGCCGAAGAGGCCGTATCCGAGCAGCAGGACCCGTCTGCGGCCCACGCGGTCGCCGAGCGTGCCGAAGAGGATCAGCAGCGAGGCGCAGACCAGCGGGTAGATGTCGACGATCCAGAGCAGTTCTATCGCGCCGGGCCTGAGGTCCTCGGTGACGGCGGGCACCGCCACGTGCAGCACGGTCGCGTCGACGGCGACGAGGAGCAGGCTGACGCACAGGACGACCAGGACGACCCAGCGGTTGGCACCGGCCCCGGCCGCCCGACGGCGCAGCGCAGCGGCAGCCGTGGTCGGACCGGTCATGTACGTACCTCCCAGATGTTCCCTCGCCCCGGCGGGCTCACGGGGTGGGGACTCCCCGTGACTCGGCCGGAGAGGAGCGGTGGTCTCCGGCCCGCGCAACGAAGCGAGTGAATCGTCAGGGTACGCGAGTCCGCGTCGGTGCCGAGTGGCGGACCTCTCACACTCCCAGCGGAACAGGTGTGGCGTACGCCACTCCTCTCCCCGTCTGCAGCACACCCGAGCTTGCCCGCCCGGTTCCCCGCCAGGTCGATAATCGGGCCCGTGACCGACCTCTCTACGCGCGTGGCCGCCCCTCCCGCCCCTTCGGCCCTGAAGCGCGCGGCCCCGGCCCTCCTCGGGTACGCGGCCGTACGTGCCCTGGGGCTGCTCGCGCTGACCCTGTGGAGCGCGCCGTCCGGCAAAAGCGCGTACACGCTGCTGACCGCCCGCTGGGACGCGCTGTGGTACACGAGGGTCGCCGAGCTGGGATACGGCTACGAGGTGCGGCTGCCGAACGGCGACGTCCACTCCAACCTCGCCTTCTTCCCGCTGCTGCCCTGGCTGGAGCGGGCGGTCGCGGCGGTGACCCCGCTGTCGTACGCCGACGCCGGTTTCCTGGTCTCGTTGCTCGCCTCGCTAGCCGCGGCCTGGGGGATCTTCGCGGTCGCCGACCATGTGTACGGCCGCCGGGCCGGGGTCTGTGCGGTGCTGCTGTGGGCGGTGCTGCCGGTCGGGATCGTGCAGTCGATGGCGTACAGCGAGTCGCTGTTCACGGCGCTGGCGGCCTGGTCGCTGTACGCGGTGCTGACCGGACGCTGGCTGACGGCGGGCTCCCTGGCCCTGCTGGCCGGTCTGACCCGTCCGGTCGGTCTCGCCGTCGTGGCGGCGGTGTGGGCGGCCGGGATCACCTCGTTCGTGCGGGATCGAAGGGTGGCGCCCGCCGACCGCGCACAGGACTCCCGGCGCGCCCTCGGCATGCTGCTGGCGCCCCTGGGCGCCGCCGGCTATGTGCTGTGGGTCGGCCACCGCACCGGCAAGGGCCCGCTCGGTTATCTCGACGTCCAGGCCGGCTGGCGCAACGGCTTCGACGGGGGTTACGCCTTCGCGCGTTTCGTCGCCGACAAGTTCACGTCGATTCCGTCGGCACTCGCGGGCCTCGCACTGATCGCGGGGGTCGGTCTGGTGGTGTGGCTGTACGTGGTCTGCGTCCGGCAGCGCCAGCCGCTCGCGCTGCTGGTGTACGCGGGGGTCGTCACCGCGCTCGCCCTGTGCGCGTCGAGCTACTTCGGCTCGAAACCGCGCCTGCTGCTGCCCGCCTTCCCGCTGCTGTTCCCGCTCGCCCTTGCCCTGGCCCGGCTGCGAACGCGCAGGTCGGCCGCGGTGCTGGCGCTCATCGCGGGGGCGTCGGCGCTCTACGGGGCGTTCTGGCTGAACGGCTCCGGTCCCCCGTGACCGGGTGGCGTCCATCCGATGAGCGCCGGAAGAATTCAGAACCAGCTTTCGGTGAACTAATTCATAAACCGCATAAAACCATGCGCTGGAATGATCAAAGGAATTGAAGGGCGCGACCACCGTCGATTGTGAGTCGCAGGAAATAGCCCGGCCTTTGAGAGGAATCCCACATCACATCGTCATCACAAAGCGGTGGAATCGACCGGGATCTGAGCTCACTCGCTGTAACGTCGATTGGGTGCGTACCAAACCGAAGCTCACCCGTCTGGACCGGGTGTTCGCCAGGCTGGACCGTGAGCCGGAACGACCGGCCCACATCGATGTGCCGAAGATGAGCCGGCACAGGGTCGTGCTGCTCTCGGCGACCCTGGCCTTCTACGGGGCGATCGTGTGGGCCGTCGTCATCACCTCGTGGCTGGTCCGCCTGGACTGGCAGGTCATGTTCTTCCGGCCGTACCAGCAGTGGTCGGAGATCCACGCCTTCGTCGACTACTACGTGGTGCTCGGCCAGCGCGGCCCCACCGCCGTGATGGTCGCGGCCTGGCTGGGCTGGCGCTCCTGGCGGCAGCACACGCTGCGGCCGCTGCTCGCACTCGGTGTCTCGCTGCTCCTGCTGAACATCACCGTCGGCGCCGCCAAGATCGGCATGGGCCGCCTCGGACCGCACTACGCGACCAGCATCGGCTCGAACGAGATGTGGCTGGGCGGCGATATATTTCCCAGCGGCCACACCGCCAACGCCGTGGTGACCTGGGGAATCCTGGCCTATCTGGCCTCGACCCCGAGAGCGCGCCGCTGGCTGTCGGCCCTGTCGGCGGTGACCTCGCTGGGCGTGGGACTGTCCACCGTCTACCTCGGTACGCACTGGTTGAGCGACGTGCTGCTCGGCTGGGCCGCCGGCCTGCTGATCCTGCTCGCCCTGCCGTGGTTCGAGCCGCTGATCGCCCGCTCCGAGATCGCGATCTTCGACCTGCGCGACCGCTGGCGCGAGCGCCGGGCCGGCACCTTTGCCGCGCCGGCCGCCCCGGTCGAGGTCCCCGTGCGGCTCAAGCCGCGCCCCACGGCGGCCGACGAGGAGGTCGCCGCACGCGAGGCGGCCCCCGCGTCACGCTCGCCCCGGGCACCCGTCTATCACCTGGCGCCCAGCCCGCACACGGCCCGCGCGGAGCGCACGCCGGTCACCCCGGTCGGCAGCCGCCGCCCGCCGCACACGGACCGCATCACCCGCGGCACGGCCCCGGCAGCCCGCCCGCTCACAGGCGGCTGACCTGCCCTGACAGCGAGGTTCGGTACGCACCACCACCTCCGCACGGCGAAGGCCCCGGTTCCTCGGCGGGAACCGGGGCCTTCGCCCGTCGTCAGCCCTTCCAGGCCCGCTTCACCTGGCCGTCCTCGACCTCGAAGTTCAGGCGGCCGCTCCGGTATTCCATGGTGATGATTGTCCCCGGCGCCAGCGAACGCACCGTCGACCACCCCCGGTCGCGGGCGAGCTGCTCGGCCCGGTCGGCGGCGAGTCCGACATAGGTGTCCGGGCTGTCCTGGGGTTCGGCAGGGGGTTTCGGAATGGGTGCCATGTCGCCACGCTAGGCCCTGTGTGAAGCATCCGGCCAGGGCGGACCGGGAACCTTTGTAGCGGCCACCCAGGTCACAGATCCCTCTCACGTCACGCTTTTGTCACAGAATCACGACACGTGTTTCGGTCTCACTTCGTCACACGGACGAGCGGTTCCGTAGGCCTTCTGCAGGCATTCGATCGTAATTCCCGCGTGTCGCGACTACCCCGCCAATAGAGCGGCGGAAAAGTGCCCGGGGAACTGCCCCTGGACTCCTTTTCCCTCTGCGTGTCATTGGCTGCTGCCGCAGCGGGCGCACGGAACGCGGGAGCCGGTTCCGCACAGGAAATACATGGTCCCGACACAGAACCTCCGTACGCCCCCTGTCGGAGCGCTGCCGACGCGAGCATCATGGCGTGAGCTCGCGTCGGCGCGTGCGGCGCGGGCTTCAGCGGGCCCGGGGCGCGACGAGCGAAGGGGCGAGCGAGCGATGGGGACGCAGACCGTGGGGGCTACGGCACGGCCCATGGGGATGAGGGAGCCCGGCGGCCGTGTGGTCGTCGACTGGCTGACCACCACCGACCACAAGAAGATCGGGCATCTCTACCTGATCACGTCGTTCGTGTTCTTCCTGGCCGGCGGTGTCATGGCGCTGCTGATGCGGGCCGAGCTCGCCCGGCCGGGGCTGCAGCTGCTGACCAACGAGCAGTTCAACCAGATGTTCACCATGCACGGCACGATCATGCTGCTGCTCTTCGCGACCCCGACCTTCGCGGGCTTCGCCAACGAGCTCATGCCGCTGCAGATCGGCGCCCCGGACGTGGCCTTCCCCCGGCTCAACATGTTCTCGTACTGGCTGTTCCTCTTCGGCGGCCTGATCGTGATGGGCGGGCTGATCGTGCCGGACGGGCCGGCCTCCTTCGGCTGGTTCGCCTACGCGCCGCTCAACAGCATGGAGCGCTCCCCCGGCATCGGCCCCGACCTGTGGATCATGGGCCTGGCGCTGGCGGGCTTCGGCACGATCCTCGGCGCGGTCAACTTCATCACCACGATCATCGGGATGCGCGCCCCCGGCATGACGATGTTCCGGATGCCGATCTTCACCTGGAACACGCTGTTCACGTCGATCCTGATCCTGATGGCGTTCCCGGTGCTCGCGGCGGCGCTGCTGGTGCTGGAGGCGGACCGGCGGTTCGGCGCGCAGGTCTTCGACGCGGCCAACGGCGGGGCGATCCTGTGGCAGCACCTGTTCTGGTTCTTCGGCCACCCCGAGGTGTACATCATCGCGCTGCCGTTCTTCGGCATCATCACCGAGATCATCCCGGTCTTCTCGCGCAAGCCGATGTTCGGCTATCTGACGCTGGTCGCGGCCACGATGGCGATCACGGGGCTGTCGGTGGTGGTGTGGGCGCACCACATGTTCGCGACGGGCGCGGTGCTGCTGCCGTTCTTCTCGTTCATGAGCTTCCTGATCGCGGTGCCGACGGGCGTGAAGTTCTTCAACTGGACCGGCACCATGATCAAGGGCTCGCTGTCCTTCGAGACCCCGATGCTGTGGTCGGTGGGCTTCCTCGTGACGTTCCTCTTCGGCGGGCTGACCGGGGTGATCCTGGCGTCGCCGCCGATGGACTTCCACGTCACGGACACGTACTTCGTGGTCGCGCACTTCCACTACGTCGTCTTCGGCACGGTCGTCTTCGCGATCTTCGCCGGCTTCTACTTCTGGTGGCCGAAGTTCACCGGGAAGATGCTCGACGAACGGCTCGGCAAGATCCAGTTCTGGACGCTGTTCACCGGCTTCCACACCACGTTCCTGGTGCAGCACTGGCTGGGCGCGGAGGGCATGCCGCGCCGGTACGCCGACTATCTCGCCGCCGACGGCTTCACGGCGCTGAACACGGTCTCGACGATCGGCGCGTTCCTGCTGGGCCTGTCGACGCTGCCGTTCCTCTACAACGTCTGGAAGACCGCCAAGTACGGCGAGAAGGTCCAGGTCGACGACCCCTGGGGCTACGGCCGCTCCCTGGAGTGGGCGACCTCCTGCCCGCCCCCGCGGCACAACTTCATGACGCTGCCGCGGATCCGCTCGGAGTCCCCGGCGTTCGACCTGCACCACCCCGAGCACGCGCTGGAGGCTCCGCAGCCCGAGCCAAAGAGCGAGCAAGCCGGCCGTGAGCCGTCCTGATCGCCTCGACGAGCTCGTCCGGCTCCACGACCTCGAACTCGAAGCCCATCAGCATCACATGGATCACCATCACGTCGATGCTTCCGGCACCGGTGCGCAGGATGCAGCTGTCGGGCCCCTCGGCCTCCAGCTGCCCGGCAGAGGGCGAGATGCTCCCGGCCGCCTCCTCCAGGGGCACCAGCAGCCGGATGACGGCGTGCGAGGCGTACGCGCGCGTGGAGACGCCCCGGGAGACGTACGCGGCGAGGTCCTCGGCGGGCGGGGTGCGCGGGGTGAAGCGCGGGCCGTGCGGCGGCCTGGGTGTGATGCGGTCGGCGCGGAACGTACGCCAGTCCTCGCGGTCCAGGTCCCAGGCGACCAGGTACCAGCGGCGCTCGCTGCACACCAGGCGGTGCGGTTCGACGGTCCGGCGGGTGGGGGCGCCCTCGTGATCCCGGTACTCGAAGCGCAGGCGTTCGGCGTCCCGGCAGAGGTGGGCCAGCTCGGTCAGGACGGCAGGGTCGACGGCGGAGGGCTGGGGGCCGCGCAGCATCGGCACCGTGAAGGCGTTCAGGGCACCGACGCGGCGGCGCAGCCGGTTCGGCAGGACCTGCTCCAGCTTGGCCAGGGCCCGTACGGAGGTCTCACCGATGCCCTCGATGCCCTGGCCTGCGGCCGTGCGCAGGCCTATGGCGACTGCGACGGCCTCGTCGTCGTCCAGGAGCAGGGGTGGCAGCTCGGCTCCGGCGCCCAGTTGGTAGCCGCCGCCTGTGCCGGGGCTGGCGTTGACGGGGTAGCCGAGTTCGCGCAGGCGGTCGACGTCCCGGCGGACCGTGCGGGGCGTTACTCCGAGACGTTCGGCGAGTGCGGCGCCGGACCATTCTCGGTGGGCCTGGAGGAGGGAGAGCAGCCGCAGGAGTCTTGCGGAGGTGTCCAGCATGATGCGAGTTTGCCAGTCGCCTAACAGCTCGGGGGTGCGGATATCGCAGGCGAGTGCGGGTTCGTCGTGGTTGATCGCGCCCGCGCGGCGGAGCCGCAAACGTCACAGTCCCGCGCCCCTAAGGGGGTTGCCGGCACCCGGCATTCGACGCTCAGGTTGCCCTGGCGGGTCTCGTACGGGACCCGAGAAGCGAGGGAGTGCACCTTCATCGCGCCCGGTGCCAGGCGGTGGGGTTCCTCGTCCGTCACGCGCGCGTACGCGTCCCAGTGGCCCTCGGGGAGGGAGACGCTGCTGGGGAGCGCGGCGCGCAGGCGGCCGTGTGCGGACGGGGCCAGCGGCAGGGTGACCTCCTCGTGGCCCTCGCGGTGGCGCAGGACGAGGTGGGCAGGCTCGGTCGCCCCGGTCGCGCTGACGTCGAAGGTCAGTCCGCCGGCCGAATCCGCGATGCAGTCGGCGCGCAGTGGTGCGGTGTGCGACAGGGGCGTCGTCATGCGGTGCGGTTCCTCCCTCGGGGTTCTGCTCCGTCAGTTGGACCTTCCATGCGGCCTTTTGGTTGCCCGTCAGGGTTGATACGACAGCTGCGGGACCTTGAAGCACGTGGTGTTCATGTCTCCTTGGGAGACCCAGCCCTTGCCGTCCTCCCAGCGGGCCACCGACAGACAGGTCCGGCGGCTCTCGGGCGGCTCGGCCAGCCGCTCGAACCTGACCGGGATCAGCAGGCCGTCGGCGGTGTATCCCTGGCTGCGGTTCATGAAGTCGTCGACGCACGCGCGCGTGACGCCCTCGCCGGCGCACGCCCTCGCCGCGTCCGTGAACCACATCGCCGCCGCCCAGCCCTCCAACTGCCACTGGGAGTGCGCCTTGAGGCTCTTCGTGGCGTCCCGGAACTCCCGTACGGCGTCCTGGTCCGTGTCCTCGAAGTTGCGGGACGATCCGGTCGCCCACAGGGCGTTGCGGCAGCGCGGGGAGTCCTTGTAGTCCTCGGCGACGGTGGACGTCCAGTTCTGTACGTTCGTGACCTTGGCGGTGACCTCGGCGCCGACGTCGTCCATCGCCTTGCACAGCCGGGCGTTGCCGTGGGTGTCGATGGCGTCGAAGACGAGGTCGGCGCCCTGCTCCTTCAGATCGGCGGCCACCGCGCGGAAGTTGGGCAACGCGAAGTCGACCTGCTCGGTGACGACCTTGTAGCCCTCGGCCCTCAGCCCCCGCTCGACGAGCCGGGCGTAGGCGGCGGAGGCGGCCTGGTTGTACGAGACGACGGCGGCCGTACGGGCGCCGTGCTCGCGCTTGAAGTAGCGGTAGACCTCCGTGCCGCCGTACTGCCTGCCGTCCCAGCCGGTGGTGCCGTGGCGGGGCGCGAGGCTGCCGTAGATGCCGTAGAGGTGCGGGTAGGTGTCGTAGGCGGCACCGATGGGCTGGCCGCCGATGTCAGGCACGCGCGCGCGTGAGACGCGGGAGGCGCCCGCGTAGTCCAGGGCGGTGGTGGCGACCAGGGCGACGACCTCGTCCTCGTCGAGCAGCTCGTGTACGCACTCGTTGTTGCCGACGCCGCTGCCGCCGTCGTCGCACTCGTGCACCTCGACCGGGCGGCCGCCGATGCCCCCGCGCGTGTTGAGGCGCTCGAAGAAGGCCTTGGCGCCGTCGCGGGGGCCGGTGAAGGCGTTGCCGCCGACGGGGCTGGTGGCGCTCGTGATGATGCCGACGCGGACCGGGGTGCGGTCACCGGCCGGCGCCGAGCCAGTGCTCCGGTCGCGGTGCTCGAAGTCGCTCTCCGGCAGCCGGCTGCCGCACGCCGTACTCAGAGCAAGCACCATCACGGCGATCGCCGCCTCAGCACCCCGGGATCGGCGACCCATTGCCGCTCATCTGGACCAGCGCGCACAGGGTCTTGGCGGACACCTTCCAGGTGCCGTCCTGCTCGACCGCGGTTCCGGCGGCGTTCGGCAGGGCGGTCGCGCCCTTCAGCGTCAGGTCGTACGTGACGTTCGCCTCGGTCGGTGAGGTGAACTCGACCTTGGAGACCTTCGCCTGGACCTGCCCACCACGCTCGTCACCGCTGAACGCCTGCAGGACCGGCGCCATCTGCTCGCCGTTCTCCAGGACGGTCTGCTTGTCTTCCAGGGACGTCTTGGGATCGAAGAACTTCGCCCAGTTCTGCTTGATCTCCGTCTCGGCCGCCCGCGCGTCCGCGGGCGCCGTCGCGGCCGGTGACGTCTGCGGCTGCGTCTGCTCGACGGTCGGTGTCGGCGGTGTCTCGTTGCCGCCGCCGCCCTCGTCGTCACTGCAGGCCGCGAGGGCCGGGGCGAGGAAGAGGAGCAGGGCGGCCGCCAGCGCCGTACCCCGTCCCCTGTGCGCGTTGCTCCGCCTGACGTCGCTCCCGAGAACCATCTGGCTCACCACCGGGGTGTCGATCCGGGCCGTGCGCGCCCGGTGCTTTCAGGGTCAGCTTGCAGGAGGCATAGTGCAAGTCCATTGGCAGACTTGGAATACCGCCAGGCACATGCGCAGAAAGCAGACGCGCGTGCACACAAACCCGACGTGTGGGAGCCAGCGATGCGGACAGCCCGACTGCGGACCGTGCACCCCGTCCTGTGGGCCGGCTGGGCCGCGCTCGCGGCCGGCGCGGTGCTGTGCGTCATCGGCTGGTACGGCGTCTCCGGCGAGCGGTTCGCCGAGCGGCAGCTGCCTTATCTCGCGTCGTGCACGGTTCCCGGCGCCGCGCTGATCATCGCCGGGTCGGTGCTGCTGACCCACGGCCGGGGCGCGCTCGCCGCCGCGCGCATGGAGGAGCTGTACGGCCTTCTGGTGGCCGCCGAGCCCGCCGACGCCGAGGAGTCGGGACAGCCTGCCACGGCACCGCTCGCGGTCAGCGGGGACCTGCTGATGGTGCCCGGCGGCACCCTCTGGCACCGCGCGGACTGCCCGCTGGTCGCGGGGAAGGTCGAGGCCGTACCGGTCGATGCGAAGCTGGTCAGGAGCGGGGAACTGGGCCCGTGCCCGATCTGTGAGCCCGCCGAAGCGGACGACTGAAGCGGATGACTGATGTCCTCGCTGACGTACGACCTCACGCTGGCCGGTCTGTCGGTCGGCAGCGCCGCCGCGCTCACCGGGATCGGTCTGATCGTGACGTACCGCGCGACCGGCGTGCTGAACTTCGCGCACGGGGCGATCGCGATGGTGTGCGCGTATGTGCTGCGGCAGTGCGTGGTGGAGTGGGGCTGGCCGTTGTGGGCGGGCGCGACGGTGACGCTGCTGGTCCTCGCGCCCGGCATCGGGGTGGTGCTGGAACGGTTCGTCTTCCGGCCGCTGTCGGTCCTGGGCAGCGACCCGGCGCAGACCCTGGTCGCGTCCATCGGCGTGTTCGTGCTGCTGGTGGGCGGGGCGGCGCTGGTGTGGGGCCAGGGAGCGCGGGACGACGTGCCGGAGCTGGTGTCGGCGGATCCGTGGGGGCAGCTGGCGGTGGCCCTGCTGCTGGCGGCCGGGGTCGGTGCGGTGATCCGCTGGACGCGCTTCGGCCGGGAGCTGCGTGCCGTGGTGGACGACCGTGAGCTGGCCGTCCTGGGCGGCATCGACGCGGACCGGGTGGCGGCGGCGGGCTGGGCGTTCGGCTCGTTCACGGCGGGCCTGACGGGCGTGCTGCTGGCGCCGTACGTCCGGCTGGACCCGTACGGCATGCCGCTGCTGGTCATGGAGGTCGTCGCGGTCGCGGTGGCCGCGCGCATGCGCAGCCTGCCGGTAGCCGTGGCGACGGCGCTGGCCATCGGGGTGGCGCAGAGCCAGCTGACGCGCCTGCACCCGTCGGACTGGAGCGCACCCCTCCTTCAAGCGGTCGGCACGAACCTCTTCGTCGTGGCCCTGCTGATCGCGGCCCTGGCCCTTCCGAGTGTGGGTACGCGTGACGCTCTCCCCCGCACGGCCACCGCGCGCGTGCCGACGCCGCCGGGCGCCTGGATCGTGGCTGGGGTGCTGTTCCTGCTCCCCCTGGGCTTCGCCGGCTCGGACCTGCATACGTCGGTGCAGGTGCCGGCGCTGGCCGTGGTACTGCTCTCGCTGGTCGTGGTCACGGGCCGCGGCGGCCAGATCTCCCTCGGGCACGCGGCGTACGCGGGCCTGGGCGCCCTGTTCACGGCCCTGCTGGCAGCGGGCCGCTTCCCGGGCCTGCCACGCCTGCCGGAACTCGCGGCGCTGGGGCTGGCAGTCGCCCTGGTGGCCCCCTTGGGCCTCCTCACCGGCTGGCCGGCGATCAGCCGCCGGGGCCTGGCCCTGGCCCTGGCGACCTTCGCGGTGGGCGTCGGCGTCAACCGCTTCGTCTTCGCCCAGCCGTACGCGATCTCCGGCCTGTCCCTGGGCCGCCCGGCCGGCTTCGAGGGCGATCGCGCGTACTACGTCCTGGAACTGACCCTCCTGGCAGCCGCCCTGCTGACGACCTGGCTGCTGCGCCGGGGCCGCACGGGCCGGGCCTTGGCGGCGATGCGGGACCACGAGCCCGGGGCGTCGGCGGCAGGCATCCAGGTCCCCTCCCTGAAGCTCCTGGCCTTCGTCTCGGGCGCCGCCCTGGCAGCCCTGGGCGGCGGCCTGCTCGGCATGGGCCTACGGGCCTTCGAACCGTCCGCCTACGACCCGGTCCGCGGCTTGTTGTGGTTCGCGGCGGTGGTGGTACTGGGCGCCGACAGCACCCTGGGCGCCCTGGCCGCGGCAGCCCTCCTGGTCGGCCTCGACGCGGGAGCCCGTGGCGGCGTGGCGGCAGCCCTGATCGGCATCCTGGCGGTCTTGGTGGGCCGCTTCCCCGGCGGCCCGTACGAGGCGCTGCGGGCGACGGCGGAGAGGCTCCGGCTGCGGCGGAGGCCGACGCTGACGGCGTTGGGGACGGAGGTACGAAACCGACTACGCCCAGCAGAACGAGGCCCCGCACGACAGCCGACTTCGGCGGGCCTGACCCCGTCGCACCTCGCGAACGCGACGCCCCCGGATGACCACGAGGGGACAGCAGCAGACCCATCACCGCCGCAGTACCGCCCGGTGGCGAGCCGACAGGCGGATGGCACGGCGGGAGGCCGGGAACGGCGAGAGGAAGACACCGAGGCGGGCGGCGGGGGCGGGGGCAGCGCGGGCCGGGGCAGCGAACTCGGCTCACTCAAGGCCAGTGGCAGCGCGAGCCCGGGCGGCGGAGACGGCGGCAGCGCGGGCCCAGGCAGCGCGGGCGGGGGTGGTACGGGCGGCAGCGCGGGCGGGGGTGGTACGGGCGGCAGCCCGGGCGAGGGCGGTGGCAGACAAGGCGGCGAGGGTGGTGAAGCCGATGATCGTGCCGCAAGGGCCCGCATCGCCGCAGCCGCCGACGGCGGTGAACCCCCGCAGGGGCCACCCGCATCCGACGACGAAAGCTGCACGAGCGGTGCGGGTGGGAAACCGAACGCGGCTGAAGGCCGCGTGCACCCCCACACACGCGCACACGCACACGCACCCGCGCTGACGGCCCACCACCTCCAGGCCCGCTACAACGGCTTCACCGCCCTCGACGACGTCACCCTCACCGTCCCCCCCGGCCAGGTCACCGCAGTCATCGGCCCCAACGGCGCCGGCAAAAGCACCCTTTTCCACTGCCTGGCCGGCACGCACCGCCCCACCCACGGCCAAGTCCTCCTCGGCACCCAAGACATCACCCGCCTGCCCGCCCACGCCCGCACCCGCCTCGGCATCGCCCGCACCTTCCAGCAACTGGCCGTCTTCCCCTCATTGACCGTCGCCGAGAACGTCCGCATAGGCGCCGAGCAAGGCCGCGTCCGAGACCCCGCAGCCGTGGAACGAGCCCTCAGACTCCTCGCCCTGGACGGCCCCCTGCGCTCCCACCCCGCCGCCGCCCTGCCCACCGGCACCCTCAGACGCGTAGAACTGGCCCGCGCCCTCGCCGGCAGCCCGCGCGTACTGCTGCTCGACGAGCCCGCCGCAGGCCTCGACACCGCCGAGGTCACCGCACTGACCCGGATCCTGAAGGCACTCGCCGCAGACGGCACCGCCCTGCTCGTCGTCGAGCACGACCTCGACCTGGTCGCCGACCTCGCCGACACCGTGCACGTCATGACGGCGGGCCGCATCGTCGCCTCCGGACCGCCCGACCGCGTACTGGACGCCGCAGGCCCCTGGGAGACCCCCGCATGACCACCATCTCCCTGCGCCGCGCGCGCGTGCGCTACGGCCCCCTGGAGGCCCTGCACGGCGTGACCCTCGCCGCCCCCGGCCCCGGCCTCACCGTTCTCCTGGGCCGCAACGGATCCGGCCGTACGACAACCCTGCGCGCGCTGGCCGGAACCGTGCCCCTGTCCGGCGGAACGGTGGTGTGGGACGGCATCGACATGACCCACGTACCCGCCCATGAGAGGGCCCGCCGCGGACTGTGCCTGGTCCCCGAACGCCAGGCCGTGTTCGGCGCCCTCACCGTCCGCGAGAACCTCGAACTCGCGGCTGCTTCGTACGACGTCGCCCTCCACGCCTACCCGGCGCTCGAACCCCTCCTCGCACGCCGCGCCGGCACCCTCTCCGGCGGCGAGCAGCGCATGCTCGCCCTCTCCCGCGCCCTGCTGGCACGCGCGCGCGTGCTGCTCGCCGACGAACCCGCGCAGGGCATGTCGCCGACGGCCGCCGCCCGTACGTACGAACTGCTGAGCGAACTCGACGCATGCGTGGTCGTCGCCGAACAACGACTGCCGCCCGTGCTGCACGGCCGGGCGGCACTCGTCCACGAACTGCGGCGCGGTGCGGTCGTGTTCAGCGGCGAGGCGGGTGAATGGGAGCGCCGTGCAGCGCACCGAACCGGGTCGAACCCTTCCGGATGAGGAGCGAGGTGCTCGAGGTCAGCCGGTCGGCGATGCTGGGCTTCCCCATCTCCGCCCGGCTCTCGATGCCGTCGTACGCACGGTTCCTGAGACGGAAGTACGCACGGCCCTCGAGCCCGTACCTCCTGGAGCAGTGCGGCCAGGCCCCCCACCCCTGCACGGCCACCACCTTCTTGGCGATCGTGATCTGCTCCTGACGGGTGGCGAGATCCGCGCGCGGGGCGTACTTCCCCCCGCCGAAGCCCTCCCAGGTCCGCTGCGAGAACTGCAGCCCCCCGAAGTGGCCGTTGCCGGTGTTGATGTGCCAATTGCCGCCGCTCTCGCACTGGGCGACGCAGCCCCAGGGCCACTGGTCCTTGGCACAGCCGAACGACACACGTTTGGGGGGCGGTCCGAGTTCCGGTGGCGGTGGCGCCACCTGCACGGCGGGCGTTGCGGGCGCGGCGTGCGCTGCGTGCGCCGTGCCCGAGGCAAGGGCGGTGAGCAGCGAGCCGGCGAGGACGATCGTGAGCGGTGTGCATTTCATATGAGCACGCTAGGCAGCTTGTTGCGGTCAACCGCCGCGGCGCGTCCGAGCGACCCCGGGGCCCCACCCGGTCGGCGGACCGGGTGGGGCCCCGTACCCCGGCAGGGGAGCGACGCTCAGAGTTCGAGGCGCTGCCCGGGCACGATCAGGTTGGGATCACCGCCGATGGCGGCCTTGTTGGCGGCGTAGAGCCGCTGCCAGGTGGTCCCGTGCCGGGCGGCGATACCGCTCAGCGTGTCGCCCTCGCGGACGGTGTAGTCACCGCGGGACGAGCCGCGGTTCGTGTGGCCCGACGGACGTTCCGGCGTCTGCGACGGAGTCGTCGGGGCTGCCTTGGTGGAGGCCGACGAGCCGGTGGCGGAAGCCGCGGGTGCGCTCCCGTACGCTCCGGCCCGGGCCGAACAGGTCGGCCACGCGCCCCACCCCTGGGCGCGCTGGACCTTGGTGGCCACGGCGATCTGCTGGGCCTTGCTGGCCTGGTCCGCCGTCGGCGCGTAGGCCGTACCGCCGTACGCGCGCCAGGTGGAGGCGGCGAACTGCAGTCCGCCGTAGTAGCCGTTGCCGGTGTTGATGTGCCAGTTGCCGCCGCTCTCGCACTGGGCGATGCGGTCCCACACTCCGCTGTCCGCCGCTGCGGCGTTGCCGGTTGCGGCCAGCAGCCCGAGCGGAGCGAGCAGTGCCGCTCCGGCGAGGACCGCCGTCGTACGAGTCCGGCTCCCGTTGGAAGCCTTCGGCGCCTTACGAGCGTTGTCGTGAGTGGTATCGGCACATTCGGACATGTAGTTCCCTCTCGAAGGACCCGGGGCTCCCCAAAGCGGAACGCCACTCCCCTGCGCCATGGGGCGCGTGAGTCGCGCTCGCCCCGTCCGCCTGAGGCTGGTGCTGTTTGCCGGCTGACTGGTGTGGTGCGGCGGACGTACCCGAGCGGTGCTCGTTGCACACGGCCGAGGAATGTAGGGAGGCTGAGCGGCCTGTATCAACCAACTCCTTGTCACTCCAGGCCAGTTCGCCGTTACCTCCGGTATCGGCAATTTCCGGCCACCCACTTCATTCGCTGATTTCGGGATTTGTCGACCAGCCATCCCGCCGATCTGTGACTCACCTCACGCAACCAACTTCCTTGATTTTCCAAGGACTTGACGGTGAGTAGGCGATTCCGTACCCGAGGTGACCGTGCGCGGTGGATGGTTCGATTCCGTTCGGTGTGGTGCGTGACTCCCGCCACAGATCGTCCGTTGTCTCCTTCATGAGCCCGGGACCCACCCGGTTCACGGGCCGGGAGCCACCCGGCCCCGCCACGCATCACATCCCGAGGGAGCCACCCGTGCCGCGCATGCTCGACGTCAGCGACGAGGTACGTGCCGAGATCGGCGACGAAGAAGCCGACCGGCTGCTCGCCGGAGAGAACGCCCCCGGCAGTTACGACTGCACGTCCTGCCGCACCCCGGGCGACTCCGAACAGGAGCGCACCAGCACCGTCCTGTTCATCGGGGACGAGACCGCCGTCCTCGCCTTCGCCCACGCCACCTGCCTGCCCTCGCAGGTCGTCCAGGTCACCGAGGAGCAGTTGCGGGGCGCCGTGAAGTCCATCACCGGCGACACGGTCGATCTGGAGCCCGACAAGATCGTGCCGGAGCAGGCCGTGCTCGGCGTGACCAGCGGACTGGTGCTGATCGCCGGGGAGTTGCACCCCGCCCTGGTCGTCGAGCCGACGGGCCCCATCGTGCGGCCCGGGGCGGTCGGCGCCGGGGACGACTTCCTGCCGTTGCTCATCGAGCAGGGGTTCATGCCGGTGACGGAGCTGGCCGAGGTGCCGCCGGTGCTGCACGGGTGGTCCGTGCTGCTCGCCATGGGGCAGCTGCATGCGGTTCTCCAACCCGGCACCGGGCCCTCCGGGGGGCAGCCGGTTGCCTGGTGGCAGGCGCATCAGCCGCTGCAGGTGACCGACGGGTGGCGAGCCGCTGCGAACAAGCATCAGCAGGTGTTGATGTTCGCGGCGCCGGTCGGGTCCATCGGACGCCAGCCCAGGGAGGATCTGCTTCGAGGGGCGCTGGACAAGGCGGCGGCGAATGGGAAGTTGGTCGCAGCGGCGCTGCCTCTTGCGGGGACGTGAGTGCGCCTACCGGGCGGGGACTGTACGTGAGTACGGCGGCTACGGGCGGTTCGTGGCGTGTCGCGCCCACGCGGCGGAGCCGCATATCGATGCAGCCCCGCGCCCCTTTAGGGCGATACCCGGCCGCATCTCTTCCTGTGCCGGGTCGTTTGGACATACGTGCATGCATACGACGTTCCCCGCCATCAGGGCGGCCCATCGGCCACGCCGATCTACGACGCGCTCTACGCCGAGTACGTCAAGTCCTTCCGCTCGCTGCCGGGTGACCGCAGCGGCGAGGAGGATCTGGGGTTCACCGCGTTCGGGAACATTCCGCCGCGCACGGGCTCGTACGGCGGCGGCCATCGTCCGGGGTCGTTCAGCAGTTCGTACACCGCCTACAGCGCGGGTGCCCACAGCGCCCGGCACGGCAGCGGGCAGCAGCCGCAGTGGCAGCGCGTCGGGCACATCGGCCCGCAGGGGTCGGGGATGCACCACGTCCCGGCCGCGCTGCCGCCGGCGCGCAGAGGCTGAGCACGCGGAAGGGCGGCCCTTGACCGGGCCGCCCTTTCGCTGTGTCCGTTACTTCTTCTTGCCGCGCTTCTCGCGCACCCGCACCGAGATATGGATCGGCGTCCCCTCGAAGCCGAACTCCTCGCGCAGCCGGCGCTCGATGAAGCGGCGGTAGCCCGCCTCGATGAAACCGGAGGCGAAGAGCACGAAGCGCGGGGGCTTGGTGCCGGCCTGGGTGCCGAAGAGGATGCGGGGCTGCTTGCCGCCGCGGATCGGGTGGGGGTGGGCGGCGACCAGTTCGCCGAGGAAGGCGTTCAGGCGGCCGGTCGGAACCCGGGTCTCCCAGCCCGCGAGGGCGGTCTCGATCGCCGGGACCAGCTTCTCCATGTGCCGGCCGGTGCGCGCCGAGACGTTGACGCGCGGTGCCCACGACACCTGGTTCAGCTCGGTCTCGATCTCCCGCTCCAGGTAGTAGCGGCGCTCCTCGTCGAGGGTGTCCCACTTGTTGTAGGCGATGACCATCGCGCGGCCCGCCTCGACGGCCATGGTGATGATGCGCTGGTCCTGGACGGAGATGGACTCGGAGGCGTCGATCAGGACGACGGCGACCTCGGCCTTCTCCACCGCGGCGGCGGTGCGCAGGGAGGCGTAGTAGTCGGCGCCCTGCTGGAGGTGGACGCGCTTGCGGATGCCGGCCGTGTCGACGAACTTCCAGGTCACGCCGCCCAGTTCGATGAGCTCGTCGACCGGGTCACGGGTGGTGCCGGCCAGCTCGTTGACGACGACGCGCTCCTCGCCGGCCACCTTGTTCAGCAGGGAGGACTTGCCGACGTTCGGGCGGCCGATCAGGGCGATGCGGCGCGGACCGCCGACGCCGGCGCCGCCGAACGACTGCAGCGGCGCTTCCGGCAGCGCCTCAAGTACGGCGTCCAGCATGTCGCCGGTGCCACGGCCGTGCAGCGCCGAGACGGGGTGCGGCTCGCCGAGGCCGAGGGACCACAGGTACGCGGCGTCCGCCTCACCACTGGGACCGTCGACCTTGTTGGCGCACAGCACCACGGGCTTGCCGGCCTTGCGCAGCAGTCGTACGACGGCCTCGTCGGTGTCGGTGGCACCCACCTTGGCGTCGACGACGAACACGACGGCGTCGGCGGCCTCGATGGCGAACTCGGCCTGCGCGGCCACGGAGGCGTCGATGCCGAAGACGTCCTGCTCCCAGCCGCCGGTGTCGACGACCTTGAAGCGGCGCCCGGCCCACTCGGCCTCGTAGGTGACGCGGTCCCGGGTGACGCCGGGCTTGTCCTCGACGACGGCCTCACGGCGGCCGATGATCCGGTTCACGAGAGTCGACTTGCCGACATTCGGCCGCCCTACGACGGCCAGGACGGGCAGCGGCCCGTGCCCGGCGGCCTCGATGGCCCCCTCGACGTCCTCGAGGTCGAAGCCCTCTTCCGCGGCGAGCTCCATGAACTCCGCGTACTCGGCGTCGCCAAGCTCTCCGTGGTCGTGCTCTTCGAGCGAGCCCTCGGAGTGGATGTGGTCGTTCATGAAGTCCGTACCTCGTTCATCGTGGTGATCGGTGGAACACCCGGGTTTCTCCGGGCTGATCCACTACTCAGTGTCGCCTAGCGGCCGGTCAGCTGCCTGGCGTTTTCCAGGTGCGCGGTGAGCTGCTTCTGGATGCGCTCGGTCGCCTCGTCCAGCGCCCTGCGGGTGCGCCGCCCGCTGCCGTCGCCCGCCTCGAAGGGGTCGCCGTAGACGACGTCGATGCGGTGGCGCAGGGGAGGCAGCCCCTTTATCAACCGTCCCCGCTTCTCGGAACTTCCCAGTACCGCGACCGGGACGATCGGCGCCCCGCTGCGTACCGCGAAGTAGGCGAGCCCGGCGCGCAGCGAGGCGAAGTCGCCCACGCCGCGGGTGCCCTCGGGGAAGATGCCGAGGACACCGCCGTTGGACAGGACGTCGAGCGCCTGGGTGATGGCCATGCGGTCGGCGGCGTGACGGTCCACCTTCAGCTGGCCGATGCCGGTGAGGAAGGGATCGAGCGGGCCGACGAACGCTTCCTTCTTGATCAGGAAGTGCACGGGGCGGGGCGTGACGCCCATCACCATCGGGCCGTCGATGTTGTGGCTGTGATTGACCGCGAGGATCACCGGCCCGGTCGCGGGCATCTTCCAGGAGCCCAGGACCCGGGGCCGCCACAGCCCGTACATCAGGCCGACGCCGATGCGCCGCCCGACCTCGGCGCCCCGCTCGGAGGGCACGGACAGAGCGCTCACTTCCCGGCTCGCTTCTCCTCGACGAGCGTGACGACGCACTCGATGACCTGCGGCAGCGTGAGCTCGGTGGTGTCCACCTCGACCGCGTCGTCCGCCTTGGCGAGCGGCGAGGTCTTACGGCTGGAGTCGGCCGCGTCGCGCTTGATCAGCGCCTCGCGGGTCGCGTTGACGTCGGCGCCCTTCAGCTCGCCGCTGCGGCGGGCGGCGCGGGCCTCCGGGGAGGCGGTGAGGAAGACCTTCAGGTCGGCGTCCGGCAGCACGGTCGTCCCGATGTCACGCCCCTCGACGACGATCCCGATCTCCGCGGAGGTCGCGAGCGAGCGCTGCAGCTCGGTGATCCGCGCACGCACCTCCGGCACGGCGCTCACCGCACTGACCTTGGAGGTGACCTCCTGGGTGCGGATCGGACCGGCCACGTCGACACCGTCGACGGTGATCGTCGGGTTGCCCGGGTCGGTGCCGGAGACGATCTCGGGCTTGCCGGCCACGGCGGCGATCGCGGACGGGTCCTCGATGTCGATGCCGTTGGTCACCATCCACCAGGTGATCGCCCGGTACTGGGCGCCGGTGTCGAGGTAACTCAGCCCGAGCTGCGCGGCGACGGCCTTCGACGTGCTCGACTTGCCCGTGCCGGAGGGGCCGTCGATGGCGACAATCACGGGCTTGGCGGCACCGTTTTCCACGGGGGGACACCTTCCTGGTGCGGTTCGGCGAGATTGGCGGGGCGCGAGCGCACCCTGCACAAGGTTACTGGGTACGCGTCACTCGTCCGGCCGGACGGCCACTGGGCGACGCCGGTCCAGGCGATTCAGCCCGTCCGGCGTTTGAGGACAAGGCCCCTTCAGGGCCGAAGCGGGGGTCTGGGGGCGGCAGCCCCCAGTGATGGGACGGGTAAGGGCGGCGGGGGCGAGAACCCTCCTACTGCCGGATCGCCCAGCCCCGCTCCCGCAACGCCGCCGACAACACCGGCACCGCCTTCGGCTCCACCATCAGCTGCACCAGACCGGCCTGCTGCCCCGTCGCATGCTCGATCCGCACGTCCTCGATGTTGACCCCCGCCCGCTCCGCATCCGCGAAGATCCGCGCGAGCTGCCCCGGCTGGTCGTCGATCAGCACGGCCACGACCTCGTACACCCGAGGAGCCGCCCCGTGCTTGCCCGGCACCCGGACCTGCCCCGCGTTCCCACGCCGCAGCACGTTCTCGATCCCGGACGTCCCCTCCAGCCGCTTCGCCTCGTCGGACGACTGCAGCGCCCGCAGCGCCCGCACCGTCTCCTCCAGGTCGGCGGCGACATCCGTGAGCAGGTCGGCCACCGGCCCGGGGTTCGCGGCGAGGATGTCCAGCCACATCCGGGGATCGGACGCGGCGATCCGGGTCACGTCCCGGATGCCCTGCCCGCACAGCCGTACGGCGGCCTCCTCGGCGTTCTCAAGGCGCGCTGCGACCATGCTGGACACCAGGTGGGGCATGTGGGACACCAGCGCGACGGCACGGTCGTGGGCGTCGGCGTCCATCACCACCGGCACCGCACGGCAGTGCGAGACCAGCTCCAGGGCGAGGTTCAGCACCTCGGTGTCGGTGTCCCGGGTCGGCGTCAGCACCCACGGCCGGCCCTCGAAGAGGTCACCGGACGCGGCCAGCGGTCCGGACTTCTCACGCCCCGACATGGGATGCGTACCGATGTACACCGACAGGTCGAGCCCGAGCGCCTCCAGCTCGCGCCGCGGCCCGCCCTTGACGCTGGCCACGTCGAGGTAGCCGCGGGCCACCCCCCGGCGCATGGCGTCGGCGAGCACCCCGGCGACGTGCGCGGGCGGGGCGGCGACGATCGCGAGGTCCACGGGGCCCTCGGGCGCCTCGTCCGTGCCGGCGCCGAGCGCGGCCGCCGTACGGGCCTGCTCGGGGTCGTGGTCGGCGAGGTGGACGACGACCCCGCGCTGGGACAGGGCGAGTGCGGCGGACGTACCGATGAGGCCGGTGCCGATGACGAGTGCGGTTCTCACTGGGCGATGTCCTTGCGCAGGGCGGCCGCGGCGCCGAGGTAGACGTGCGCGATGTCGGCGCGGGGCTTGTCGGACTCGATGTGCGCGAGGACGCGCACGACCCGCGGCATGGCGCCCTCGATGTCCAGTTCCTGGGCGCAGATCAGCGGTACGTCGACGATGCCGAGCTTGCGGGCGGCGGCCGCCGGGAAGTCGCTGTGCAGATCGGGCGTGGCCGTGAACCAGATGCTGATCAGGTCGTCCGAGCTCAGTCCGTTCCGCTCCAGGATCGCCGTGAGCAGTGCCCCGACCTGCTCGTCCATGTGGCCGGCGTCGTCCCGCTCCAGTTGGACGGCCCCCCGGACCGCTCGTACCGCCACTGCTCGGCTCCTTGCTGCTGTACGGATCGGCTCTTCGACCCGCCAGCCTAGTCAGCCCGGGCACGGCGGACGTATGCCGCCCGCACGCTGAGACGGCTGCGGGCCCCGCTCACGGCGACTGCTGCCGGATCAGCTCCTCCAGGTCGGCCCGCGAGGGCACCTCGCCCTCGGGGGTCAGCTTGTCGACCACCGGGGGCAGCACCTGGGCGAGGTCGTCCGCGGCCTGGGCGGGGGTGATGCCGACCTCCCGCGCGACCCCCTGGAGGGTCTCCTCGCCGAGTGCCTGCTGGAGCTGGCCGCCGGTCACCGACTGGTTGTCGCCGGTGCCGAGCCAGGACTGCACCTGCTCGCCGAGCCCCGCGCCCCTGAGCGTCTCCAGCAGCCCGCCGAGCGGATTGCCGCCACCGCCGTTCCTTGCGAAGACCGACAACAGGGCGCCCAGGAGAAGCCCTCCGCTGCCGGTTCCGCCCCGGCCGCCGAGGACGCCGCCGAGCAGATCACCAAGGCCCTGGTCCTTACCCGTCATGGTCACAATGTCACCCGAATGTCTCTGTTCCGCTACTTGGGGTGAGAACACCCCTGTGCGCCTCTTTACGCCCGGCACGGCGTCCGCTCTCATGGCAGGAAGCTCGCCTCGGGGGAGGCCCGTCATGAAGCGTCCTGGACCGCTGCTCACTCTTCTCGCGGGTCTTCTGCTCGCGGCGTTCATGCTGTCGCTCAACGCGACGACCGGGACGCGGAACACCTCCGCACAGACCACGAAGGAGTCGCCTGCGCCCACGGCGTCGCCGACCCCGACCAGAACGACCCCGCCGCCCTCCCCGCCGCAGAGCCCCGTCACCGTCCCCGACGCCGACTACGCGGGCCGCACCGACGACGACTCCTCGGCCGTAGCCGTCAACCTGCGCGACGGCCGGGCGATCGCGTACTTCTGCGACGGCCGGAACAAGGAGTCCTGGCTCAAGGGCGAGGTGAACGACGACGGGACCATGCGCCTCACCGGCAAGGACGGTTCCGTTCTGAAGGGCGCCCTCAAGGGAGGCAAGCGGATCCAGGGCACGGTCGACATCGACGGCGGCCACTACGCCTTCACCGCCGACAGGACGAAGAAGCCGTCGGGCCTGTACCGGGCCACCGCCACCGTGCGCGGCGCCCGGGTCGACGGCGGCTGGATCGTGCTGCCGGACGGCCGGCAGGTCGGGCTACTCACCCGCGACGGCCGGCCCTCGCCCGCCCCGCGGATCGAGCCGGAGACGGGTGCCGTAGCGGTCGACGGACAGCAGCTCACGGCCCGCCCGGCCGCGCCCTGATCACCTCGCTCCATCCTCGATGCCCCCCCTTCCTCACGGGAGTCGATCATGACCGTCGACCCGAACGCCGTCACCCAGGACTTCCCGTCCCCGCGGCCCGGCCACCGCCGCCCGCACGCGGCCCGCTATCTGTTCCCGGCGCTGGTCGCCGGCGCGGTCGCGGTCGCCCTCGGGGCGTACGGCAAGGTCCACGACCCGACGGGGACCGCCTTCAACCTCGCCGGGTTCAGCAGCAGCGGCGCGGTCAAGTCGTGGCTGGCGACGACGGCGGTCTTCTTCGCGCTGGTCCAGCTGGTCTCCGCGTTCATGGTGTACGGAAAGCTGCCGGGACCGACGTGGGCCTCCGCCCTGCACCGCTGGTCGGGCCGGGTGGCGTTCCTGGTGTCCGTCCCCGTGGCGGTGCACTGCCTGTACGCGATGGGCTACCAGACGTACGAAATGCGTGTTTTCCTGCATTCCATCCTGGGTTGCTTCTTCTTCGGTGCTTTCAGTGCAAAGATGCTGCTGCTCCGCTCGGAGCGACTTCCCGGCTGGCTGCTGCCGATCGTGGGCGGGCTGGTCTTCGCCGCTCTCACGGTCATCTGGCTGACCTCCGCCCTCTGGTTCTTCCGCACTTTCGGAGTGACGACATGAGCAACCGTCCGACGCGGCGCACGATCCTCATCGCGACCGGTGCGACGGGCGCGGCGGCGCTCGTCGCGGGCTGCGGCGAGTACGACGACAAGGGCGAGTCGTCCTCGGAGGTCTCGCCCGGCCAGGAGCTGGCCGGCACGGCCGACGTCCCGGTGGGCGGCGGTCTGATCCTCAAGGACGAGAAGGTGGTGCTGACCCAGCCGAAGGCCGGTGAGTTCAAGGCCTTCTCCGCCATCTGCACGCATCAGCGGTGCACGGTCGGCAGCGTCTCGGACGGCACGATCAACTGCCCCTGCCACGGCAGCAAGTTCGACATCACGGACGGCTCGGTGGCCAACCCTCCGGCGACCGAGCCGCTGCCGGAGAAGAAGATCACCGTGGAGGGAAATTCGATCCGCCTGGTGTGATCCGCCGCGTACGCTCCGGGGCATGCACCCCGAGACCCTGGTACGCGACCACACGATCTACGCCTGTGTGATGGGCTCGCGCGCCTTCGGTCTGGCGACGGACGGCAGCGACACCGACCGCCGGGGCGTGTTCCTCGCCCCGACAGCCCTCTTCTGGCGCTTCGACAAGCCGCCGACACATGTCGAAGGCCCTCAGGAGGAGCAGTTCAGCTGGGAACTGGAACGCTTCTGCGAACTGGCCCTGCGCGCCAACCCGAACATCCTGGAGTGCCTGCACTCCCCGCTCGTGGAGTACGTCGACGACACGGGCCGCGAACTCCTCGCCCTGCGCGAGGCGTTCCTGTCCCGCCAGGCGTACGAGACGTTCACGCGCTACGCGCTGGGCCAGCGCAAGAAGCTGGAGGCCGACGTCCGCGCCCACGGCGCCCCGCGCTGGAAGCACGCGATGCACCTGATCCGCCTCCTCATCAGCGCCCGCGACCTGCTCCGCAGCGGCCGGCTCACGATCGACGTGGGCGACCACCGCGAGCCACTGCTCGCGGTCAAGCAGGGCGAGGTCTCCTGGCCGGAGGTCGAGTCCTGGATGACCCGCCTGGCGAAGGAGACGGAGGAGGCCTGCCACCACAGCCCGCTCCCACCGGAGCCGGACCGCCGCCGCGTGGAGGCCTTCCTGACCCGCGTCCGCCGCGCCTCAGCCCTCCAGCCGGGTCCGTACGACGAAGGCGTGCAGGGCGTCGTAGGCAGTGGGGGCGTCGGGCAGCGCTGAGGCCGTCTGCGCCTCGTCCAGCACACGGTGCAGCCGCTCGACGTCGGCCGCCACGCGCGCGTGGTCGACGCCGGCGGGCCCGTGCTCCTGCTCCGCCTTCGCCGCGACGAGCTCCGGGAGATAGGCGGGAGCGTCGACCTCCCCGATCAGCGTCGGCAGATGCGGCTGCACTTCCCCACTGCGCATCAGATGGATGCCGGTGAGCAGCACCCGGAAGGTGTAGAGCAGCGGCTTGAGTTCCCCGGTCTTCTCGAACAGCCGCCACTGTGTGTTGGCGAACCCCCGGTAGTGATGGGCGTGGTGGCTGGTCAGGGCGCCGGGCGCGAGCTCGGCCAGCTCGCGGTGGGCGTCCGTGGTGTGCACGACGAGCGGCGACAGCAGCTGCTCCAGAACATAGCCGTTGCGCCGCAGCATCAGCCGTACGAACTTGCGCAGGTCGTGCGTGACCAGGTCCATCTCGACGCCGTCCCGCACCCACATCCGCGACCGCGTCTCGTCCGGCTCCCGCAGCCCGACCAGGTCGGCGGTCGGCAGCAGGTGCACGCCCCGCAGGTCCACGTCGGAGTCGCGCGACGGGAAGCCGTACAGGTGGGCGCCGGAGACGGTCGCGAACAGCACCGGGTCGGGCTGTTCGGCGACGACGGGCACGAGGTCGAGGTCCAGGGCGTCGATCATCCGTCAAGCGTCCCAGAGCGCTCCGAGGGTCAGCAGGTCCCCCCGGTACTCGATGCGGTCCGCCCACTGAGCCGGCCAGGCGTCGGCGCCCAGCCAGGCGCCCGCGAACGCTCCGGCCAGGCAGGCGATCGAGTCCGAGTCGCCAGAGGTGCAGGCGGCCCGCCGCAGCGCCGTCAGCGGCTCGTCGACGAACCACAGGAAGCACAACAGCCCGGTGGCCAGGGCCTCTTCGGCGATCCAGCCCTGACCGGTGGCGAGGCACGGGTCGGTCTTGGGCGACGCGCTGCGCACCGCCTCCTGGAGGCGGTCCAGGACCTCCAGGCACTCGTCCCAGCCGCGCGCGATGAAGTGCTCGGGCGAGGGGTCCTGGCTACGGGTCCACAGGTCGCCGAGCCAGCGGTCGTGGTAGCGGGTGCGGTTGTCGTAGGCGTACGACCGCAGCAGGCCGACCAGTCCGGTCGGCTCGGCGCCCTGCGCGAGGAGACGTATGGCGTGGGCGGTCAGGTCGGAAGCGGCGAGCGCCGTCGGATGCCCGTGGGTGAGGGCGGACTGCAACTGGGCGGCGCCCGCGCGCTGTTCGTCGCTCAGGCCGGGGACGAGCCCGAGCGGGGCGACGCGCATGTTGGCGCCGCAGCCCTTGGAGCCGATCTGGCTGGCGTCCTGCCAGGGCCTTTGCTCGTCCTTCAGCAGGTTGCAGGCGACGAGGCAGGTCCGGCCCGGCGCGCGGTTGTTCTCCGGTGACTGGTACCAGTCGACGAACTCCTCCCGCACCGGCCGCTCCAACCGCTTGGGCCCGAGCAGCCCCCGGTCCATCGCCGTCCGCAGCCCCTTTCCCAACGCCAGCGTCATCTGCGTGTCGTCGGTGACGATCGCCGGCGTCGGCAGCTCCATCTCGCGCCACGGCCCGCACTTGGCGAGGATCGACGGCACGTCGTTGAACTCGGTCGGGAAGCCGAGCGCGTCCCCGAGGGCGAGGCCGGTCAATGAGCCGGTGGCGGCGCGTTTGCGGACGGTGGTCGTGGTCATGCGGGGCGTCCTTCCGGGGTCGGCCGGAGCAGCGGCGGGTGGAGGGTGGTGGCGGTGCCGGCGCGGTAAAGCGCGGCCGGTTTGCCGCGGCCGCCGGTGAGCCGGGCGGCCCCGGGGACGGGTTCGACGAAGCCCGGGGTGGCCAGCACCTTGCGGCGGAAGTTGGGCCGGTCGAGGGCGGTGCCCCACACCACCTCGTAGACCTGCTGGAGCTCGCCGAGCGTGAACTCGGGCGGGCAGAAGGCGGTGGCGAGGCTCGAGTACTCCAGCTTGGCGCCGACGCGTTCATGGGCGTCGGCCAGGATGCGGTCGTGGTCGAAGGCGAGCGGACCCGCCTTGTCGTACGGCACCCAGCGTGCCTGCGCCGCGTCGCTGCCGCCGTGCGGTTCGGGCGGGTGGGGCAGCAGCGCGGTGAAGGCGACCGTCACGACCCGCATCCGGGGGTCGCGGTCGGGCTCGCTGTAGGTCCGCAGCTGCTCGAGGTGCAGCCCGGAGACGTCCGACAGGCCGGTCTCCTCGGCGAGTTCGCGCCGGGCCGCGGTCTCCGCCGACTCGTCCGGCTGCACGAAGCCGCCGGGCAGCGCCCAGTGCCCCTGGTACGGCTCCTGCCCGCGCTCGACGAGCAGGACATGCAGGACGCCCTCGCGGATCGTGAGAACGGCGAGGTCGGCGGTGACGGCGAAAGGCTCGTGGGCGTACTTGTCGTACTCCATGCGAACCCATCCCCTTAATAGTCAGTACGACTATAAAGAGAGGGGTGGGTCACCGCAACCCCTGTCGCCTCATGCGCCGTCCCGCCGCCCCAGGAAGGCCAGCAGCCGGACGTCGGCACGCGCGCGTGGCGTCACCTCGACCGGCGGCCCGAACCGCACGCCCCGGTCCTGATCGGTGACCACGCAGCGGGCGACGCTCAGCAGCTCGGCCGCGAGCGACACCGGGATGGGCCTCGGCCGACCGCAAGCCTGGGCGACGTCCCAGCCGTGCACGGCGATCTCGACGGCACCGACAGCGCCCATCACCCGCACGTCCAGCGGCCGTTCGCCGACCAGGACCTGCCCGGCGGGCCCGGCCGCCCAGGCGCCGAGCACGGCGCACGCGCGCGTACGGAAGCCGCAGGCCCGGTCGGCACCCGGGAACGGCCCTATCCGCCCGCCCGTCAGCCCTTCGTAGAGCGCGTCCAGGGAATCGTCGAGGTGCCCGAGCAACTGCCCCAGATCCCACTGGACGCACGGCGTCCGGCACCCGAGACTCCCCGCCTCCACCTCGGCGACGCTCCCCAGCGCGTAGGCGAGCGAACGCTCCAGCAGCTCCCCGGAGCTCATGACAGGCCCCGCAAGGCCCTCAGCGGCCCCTCAGGCGCCGTCTGAGGCGCCTCCTGGGCGATCGTGTTCATCCCCGCTCCCTCCGTCACGGATACAGACCGGCGGAGCGGCGAAAACGAATCGGCCGGTCCCGGACGAATCCAGAACCGGCCGACACGGCAAGCGCCATACAGCGATTTACAGATCGACTTCCTTCATCAGCATCCCGACCTCGGTGTTCGACAGCCGCCGCAGCCAGCCCGACTTCTGGTCGCCGAGGGTGATGGGCCCGAAGGAGGTGCGCACCAGCTTCTCGACGGGGAAGCCCGCCTCCGCCAGCATGCGCCGCACGATGTGCTTGCGGCCCTCGTGCAGCGTGACCTCGACCAGGTAGTTCTTGCCGGTCTGCTCGACGACCCGGAAGTGGTCCGCGCGCGCGTAGCCGTCCTCCAGCTGGATGCCGTCCTTGAGCTTCTTGCCCAGGTCGCGCGGGATCGGGCCGACGATGGCCGCGAGGTAGGTCTTCTTGACGCCGTACTTGGGGTGGGTGAGGCGGTGGGCCAGCTCGCCGTGGTTGGTGAGCAGGATGACGCCCTCGGTCTCGGTGTCGAGCCGGCCGACGTGGAAGAGCCGGGTCTCGCGGTTGGTGACGTAGTCGCCGAGGCACTGGCGGCCCTCGGGGTCCTCCATCGTGGAGACGACACCGGCGGGCTTGTTGAGCGAGAAGAACTGGTACGACTGCGTGGCGACCGTCAGGCCGTCCACCTTGATCTCATCCCTCTCGGGGTCGACCCGCAGGCCCTGCTCGGTGACGATCTCGCCGTTGACCTCGACGCGCGCCTCCTCGATCAGCTCCTCGCAGGCACGCCGGGAGCCGTAGCCCGCGCGCGCGAGGACCTTCTGCAGCCGCTCGCCCTCCTGCTCGGCGCCGGGGAAGGTCTTGGGCAGCTTGACGTCCTTCTTGCCGGCGTACCGCTCGCGGTTGCGCTCCTCGGCACGGGCGTCGTACTCGCGGGAGGTCGCCGGGGCCGAACGGCCCCGACCGGTGCCGCGCTGCTGGCCCTGCTTGGGCCCGCCCTTGGCACCGCCGCGCGCGGAGGCGCCGCGCCCGGACTTCGGGCCGTCCTTGGTCGCCCCGGGGCCCACGTCGTAGCGGCGCTCCTCGGGACGGGGCTTGCGCGGACGGCCGCCCTGACCGCCCTGGCCGCCCTGCTTCTGGTCCCTGTTGTTGCCGGCACCGCGGTAGTTACCGCGCCCACCACTCTTGCCGCTGCCGCTGCTTCGCATCAAAGTTCCGTCTGGTCGTCTGCGTCGTCGGTACCCCGGCTCACCGAGGTGCCCGGACCGTCATCGGGAGCGTCCGGGTCGAACGACGGCACCCCCTCCTGGGTCTCGGCCTCGATCGCCTCCGCCTCCGGGAGGAAGGGCGCGAGCTCCGGGAGCTCGTCCAGGCCGCGCAGGCCCATCCGCTCCAGGAAGTAGTTCGTCGTCCTGTACAGGATCGCACCTGTTTCGGGTTCCGTGCCCGCCTCCTCGACCAGACCGCGCTGCAGGAGGGTGCGCATGACGCCGTCGCAGTTCACTCCTCGTACGGCCGAGACGCGGCTGCGGCTGACCGGCTGCCGGTACGCGACGACGGCGAGCGTCTCCAGGGCGGCCTGGGTGAGCCGGGCCGTCTGCCCGTCCAGCACCAGCCGCTCGACGGCGGCCGCGTACTCGGGGCGGGTGTAGAAGCGCCAGCCGCCCGCGACGAACCGCAGCTCGAAGCCCCGCCCCTGCACGGCGTACTCGTCGGCCAGCTCCCGCAGGGCGTCGGCGATCTGCCGCCTGGGCCGCTCCAGGATCTTCGCGAGGTGCTCCTCGGTCGCGGGCTCGTCCACGACCATGAGCATCGCCTCCAGGGCGGGCTTGAGGTCGAGGTCGGCGACGGTGCGCAGCCCGACCGGAACCTCGGTGATCTCCTCGCTCACGCCTTCTTCTCCTCCTTGGGCGGCTCGGGCGGCCGGTCGAACTCGTCGGTCACCACGGGTTCGGCGTCCCCGTCCCCACCGGTCCACCGCACGACGAGCTCCCCGAGCGCGGTCTCCTGGTCGAGGGCCACGGCCTTCTCGCGGTACAGCTCCAGCAACGCCAGGAATCGCGCTACGACGGTGAGGGTGTCGTCGGTGTCCTCGACGAGGGCCCGGAAGCTGGCCTCGCCGAGCTCCCTGAGCCGCGCGACGACGATCCCGGCCTGCTCCTGCACGCTCACGAGCGGCGCGTGAATGTGGTCGACGTACACCTGCGGCTTCGGCTTGGGCTGCATCGCCTTGACCGCCAGCTTGGCGAATCCTTCCGCCCCGATGCTGATGACGACCTCGGGCAACAGCTCGGCATGGTGCGGTTCGAGCCCGACGGTACGGGGGTAGCGCCGGGCCTCGTCATCGAGCCGCCGGCTGAAGATGTCGGCGATCTGCTTGTAGGCCCGGTACTGCAGCAGCCGCGCGAACAGCAGGTCCCGCGCCTCCAGCAGCGCGAGGTCGGCCTCGTCCTCCACCTCGGCGGAGGGCAGCAGGCGGGCCGCCTTGAGGTCGAGCAGCGTGGCGGCGACCACGAGGAACTCGGTCGTCTCGTCGAGATCCCAGTCCGACCCCAGCGCGCGGATGTGCGCCATGAACTCGTCGGTCACCTTGGACAGGGCGACCTCGGTGACGTCCAGCTTGTGCTTGGAGATCAGCTGGAGGAGCAGATCGAAGGGGCCCTCGAAGTTGGAGAGCCGGACTTTGAAGACACCGTCATCGGCGCCGTCACCGGCCTCGCGCTCCGTCGCGTCCGGTTGTGCGGGCGGCTCAGGAGCGGGTTCGGGCTCCGGCACGACAACCTGAGGCTCCGGCTCCGGTGCACCGACCGGGGGCTCCGGCTCTGCGGCCACGATATCCGCGACCTCGGGCTCCAGCTCCTCGGGAACCGGCGCCGGCGCAGGCGCCGGTGATGCTCCCGGCCCCCTTCCCAGCGCACGCCGACGACCGCCGGAGGCAGAGGCACCGGCGCCGCGGACGGGAACGTCGTTCGAGGTCATAGCCCCCGCAGGCTACCGCTACCGCCCGCGAAGCCGTCGTACGAGGATGCTGGCGTCTCCCCGGGTCTCCAGATCCGCGAGCACCACGGCCACCGCCTCGCGGACGATCCGCCCGCGGTCGACCGCCAGCCCGTGCTCACCCCGGAGCACCAGACGCGCATGCTCCAGATCCATGAGCTCCTCGGCGGAGACGTACACGGTGATCTTCTCGTCGTGCCGTTCGCGACCACTGGGCCGGCGCGAGGCGGTGCGCCCACGCTTGCGCGGCGCGGAGGCGGCCGCACCGGACGCGGCGGAAGCACCGGCGGCACCGGAGGCACCCGCCGACGGCGTCCCGGCAGAACCTTCCTGCGCCCCCTGACGTCGCGCGGACCGCTCCGCGGCCGCGGCCCGGGTGCGCGACTCACCGGCGTCGGCGGACTCGGCGTCGACCGCCACATGCTCGGCGCCGTCGCCGTCACCGCCCTGCGCGGGCACCGACTGCGGCGCGTCCTCCGCGGCCACGGCGTCGCTCTCCCCCGCGGGAGCCGGCACCCGGGCCTCGCCGTTGGCCGGGCGCCGGGGAGTGGACGGCTGGAGCGCCATTCCCCCTGTCGTACGGAACAGTTCGTCGGCCCCCGGCAGACTCACTCGGCGTGACACCGGGCGAGCACCTCCCTGGCGAGCTGGCGGTAGGCGGCGGCACCGACGGAGTTGGAGGCGTACGTGGTGATCGGCTCACCGGCGACCGTGGTCTCCGGGAAGCGGACCGTGCGCCCGATGACCGTGTGGTAGACGTGGTCGTCGAACGCCTCGACGACACGCGCGAGCACCTCACGGCTGTGCACGGTGCGCGAGTCGTACATCGTGGCGAGGATCCCGTCGAGCTCCAGCTCCGGGTTGAGCCGCTCCTGGACCTTCTCGATGGTCTCGGTGAGCAGCGCGACACCGCGGAGGGCGAAGAACTCGCACTCCAGGGGCACGATCACCTTGTGGGCGGCCGTCAGCGCGTTCACCGTGAGCAGGCCGAGCGAGGGCTGACAGTCGATCACGATGAAGTCGTAGTCGGGCAGCAGCGGCTTCAGGGCGCGCTGCAGCGTGGACTCGCGCGCGACCTCGCTCACCAGCTGGACCTCGGCGGCCGACAGGTCGATGTTGCTCGGCAGCAGGTCCATGTTGGGGACCGCCGTCTTCAGGAGCACCTCGTCGGCCGACATGCCCCGCTCCATGAGCAGGTTGTAGACCGTGAGGTCGAGCTCCATCGGGTTCACGCCGAGGCCGACCGACAGCGCGCCCTGCGGGTCGAAGTCGACGAGGAGGACCCGGCGTCCGTACTCCGCGAGCGCGGCACCCAGGTTGATGGTCGACGTCGTCTTGCCGACGCCGCCCTTCTGGTTGCACATCGCGATGATCTTCGCGGGACCGTGGTCGGTCAGCGGACCCGGGATCGGGAAGTACGGCAGCGGGCGCCCGGTCGGGCCGATGCGCTCGCGACGCTGGCGGGCAGCGTCGGGCGCGAGCGTGGCCGCGTACTCGGGGTCGGGCTCGTACTCCGCGTCGGGGTCGTAGAAGTGCCCTTCGGGCAGTTCGTCGTAGTCGGCGAAATGGTTGTGGGGCGCGCCACTTCCGTCGCCGGCCATGGCGTTCACGTGATGGCCATCCATGCTCTGGTGTGCTGACAGAGCCGTGTGGGGGCTGGTCTGGCTCTGGTGGGCTGCGAAGGTTCGGACAGCGACGGAGCCGACAGCCTCGAATCCCGCGGGACCCTGGCCCCGTACAGGCATTCCTGGTTGACCACCCCCGGGAGAAAATGTCGACTCATTCACAAGTCGTCTTACCTCCTTGGTGACCAGGAAACTTCTAGACAGGTCAGCGTGGCACCATGCCGACGGTTGGCGACTCTATGGCGTGTCGGGCGTCCGCAGCAACACAATCCGCCGGACCGGGCAGATGTGTCGACAATGAAACATCGCGCTGTCAAGGGCGTACGGCCGTCGCACAGCAGGTTTCACCGGTGTACGAATCGCCCGAAGGGTTGCGTTCGAGGCGAGTTGACCGAGTGCCGCAAAGTGACCATACACACATCCAGCCGGACCTTTTTGAGCAAGGTCCGGCCGGGTGCGTACGGTTGACGACTCGTGTTGACGTATCGCCTTTACCAGAAAGTGACTTAGTCGATCGGCTCAGCCGAGCAGCGACTCGAGCTCCACGTGCTCCAGGCCGTGCGCCTCCGCGACCTCCCGGTAAACCACCTTGCTGTCATGCGTGTTGAGGCCCTTGGCCAGGGCGGGGTCGCGGCGCAGTGCCTCGACCCAGCCGTGGTTGGCCAGTTCGATGATGTACGGCAGCGTGGCGTTGGTCAGCGCGTAGGTGGAGGTGTTGGGCACCGCGCCGGGCATGTTGGCGACGCAGTAGAAGACCGAGTCGTGGACCTTGAAGGTCGGCTCGGCGTGCGTGGTCGGACGGGAGTCCTCGAAGCAGCCGCCCTGGTCGATCGCGATGTCGACAAGGACACTTCCCGGCTTCATCCGCGCGACCAGCTCGTTGGTGACCAGCTTCGGGGCCTTGGCGCCCGGGATGAGCACCGCGCCGATGACGAGGTCGGCGTCCAGGACGGCCTTCTCGAGCTCGAAGGCGTTGGACATGATCGCCCGGACCTTGGTGCCGAAGACCTTGTCCGCCTCGCGCAGCTTGTTGATGTCGCGGTCGAGCAGCGTGACGTGGAAGCCCATGCCGACGGCGATCTGGGTCGCGTTCCAGCCGGAGACGCCGCCGCCGATGACGACGGCCTTCGCGGGCTGGGTGCCGGGAACGCCACCGGGGAGCACGCCTCGGCCGCCGGCCGAGCGCATGAGGTGGTAGGCGCCGACCTGCGGGGCGAGACGGCCCGCGACCTCGGACATGGGGGCGAGCAGCGGCAGGGCTCGGGAGGGCAGCTCGACCGTCTCGTAGGCGATCGCCGTGGTGCCGGACTCGATGAGCGCGTCCGTGCACTCCTTGGAGGCGGCCAGGTGCAGGTAGGTGAAGAGCGTCTGGTCCTTGCGGAGGCGGTGGTACTCCTCGGCGATGGGCTCCTTGACCTTAAGCAGCAGGTCGGCGGTGGCCCACACCTCGTCGGCGGTCGGCAGGATCTGCGCGCCGGCGGCGACGTACTCCTCGTCGGGGATCGACGAGCCGACGCCTGCGCCCTGCTCGATGACGACCTGGTGGCCGTTGCGCACCAGCTCGTGCACGCCGGCGGGGGTGATGGCCACCCGGAACTCGTTGTTCTTGACCTCGCGGGGGATGCCGACCTTCACGTCGATCACGGTCCTTGGCTCAGAGGGTGTGGGGGCATTACATGACATACCCGAGCATGCAGGGCACACCGGGAGACACCGCAGGAGAAGGTGCGGCAGAGCCAGTCTAATGAAGGTGTTCCCGCTGTCTAGCCTTTCATTGCATCAATCTTCAGCGGATGTACTACGGATTTCGCAGGCGTTAGCGTCGTGTTCCGGCTCGAAAGCGTCTTGCTCGGTGCCAGGCTCGTCCACATCGGGCTCCTCGGGCTCCTCCCCCAGCATCCGCCGGGCCGCGCCCCGGTGCAGCTGCGCCGCCGCGGGATCACCCAGGTGCTCCAGGGTGTCGGCGAGCCGCAGGTACAGCGCCCCCTGCAGCCGCGTGTCCCCGGCGCGCCGCGCCCACTCCACCGCCTCCTGGCACGTGCGCAGCGACTCCTCGGGCCGCCCCGCGTACTCCTGGACCCGGGCCAGCTCGCTCAGCGCCCGCGCGTGAGCGGCGAGATCCCCGTTCTTGCGGTGCCCGGCGACCGCGGCCCGCCAGTTCCGCAGCGCCTCGCCGTACCGGCCCGCAAAGGTGTGGGCGGCGCCGATACGGCCGTACAGCCGGGCGGCGTCCGTGCGCTCGTCACGGGCCAGCCGCTGGGCCAGCGCCCGGCCGAACCAGTCGGCGGCCCGGTCGTAGTCCCCGAGCTCCAGATGGGCGCCGCCTACGGATTCCATCGCGCGGCCGGTCGCGTACGGGTCGTTCGCCTCCCGTCCGGCGTCCAGCGCGGCCCGATAGCGCACCAGAGCCGCCTGGGTACGCCCCGTCCGGGCGTCGACGTCGCCGAGGTTCAGCAGGGCCGCGGCCTTCTCGCGCGGGAGGTTCTGTCGCTCGGCCACGTCGAGGACCAGGCTGTGCACGGCGTACAGATCATCGGCGGCGGCCTGTGTGCCGACGTGCACGACCAGCGCCCTGACCAGCTGGGACATCAGGCGCCGGGCGAGGGTGTCCAGCTCCCCGTCGGCGACGGCGGCCCGGGCCGAGGCCAGCAGGGCGGGCCGGCGGATGGTCAGCCAGTCGGCGGCCGCCCGGGGGTTGGGGAAGCGCAGGGCCTGGGGCATGCCGAGGAGTTTCTGGCGGGTCTCGGGGCTGTCGGTCTCGGTGATCGCCCGGCAGGACTGCAGCAGCCGTACGGTCCGCTCCAGCATGCGGGCGCGGGCCAGCTGCAGCTCGGCGGGGCGGTCCTGGGTCTCGGTGAGTGCCTTGAGGTGGGCGTACAGGCAGGCCGGGACCTCGTACTGCGGCAGCGGCGATTCGACGCCGTGCAGCAGACCGAGGGCGACGAGGTCGTCCAGGATGGTGCGGGCGCCGTCGACCGAGCAGCCGGCCAGGGCGGAGGCTGTGTGCGGGTCGACGAGGCCGCCCGGGGCGAGGGTGAGCAGCCGCAGTATCCGGGCGGCGTTGGTCGGCAGGGACGCGTAGGCGAGGCGGAAGACCCGGCTGAGCGCGGTGCCCTCCTCGCTCTGCGCCCGCAGTTGCTTGGCGAGGTCGGCGACGGCCGCCTTGGGGCGGGCGGCGAGCCAGCCACCCGCCAGCATCAGCGCGGCGGGCTGCCCCTGGCACACCTCGACGAGCCCCTCGGCGGACCGCGGGTCGACGGTGATGCGGACCGAGCCGGTGTACCGGGACAGCAGCGCCACAGCCGACTTGGTGTCGAGGCCCCCGACGGTGCAGGGCCGCACGTCCGCGATCCCGGTCAGCGGTCCGCCGGAGACGGCGACGACCAGGCACTGCGGGGCGTCCGGCAGCAGGGCGTCGACCTGTTCGGCCTCGGCAGCGTCGTCCAGCAGGAGCAGGGCCCGGCGCCCGGCCAGGGCCTCGCGCAGGGCCGCCGTGAGGTCGTCCTCGCCGGCGCCGGGCGGAATCGGCCGGTCCAGGGCGGTGAGCAGCTCCCGGGCCGCGCGCGCGACGGGGACGGGGGTGCCGTCGGGCTCGCTCAGGCGGGCGCGCAGCACACCGTCGGCGTAACGGTCCGCCACCTGCCGTACCAGTTCCTCGGCGAGGGCGGTGCGGCCCGAGCCGGGACGGCCCGCGATGAGCAGCACGCGCGCGCGTGGCGCCTTGCGGCCGGAGAGGGTGTCCAGGCCCGCGCGCTCGATGTCGGCGCGGAGCTCCTTCAACTCACGCGTGCGGCCCAGGAATCGGTGCTCGCCGGACGCCTGTGCCGACACCTGCACGCCGCCTGTGTCCACCACCTGATCCGTCACGGGCCACGCTCCCGTCCCACCACACGCGCTAGCCCGCCGGGACTTCGGCCAGGGCGTCTCCAGAGCCTAGTTCACGGTCCGCGACGATCTGGGCGCAGCACGGCGGACACGTCCCCCGACCGGATCAGCAGATCGTAGGACCGGCACCATCAAACGGGCGCCAGGGCCGCGCCCCCTAAGGGGCGCGGGGAAGTGCGCGCCCAGCCACAGCGGCGCCGCACACAACCCACGACCTATCGCGACACTTCCGTAGTTGTCGGCTCTCCCAGCGGAGCGCTCACGCCTCGAACGGCCGCGCCGGCCACTCCGCTTCCGCCGGCCGCAACCCGTCAAGCCCGCCGGAGGCCCGGGCGGCGACCAGTGACAGCACACCGACGACGAGACAGTTGTTGTGCAGCTCGCCCGCGAGCACGCCCCGGACCAGTTCGTCGACCGGCACGCGCGCGTGCTCCAGGTCGGCCTCCTCGTCCTCCACCTCGAAGCGCTCCCCGTCGGCCTCGGACAGATCCCGGGCGAGGAAGATCCGTACGGCCTCGTCGCAACCGCCGGGGGTGGTGTAGACGTCGGTCAGCACCCGCCAGTCCTCGGCCTTGACGTGGGCTTCCTCGTACAGCTCGCGCTGGGCGGCGTGCAGCGGGTTCTCACCGGGGATGTCGAGCAGGCCGGCCGGGATCTCCCAGAGCTTCTCCCGCACCGGGTGCCGGTACTGCTTGATGAGCAGGACGCGGTCCTCCTCGTCGAGGGCGAGGACGGCCACCGAGCCGGGGTGGACCTGGTAGTCGCGGCGTACCACCGAGCCGTCGGGCATGACCACGTCGTCCGTGCGGACGGAGGTCTTGTTCCCCACGAAGGGGGTGTCCGTCGCCCGGATCTCCCACTCCTGCGGGGTGTCCTTGATCGTCAATGCCCTGCCCTTCCACACGCTTTCAAAAAGAACCCGCCAAAGAAAACCGGGGTGCGCACCTTTGAAGGTTTGCACCCCGGCCACCGTACAACTGACGTGTTACTTCGAATTCTTCCGCTCGACCGCGGCCTTCACGAGGCCCGCGAACAGCGGGTGCGGACGCGTCGGACGCGAGCGCAGCTCGGGGTGGGCCTGCGTGGCCACCAGATAAGGGTGGACCTCGCGGGGGTACTCCACGTACTCCACGAGCTTGCCGTCGGGCGACGTGCCGGAGAACAGGATGCCCGCCTTCTTCTCCAGCTCCGCCCGGTAGGAGTTGTTCACCTCGTACCGGTGACGGTGCCGCTCCTCGACGTACTCCTTGCCGTCGTACACCTCACGCACGATCGAGCCCTCGGCCAGCTTGGCCGGGTACATGCCGAGGCGCATGGTGCCGCCCATGTCGCCCTCACCGGCGACGATGTCGAGCTGCTCGGCCATGGTGGAGATCACCGGGTGGGAGGTGGCCGGGTCGAACTCGGTGGAGTTCGCGTCGCCGATGTCGGCGAGGTTGCGCGCCGCCTCGATCACGATGCACTGCAGGCCCAGGCACAGACCCAGCAACGGGATCCTGTTCTCGCGGGCGTACTTGATCGCGCCGACCTTGCCGAGGACACCGCGGTCGCCGAAGCCGCCCGGGATGCAGATGCCGTCCACGTCGGAGAGCTGCTGCTTGGCGCCGGCCGGGGTCTTGCAGTCGTCGGAGGTGACCCACTTGATCTTCACGCGGGCCCTGTTGGCGAAGCCGCCCGCGCGCAGCGCCTCGGTGACCGAGAGGTAGGCGTCGGGCAGGTCGATGTACTTGCCGACCAGCGCCAGGGTGATCTCGTGGTCGGGGTTGTGGACGCGGTCGAGCAGGTCGTCCCAGGTCGTCCAGTCCACGTCCCGGAACGGCAGGTCCAGCTTGCGGACGACGTAGGCGTCCAGGCCCTCGCCGTGCACGGTCTTCGGGATGTCGTAGATCGAGCGGGCGTCGGGGCAGGCCACCACGGCGGCCTCGTCGACGTCGCACATCAGGCTGATCTTGCGCTTGATCGCGGTCGGCACCTCGCGGTCGCAGCGCAGCACGATCGCATCTGGCTGAATACCGATGTTCCGCAGGGCCGCAACCGAGTGCTGGGTCGGCTTCGTCTTCAGCTCTCCCGAGGGGCCGATGTACGGCAGGAGCGAGATGTGCACCACAAACACGTTGTCCCGGCCGACCTCGTGACGGACCTGGCGGACGGTCTCCAGGAACGGCAGCGACTCGATGTCTCCGACCGTGCCGCCGACCTCCGTGATCACGACGTCCACCTCGTCCGTCGCCATACGGCGGATGCGGTGCTTGATCTCGTTGGTGATGTGCGGGATGACCTGCACGGTGTCGCCCAGGTACTCGCCGCGCCGCTCCTTGGCGATCACCGTCGAGTACACCTGACCGGTGGTGACGTTGGCGGAGCCGTCCAGGTCGCGGTCGAGGAAACGCTCGTAGTGGCCGATGTCCAGGTCGGTCTCGGCGCCGTCGTTGGTGACGAACACCTCACCGTGCTGGAAGGGGTTCATCGTGCCAGGGTCGACATTGAGGTACGGGTCCAGCTTCTGCATGACGACGCGCAGGCCCCGCGCCTTGAGCAGCATGCCGAGGCTGGAGGCCGTCAGGCCCTTGCCGAGCGAGGAGGCGACACCCCCGGTGACGAAGATGTGCTTGGTCGTCGTGGATTTTGGCATGGCCAAGAGGGGGCTCCCGTGGTCGCGATCTTGAAGTGCGGTTCGGGGGTCTTCACGCCCACCGGTCCACGGGCTACCAGGGTATCAGCGCCGAGAAGCGATGGCTTCCGGCCACGCTCCGCACACGAGTCGGCACGGATCCGCACGGCCCGCCCGCTTCTCACCCATCACTCACCCCCTGCTCACCCGTTCGGCCGACCCGGGTTGCCCGGAGCGGCACGCAGATCATCTACGTGCGTCGTATCCTGCTCGGACATTCGCTGCCGAGCCCGGCCGGCAAACACGGCACCACCCCCGCCCGTCACACCCGGAACAACGAGAGCTCGTCAGTTCGTTGAGCAGAGATTGTTGAGAAGAGACTGTCGTTTGCCTCAGGGCGGAAGCGACTGCTTTGCTTCACGGCTCAACGACGCATTACAACCACCCCTTGACCGCACTAGCGAGAGCCCCCTTGCCAGGAGGGGGTGACGTGGCCGTTCGACTGGAGTTGCACGTGGCCGGGCGCATCGAAGACTACGCACTCATCGGAGACATGCAGACCGCCGCACTGGTTTGCCGGGACGGCACAGTGGACTGGCTGTGCCTGCCCCGCTTCGACTCGCACGCCATCTTCGCCGGCCTGCTGGGCACCGAGGAGCACGGCTTCTGGCGGCTCGGCCCCGCCCATGCCTCCGACGCCCCGCCGCCCACCGCGGCCCGGCGCAGCTACCGCGGCGACTCCCTGATCCTGGAGTCCGAGTGGGACACGCCGCGCGGAACGGTCCGGGTGATCGACTTCATGCCCCCGCGTGACGGCGCGCCCCAGCTGATCCGGATCGTGGAGGGCGTCTCGGGCCGGGTGCCGATGCGTTCGGCGCTCAGGATGCGTTTCTCGTACGGCCGGGTGGTGCCGTGGGTGCACAAGCACGAGGGCCGTACGGTCGCCGTCGCCGGCCCGGACTCGGTGTGGTTCGACGCGGAGACCGAGACCTACGGCAAGTCGCTGACGACGTACTCGGACTTCACGGTCGCCCCGGGTGAGCGGATCGCGTTCACCATCTCCTGGGAGCCCTCGCACAAGCAGCCGCCGGCGCTGCCGGAGCCGGAGCAGTCGCTGGAGGCGACGGAGGACTTCTGGCGGGAGTGGGTCGAGCACTGTACGTACCACGGCCCGTACCGCGAGGCGGTGATCCGCTCGCTGATCACGCTGAAGGCGCTGACGTACGCCCCGACCGGCGGCATCGTCGCGGCGCCCACGACCTCGCTGCCGGAGGACATCGGCGGTGTCCGCAACTGGGACTACCGCTACACCTGGCTGCGGGACGCGGCGATCACCCTGTCCTCGCTGCTGCGCACCGGCTACCGCGAGGAGGCCCGCTCCTGGCGGGAGTGGCTGCTGCGGGCCGTCGCGGGCGACCCCGAGAACCTGCAGATCATGTACGGCATCGCCGGCGAGCGCGAGCTGGGCGAGGCCGAGCTGGACTGGCTGCCCGGCTACGAGAACTCCGCGCCGGTCCGGGTCGGCAACGGCGCCGCGCACCAGCTGCAGCTGGACGTGTACGGCGAGGTCACCGAGGCCCTGCACCTGGCCCACATGACGGGTCTGGCCCGCAACGACTACGCCTCTCTGCTCCAGCTGAAGCTGATCCGCTACCTGGAGGACCACTGGGACGAGCCGGACGAGGGCATCTGGGAGGTGCGCGGCCCGCGCCGGCACTTCGTGCACTCCAAGGTCATGGCCTGGGTCGCCGTCGACCGCACCATCAAGCTCATCGAGTCCGGCGACGCCGACGGCCCGCTGGAGCGCTGGCGCGAGCTGCGTGACGACATTCACAGGGACGTGTGCGAGAAGGGCTACGACAAGGAGCGCAACACCTTCACGCAGTCGTACGGCTCCAAGGAGCTGGACGCCTCGCTGCTGCTGATCCCGCAGATGGGCTTCCTGCCGCCGGACGACAAGCGCGTCATCGGCACCATCGAGGCGATCCAGCGCGAGCTGTCCACCGAGGACGGCTTCATCCTGCGCTACCCGACGCAGGGCGCCCACGAGGGCGTCGACGGCCTGCCCGGCGACGAGGGCGCCTTCCTGGCCTGCTCGTTCTGGATGGCCGACGACCTGGCGATGATCGGCCGCGTCGACGAGGCCCGCAAGCTGTTCGAGAAGCTGCTGTCCCTGCGCAACGACCTCGGTCTGCTGGCGGAGGAGTGGGACCCGCGCCTGCAGCGCCAGGTCGGCAACTTCCCGCAGGCCTTCAGCCACGTGCCGCTGATCGACACCGCGCTGCGGCTGACGGCGTCCGGGGCGTACGGCGGCTAGACGCTCCGCCGGGAAGGCCGTGGAGGTCGTCGGTCCTCTGCGGCTTCGTCGTGGCTGGTTCCGCCCACGCGGCGGAGCCGCAGATCGACACTGCCCCGCGCCCCTTCGGGGTGCTTCCGCCTAGGCTGAGTACATCCCATTTGCCCCTTTTGGAAGGGGGTGGCCATGGCTACCCACTCCAAGGCGGGCGCGGCCCTCGCCGCGCTGCGCGAGGATCTCTCCGGTGACGTGTTCGCCCCGGGCGATGTCGGCTACGACGACGCGCGGGTCGTCTTCAACACCATGATCGACCGTCGGCCCGCGGTGATCGCACAGTGCGTGGACGAGGACGACGTCGTGCGGGCCGTACGCTTCGGACGCGACCTGGATCTCAACATCGCGGTGCGCGGCGGCGGGCACAGCGTGGCCGGCATGGCGCTCAACGACAACGGTCTGGTCGTCGACCTGCGCCATATGCGCGCGGTCACCGTCGATCCCGCGGCCGAGGCGGTACGGGTCGCGGGCGGGGCCACGATGAGCGATCTCGACCGCGCCACCCAGGCGTACGGCCTGGCCACGACCGGCGGCCGGGCCTCGACCACCGGCGTCGGCGGCTTCGTCCTCGGCGGCGGCACCGGCTGGCTGGACCGCTGCTGCGGGCTCGCCGTGGACAATCTGCTCGGGGTCGAGCTGGTCACCGCCGACGGCAACCTGACCCACGCGAACGCGGACGAGAACCCGGACCTGTTCTGGGCCCTGCACGGAGGCGGCGGCAACTTCGGCGTCGCCACCGCGATCACGTTGAAGCTGCACGAGCTGCCCGAGTTCGCCATCGCGTTGCTGCTGTACCGGCCGGAGTTCGCGGCGGACGCCGTCCGCACCTTCCGCGACCTGATCGAGTCCGGCCCCGACGAGGTGGGCGGCGGCATCCTGCACTTCACCGGCCCGCCCGAGGAGTTCGTACCGCCGGCTCTGGTCGGCACACTGATGTGCGGTGCGCTGCTGACGTACGCCGGTGCCGAGCAGGACATGCGCAAGTACGCCGAGCCGCTGCTGGCGCTGCCGCACGAGGCCGAGATCGTCGGCGCGATGCCGTACGCCGACGTGCAGTGCATGATCGACGATCCGCCCGGCATGCGGCACTACTGGTCGGCGGAGTATCTGACGGGAGCGCCGGACGACTTCGTCGACGTCTACTGCGCCGACGCGCAGAGCATGCCCGTACCGACCGGCACCCAGCACGCCCTCCTGCCGCAGGGCGGCGCGATCGCCGCCGGCCCGCACGAGTACCCCGTGCCCTACCGGGACGCGCCCTGGGCGGTGCACCCCTACGGCATGTGGGAGGACCCGGCGGACGACGAGCGCTGCATCCGGTGGGTGCGGGACGTCCGCGCCGACGTCCGGCCGTGGAGCACCGGCGCGGTCTATCTGAACTTCATCGGCGACGAGGGCGCGGAGCGGGTCGTGGCCGGCCTGGGCCCCGAGAACACCCGGCGACTGGCCGAGCTGAAGCGACGGTACGACCCGGACAACGTCTTCCGGTTCAACCACAACATCAGGCCGGCCTGAGGCTTCGACGGGGGCACTGGTTCCGGTTGGATGCCGGATTCCAGTTGGATTCCGGTCGCCGCGCGCGAACGCGAAGGGTGCGCAGCCGGGGCCTGGGGTACCGGGGGTGCCGGCGCCAGGGCTGAGCCAGCTTCGGCACGAGAATTCGCGGCCGATTGGACGGGCCTTCTTGAGGGCCACGACGGGGATACGACAGCTTGATCAGGGCTGCGCGGGCAGGAACACGGCGGCCTGGACAAGCCTGCGCGGACCGGCGCCCGTCAACGGCTGTCAGGCGGGCGGCACCGTACAGCGCTCGTAGCTGCGGGCAGGCGTGCCGCTGGGGCGGCGCCCGTGCCAACGAAGCGGCACCCCGCCGGCGGGGGCGAGCGATCCGACCCTGCGGTGGGATCAGGCCCGCGCCAGCGCCCCCAGTGTCCGCTCCCCGCCCGGATCGCCCGCCGTCGCCGGGACGAGGGCGATCTCGTCGAGCCCGGCCTCGGCGTACTCCTCGGCACGCGCGCGTACGGCGTCGACGTCGCCCACCAGGCCGACCATTCCGGCCGCCTCGGCGGGCAGCGCCCCGACCAGTGCGTCGGAGTCGGCACCGCTGCGGGCCAGCTCGACGGCCTGCCCGAACCCTGCCGCCTCGAACATGTCGCTGTAGCCCGGCACCGTCAGATACCCGGCGATGCTCCGCAGCACCTGCGTGAGAGAGTCCGGGTCCGGATCGACGGCGGCCGGCAGCCAGGCGGCCAGCGTCGGCGGCGCCGTACGGCCCGCACGCTCGGCGGCCGCTTCGAGTTTCGCCCGCAGTGTGCGGACCTGTTCCGGCGAGACGATGTCGAGCAGCATCCGGTCGGCGTGCGCGGCGGCCGTGGCGATCGCGCGGTCACCGAAGGCCGCCACGGTGAGCGGGCCACCGGGCGGCTGGAGGCGGCGCCGGAAGACGCTGCCGGGGACCACCGGCTCGCCGGGCTTGCCGCGCAGGAAGCCCCGTACGGCCGCCGCCGAGGCCTCCATCGCCGCCGCGGGCCGCACCCGCGGCACCCCGTGCACGCCCTCGACGACCCGCTTGCTGGACGTCCCCAGCGCCACCCCGACCGGCCGCCCGGTGACGGCCGCGACCGAGGCGGCACCCCGCGCGATGCCGAACGGATCCCGCACCGACACCCCCACAGGACCGGCCGTCAGCGCGACCCGCTCGGTGGCCCGCCCGATGGCCGCGGCGAGGACGAAGGAGTCCCAGGTCGGCCCCTCCCCCGCCCACACCTCGCGGTACCCGAGCCGATCGGCGGCCACCGCCACCCGCAACGGCTCCTCGACCGGACTGTCGTCCTCCCGTGCCACGGCAACCACGCTGAAGTCCATGCGGACGCCGCTACCCCGCCGCAGGTGCCGTAACCGGATCTTCCTCCCGCTCGGCCGAGTCCTCCAGCACGATCCGGCCGATCACGGCGTACCGCTCCGGCCGCCGGACTTTCAGATACCAGCCGAGCCCGAGCCCGCCGAAGAAGACCAGCCCCACGATCCACGGGATGGCCTTGAAGAAGAGCGAGCCGGCCGCCGTACCGGCCGCGGTGTCCAGGTTGGTCACCAGCAGCCCCACGACCGCGATCATGCCGATGCCGCCGAGCAGCGGGGCGGTGAACGTCCGGAACCAGTGGCGGTCCTCGGGGTGGTTCCTGCGGAAGTAGCCGATGACCGCGAAGGAGCACAGGGTCTGCACGATGAGGATCGCCATCGTGCCGAGGATCGCGAGCAGCGTGTACAGGTGGATGTACGGGTCCTGACCGGTCAGCCAGAAGGCCCCGACGAGCGCGACCGCGATGACCGACTGCACGAAGGACGCGATGTACGGAGACCCGTGCCGGGCGTGTGTACGGCCGAGCGCGGGGTGCAGAAAGCCCTCGCGGCCGATGGCATACAGGTAGCGGGCGGCGCACTGGTGGAAGGCCATGCCGCAGGCGAACGAGCCGGTGATCAGCAGCCACTGGAAGGCGTCGACGGCCCAGGCGCCGATGTAGGTGTGCGCCGGGTCGAAGAACAGGTCGAGCGGGCTGGTACCGGAGGAGATGTCGACCGAGGCCTCGAGGCCGTTGCCGGCGATGGTCATCCAGGAGACGTAGATGTAGAAGATCCCGACGCCTATCACCGAGATCAGCGTCGCGCGCGGGATGACGCGCTTGGGGTCGCGGGACTCCTCACCGTACATCGCGGTCGACTCGAAGCCGACCCACGACCAGAACGCGAAGAACAGGCCGAGACCGGCGGACGCGCCCGTGAAGGCGTTCTTGGGGTTGACGGGCTCCATGGGGATGCCGTCCGGGCCGCCGCCGTGCAGGAGCACGGCCGTGGCGACCGCGAAGAGGACCGCGATCTCGGCGAGCAGCATCACGCCGAGGGCCTTCGCGGTCAGGTTGATGTCGAAGTACGCCAGGACCGCGGTGACGAGCAGCATGGCGGCGGCGTACAGGATCCAGGGCAGGTCGAGCCCGAGCTGGTCGTGGACCGTCGTCTGCGCGAAGTACGAGAAGACGCCGACGATGGACGCCTCGAAGACGACGTACGCCAGGACGGCGAGCATCCCGGACGCCATGCCGGTGATCCGGCCCAGCCCGTGCGAGATGTAGCCGTAGAAGGCGCCCGCAGCGGTGATACGGCGGGCCATGGCGACGTATCCGACGGAGAACACCGTCAGCACGAGCGTCGCGAAGAGATAGCCGGCGGGCGCGCCCGTGCCATTGCCGAAGCCGACCGCGATGGGCAGGTTGCCCGTCATCGCGGTGATCGGCGCGGCGGTGGCGACCGCCATGAAGACGACGCCCACCAGGCCGACGGAGTTCGCCTTGAGCCGGTGAACCTCTCGCGTGGGTGTTTCCGTCATTCCATCCCTCTCGACGTGCTTCCGCAACGAAATCCGAAGGTGAAGCACCCGCTTCCTTCGGATACGCCAGTCTGGCGGCGCAGTGATGTACGCCACAACCGACAAGGGGTCCCGCAATCCGGCGTGCGGCGCGACGCATTGTCGGGCGTCGGGCGCCGGTGATCGTCTCCGTAACCGTCCGGAGATGTCGTGGAAGCATCCCCGCGGGTAGCGTCCGGCTCATGGACAGCGGTACGGGCGGTACGGGCAGCCGTACAGGCGGCATGGGCAGCGGCACGGGCGGTACGGAGAGCGGATTCGGCACCCACGGCGCCGGGATCACCGTGCGGCGGGCGCTGGAGCTGCCGGGGCTGCGCAGCGGGCTGCCCGAGATCCTGGCGGGCGCCGACCGGCTGGGGCGGACCGTGCGCTGGGTGCACGCGGGCGAGGTGCCGCACATCGCCTCGCTGCTGAAGGGCGGCGAGCTGCTGCTGACCACGGGCTACGGTCTCGGCACCCGCCCGGCCGACCAGCGCGCGTTCGTGCGCACCCTGGCCGAGCGCGGTATCGCGGCCCTCGTCGTCGAGCTCGGCCCGCGCTTCACGCGCCTGCCCGCCGCGCTGGTCGACACGGCCCGTGCAGCCGGTCTGCCGCTGGTCCAGCTGCATCGCGAGGTGCCCTTCGTGACGGTCACCGAGGAGATCCACACCGAGATCGTCAACGGCCACTACGCACTGCTGCAACGGGCGGAGGAGGTGCACCGACGGTGCACGGAAGCACTGCTCGGCGGCGGCGGTGTGCCCCAGGTGCTCGGCATCCTGGCCGACTTCAGCGGCAACCCGGTCTTCCTGGAGACGACGGACGGCCGGCTGCTGTACGCCGCCGGGGCCGGGCCCGAGGGTGCGGACCCGTTGCAGGTGTGGGAGGGGCTGCGGGGGCAGCACAAGGACGCGCCGCCGCCCGCCGGGTCGGTGCTGGTGGATGTGCCGGGCGGCGGGCCCGGGACGGGTTCGGTCCGGGCGCGGCTCGTCCTGCTCCCCGTGCGGGGCCCGCTCACGCCCGTCCATCGCATGGCCGCCGAGCGGGCGGCGGGGATTCTGGCCGTGGTGCTGATGCAGGCGCGGCAGGAGGAGGAACTGGCGGCACGCGGACGCGGGGACTTCCTGACGGACCTGGCGGAGGGCCGTATCGCCGCCGACGACGCCCCGGCGCAGGCGCGCGTGCTGGGCTTCAAGCCGGGCAACAGCCCGCTGCTGCCGGTGGTGATGCGGCTGGGGGACGTCCTGTCGCCGGGCGGCGGCTGGGCGGTGCTGGCGCGTGCGGTCGCGGAGGAGCTGGCGTCGGTGGGGGTGCCGGTCCTGCTGGGCGTACGGCCGGTGGAGGGCCGTGTCCTGGTGCTGCTGGGCCTGCGGTCGGAGTCGGAGCGGTCGGCGGTCGCGGACCGCGTCGCGGCGGCGCTGCGGGCGGGCGTGGAGCGGGCCGGGATCCAGCGGCCCGGAGCGCAGCCGCCGGTGGTGGTCGTCGGAGTGGCCGGCGGCTGGGCGGCGGCCTCGGCGGGCCTCAGACACGCGGCGGAGACGGCGACGGCGGCGCAGGGCCTGACGGACCGCCCCTGGTACGACGCCCGGCGCCTCGACATCGACCTGCTGCTGTGGCGGCTGCGCGACCACCCCGACCTCGCGGCCTTCGTGGACCGCGCGATCGGCCCGCTCCGCAACCACGACAACCGCTCCAAACCGCCCCTGCTGCCCACCCTGGAGACATACTTGGCGCACGCGGGCCGCAAGGCCGAGACGGCCCGCGAACTGCACCTCAACCGGCAGACGCTCTACAACCGCCTCGCCCGCATCGGCGAGTTGCTCGGCACCGACCTCGACGACCCGCAGACGGTCCTGGCGTTGAGCCTGGCGCTGCGGGCACGGCGGCACGTGCCGTAGGAGAGGCGACCGCGGAGCGCCTAGATCATCGGCCGAGGCTGCGTCAACTCGTCGTAGACACTGAGCACTTGAGCGACCGTCTCGTCCTCGGTCGGCCAGGTCGCCGCCTGCCGCACGCCCCGCTCCTTCAGGAGTTCCCGCCGCTCGGGGTCGCCGAGCAGCCGTACGACGGCGTCGGCGAGCGCCTCCGGGTCGCCGTACGGGACGAGTTCGGCCGCGTCACCGACGAGTTCCGGGATGCCGCCGACGTCGGTGGCGACGAGCGGCACGCGCGTGTGAAGGGCCTCCTGGGCCAGCACGGACCGCGCCTCCCACCTGCTGGGCAGGAGCGCGATGTCGGCGGCGGCGAGCAGTTCGGAGACGTCGTCGCGCCGCCCGATGAGCCGCACGGGCAGCCCCTCGTCCTCGATCCGCCGCTGCAGCGCGGCCCGCAGCTCCCCCTCCCCCGCGATCACCACCAACGGCACGGGATCGAGCCGCAGCCATGCACGCGAGGCGTCCAGCAGCACGTCGTATCCGCGGTGCCGCTCGAGCGAGCCGACGGCGATCAGCAACGGGCGCCCGGTGGCGCCGAGTTCTGCGCGGACCTTGGGCCGCAGCCGGTCGGGGTCGTCGGGCTCGACGCCGCGGCGCGCCCCGGGCAGCGCGACGGCGGCCAGGCGCGCGTCCCGGGCTCCGGTCCGGCGGGCCCGGTCGACCAGCGCCGAGGTGCTTCCGAGCACGACGGAGGCGGCCTTGACGACCCGCCGCTCCAACAGCCGTACGAGATGGGCGCGGGCCCCCTCGGCATACGCCCGGTCGTGCCAGGTGACGACGAGTGGAGTACGCCGTCCGCTCAGCGCGAGCACGGCACGGAAGGAGGCGTGCAGCCCGTGCGCATGCACCAGGTCGGCCTCCGCGCACGCCGCTCGCAGCACGGCCACGGACGCGGGGTCGCTGCTCCTCGGCACATGCACGTGTTCGGCGCCGGCGCCGGTGAAGTCGTAGAGGTGATCGGCCTCGACAGGGGCGCACACGGTGACCCGCACGCCCCGCGCGACCAGCCCCGAGGCCAGCGATCGCACATGCGCGCTACTGCCGGCGTTGCCGCCGCCCAGCACCTGCACGGTGCGCAGCGACGACTGGCCGTGCGGTGAGGGGCTGCTCACGGGGGTCACGTGGCCGGGGCTCCTGGTCGTGGGTGGGCGGTCACGAAGAAAGTACAGAAGGATCGGGCGGAGGGGGTGTACCGCGAGGATCCCTACGCGTACGACGTGTTTACGCCAAGGATGCCAGCACGTACGGGTGTTCCGTGACCGGCGGGAGGGCGGGGGCCGGACGCCACGGCGGGGCGAGTCACCTGCATGGGTGAGGAACGCCGCGTTCCACCCGAACACCTGCACGCGGCGCACGCCTCGACGGCGAGCCCGATCCAACGCCTCAAGCCGACCCGACAACAGGCCCACCGTCCACTCCAACGCACTGCAATGGGCCGATGCGCACCACACCGGCAGGGCGTCAACCTCGCCAGTGGTCCGCGGTCGCCTCAGGAGTGGCCGAACACGCCTGCGGGGCGGGCCGACCTCCGCGTCGTGGGCCGATCACGCCTGCGAGGCGGCCGACCTTCGCGTCGGTGGGCCGACCACGCGTGACGGGACGGCCAACTTTTTGCCTCGGGGGGCCGACCACGCCTGGCGGGACGGCCGACCTTCGCGTCGGTGGGCCGAGCACACGTGACGGGACGGCCAACTTTTTGCCTCGGGGGGCCGACCACGCCTGACGGGGCAGCCAACCTTTCGCTTCGGGGGGCCGACCACACCTGACGGGGGCAGCCAACTTTTCGCCTCAGTGAGCCGCCCACGCCTGACGGCACGGCCGACCTGCCGCCCTCAGCGAGCCGACCAACGCCTCGGTGGCGGACCGTCCTTCGTCTCACCGGCCGCCCAGCCCACCCGCCGCCTCGCTCACCTTGTCGCCGTACACCGCGGCTGCCACGAGGGCGGCGGCATGCGCGACCAGGCCTGCCCGGCTGTTCCCGGCGACGACGGCGGCGCCCAGCGCCGCGCCCAGCGCATGGGCACCGGTGTCGCCGAGCATCGCCCGCTCACCGAGGTCGTCCGGCAGTACGGCCGCGGCGGCACCCATGGCGGTGGCGGCGATCCGGGCGCCGGGCCCTTCTCGGAGCAGCCCCGGCGCGCCGAGCGCGAGCACCGCGGTGGCGGCCCTGCCCGGGTGCACGTCCAGGAGGTTGACGAAGTGCGCGGCCCCGGCGATCACCACGCCCGCGAGCAGCTTGTCCACGGGCCGCTCCTTGAGGAACGCCCCCGCGGCGAGCCCCGCGGCGGATATCCCGATCAACTTGACCGCGCCGCTGGTGACTTCGCCGTCCCGGAGGGCGGAGAGATGCGCCCGGAACCCACGCCGGGGATCACCGGCCCCGGCGACGTCGTCGTACGCCCCGCAGGCTCCGGCGACGGCCACGGCCACCCCGGCGGCCGGCCGCACGCGTCCGGCCCCGACCGCGGCCGCCAGGGCGGAAGCGGCACCGGCGTACAACTCCACGGTCCGGCCGGCATAGTTCTTCCGCTCCCAACGGCCCCGGCCACCGGGCGCCTTGGCACGCAGGGCGGCGACGGTGGCGCGGGTGAGGGCGGCGGAGAGGCCGAAGGCGGTGGTCCTGGGGGCACGTTCGATCATGCGGCCACCCTACGGACCAGCACTGACATCCGGGCCCCAGTTGCCGACCGAGCCACGACCGCCAATCCAGTCCACAACTACCGACCCCAGCCACCATCGCCAAGCCGACCCACAGCTAGCGACCTGAGCCACGACCGCCCCACAACGACCTCGAACCACCACTGCCAAGCCCAGCCCCAGCCATCGGCGCCAGCCACCACCGCCAAGCCGACCTACAGCCACCGACCCGGGCCACGACCGCCAAACCCGGCCACAACTACCGACCCCGACCCCGACCCCGACCGTCAAGCCGGGCCGCCATGACAGCCCAGCCCTCCCCGGCCCCGGCGACCCGCCCCGCGCCCCGGCCGCCAGCGCCGCCCCTCGCAGAGCGCAGCAGCCCGCTACATGTCCGCCCGAGCCGTCGCCAGCAGTTCCTCCGCGTGCGCCCGGGCGGTCTCCGAGTCCTCCTGGCCGGCGAGCATCCGGGACAGCTCCCGGATCCGGTCCTCGCCTTCGAGGACCTTCACGCCGGACCGGGTGACCGACCCGTCGTTGGTCTTCTCCACCAGCAACTGCCGGTCGGCGAAGGCCGCCACCTGCGGAAGGTGGGTCACGACCACGACCTGCGCAGTCTTCGCGAGCCGCGCCAGCCGCCGCCCAATCTCGACCGCCGCCTTGCCGCCGACACCGGCGTCGACCTCGTCGAAGAGATAGGTCGGCACAGGATCCGTCCCCGCGAACACGACCTCCACGGCGAGCATCACGCGCGAGAGCTCACCACCGGACGCGCCCTTGGCGATGGGCCGAGGCGGCGCACCAGGGTGCGGGGCGAGCAGCAGCTCGACCTCGTCGACGCCGGCCGGCCCGTACGCGACCGTACGCCCGCCGACCTCGACCCCCTCCGGATCCTCGGTCTGCCGGATGGCGAAGGACACGCGCGCGTGCGGCATGGCGAGCGAGGCCAGCTCGGCGGTCACGGCGGCGGCGAACCGCTCGGCGGCATCCGTCCGCGCATCGGTCAGCGCCTGCGCCAGCCCGCCCAACTCGGCCCGCAGCGCATCCCGCTCGGCGGTCAGCTCCTCGATCCGCTCGTCGTCGCTGTCCAGTTCGGTGAGCCGCGCAGCGCTGCGCTCGGCCCAGGCCAGCACCGAGGCGACGTCCTCGCCGTACTTCCGCGTCAGCGCGCCGAGCGCGGCCCGCCGTTCCTCGACGGCCGCCAGCCGCAGGGGGTCGGCGTCCAGGTCGTCGGCGTACCCCGCCAGCTCCCCGGCGACATCGCCCAGCAGGATCCCGATCTCGCCGATCCGGTCGGCCAGCGCGGCCAGCGCCGGATCGTGCGACCGCACGGCGTCCAGGGCACGCTGAGCGCCCGCGACGAGCGTGGCGGCGTCGATGCCCTCGGGGTCCTCGGGATTGCCGGCGAGGGCGGCATGAGCGACCGTGGCGGCCGAGGACAGGGCCTCAGCATGCCCGAGCCGCTCCGCCTCCTCCGCGAGCTCGGTGTCCTCACCGGCGCGCGGCTCCACGCCCGCGATCTCGTCGAGCCCGTACCGCAGCATGTCGGCTTCCTGGGCCCGCTCACGCGCGCGCGTGACGATCTCCTCCAGCTCGACGGACACGGCCCGCAACCGCCGGTAGGCCTCGCCGTACTTGGCCAACGGCCCGGCGACGGCGTCCCCCGCGTACCGGTCGAGCGCCTGCCGCTGCCGGGACAGCTTCAGCAGCCCCTGCTGGTCGGTCTGCCCGTGCACGGCGACGAGCTCGTCGGCGAGCTCGGCGAGAACCCCCACCGGAACGGACCGCCCACCCAGGTGCGCCCGCGACCGCCCCTCGGCGGAAACGGTACGGCTGATCAGCAGCGCCCCGTCGTCGAGCTCGGCCCCGGCCTCCTCGGCGCGCACGGCGACCGACGCGTCCGAGGGCACGGTGACCCGCCCCTCCACGACAGCCTTCTCGGCCCCGATCCGCACCAGCGCCGGATCCGCACGCCCACCCAGCAACAACCCGAGGCTGGTGACCACCATGGTCTTGCCCGCACCCGTCTCACCGGTGACGGCGGTGAACCCCGGCGACAGCTCGACGACCGCATCGTCGATGACTCCGAGCGACCGTATCCGCATCTCCTCCAACACGGACACGACCTTACGAGGTCGGGACCGGGGAGTGCGACGGCCCCCGGTCCCAGTCATGTGAAGGTCCAGGTGACGAATGTGTATCGGCCTCACATGTCACCCAGGCGAGTGGAGGTTCCTAGGGGCGCGGGGCTGTTTCAATGTGCGGCTCCGCCGCGTGGGCGCGACCAGCCACAGACCACCCGCAGCCGCCGACGCTTCGGATCCATCCCCCACCAACCGCTAATGAGGCGCCCCCCGCCACCCGGATACCGGCAACGCGAACTTCGCAACCAACCGATCGGTGAACGAAGCGTGATGCAGCCGAGCCAGCCGCACCGGCACAGCCCCCCGCCGCACCTCGACCCGCGCCCCCGGCGGCAACTCCACAGTCCGCCGCCCGTCGCACCACAAAACCCCCGGAGGGATATGCGGCAGAACCTCCACAGCCAGCACAGAATCCGGCGACGTCACCAACGGCTTCGCAAACAACGCATGCGCACTGATCGGCACCATCAACAGCGCCTCCACCTCGGGCCACACCACAGGCCCACCCGCGGAGAAGGCATACGCCGTAGAACCTGTCGGCGTGGACAGCACAATGCCGTCGCACCCGAACCCCGTCACCGGCCGCCCGTCGATCTCCAGCACGACCTCGAGCAGCTTCTCGGCGCCCGCCTTCTGCACGGCTGCCTCGTTCAGCGCCCAGTCCGTATGCACGACGTTGCCGTTCTGATGCACGACGACGTCGACGGTCATCCGCTCCTCGACCTCGTACGCCTTGGTCACGACCCGGTCGACAACCTTGTCGAGATCGTCGCGCTCGGCCTCCGCGAGGAACCCGACCCGCCCCAGGTTGACACCCAGCATCGGCACCCCGGACGCCCGGGCGAACTCGGCGCCCCGCAGCAGCGTGCCGTCACCGCCGAGCACGATGAGCAGCTCGCACCCGTCGAGGCACTGCGGGGTCGCCTCCTTGACGAGTTGCACCTCGTCCGGCAGAGGCAGATCCTGCGCCTCCGCCTCCAGCACACGCACACCGATCCCCGACCTCAGCAGCCCCTTGACCACGAGCTCGGCACTGCGGATGGCGGCGGGCCGCCCGGTGTGGGCCAGCAGGAAAACAGTACGAGCTCGGTTCTGCATCAACGCGGCCCCTCCGCAACTGCTCGGTCAACGTCGGCCGGGTCCAGAGCGGGCGCCCCGGCACGCAGCCACAGAAAGTACTCGACATTCCCGGAGGGTCCGGGCAACGGACTGGCCGTGACGCCCTTCACCCCGAGCCCGAGTTCCCACGCCTTGTCGGCCACGCCGCGCACGGCCTCGGCCCGCAGCTGAGGACTGCGGACGACCCCGCCGCTCCCCAGCCGTTCCTTCCCCACCTCGAACTGCGGCTTGACCATCATCACCAGGTCGGCGTCCGGCTTCACGCACCGCACCAGGGCGGGCAGCACCAGTCCGAGCGGGATGAAGGACAGATCCCCCACGACTAGATCCACTGGTTCCCCATCGATCGCTTCGAGCGTCAACTCGCGTACGTTCGTACGGTCCTTGACGGTGACGCGTTCATCACTCTGGAGAGTCCAGGCGAGTTGTCCGTATCCGACGTCGACGGCGACGACATGCGCGGCTCCCGACCTCAGCAGCACGTCGGTGAATCCCCCGGTCGACGCCCCGGCGTCCAGCGCCCGCCGCCCCTCCACCTGGAGCCCCTGCGGTACGAAGGCCTCCAGCGCACCCGCGAGCTTGTGCCCGCCCCGCGACACGTACTCGGGATCACTGCCGTCGGTCGCGACGACGATCGCCGCCGCGGTCTCCACCTGCGTGGCGGGCTTGGTCGCGACGGTCTTGCCGACGGTGACCCGGCCGGCGGCGATCAGCTGGCTGGCGTGCTCGCGCGAGCGCGCGAGCTTCCGGCGGACCAGCTCCGCGTCCAGACGGCGACGTGCGACTCCTGCCACGTTCGGTTCAGCTCCTGTTCCCGTACGACGGTGAGGGCGCCGGAGGTCCCGGGCGGGCGTCGAGCGCGGTGAGCGCGTCGCGCAGCCCCCGATGTACATCCTCGTACACCTCGATGTGCCCGTCGGTGGCGAGGTGGTCGGCATCGCCCAGCCGCTCCAGCTGGGCGTCGACGTCGGCGTTGCCGGTGGGAGTGCGGGGGATGTTCAGCGGGGCGGGCGCGGCAGGGTCGTGCTCGGGCTCGACCGAGAACTCGGCCTCCGCTTCGGCCGCCGCCTCGGTCGCCTCCCCCGGGATCCCGGCCTCCGGGATCTCCGTTTCCGGAACTGTGTCGCTCATGCCCAGACGCTACCCCGAACCGCTGGGGTACCGTCGATCGCGATGGCCACGATCGAGGAGTGCCGCGCCGCACTCGAGAAGCTCTCGGACAACATGCAGCGTGCCGAAGGGGACGCCCGCACCGCCGCGGCCCTGGACCGCTCGGTGAGCTGCCACATCACCGACCTGGACGTCACGTTCGCCGGCCGCATGGCGGGCGGCCGGATCCATGTCCAGGACACGTTCCAGGGCCCGCCCCGCGAGAAGGCCCAGATCAGACTCAGCATGACCGGCGACGACCTGGTCGCCCTGGTCGACGGCGAGCTGCACTTCGCCAGGGCCTGGGGGTCGGGCCGGGTGAAGCTGCACGCGGGCGTGCGCGACCTGCTGCTGCTCAGGAAGCTTCTGTAGCGGCCACCTTCACCTCCGCGCGTGCCTTCCGCGCCGCCGGCACCACCAGCGGCGTCCCGGTCTCGGGGTCGTCGATCACCTGGCAGCGCAGCCCGAAGACCTCCTCGACCAGCTCGGCCGTGACGATGTCGTTCGGCGCGCCCTCGGCGATGATCTTCCCGCCGCGCAGGGCGATGAGGTGCGTGGCGTACCGGGCGGCGTGGTTGAGGTCGTGCAGTACGGCGACCAGCGTCCGCCCCTGCTCCTCGTGCAGCTCGGCGCACAGGTCGAGGACGTCGATCTGGTGCTGGATGTCGAGGTAGGTCGTCGGCTCGTCGAGCAGCAGCAGCGGCGTCTGCTGGGCGAGCGCCATGGCGATCCACACGCGCTGCCGCTGGCCGCCGGACAGCTCGTCGACATAGCGATCGGCGAGCTCGGCGACGCCGGTCTGCTCCATGGACTCCTGTACGACCCGCTCGTCCTCGGTGGACCACTGGCGCAGGATGCCCTGGTGCGGGTAACGGCCGCGGCCGACCAGATCGGCGACGGTGATCCCGTCGGGCGCGATCGACGACTGCGGCAGCAGCCCCAGCGTGCGCGCGACCTTCTTCGCCGGCATCGACTGGATGACCTGCCCGTCCAGCAGCACCCGGCCCTGGCTGGGCTTGAGCATCCGGGACAGCGCCCGCAGCAGCGTGGACTTGCCGCACGCGTTCGGGCCGACGATCACAGTGAAGGAGTTGTCGGGTATCTCCACCGACAGTTGCTCGGCGATGACGCGCTGGTCGTAGGCGAGGGTGACGTTGTCGGCGGACAGGCGGTTCACAGTGCTCCTTCGGTCGTTCAGCGCGTTGTTCGGCCCGCTGCTCAGGCTCTCGCTGCTGCGGCCCTCGCCGCCGCTGCCGGCGCTCATATCCGGCCCGCCCTGCGCTCGGTGACCAGCAGCCAGAGCAGGTACACGCCGCCGAGCACGCCCGTGACCACGCCCACGGGCAGCTGGTCGGCACCGAAGACCCGCTGGGAGATCCAGTCGGCGGTGACGAGGAGGGCGGCGCCCATGCACAGGGAGGGCAGCAGGTTCGGCCCGGGCGAGCGGGTCAGTCGCCGGGCGAGCTGCGGGGCGGTGAGCGCCACGAAGCTGACGGGGCCGGCGGCGGCGGTGGCGGCCGCGGTGAGCAGCACGGCGGACAGCATCAGCAGCAGCCGTACGCGTTCGACGCGCACTCCGAGGGCGTAGGAGACGTCGTCGCCCATCTCCATCATCCGCAGCTCGCGCGCATTGCCGAGGACGAGGGGTACGAGCACGGCGCACAGCCACAGCAGTGGCCAGACCTGAGCCCAGTCACGGCCGCTGAGGGATCCGGTCATCCACACCACCGCGCGGGCGGCGTCGACCAGGTCGGCCTTGGTCAGCAGATAGCCGTTGACCGCCGTCATGATCGCGGACATGCCGATGCCGACCAGGACCAGTCGATAACCGTGCACGCCCCGCTTCCAGGCGAGCAGGTAGATGGCGAGCCCGGTCCCGAGTCCGCCCACGAGCGCGCCGACGGTGACCTCGGTGGCGTTCCCGGAGAACAGCACGATCACCACGAGCGCCCCGGCCGTGGCGCCCTGCCCGAGGCCGAGGATGTCGGGGCTGCCCAGCGGGTTGCGGGACAGCGCCTGGAACAGCGCACCGCCGAGGCCCAGCGAGGCCCCGACCAGGAGTCCGACCAGGACCCGCGGCAGCCGCAGCTCGTTGACGATGAACTCCTGCCCCGCGTTGCCGTCGCCGAGCAGCGACTTGAGCACGTCACCCGCCGGGATCGGGAAGTCGCCGGTGCCGATCAGCACGACGCTCGCGGCGAGCGCGGCGACCAGCAGCAGGACGACGACGGTCAGGGCCCGGACGTCCAGCCGCACGGAGAGCCCACCCGGGATCCGCACGGCACGCGTGGCACGGCCGGCCTTTCCCGCGGGCTTCCCTGCGGTCTTCGCTTCGCTCTTCGACGCGCTCTTGGCGCCGTCCTTGGCGTCGTTCTTCACTGCGGTCCTCACAGCTGTGCCGTCCTCCGCCGTCGTACGAGAAAGATGAAGACCGGCCCGCCGAGAATCGCGGTGACGATGCCGACCTGGAGCTCGGAGGGCCGGGCGACGATCCGGCCGAGGACGTCGGCGCCGAGCAGCAGCACCGGCGACAGGACGGCCGCGTACGGCAGGATCCAGCGCAGGTCGGGTCCGGTGAAGGACCGTACGACGTGCGGCACCATCAGGCCGACGAACACGATCGGCCCGCAGGCGGCGGTCGCGGCCCCGCACAGCACGGTCGCGGCGAGCATCGACAGGACCCGGGTGCGGTTCAGATGGGCGCCGAGGGCCTTGGCGGTGTCGTCGCCCATCTCCATGGCGTTCAGCGGACGGGCGAGGGCGAGCGCGAGGACCGTGCCCGCGAGGAGGAACGGCAGCACCTGGGTGATGGTCTCGTCGGTCGCCGAGGACAGCGAACCGACCGTCCAGAAGCGCATCTTGTTGAGCGCCGCGTCATCCATGATCATCACGGCCTGGAGATAGCCGTAGAGCGCGGCGCTGATCGCCGTACCGGCCAGCGCGAGCCGCACCGGCGTGGCACCCCGGCTGCCGCCGAGGAACCAGACCATCGCCCCGACCGCGGCCGCGCCGAGGAAGGCGAACCAGACATAGCTGCTCAGGCTCGTGACGCCGAGGAAGGTGATGGCGGTGACGACGGCGGCGGACGCGCCCGCGTTGATGCCGAGCAGGCCGGGATCGGCGAGCGGGTTGCGGGTGAGGGCCTGTAGCACGGCCCCGGCGAGGCCGAGGGCGGCACCGGCGAGCAGTCCGAGAACGGTGCGCGAGATCCGGTCGTCGACGACGACGTCGCCGTAGGTCCCGGAGGCCTCGAACAAGCCGTGCCAGACCTCCCCGAGGGACAGCTGTTTCGCCCCGATCGCGATGCTCGCCGACGCGACGACCACCAGAATCAGGACAGAGACGAGCAGCCCAACGGCACGTATCGCCCGTCGGGTTGGGGGCGCGGACTCGGGCTCCGCGCGCTGTTCGGGAGGACTGTCGACCAACACGCAGTTAGGTTAGCCTACCCTCCCATTCAGCCACGATCCCGCTGCGACGACCAGCGCTGACGCGAGCGCGCCCGCTCTCACTCCGGGGCCGTACGACGACTCACGGAGCCGTACGACGACTCACGGAGCCGTACGACGACTCACAACCCCAGCCGCGCCAGCGCCTTCCCCGCGTCCAGCGCACACGAGCCCTCTCCGGCCACGGTCCAGGCCGCCGCGCACAGCGCCCGCAGCCCGTCCAAGCCCGAACCGTCGCCGTCGAGTTCCAGCCGCTCCACCCCGGCGGCAGCCGTCCAGCCACCACACCGGAAGCCGCCCCCGTCCTGGACGACCTCCGGCTGCCCGGTGAGCAACCCCCGCAGATCGGCGTCGACATACGTCGGCCGGTGCTGCGGCGGCGCGGCCAGCAGCTGGGCGCCGTCGGTCACCCCGGTCAGCACCAGCAGCGAATCGACGTCCCCGTTGAACGCCCCCTCGATGTCCGTGTCCAGCCGGTCCCCGACCACCAGCGGCCGCTCGGCGCCGGTCCGCAGGATCGTCTCCCGGTGCATGGGGGGCAACGGCTTGCCCGCCACCTGCGGCTCGGCGCCCGTGGCTATCCGTACGACCTCTACCGCCGCCCCGTTGCCCGGCGCGATCCCCCGCGCGCTCGGAATCGTCAGGTCGGTGTTGGACGCGAACCACGGCACCCCGCGCGCGATGGCGTAACAGGCCTCCGCGAACCGCCCCCACGGCAATTCCGGCCCGCCGTACCCCTGCACGACCGCCGCCGGATCGTCCTCCGCCGACTCCACGGGCTCCAACCCGCGCTCCCGCAGCGCCACCCGCAGCCCCTCGCCGCCGATCACCAGCACCCGGGCATCCGCCGGCACCTGCTCACTGATCAGCCGCGCGACCGCCTGCGCCGAGGTGATGACGTCGTCCGCCCCCGTCGGTATCCCCAGCTCCGTCAGATGCGCGGCCACGGCGCCCGGAGTCCGCAGGGCGTTGTTCGTGACGTACGCCAGATGCATCCCGCCCGCACGGGCCGCGGCGAGCGACTCCACGGCGTGCACGATCGCGTTGCCTCCCGCGTACACCACACCGTCGAGGTCGAGCAGCGCCGTGTCGTACGCCTCGCTCAGGGCCTGGCCACTGCCCTCGGGCCTCGTCCTGACGCTCTGGCTCATTCCGCATCGCTCCTCGTTCGACGGCTTTCCCCCGATCATCCCCCATGCCACTGACACCCGTACGATGCCGGGATGAACACAGCAGGTCACCCGGAAGCAACGGCGCGCCGAGGCCTCGAACTCACCCCGTTCCGAGGGCTTCGCTACGACCCCGACCGGGTCGGCAGCCTTGCCGCCGTGACATCCCCTCCGTACGACGTCGTCGTCCGCCCCGACGGCCTGCATCACCTCCAGGACGCGGACCCGCACAACATCGTCCGCCTGATCCTCCCCCAGGCCGGCACGCCCGGCGCCCGCAATGAACAGGCCGCGAAGACCCTGCGCCGCTGGCTGTCCGAAGGCGTCCTGACCACCGACCCCGAGCCCGGCCTCTACGTCTACGAACAGCACGACGGCGACGGCATGCTGCAGCGCGGCGTCATCGGCGCCCTGCGCGTGACGGAGCCGACGGAGGGCCTGGTCCTGCCCCACGAGGACGTCATGCCGCACGTGGTCGCCGACCGCGCGGCCCTGATGCGCGCCACGTCAGCGAACCTCGAACCCCTGCTCCTGACCTACCGCGGCAACGGCACGGCAGCCGACACGACCGCCGTCATCGAGCGCACGGTCGCACGCCCCCCGCTTCTGGCGACCACCACGGAGGACGGCTTCAGCCACCGCCTGTGGTCGATCACCGACCCCACCGAACTGGCCCGCGTCCAGTCCGACCTCGCCCGTCACCAGGCCCTGATCGCCGACGGCCACCACCGCTGGGCGACGTACCGTCGTCTACGCGCGGAGCACCCCTCCCCCAGCGCCTGGGACTACGGCCTGGTCCTCCTGGTCGACACAGCCCGCTACCCCCTCCGCGTCCGCGCCATCCACCGCCTCCTGCACGGCCTGCCGGTACACGACGCCCTGGCGGCCCTGGACGGCCTGTTCCGCGTACGCCGCCTCGACGTCCCACTCACCGAGGCCCTGGAGACGCTGGCCGACGCGGCCTGCTCGGGCAACGCCTACCTCCTCGCCGGAGACGGCGCCTTCCACCTCGTCGACCAACCGGACGCCACCCTCCTCGCCCGTACGGTCCCCGAAGACCGCCCGGCCGCCTGGCGCACCCTGGACGCGACGGTCCTGCACGCCACACTCCTCGCCCACGTCTGGCACATCCCCGAGGACGACCCGACCCGCATCGCCTACATCCACGACACCGCCGCCACCGTCCGGAAAGCGGAACGCGACGGCGGTACGGCCGTCCTGATGCACCCGGTCCGCGAGGACGTCGTACGCGACCTCGCCCGCCAGGGCGTCACCATGCCCCGCAAGTCGACGTCGTTCGGCCCGAAGCCGGCCTCGGGCCTGGTCCTGCGCGCCCTGGACCTCTGAACGCCGCGGGCCGCCTGAAACGCCGAAGGGCGGGACCCCTTCCTGGGATCCCGCCCCTCACCTCAAGCGTCGCTCACTCCTTGTCGCCCTCATCGGGCCGAGCCTGATCCTGCTCGTCGCCGCGGTCGTCCTCGTTCTCGCCCTCGGTCTCGTCGAAGGCGTCGACGAACTCGACACCGTCCAGCTCGGCGAGCCGGTCGGAGGCGTCCGTGCTGCCGTCCTTGTCGGCCTCGACGGCCTTGGCGAACCACTCCCGCGCCTCACCCTGCCGCCCGGCGGCAAGCAGCGCGTCGGCGTACGCGTACCGCAGCCGCGCGGTCCACGGCTGTACGGCGTTGGAGGCCAGCTCGGGGCTCTGCAGCGTCACGATGGCCGCGTCCAGCTGCCCCATGTCACGCCGGGCGCCGGCCGCGACGAGCCGCATCTCGACCTGCCCGGCCTTGTCCAGCTTCTGCACCTCGGGCGCACCGGCCATGTCCAGCGCCTTCTCGGGCCGCCCGAGCCCACGCTCACAGTCGGCCATGACGGGCCACAGGTCGGTGTTGCCGGTCATCCGCCGAGCGGCCCGGAACTCGGCGAGCGCCTCACTGTACTTCTGGTTGGCATACGCGGCGAACCCAGCGGCCTCCCGTACGGCGGCAACGCGCGACGCGAGCCGCAGGGCCACCTTGGAGTAGCCGTACGCACCCTCGGGGTCCTCGTCGATGAGCCGGGCGACCATCACCAGGTTCTTGGCGACATCCTCCGCAAGCGTCTTCGGCAGGCTCTGCAGCTCCTGCCGTACGTCCTTGTCGATCTCGTCGCCCGTGACGTCCTCGGGGATCGGCAGCCGCTTGATCGGCTCGCGGTCGCGGTCACGGTCCCGCTCGTCACGGAACCGGCCACCGCCGCGCCGGTCGTCGCGCCGGTCGTCGCGGCCACGGAACCCGCCGGGGCGTCCGCCCCGGTCGTCACGCCGGAACCCACGGCCTCCACGGTCGTCCCGCCCACGGAACCCACCGCGCTCACCCCGGCTGTCCTCACGCCGGCTGTCCTCACGCCGGAACCCACCGCGGTCCCCACGGTCGTCGCCCCGACGCTCGTCGCGCCGGAATCCACCACGGTCCCCACGGTCCTCGCCATGACGCTCGTCGCGCCGGAACCCACCACGGTCACCGCGATCGCCACGCTCACCCCGGTCGTCCCGGCGGAAGCCACGGTCGCGGTCGTCGCCACGGAAGCCACGGTCCCGGTCATCCCGCCGGAAGCCACCACGATCCCCGTCGCGACGGTCATCACGGCGGTCGCCACGACGGTCATCACGGCGGTCGTCGCGACGGTCATCACGGCGGAAGCCACCGCGGTCGCCGCGGTCATCGCCCCGACGGTCGTCTCGGCGACCGTAACCACCGCGATGGTCATCGCGACGACCGTAGCCACCACGGTCGTCGTCGCGACGGTCGTCCCTGCGGTCGTCGCGGCGGTCATCTCGACGGAAGGCGGGGCGGTCTCGGTCCCCGTCCCGACGGAAGCCACGGTCGCGGTCCCGGTCGTCGCGGCGCGGCCCACCGGGCCGGTCGTCACGCCGGAACGCCGGACGCGGCCCACGGTCGCCCTCGCGCCGGCCGCCGTAGCCGCCGCGGCTGTCGTCACGCCGGAAACCACCGCGATCGCCGCCACGCTCGCCTCGGTCGTCACCTCGACGGTCGTCCCGACGCCCGTAGCCACCACGGTCGTTGTCCCGGCGAGGCCCACCGGACCGGTCGTCACGGCGTTCGCTGTCCCGCCGGTAGCCACCACGGTCACCGCGGTCGCTGCGGAATCCTCGGCGATCCCCCCGGTCCCCTCGGTCGCCGCGGTCACCACTGTCCCGTCGGCGCTGGTCGCGCTCCGGTCGATCGTCGGGAGAGTTGGTGGACATGGTGACTCCTGTCTTCGGTACCGCAAGCATTCTAAAAACGAAAGGACCCCTGGTCCCAGCTGAACGCTGGTGACCAGGGGTCCTTCCCAAAGATTGTTCGGCGGCGTCCTACTCTCCCACAGGGTCCCCCCTGCAGTACCATCGGCGCTGTAAGGCTTAGCTTCCGGGTTCGGAATGTAACCGGGCGT
>NZ_JBVKAU010000014.1:0-213668 GCF_055657525.1 Streptomyces sp. NPDC107522 | reverse complement strand
CGGGCACGTTGTTCAACCAACCGCCTCGGCCGCATCGTCCGAGCAGTGCACGCCCTCCTGATCTGCGCGAACTCAGGATGAAAGAGGCTCAGTAACCACGTCCGGGCTCTGCTGTCGCTGCGAGCCGCCCCCTCAGCTTCTGGCGACTCAGGTCTCGGTTCCCAACGCCCGCCGTGCGGCTACCTGGAACGCGACCTCCAGGGGCTTCTTGGCCTCGAACCGAGCCATGAATTGCCGGTCGTGCTCCGCGAGACTCCCAGTACCCTGCTGGATCGCGGCTCGAAGCCAGGTGCCAGTCAACAGCTCCCACTGCCTCAGAGCTTCTCGCAGATCCTCAGCGGCCGCAGCCACCGTGTGCGGGCCAGCCATCGTGACCGCCGCCGACGCGGCGCTGAACTGAGTCCAGGCGTCGTGCACACTGGCGCGGGCACTCTCCCAATCTTCGACACCGCCTTCGCCATGAAGCAGATCGGACGCCTTCCAGACGGCATTGGAAAGTTGCTTCGCGCAGGTGACAAAGCCTGTATAGGTCTCGCGGCGCAAATCCGCGAGCCAACGCTTCTCCTCCGCGCGATGCTGAGCATCGAGACTTCGCAGCTGCGTGCTGAGGGTGAGCAGTCCGCCGCCTACACCGCCGACGGCACCAATCGCTGCACCCAGAATCGCTGCAACGCTGGCGTCCACTCGGTGCGCCCCTCTCGTTGGTTTCTGAACGTTCTACCCACCCCGTCGCGTCCCCGATCAGGCGGACGGTCATTGCCGAACCTGACCTGGGATCAGACACACCTTCACCGGGCGAACTCTCAGTCAAAGCCTGCACACGTTCATAGATGAGTAATCCAGCTTGAAGCGCATGTGTTCTTGCCTGGTGAGGTTCCGGTGAACGGCACGACAGAGGTCGCTGATCGCTTGGGCAGGGGCTCGGCAACACCATCTCCCGCAGTTCTACCGTCGTGTCTTCGCTGTTCATGGCAAGGGTGCGCCCGTCGGGGCTACATGCCAGCGCCTTGATGCCCTTGATGAATGTCACGCTGGTGCGGATGGTGCCGGTGGCCACATCCGACATCTGCATTGAGACAGTGGCCTGGCTGGGATTCCGCTCGGGTGTCTCGGTTGACAGGCGTCGACGTCGCGCCCCGGAATGCGCCCCTGGGGGTGACGGCGTGACGGCATCACGGCTGACGCACATCTGGCTGCGCACTGGGGGCAGTTGGCCGGTCCGTGTCCGGTGCGGACTCGGAAGCGTATGCCGTCGATCAGTTGCCGCCTGGTCGATATCGCCGCCGTCCTGGCTGCTCGCCCTTCGGCAGTAACGGCTTCAGCACCGCCCATTGCCCGTCCTTAAGCTCCGCGCGGCGCGAACCAAGATCATCTCACGTGCGAGATTCACTTTCGATGGACTAGAGCAGAACGAGGGGGTCTCCGGCCCGCACCTGTCCTGGCGACACGACCGTGGCAAGCCCATCCAGCCGCATGTCGTGCGCTTTTGTGATGGCCCGTAATACAAGCGGGGAGTGGGGAAGGTCCTGCTGGGCCTCGTTCGTCATCACGCATCGCTCACTCGATCGCACGAACTCAATGCACACCGCGTCGCCGATCCGAGCCTTGCTCCCCAACCACTCATCCTCCACGAACGGAGGAGTGCCTGGTGGCGTGCGTACCAGGAGGTTCGGCCGGAAGCGTCGCTCATCGACGGGAACATCGGGTACCGCCGAACGCACCCAGTCAAGGGTGGCCGTGGTCAACACGCTGATGGGCAGCTGGTCGAAGTGGGAGATTGCCCCTTCGCGAGCTACCTCGATGTCCTCGCGACCGAGGTAGCGACGAAGATAGGCACTCGGGTTCGGTACCACTGCGCCTCGCGGGTCCAGCAGTTCAGGCTCACCAGCGTGGTCCACGTAGCGGGAACGCAGATGCAGCAGGCCCGGCATCCTGCGGAAGCGACGAGTGTTCTTCCCCGAGCCGAACTTGCCCTGAGCGTCGCGCACCGCGAAGAGACGGTCGCCGACAAACCCCCTCGCCTCAACCTCCGCCCGGTGGAGCAACTCGCCCCCTGTCGACTTGATCGGATACCGCCAGATCCGTTCGATCACGCCCGCCTCGATCATCATCCGGATGAGGCTACAAGAGTGAGGGCGTACTCACTTTCGATACACGGCCTAGCCGCCGCCATCTGGCACACGTCGACCAATCAGCCATCAGGTCACTGGCCGGCTACGACCACTGACCTTGGAAATCAATCATTTAGGCACCTCGCCCGGGGCGATCAGCCCCGTCTCGTAGGCGAAGACGACGGCCTGGACACGGTCGCGCAGGTCCAGTTTCGACAGGATGCGGCCGACGTGGCTCTTGACTGTGGTTGGGCTGAGGAACAGCCGGGAGGCGAGTTCGGCATTACTGAGGCCCGTCGCGAGTAGGCGGAGCACCTCGAGCTCGCGTGGGGTCAGGCCGGACAGATCGCGGTGCGGGGCCATGGTCTGCGGTTCGTCGTGAGGGGCGAAGCGCTCGATCAGCCGACGGGTGATCGTGGGCGCGAGGAGAGCGTCGCCGGTCTGCACCAGGCGCAGGGCGGAGACCAGGTGTTCGGGGGTGACGTCCTTGAGCAGGAAGCCGCTGGCGCCGGCCGTGAGCGCGGCGTAGACGTAGTGGTCGAGGTCGTATGTGGTGAGGATGATGACGCGGGTTCCGGCCGGGTCGGCGTCGCTGATGATGCGCCTGGTGGCCTCGATGCCGTCCATCTCCGGCATCCGGATGTCCATGAGGACGACGTCGGGCCGGGTACGGCGAACCGCTGCGACAGCCTCGGCCCCGTCGGCGGCCTCGGCCGTCACTTCGATGTCGTCCGCGGCCAGGATCATCTTGAAACCGGTGCGTACGAGGGCTTGGTCGTCGGCGATGACGGCGCGCAGAGGTGGCCGGTCCGCAGTCATACCGCGCTCCGTGGGATGCGGGCCGTCACCCGGTAGCCGCCGGTCGGCGTCGGTCCGGCCGTCAGCTCGCCCTTGTAGACGGCCAACCGCTCGCGCAGCCCCATGTGGCCACGGCCGTTGCTCTGCACCGGTGGGGAATCCTTGGCACCGCCGGTGTCCGTGATCTCGATCTCCAGACAGGCGTCGGTGTAACTGATGGCGACGGATGCCTGCGCGCCGCGCGCATGTTTGATCGTGTTGGTCAGCGCCTCCTGTACGACGCGGTACGCCGCGAGGTCCACCCCTGGTGGCAGCGGATCCGGCGGCAGCGACACTCCGACACTCACGGGCGTACCAGCGCCGCGTACTCGTGCGATGAGGGCGTCGAGCTGCGCGAGCCCGGGCTGGGGCTCCAGGCTGTCCGGCCTCTCGTGGTCCGGTGCGGCCAACAGGCCCATCACCTGCCGGAGTTCGGCCATGGCGGCCCGACCGCCCGCCTCGACAGCCAGCAGTGCCTCCTTCGACCGCTCGGGCGCCATGTCCATCACTTTGCGGGCCGCACCTGCCTGGATCACCATCACGCTAACATTGTGGGTCACAACGTCGTGCAGTTCGGCGGCAATGCGGGCACGCTCCTCCTCGACGGCGCGGCGCGTGGCCTCCTCCTGAGCGGTCCGAAGTTCCGTCACCCGGACCCGGCTGGAGGCCAGCCGCAGTTGCAGAAAGCGGACGAGGCTGGCCAGCATCCCTGCCACCAGCAGCACGAATCCCGGGCTGGACCATCCGGGGAGCACGGGTTCCGCGTTGCGGAAAGCGAAACCGGACAGCGCGGCGGCGATCACCAGGACGGCGATCGCCGCTATCCGGTAACGGCTGTGTACGACGGCGCTGTAGGCGCCGATGACACAGGCCAGGACGGTGATCCAGGAGGCGGAGCTGCCGATGGCCAGCGCTGCGCCCAGCACCACCATGAACAAGGTCAGCGGATACCGGCGCCGGGCTGCCAGCGGCAGCGTCGACAGTGCGACCAGGGCCCAGGGCACGGAGGAGGGTTCTTCCTCCACGGGCACCTGTCCAGGGTCGGGCGGCGGGGGTGGGGCCGGGACCCCAGTCCCGACGTCCACCGCAGGGGGGTTGATGTTCACCGGCCCGTCGCCGGGATAGCGCACCGCCACGAACAGGGCAATGACGGTCAGTACGACCGCCAGCACCACATCGGCGCGCACCGCTCGCCGGGACAGCGGGGCCGCCTTCGCCTCCGGGCGTAGCGCGTCGACGAGTTGCTGATGCCAGTTGCGCCGGTCTTCCGTCTCCACCCGTGCATTGTGCTGTGCTCTCCGCCTGGCCCGCGTCCGTCTGTCCGGCCAGGACATTGCCTACAAGGCCTACTTCTCAGGTATGACTCCGCGGGCGAACCCTCCGCAGGAAGGACCTGATGTTGGTTCGGCGGCCGACGCGCCCCATAGGCGGCACCTCTCGGTTCGCAGGACCGGCAACGGCATGTGCCTCTCGCGACCGCAAGGACGGACAACTGGTATGCATCAAGTGATCGAACTGGAGGGTGTGGCGAAACGCTACGACAGCGCCGGCGCGCCGGCGCTCGGACCGCTCGCGTTCAGCGTCGCCAAGGGTGAGGCCCTTGCCGTGACGGGCCCTTCCGGCAGCGGCAAGTCCACGCTGCTGAACCTCGTCGCCGGCCTGGACAAGCCGACCGATGGCGCCGTGATCGTGGCCGGGCGACGGATCGACCAGTTGAGCGAGCACGCCCTCGCCAAGTTCCGTCGCGAGCACATCGGCATGGCCTTCCAGTTTTTCAATCTTCTCGACGACCTCACCGTTACCGACAACATCCAGCTCCCGGCCCAGCTGACTGGGACCAGTCGGCGCAAGGCTGCGGCCCGTGCGGGCGAGCTGATGGAGATGCTTGGCATCCACAAGCATGCCCGCGCCTACCCGGGCCGACTGTCCGGAGGAGAACGTCAACGGGTCGCGGTCGCACGGGCCTTGGTCAACCGACCCGCGCTGCTGCTCGCCGACGAGCCCACCGGTGCGCTCGACACCGCCTCGGGCCACGACGTCCGCAATCTGCTGATGGATCTGCATCGGGCCGGACAGACCATCGTGCTGGTGACGCACGACCTGACGCTGGCGGAAGCGTGCGCGAGCCGCACCATTCACCTGGTCGACGGTCACGTCGCCCTCGACTCCTACGCGCAGGCCGTCCGATGAGCCTGTTTGGCACCGGCGCGATGGGCCGGGTCGTACGCTCCGGCGTCGACCGACGGCGGGTGCAGACAGTGGTGATCGCCGTGGCCACGATGATGGCTGTGGCGTCGGCCGTCGTCGCCGGGTCGCTGATGGTCGCCGCGGCCGCGCCCTTCGACCACGCTTTCGGAAAGCAGCAGGGTGCGCACATCACCGCCCAGTTCGATCCGGCCAAGGCGAGTGCCGCGCAGCTGGCAAAGACCGGGAAGTTGCCCGGCGTCGCCGCGAGCGCGGGGCCGTACCCGTCCACGGCGTTCCGCCCGGTGGACCGGGCGGGCTTCCCATTGCCAACGCTGACCCTGGTCGGGCGGCCCGGTCCGGACGGCGACGTGGACCGGGTGGATCTGAAGTCCGGCCGGTGGGCGCAGAAGCGGGGCGAGATCGTGCTCGCCGCATCGTTCGAAGGGCCCGCCGTCGAGATCGGCGCCGCCCTGAAGGCGTCGGACGCCGAGGGCGCCCCGACCCTTTCGATCGTCGGCTTCGCTGTGTCGGCCAGCAAGACCGCCGACTCCTGGGCGACTCCCGCGCAGGTCGACGCGCTGGCGCCGGAGGGCAGCCCGGTCACAAGTCAGATGCTCTACCGCTTCGACTCCGCGAGCACGAAGCAGCAGATCATCGCCGACCAGAAGAAGCTCACCGCCTCCGTGGGGTCCGGGGCGCTGCTGGGTACTCAGTCCTGGCTGGACACCAAACGCGCCGCTGATCAGGGTGCGGCGGCGACCGTCCCGTTCGTGATGGCTTTCGGCGTGCTCGGCATCGTGATGTCGGTGATCATCGTCAGCAGTGTGATCAGCGGTGCGGTCGGCACCAGCCTGCGCAGAATCGGCATCCTCAAGGCCATCGGCTTCACCCCAAGCGAGGTCGTACGCGCCTACATGACCCAGGCGCTGATCCCGGCCGTCGTCGGCATCGTCCTGGGTGTCGTCCTGGGGAATCTCCTTGCCGTGCCCCTGCTGTCCGACACCGAGTCGGTGTACGGCGGCGTATCGCTCTCGGTGGCCTGGTGGGTGGACGTCGCCGTACCGGCCGCCGCCCTGGTCGTGGTGGGGCTCGCAGCGCTGATTCCCGCGCTGCGAGCCGGAAGGCTGCGTACGGTCGAGGCCATCGCGGTCGGCCGGTCGCCGCGCACTGGGCGCGGCCAGCGGGCGCATCGGGCGATGGGGCTGCTCCCGCTGCCGCGGCCGGTAACCTACGGTCTCGCCACCCCCTTCACACATCCGGTACGCACTCTCGCGATGCTGCTCGCGGTGGCGTCCGGTACGGTCGCAGCGACGTTCGCTGTGGGGCTGACCTCGTCCCTGAACGCGATCGGCACCTCCCAGAACCCCGAGAACCGTGCCGCGGTCACGGTCACGACGACCAAGGCGATCGAAGTCGCTCCCCCACCGCCGCCTCCTGTGGGGGGCGACGCGGAAGACCCGCCTCCCCCTGGCGGCAGCGATTCAGGCCCGCCTCCCGTGGAGAACAGCGCGGCGAGCACGTCCAAAAAGCCCAAGGTCGCCGACCCGGCGACGGTGCGATCCGTCGTCACGTCACAGCCGGGCACGGAGTCGTACTACGGCAAGGCCCAGACCGAGGTCGCCGTGGCCGGGGTCTCAGGATCGATCCAGGCCAGCCTCTACGAGGGCGATTCGCGCTCCGGCAGCTACGAGATGATTTCCGGGCACTGGATCACCGGCAAGGGGCAGGTCGTGGTGCCCTCCCGCTTCCTGGAAAGGACCAGCACCAAGATCGGTGAGACGGTGCGGGTGACCTACGAGAAGGACACCGCGACCCTGCGGATCGTGGGCGAATCCTTCGACACGTCGGGCAGCCAGCTGGAGATCCACGCGGACATGGCCAACTTCGCGTCGGCCGAGCCCAGTACCTTCCTCGTCGAGACCAAGTCCGGCGTCTCCGCCGACGAATACGCCCAGAAGGTCGCCGCAGTCGTACAGCCGCTGGGGGGCGACGCCACCACCAACGCCTCCTCGGGGCAGGAGGGCGTCATCCTCATCATGTCCGCGATGGCGGTGCTGCTCACCCTCATGCTGATCACCGTGGCCGGTCTCGGCGTACTCAACTCCGTGGTCCTCGACACCCGAGAACGCATCCACGACCTGGGCGTCTGCAAGGCGATCGGCATGACGCCGCGGCAGACCATGAGCCTCGTGCTCGCCTCGATGGCCGTGATCGGCGTGACCGGCGGGCTGCTCGGCGTGCCGGCGGGGTACGCCCTGCACCACGTCGTCATGCCGGTTATGGGGCGTGCCGTAGGCACCAGCCTGCCGTCGCCGGTCCTCGATGTATACGGGCCTTTCCAGCTGCTCCTGCTGGGGCTCGGCGGGGTCGTGATCGCGATGCTGGGCGCACTGATCCCGGCCGGCTGGGCCGCCAGGGCCCCTACAGCCACGGCGCTGCGCACCGAGTAGCGTCCGCCGGAGCGCGAGCCGCTGGGGCCGATCCGCCAGGCCCGCGGGGTCGGGCCGCCCGTACAGGCACAGGTGCCGAATGCCCCCGTCCAGACAGATCCTCTTGAGAGGGACTCGGAAGGCCTGGACGGGGCCGACAGCGGGAAGCGATGCGGGGTATCGGCGGCGAGACCGGGTGTGGGGCAGCAGCTCCGACCCGGTCTTCCCGGCACAGATCCGGCCCCTGCTCATCCGCAGAAGTCCCCCGAGACCTCTCCCCCGGCCCGCGGTAGGGCACATCAGAGACGCATGGCTACCTCGGCATCAGTGAAACGTCGCACCACGGCTCACTCGTCCTCTGCCTGCGCATACGCTGCAGCACAGGTCTGCCCCTCGGCTGGTGGCGTTCCCGATCGGCGAGCCGGCTCGCGAGTGCGGCCGACGTGGGCGCTATGAAAGCCATACGGATCGGCAGTTCCGCCTCTACCAACGCTTGGGACATCGTCGTCTCCGTCGGTCCGTACGCGTTGAGTCGCTGCCTCGGCGCCCACACTCCACCGGTTCCCTGCCCAGCGCTTCATCTGCGACACCAGAGTCCGATACCGGCGTCAGGTCCTATAGCTATTCCACATACTCAGCGGCGAGGCAGGGGAACGACGCTTTTGGCGCCGTCTCTCTGCTCTTCGTTGGGGATCAGCGCAGGGGACTCGCGGCTGGGCGTGCTCAGCTCTCGGCGGAGGCGCTGGAGCTCGTCGTCTTTGGCTGCCAGGACGGACAACAGCAGCTGGTGGCGCTCCTTGAGCTGGTTGAACTCGGTATGAGTGCGGGCGAGCTTGCTGGTGAGCTGCTGGTTGAGGTCCCGCAGCCGCGCGATCCGGGCTTCGCGGGGATCGGGCTGATGTCCGGCGGCCCATGCGGCGGTTCGGCATTGCTCGAACTCGTCCTTGAGGTGGCCCCAGGTCCGGTAGAGGGACGCGCGGGAGAGGCCCGCCTCACAGGCGAGCGTCTTGACGTCGCAGGCGCCGCCGGGCGGGATCTGCCCGGCCAGCAGCCGGTCGATGGCCGCACGGATGCGCCGCTCGGTCTGCTCGCGCTGCTGGTGGCTCAGTGCCATGTCATCAGGCCTTTCCGGCTGCCGTGTCGATCCCTTTGAGAACTCGCATGGACCGCTCGTGCTCGGCCCGCAGCCGGTCCTTCTCCGCGGGTGGGATCGAGGGCTGGCCAGCAGGACGATGCCGTTGTCGGCTGTGGTCTGCCAGACGGAGCGGTGAACGATGTGGGTGGTGGCCTGCCGGCAGCGGGAGCTGTCGCACAGACCGGTCAGCGGAGCTGCGGCGGATTTGGTGCCGGCGAGCTTGAGACACAGCGCCTTGGCCGGGTCCTCGAACCAGCAGTAGTTCGCCGCGGAGAGGTGCAGGACGGACGCCTTCTTCTTGAGCAGCAGCTCGATCTGCCGGTCGGTGACCACCTTCGCCGGGCCCGGCTCCTGGTCGGCCAGCTCCTTCTCGACGGCGCGGAAGGAAGCCAGCAGGGCGTCGGCTCCCGGGCCGGCGGGCATCTGGCCCTGCTCGAACTGCCGGTATGCCGCGACGGTCCGCTTGAGTTTCTCCTTCGCCTCCTCCTTCTTCCACTCGTGGTGGAACACGGCCTGGGCGCCGCCCGGCCGGCCGGCGTATCCCTCGCTGGTTGCCACCTGCAGATGCTTGAAGTGGACCTTGGTGGCCAGCAGTCCCCCCGGGCGGGCGGCCATCTCGACAGACAGCGTCCGCCGCAGGCGGCGGGGGTGCACCGGCTCGTCGGGGATCGGCTCCAGGCCCATGCGGCGCCCGGCGGGCGAGGCGACCCACTGCCGCAGCCAGGTCATGGCCCCGTTGGACTCAAAGCCGTTGAACGCGCCGAACAACGGCTGTCCAGGCCCGGAGCCGGTGAGCTGCTCGGCCAGGGCGATGACACGGACGACTTCCTCGATGACGACCCACTCATCGACCTCGCCGCCCCATAGACGCCCTTTGACGACCTTGCTGACCAGGCGGTGCCGGGCCAGGCCGGTGCCTTCGGCGTCGTCCGTGCGGCGGCAGCCGACCGTCAGCTCCATCAGTTCGCTGGACCGCATCCCCGTCAACGCGGAGGTGGCGACCGTGCAGGCGTGACCAACGATCCGGATCAAGGCATCAGAGGACCTGTTCGACAGGGGCAACGACCACGGAATCAACTCGCCGGTGTCCGCGCGAGGCGTCGGCAGGGTCGCGACACCACAGGTACTCGGTGCCGACCTCGGCGACCGCCTCCTCCAGCAGCGGCCGGGCCTGGGCGAAGAGAGCCTTGTGAATGTCCCGGTGTCCCGTCGGCCGTAGTAGGTGCTGGAAGTTGGCTGTCAGCAACGGATCCTTCGGATCCCACCCCAAGCGGAGGCGCTTGGTCACCTGGAAGTCCTCAATCCGAGGCAGCGGCTGCCCCGTCCGCAGATGTTCCTCGACCAGCGCGGCAAGCCGGTCACCGTCCCGCAGATGCCTCGACCACTCGACGTTGCGCCAGGACTCGCGCTCGGTCCGCAGCTGGGTCCGCAAGTCCACAATGTACGGTCCGAGCACGTCGACCAAGTGCAAGCACGCCGTCAGCAGCGGCCGCAGGACCTCGTCACCCAAGGGCTCCGTCTTGATCACCACCTGCGGCCGGGACGGTGCCCCGGTCACGACGCGGGGCGATCGTGCACCCCAGGGCCGGAAACCAGGCCGGTGCCGGTCGGCCGACAGCAGCTCGCCGTAGTCGGTGATGTCCTGCATGGCGGAGACCACCGTCCGCAGCGAGCCGCCAGCCTTGTTCCGCAGCACAGCACCGGTCTCCTTGTCCCTGACGACCCCGTACTCGCGCAGGAACGCCTCGCAGTGGTCCTGGGTAACTGCGGCGAGCGTGGTGATGCGGCGCTCGTGCAGCCAGTTCAGCCAGAAGGTGAGGTGGTAGACGCGGGCATAGATGGTGCGGGGGTGGCGCGGGAGCCGGCGGGCCCTCGGCAAGGCGAGGACGCGCTCGTCCTGGGTGGCGATCCAGGCCAGGGCGAGTTCCTTGGCGACCACGCGCCAGGGCCGGTGGGTGATCCGGTCGAACAGCACGTTCTTCTCCGTCACCTTCATCTGCACCGGTGCATCAGCCCAGCCGACGAACGACCACACGTCATCCTCAAAGCGCGGCCTCGGGCAGCCGCCCAGCCAGTTCAGGCGGGCAGTGGCGGCAATGTCGGCGCCAGCGAACACCGATGGGACCGCAGGCGGCGTGGAGACAGGAAGCAGGCTCACGACGTGGTCTCCTCGGCTCGCAGCGGCAGCTCGGTGTCCTCGTCACCGACATCGCGCTGTGCCGCCGCGATGGCGGCGTTCTCGAACCGCGGCAGGATGTCCGCCGACAGGCGGCGGGCATAAGGAGCGAAGACGGCGGCGAACTGCTCGCGCGGCATCTGGCGGAACTGCCGCGCGAAGAAGGCTCTCAGCCGCAGCAGATTCGGCAGGTGACGCGGGGCGAACAGCGCCAGCGGGCAGAGCAGACAGACCCAGGGCCGGGCCGGACACGGCTGACCCTTCGGTCCGTGCAGGCCGGCGAAGTGATCGGCGCAGGCCCCGCTGAACACGTCTCGCTCACCTGACAGCAAGCTCGCTCAAGGCGCCCTCGGCCAGGCCGAGGCGGCGTGCTTCCTCCGGCAGCCCGGCGGCGCTGGCCGCCTCGTCGACGACCAGCGGCGTATTCGCGCGCCGCAGAAGATCGCTCTGTGCGTCCTGGGCGATCTCCTCGACCACCGCTCTTTGCGCCGGGGTCGCGGCCGACAGGTAGTGATCGCCCTCGACCTGAGGTGAGTGGTTCGGATCGACCGTCGCCCGCAGGGACCACTGGCGCTGACCCCGCTGCGCGATGAACGTCGTCCGCAGCCGCCGGCGGTCGATGCGCAACATGCCGCCGTCGTCCCCGCGCAGATCATGGGCCTTGACCCAGCCGCGCATCATGTACTCCTCGAAGGCCGCGCGGGCCAGCCTGCCTTGCCGCGTCACCAGCCACACGTGCTCGGCCAGCTCGGCCGGGGCATGCCTGCGCAGCAGGGCGCTGTGCTGCAGCCACTGCTCCAGCAGCCGCGACGCCCGCGGCGACAACACCAGGCTCTCGTCCGACGTGCGGCCCTTGGTGTAGGACAGCAGCGTTGCCTGCCTCCCGGTCCAGTGGATCCCGGACACCTGCAGGCCGGTCAGCCCGTCCGGGACGATGCCGGTCCAGGCCGCCAGCAGCAGCATGTAGGGAATCGCGTCCTTGTGGGACGGGGAACAGCGCCGCCCTGGCTCGCTCGATGCCCCGGTGCCGCCCGGTGAACGTCCTCGGCGTCAAGCCCAGGTGAGCGGCGACCTCCGTCCGCGTCACCGGCCCCATCCGCAGCATCAGCCAGGCCCCGTTCACCTCGTTCCAGCCCCCGACTGCCGGATCCTGCCCGCCCTCGGCGAGCGCGATCATCGCCCGCTGTGCCTCCCCCAGGCGGCGCGCCTCCTGCTTGCAGAGGTCGATCAGCCGGTTCCATTCGGCCGGCGCGTAGGGCGGAAGCGGTCCGTTGAGGGTGGGGCGCGTGTAGTCCTTGCCGAACACCATCTGCCGCACCGGTTCCGCCAGCACCTGATGCCGGGTGTCGAAGGCGCGCAGGATCGTGCGGGTGCGGTATTCGATCAGGTAGTGCGAGCGCAGCCAGAACGCCCCGAGCATGGCTCGGGTCAGCTCGGCCGCCGACCCGGTGAAGCCGTCCTCGGTCAGTTCGCGAACCATCCGGCGCAGGGTGTAGGTGAAGCTCTTCACCGTGGTCAGCTTGGCGAGCGGTCCGTGGGGATGGATCGAGGCGGCAAGGCCCTCGGTCAAGTCGGCCGCCAGCTTCGGGTTGGGCAGGTCACCGATGACGATGACCGTCGACGTCCCGCCAGGCAGGGACAGCTTCAGCGCGAGCGGATCGCGCAGGACTTCGGCCGGCATCAGAACTCCTCGGCGAACTCGGCGTCGGCCTCGGCGAGCGCGGCCGCATCGATGACTGCGCGGGTCCGTTCCCAGGCCGCGCGGTAGATCCGGTGGACATCCAGGCGCTTGAGGTAAACCTCCGTGGTGACCACGCTGGAGTGCCCCAGCAGGTCCCGCAGGATCAGCAGCGGGTCGGCTTTCAGCAGGTAGAGCGCGAGCCCGGACGCATCTCCGGTCGCCGCGGCGAGCTGGGCGGCCTGCCGGTAGTGGCCCTCGACCAACTTCTCCAAGGTCGCCATGGCGAAGGTGTGCCGGCACCGGTGCGGCGCGACATCCGGGAACCGCGGCTCGAAGCGCTCACGGATCCGGCGAGCCGTGCGGCGAAACAGCGTGCCCCAGTCCACGAACGGCCGACCGTCGTAGCTCAGCGCCAGCAGCAGCGAGCCGCCTTCCGGGCCGATCAGCCGCAGCCGTTCCTCCGGCCGAAGCGCCGCCCAGCGTGTGCGCCGACCGTTGACCCGGCCGCCGTAGAAGTCCGCCTCCTCCACCACCAGCGGTCTCCGCGGCCGCCACGATCCTCGCGACATCTCCCTGTCCAAGGCGATGTAGGAGTGCACCGCTGCCAGCGAGGCGTAGTCGATCCACGTCGTGCGGAACTTCCGCCCCCTTGACCGCCGGCTCCGGGACCGTCCACGGGATCGGCACCTCGGTGCGGGCAGCGGCGGAACCTCGTGGACCAGCAGGTGGGTGAACTCCCGGCTCCGCATCCCGGTGCCCAGCACCAGGCCGCCCATCGCCGCGTTCCGGCCCGGGAACCGGCCGCGGAACGTCGCATCCTCCAGACCGTTCGGGCCTAGCCCGGCCAGGCCGTAGCGGAACAGATCGGCGAAATTGGACTCCAGGTACTGCACTCTCACGTGCGGCTTCGGCCGCCGCAGCCGGGCCCGTTGTGTCGGGTCTCCACCAGGCGGCCCTGCACCATCCGCTTGCCGGTGGCCACTGTGAACGGCACCGCCGCGGCCAGGCCCTCGCTCTCGGCCCAGTCGTAGAACCGGCTCAGCGCCGTGACCTGCAACCCCCACGACGAGAACTCCAGCCGCTCGTCCAACGGCCCCGACAGCCGACGGTCCGTGTACGTACCGAGCGCGGCCACCAGCTCCTGCCGCGTACGGAACACCGCGACACGGTGCCGCTGCAGATGCGTAAGCCAGTCCCGGGCCGCCAACGCGTACGCCCGCCACGAGTTCGCCGACGGCGCCCCGCTCGACGGCAGCGTACGAAGCCAGGAGTTCACCGCCCGCGTCGCCCGCGGACCGCCCGCGTCCTCGAACAGGAAGTCGTCGTCGAACAGCACCGGCATCCGCTCAGGGATCAACGGCTCGCCACGAGCCCCCAGGACTGCCAGCCCTCGGCAGAGAAGAAGTGCACCAACACGCGGCGGGACGGTACGTCCGCGACACGACCCTCATCAACTGCTAACCCCACGTCCGATCAACGGGAGTTTAGGAATGTGAGACACGCCAAGAAAGCAGCGACAATCTGGGTCCAGAACGACTTCTGTGCCCGCGTGAAGAGCGCCTCCGACGACTGGCCGGTCACCTACAAGGACCCGGGCACCCAGGAGAAGACCGTCCACGGCACCGCCGACGGCCGCAACCCAACTCGACAATCCGGCGGAGCCCGCTCGGCTCACCGTCGACGACCTGGAGCTCCTGGCCCCGCACCGGCCCGGGCGCTGGAGGAGATGGTTCCTCGACTGGTACGGCGACTACGTCGTGCGTTCGACGCCGACACCGATACTGTCCCGGTCTTCACCGCACTCGGGCAGTGGGTCGGCATGGCGGCGAGCCCCGACGTCATCGGCATGCTGATCGAGATCCACGAGCGCGTGAACGGTGGCGAGGGGTGACGGACACGACGAACCGGGCAGTCCCGCACCGTCCTGGAGCGGTTGCCCGCCGGAGGCTCCCGCGGCTCGTGGCCGGCGGAAGAGTTCGCTGCCGCCCGGCGCGTTGAAGGAACCGACGCCCAGGTCCCCTGATGGACCTGACCAGCGACCAGTTGCTCGTGGTCACCAGCACACCGGGCCGGGGAGGCATACGGCGCAGTCGGCACGCCGGGCATGCTCCCATTGGCCCTGCCGGAGTGCGGTGCCCGCATGGCTTCCGCACCATGGTGTGTGATGAGCCCCAGCCATGTGCTGACACGTGCGCAGCAACGCCGCCAGGCCGGGGTCGCAACCTGCGGCGTCGGCCACCTTCCGTCAACCTCGTCAGCCGCTTTCCGTAGGTTGCCGCACTGCCGTCGCGGCCCTCGTCGTGCGCCTCCCTCGTCGGACCGTAGGAGGTCCTCATGGAAGTCATATCTCTTGACGGGAACCACGATGAGAAGACGTGCCATCACAGCCAAGGCCCCGCGCACGCTCATCTCCAGCCCACGGGGGGTCTCCTCGCGCACCTGGCGCAGACGTGGAGCGCTCGCTCGGGCCGCGTCCGCACATGTCCCATTGAGTTGGGGGAACGACTACTGGACGCGTTGTGGCTGCAGTATCACATTCTGAGTAGGCCACGGGCAGCAGACGGCCGGTAACCGTTGGGGGGGACTGCTGTGAGCGTTGAGGAAACGCAGGTTCGCGATGTCGTCGTGGTCGTCCCAGGCATCATGGGTAGCGAACTCATGGACGCTCACGGCAGATTGGTGTGGTCTCTCCGAGCCCGTTCACTCGTTCTCGCGCTGCGTACTCTGGGACGGCACATCGGCTCACTTGCCCTGCCCGACGGCATCGGCGACGAAGCGCCGTCGGACGGAGTCCGAGCGGTCGGCCTGCTTCCCGCGCTGCATGTCATCCCTGGGTTGTGGAGCCCGATCTCCGGCTATTCGAGCCTGTTGAGGTTCCTGCGCCAGGCGCGGTTCGGGCTCGTTGAGTCGGACGAGCGCGATCCCGACCGCATTCCCAACCTCGTTGCTTTTCCTTACGATTGGCGGCTTTCCAATCGCCACAATGGTCGGTTGCTGGCGAAGACTGCTGGTGATGCTCTGGCCAGATGGCGCGGTCAACCCGGTTGCCAGGACGCCAAGCTGATCCTCGTCTGTCATTCCATGGGTGGCCTGGTGGCCCGCTGGTTCCTCGAGTGCGAGGGGGGTGCCGAGATCACGCGAAGTCTCATCACGATCGGCACTCCGCACCGGGGCTCAGTGAAGGCATTGGACACGCTCTCCAACGGAATCGAGACCCCTTTCGGCGTCTTCGAATCGCGCTTGAGGGCTTTGGCGGACAGTTTGCCGTCGCTGTATCAACTTCTACCCACCTACAAGTGCGTTGAGGGTGCCGACGGCGAGCGCCGGCAGCTCGTCGGGTCCGATGTGCCCGGGATCGACACGGCGAGGTTGGCCGACGCGGCCCAGTTCCATGCGTCGATCAGAGGCGCCAGCGGATCGTCGTACACCCTCCACAAGATCGTGGGCATCCGTCAGCCCACGAAGACGACGGCCCGGATCTCCGCACGCAGCGTGGTGCTGTCCGAACTGATCGACGGTCAGGCTCAGGGCGGTGACGGCACGGTCCCCCGTCTCTCGGCCGAACCGGCGGCAGGGCGGGGCCAAGAGGTGCACGAGGTGGCGGATCACCATGGGGAACTGCAGGTGACGCGATCGGCCCTCGACCTCCTCGACGGCATCCTCACCCGCGAAGACGTGATCTGGGAAGGGGCCGACCCCGAAGCCTTCGGGGTGTCGATGAACGAGTGGTGGCCGCCAGGCACTTCGCCTGAACTCGTCATTCCCGACCTGGCCGATCGTCGTCTGCGGGTCACCGTCCTCGACGAGCAAGGCGAGCCAGTCGGAGCCCCGACCATGGTCCGGCCCGACGGCCGTGCCGTTCTGGAGCCGTTGCCGCCGGGCGGCTACACGGCCCGTGTCCACAGCCCGGTGCCGGGCGGTCCTCCGCCGGTCACCCGCCCCTTCCTGGTGTGGGACGGGGCCGTGGAGGACCCCGGAGACCGCGAGGGCGCACGATGACGTCCCGCGGTCCCCTCGAGCTGGTGGTCGCCGTGGCAAACGGTGACTACGCCGGCTTGCGCCCCTTGCCGAGGGCCGTCACGGACACCGAACATCTCGTCGGCCTTCTGCGCGCCGAGTACGACCTCGACCCGCTCTCCCTGAAGGATCTCCGGCGCGGTGAACTGCTCAATGAGCTGGAGGCGGCCCTGGCCTCCGGCGCGCTGGCTGGCGGCACCCTCGTCGTGTTGTGGACCGGCCACGGAGTTGAGGGACCCAACGGGCAGCTCCGATTGATGGGACGTACGACGGACGTGGCCGACGGTGAGGTGACCACACCGGAATGGCTCGGAGAGCGGGCCGCGGGCACGGGCGCGAACCAGGTGCTGGTGATCCTCGACACCTGTCTTTCGGGCAGGGGCGTCCCCGGTGCGATCACTATGGCGAACGCCGTCCTCGCCGGCCGGGCCGATATCAAGGCCGTCTGGTTTGGAGTCGTGGCCGCCGCCCGTGGCGACGAACCCGCGCGCAGCGGAGCGATGGCCCGCGAGCTCACCCGTCTTCTGACCAAGGGCCCAGACGACCCGAAACTGCGCCTGCAGTGGAGCATTTACCAGGCCAGGATCCGTGGTGACGACCTGCTTGACGCGCTGGTGAAGGAGTGGTCGGAGGAACGGCACTCACCTCACAAGGCCACCGTCGGCAATTCTCTGCCGATGCTCCGGAACCCTCTGCACCGTCCGCGAGCCAGCCACGCAGTGGTGGAACACCTGCTGCAGGCCGCCCGCGGAACCTCGACCGAGGAGAGCTACTTCACCGGCCGCGACGCGATTCTGGCCGGCATCGCGGCATGGATACGCCGCAGTCAGCGAGGCCTGTACACGGTCACCGGCCCCCCGGGATCGGGTAAGTCGGCCATCGTCGGCCGCATCGTGAGCCTCTCGGTTCCCGACGAGCGCCGACGCCTCCTCGCGCAAGGGAGGGTCGCTCTGGATACCGACCCCGGCAAGTACAGTGTGGACGTCCATCTCCACGCGCGGGGTCTTGACCTCAAGGGTGCCGTCGACTTCCTCGTCGCCGAACTCGCTCTGCACGACGGCGCCAGTTTCTACGACGTGCTGGCACTCGCCTACAAACGGCGAGCGGAGGAGGGCCGTCCGCTCCTGGTGGTCGTGGATGGACTCGACGAGGCTGGTCCGGCTGAATCTCGGGAGATCGCCACACGCGTAGTCGAGCCCCTGGCCAAGGAGGCCCAGGTGCTGATCGGCACCCGGGAGGTCCCAGGCGCCGCAGATGAGCCCGGCCTGCTGGCCCTCCTCGGCACCTCTGCCGAGACGGTGGATCTCTCTCAGGACCCCGAGGGCACTCTGCGCGACGTGCACCGCTACGTGGTACGGCGGCTGGAGGGCACATCGCCCCTAATGGACGCCACTCTGGTCGCGGACGAGATCGTGCGATCGGCCCGCGAAGCCGACCCCGCCCGTGAGGGGCCCTTCCTGCTGGCCCGGCTCGTGACCTCGCAGCTGCGCAACAACCCCGTGGACACGTCGGACGACGGGTGGCAGCTCCGCATCGCGTCCACGGTGCAGGCCGCCCTGGAGAACGACCTGCTAGGCACGGTCCTCACCGTGCAGGGACAACCGCACCCCACCGCCGCCCGTGAACTCCTCCACGCGCTCTCCTACGCATACGGGCGCGGCATGCCCGCCGACGACGTGTGGCCCGCGATCGCCACAGCGCTCTCGCCGACCGGCACCCATTACAACCGTGCCGATGCCTACAACCTGCTGGTGCTGCTCGGCAGACATGTGGTGAGCGGAGCCGAAGGCGACCAGGCCGTTTACCGCGTGGCTCACCAACGGCTCGTGGAGCACCTGCGCCCACACGTCGGCCGAAATGTGGAACCCGGCGCCCAGGTCAGGGAGGCACGCCGGACGATCGCCGATGCCGTCGCCCGGCTTTACGAAGAGCTGCTCGACACAGGGTTGGCTCCGCGAGAGCACACCTATCTGTGGCGGCATGCCTGGCGCCATCTCGCTGATGCGGGGACTCACGGAATCGATCTGCTGCGAAGCTTCGCGGAGCGGGATCGCGACGCCTTCCTCCCCGACTTGGCCGAAGCGATGGACCAGATCCTCCCATCGCCCTTCTGGTCTTCTGAGCCGCCCCAGGTGCAGGTCGCCCTCGCCGAAGAGCTGGTGGCCCTGCGCCGGGAACTGGGCGATCCGCTGGATGTGGCGATGGCTCTGTTCACCCAGGCGCTCGTTCTGACATACGCGGGTGACCTCGACACGGCCGAGGAAATGGCGGCGGAGGCCGTGGCGGTGGCCCGGGACACCGCCCGGGAAGCCGGAGACGACTCGATCGCCGTCCTGGCACTCTGCGGCGGGCTCACCGCTCAGGCATCGACGCTGTTGCGTCAGGGATACGCCGACGGTGCACGGACGTTGGCCGTCGAAGCCGTCAACCTGATCGAAGCCGAGATCAGTAACAGGCCGGAAATGGCCGACTCGTTGGCCAGTTCCGCGGGACTCGCCGCACGTACAGCGCTCCTGAGCGCGGATTATGCGGAGGCAGATCGCTACAGCCGACTGGCGCTTTCGGCACTGGACCAGCGTCGTGACGGTCGGGAGACCGACACAGCGGTCCTGATCGACAGCCTTCGCGTACGGGCAACCATCGAGTACTTCGGACTTATAGCGCCGCAGGCCGAAGCCGGCCTCACTCCTGCTCGTCACACCGTCGTCGACCGCATCCTGGACGTCCACCGCGAGAAGGGGGCGAGTGGTACGGCCTTCGACATCGACCTCGCCGAGTGCTTGCGCCTCTGCGCCCTCATCGACGGGCAACGGCCGTGGATGGGGGTCGCTGCGAGCGCCCCGCGTCCGCTGGAGCTTCTCGATGCGGCCGTCGCGCTCGTCGTCGATCTCGCGGACCGAAGTCCGGAGGCTGCCTTCGGCCTGTGTCTGGTCCTTCTCACGCGCGCGGGCATTGTGTCCGACCGGTCGCGGACACTTGCGGACCTGGATGAGGCCGAGCAGCGGCTACGGCCCTTCGCGGCGTCGTATCCCCCGGCGGCCGCCCTGCTTGGTCAGGTCATCGTCCAGACGGTCAAGGAGCGTGCCGGGGACCCTGCGGCCGACCTGGCAGAACTCATCGAGCGTCAGCGCGAGGCCGTCGGACTTCTGGAAGCGAGTCAGGACAGCGTGATCCGCGAGGTCCGGATCGACGCGCTGCGGAGCCTCTGCGCCCTGCTCATTACGGCGGACAAGTACGACGACGCGGCCGTCGCGATGCACTTGGCGGTGAGGGAGCTCCGGTCCTTGAGCGGAAGGTCGCTCTCAGGCGCTGAGACCTTCTCGTTGACACTGGCGGCTTCGCTGGCGGATCTTGCGGGCTTCTTCTGCACGACACGTGCTCTTGAAGCGATCGCCTTTGCTTCGGAGGCCCTGGGCCTCCTGGAGTCCGTAAATCCCGCCCGGCCCGGTGTTCCACTGCTGCGCGGAATATGTCTTACGAACCTGGCAGCTGCCAACATCAGCGTGGAGCGCTTCAACGAAGCAGGGGACTGCGTGGGCAGAGCGATCGAACTGCTCGAAGAGCAGACCAACATCCCGATCGGCCGCGTCGTACTCGCCAGCGCCCTCAACTGCCTGATCGCTTTGTACATCGATGCAGGCCACTATGCCTCTGCGGTCGAACAGGCTGAACGGGCGCTCTCATTGCTCGCCGAACGCGGTTCACAGCCCCCCGCCTGGTTGATGCCAATGCTGGAAGTCAGATTGGGACACGCCTTGGGGGAGCTCGGTCGCGGGCCCGAATCGGCCGAGTTGCTGCGCAGCGGCATCGACGCATTGCGTGACCAGGTGACGAAGGACGATACGGCGGTCGCGCGACTCGCCGCGGCGCTGAACGCCGCCGGCGATGCGCTGTGGGACGCAGTGCTCGCCGATCCTGCCGCATCACCCGAGACCACTGTGGAGCTCGCCCTCCACCGCATCTATCCGCCGGAGCAGCTCGACCGTCAGGTTGCGGCCTTCCTCGAGGGCCTGGAGACGTGTAGCGGCAACGCGGCGCTGACCAGACTGGTACACGGCCTCGCGAGGAGCCAGCGCGTCCGTGACACCGCACGCTTCGACCTGCTCTGGGAACGGAACGCAGGCCCGTTGCCGGACTGGCTGAAGATCGATCCTTCGCTCGAGCACGCGGTCGTCGCCTGGTGGAACGCGGAGAGCGTGGAGCGGGACCGCAGCGTCATGCTGGCCAACCCGCGGCTCCTCGACCCGGCCACGGACATCCTGATCGAGGAGCTGCGCGAAGGCCCCGAAGACGACGAGAGAGCCGACTTGCTGTTGGCCCTGCGTGCCGACGCGGCCGAGCGCGGTGTGGAGGCCGCGTGCGCGCCGTTCCTCGCGGAGGCTCTGATCGACGACTGGCTGACAGCGGACGACCCACAGGCGTTCCTGGCCGACCACCACGACGAGCTCCTCACTCCGGAAGTCACCGACGCCCTGGAACACCAGGACGACGAGGAAGCAGGCCTGGCCCTGGCCATTTTGGTGTTCACCCGGCGCGGCGAGTCGTCCGTCGCGTTCGGGATCCTCGAGAATCCGGCCTCCGGCACGCCCCTGCTCAAGGACGCCTGGCGATCGGCGGACCCAGAGCGTCTGGTCGCTCTGGCGAGACTGTGCCGCTGGGGAGCACCGGAGCACGATCCGGGGCGGCGTCTCGCCGACGTCGCCCTGGCGATCGGCCTGACCCTGACGGGACGGTCCGACGAGGCGATTCCCGTGGCCGTGTCGGCACTGGCCGCAGCCGACGACGAGCGAAGCCGCCTGTGCGGTGCGGTCTCGGACGCCCTGGCCCATCACCTCGACGCCGCGGACCAACTCATCGGACTTCTGCGGGCCGTGCAAACCTGAGCGCCAGCGGAACCCACCACATCCGAGCCCACTAACTGATCGTTTCCGAATGAGTTGAGTCGCGGGTCTCGTGCTCGGCGTTCTGGGTCGGCATGGTGTCCCGGGTGCGAGCCGCCGAACCCGAACGGTGCACCCGAGGGCTCCCGGGCGCCGACCTCCACCCCTACGATCACGCACATGTCGATCACTTCTCACATACCCGTTCTCCACGCCGGCAGGGAAACCGTCGCGCTCGTGGAGAACGATGCGCTGCTCGTGCGCCGTCCGCACGAGCAGACGCTCATCCCGCTGAAGGCCATCAGCCGTGTGCTCGCCGAGGGGCAGTCCGTCACGATCGAGCTGACCGCCGGGCCGACCACGGATAAGACGCACATCCACCGGGTCTGGGACGTGGTGGACGCCGCCGCCGCCGTCGCCTTCGCCGACGCCGTGAACGCGGCCCTGCCAGGGCGGACCGCGGAGACGGAGGCGATCGACGGCGCGGACCTCGTCTCGGGCGAGCGCCTGTACCAGCCGAGCTACCGGAACTGGCTTCGCGGGATGAAGCGCGGCGCGCTCGTCGCGACCCTGGCGGCCATCGGCTCATGCCTGCTCGTGGGCTTCATGGGAAGCCCAGCCGCCATGATCTTCATCATCCCGTTCAGCTCCTTCGGGATCCTGATCCTCACGTTCGGTGCATTCCTTGCCTACGAACCGGTCGAGGAGCGGTACCTGCGGAAGCACGGCGTCCGGACGACCGCCATCCGGCTCCAGGACCAGCCCGGCCAGTACGCGTACACGGATCCGGGCGGCGTGGTCCGCACCGTGCAGCACTCCATTCCGACCTGGAGCATCGAGGCGGCGTACGACCCACGCGACCCCGGCCGCGTACTTCCGCTGAAGTCGCGGGGCCGGCGGATCCGGGACGCCATCCTGGTTGTTTTCACCCTCGGTATCGGCCTCCTCTTCGCCGGCGGGGCCGTCGCGGCGGTGGTCGGCGCCTTCCTGGGCAAGTTCGACAGCCTGCCCTGAGCCGCGCCCACATGAGGCGCCTCGACCTCAGTCGTGTCTTCAAGGGAACAGCTAGCCAGGTAGCCCGTGGCCGCTGCGGGACCTCGCACACGTCCGGGGCGGGTGGTCTTACTGATCGTTTGAGAATGAGGTTCACAGGCGGCGGAGGCATATGAAGCGGCAGGCCAGTTCGAGCAGGCCCTGATGGAGATCGACGCGTCGTTCGTATCGGATGCGGAGCCGTTTGAACTGGTGCAGCCAGGCAAGGCGCGCTCGACGGCCCAGCGCACCTTGCCCAGTCCGGAACCGTGGGCGACGCCGCGCCGCGCGATCTGCGGCTTGATGCCACGCTTCCACAGCAGGCGGCGGTACTTGTCGAAGTTGTAGCCGCGGTCCGCATACAGACGCCGGGGCCTGCGACGGGGGCGTCCCCGCCGACCTCGAATCGATGGGAGGGCGTCCAGCAGTGGCAGGAGTCGGGTGACGTCGTGTCGGTTCCCGCCGGTCGGCGTCACGGCAAGCGGGGTTCCGTTGCGGCCGACGATCAGATGGTGCTTGGAGCCGGAACGGGCGCGGACGACGGGCGAGGGACCGACGTGATCCCCCCTTTGAGGGCCCGGACGTGCGACCCGTCCACGGACCCGTCGTCCAGGTCCAACAGGTCGGCGCGGCGCAGCTCGGCCAGCAGGGCGGCGTGCAGGCGTGGCCAGGCGCCGACCTCGGTCCAGTCCCGCAGCCGACGCCAGGCCGTCAATCCGGAGCAGCCCACGCTCTCTGCGGGACATCGCGCCACGCGACACCAGTCCGCAGTACGTACATGACAACGGCGAGTGCCGCCCGGTCGGGAACCCGCAGCCGCCCGGCGTAGCGGCGGCGCCGTTCGGGAGCCGACGGCAGCAGCGGAGCCACTCACTCCCACAGGCCGTCAAGAACAAGATCAGCTCGTACCCGGGACAACCTGCCGACCAAGATCGCTGGGCACAAGGCCCGCGACTCAACTCATTCTGAAACGATCAGTAACGCGCCCATGAATCAGGAACGACACAGCCGGGCCTGGCTTCCCGCGACGCGTTCGCGGGAAGCCAGATCTTTCTACGTTTCGGGGGTGTACGGGTCCGCCTTCCACAACATGGCGCCGGACAACCGTTGATGTACACAGGCGCCGGGCCGAGGAGATCCGATGGCCGCTGTCGCTGTACGGGGCAGCGCCGTGCAAGGAGTGATTACGCCGTAATCACCCTCTCCGGGTGGAGCTGCACGTCGCTCGTCAGACCAAGGAAATCTCTTTCGTCTCCTTGTCGGCGCGGGCAGGCTCAGGGACGAGGCGACTCGTTCCGGAAGTCTCCTTGCAGCTGATGCTCGGCCTTGTCACCCAGCCGCCACCATTACCAAGCCCTCATCGCTGGCAGCGGACGAGGCCTACCCGGTGGCTGCCGGGTATGACGGGGCTTGTGGCCGCTTCTGTCAGCCTGGTCGAACTCGCAGGCAGAGTTCACGGAAGCGAGTTCGCTGGAGACCGCCCGGCGTTGGCTTTAGTGGAGCGAATGCCTGTCGTGATCTCGGAGGGCCGCCAGTGGCTGATCTCCTCCCTCAACCGACTGCACCGTGGAGGAGGGTCACCTACACCACCACTCTGCCGGACCTCGTGCGGACACTGCTCACCGAATGCCTGCCCGGCGACCTACCGCGCGTCACCGGAAACCTCGCCCTCCCGGACAACGCCGACGGCGGGCTCCGACTCCAGGCCGACACCCTAGAAGTCCTGTGGGAGGTCCCGGTACTGGACACTCCGGAGAACGACGCGGACACGGACGCCGCTTCTATGGAGACGGACCACAACAAGGCGATCGAGACCCTCGCCGAAGCCCTCACCGGACTGGCCGGCGAACCCGGCCCGGACGCGAGCATCCGTATCCACATCAGCCCGACCGGCGTCCTCGGCTCGGGCCTGGAGCACTGCCTCAGCATCGAGATCACCCCAGCCCGCGCCCACCAGTTCGCCGACCAGGCCGACGCCATGGGCTGCTACCTGGACAGCGAACGCCCGGACACCGGCACCATCCTGGACTCCCAGACGATCGCCGACATCACCGAACTGTTCGAGGACATCGACCTGGTCAGCCTCAAAGGGGCGGTCCTCAGCTCCACACGGCCCGAGCACCGGCCGGAGGTCACCCACGCGATCGACGGCATGTTCGGCAACGTCTCCGACCTCGAGCACCCCGAACTGTGAGCGCGCCGACCCCGACGCCCGACCAGCAGCGCACCGTCCTGGAGCCGTTCCCGCCGGAGCTCCCCGCGGCTCGTGGCCAGATGGACCTGGCAACGGACCAGTTCCTCATGCTCGGTCGCTACCAACAGGCCATTGGGCCCTGCCGGTGCTGACGGAGCACCAGACCGTCCCAGCGCCCAACCCTCCCCACCCCATCACTGTGGCCTGGCCCTCGCTGGGTGATCACTCCATAATCACCCAGCGACCGGATGCCTGAGGTGCGGCCATTGGACGGAGCGAGTCAAGCCCAGCCGCCCTGGAGCGATTACGACGTAATCGCTCCGTCAGGGACGGCCTCTACTCAGGCTTCGGCTCCTTGTCGCGCTCCCCCTTGACCTGCGCCGCCGCCGGCTGACCGGATCGAATATGGCCGTGCCCGACTCCCCGACCGGGCTGCCGCCCCCTCAAGGAGCGCCGCGCCGAACTCCAGAGTCAAGAGCCGGAAGGAGGTAGAGGGCGCGACGTTGGGTCGAGGTCAAAGCGCATTCTGCCCCGCATGGTGTCGAACGCATCGAACAATGCGCCATTGGGACTCCTGAGCTCATCCCAGCTGCCGAAGGTCCGTCCAGCCGCCAGGTCTTCCACGAGGTCACGTATACCGCGCAGGACTTGATCGGACAGGACGACGATCTCTGGTGGGGCGGTGATGGAGATTTGGTACCGCAGTTCGTACATGCCGCCGCTTCGGTAGGCGTGGGCTGCCAGGCGTGCACGCTCAGGCCACGGCTCGGTGCCCTTGAGGACCACGGCCTGGATCTCGTTCCATGTTCGTGCCACGGCCGCGAGGTAGGCGGCGTATAGCTCGCGCTTTACATCAGTACGGCGATCGGCCTGGTCGCGACGCCATCTCGATCGGTCGGCCAGCGAAGTGGCTCCTACTCCGATGACTGCACCCGTCACGGTGCTGACAATTGAGCCCCAGTCCATCGCAGGAGGATAGGAGTTGGAGCCACGACCAGCTAGGTAGCAAGGATCGGGACGTCGGTGATTATGTCGTAATCACTCCGTCGACGATGGATGACTGCACTGCACTGGAGTTCGGCTCCTTGGCCCTCCCCCGACCATCGGGGCGGATCAGACCGCTGCAGCCGGCGAGGCCTGCGCCCTGATCTGAGCAGCTCAGCGACTCGCAGACAAGAGCAGATGGGCGGAGTCCCTCGCCTGGTGCAGGCGGGCTGTAGCGGCAGGAAGTGAACTGGGCACACACCTGTCTGCGATGTCCCTGAACGGTCCTGGGTACGTTGCGCAAGCCGAGCAGCGCGAGCGCTATGGATGAACAACCGTGGCGAAACCGCGGCTCCCTTGCTGGAGACGTGCTCCAGGCGAACCACGAGAGTTCGTAACGAGTGCAGACGGAGCAGCATGGCCTTGCGGCCCGCCCTCCCTCAACGGCATCTCTGGCCAGACCCCGGAGCGGTGATCACGCCGTAATCACCGCAGCGCTGTACTGGGCACCCCACGACTCCGCAGCGGCCTGTGGGGGTCTTTGGCCTTCCACGCGTTTCCGCGGCCGTGGAAACCCGGCGGCAACTGGACGGATGCCGAGCACGCGCGCCTCCATGCTGTCACTGATGCCTTCGCTGACCACAGCGAGGGCAACTGCGAGCGCTGTAGTGCGGATGGCTCACTATGTGAGAGCCGACTAATCCGTCTGGTGCTGTGTGATCGGCGCGAGTCGCTCGTTCCGGAAAACGGTGGCCTCTGACCGGCGCTGGCTCCTCGTCATCGCGCGGACCAAAGGAAGATGCCTGCCAGGTGGAGCCCGGCGAGGTAGATCGTGGCGGACCTCTCGTAGCGGTTGGCGATCCCCCGCCGCTGCTTGAGAAACGGACCACCGCCACCTGGCACTGGATCGTCCGGCGCCGACGCACCGCCCTGGCCCACACGACATGCTGCGCGGCGCCTGCTACGGCATCGGCGCCGGCCTGATCGCCCCTCGCCCTCCTGTGGGCCGAACCCCTCTGATGACCAAGGCCAGCCGGCGGCCAGGCCAGCCGAGGCGCAAAGGCTCCCCGGACCGGGCCCGGCGCCGGCTGCCTGACCGCGCGCATCAGCACGGCCCGGACGACTGGCCCCCTGGCAACAGGTCCCGCCCGGCCACCCGCTCGGCGAGGAACACACCGACTTCGGTCAGGACCGCGGCACGCTCCGCAGCCCCGTAGACGACGGCACCGCCCGCCCCAGCGTCGTAGGCGCGGAGGTGGCTGTGCGGCCCCATGGCACACCAAGGCACGCGCGATCCCCCGCAGACCGAGACACAGGGCATCGCATAGCCCCGCCCGCACGAGCTGCACCAGATCGGTAGTGCCCCGCTCCCAATCACCGACATACGGCCACCGCGCTCCGCCGTCCAACTCGTGGGTGAGGGTGGACAGCGGAACAATCTCGCCCTGCTGCCGTCCCCGGGTGAGCACCTCACGAACGCGGGCGCCGTCGGGCTGACGCACCCTCGGATGGAGCAGAGCACCGGCAGCCGCCACCGTTGCGATGGCACCGGAAGTCGACCCGCCCGGCCCCGCCAAGGGTGCGCAGTCCACACCGGAGGCGGCTACGGCCGTGCGCAGCGCACCGACGGCGCATGATCGGTGACGGTGGCTACACAGAGCGCTGACGGCCGGTTGCGCTACTACGCCGTGCCGGTACCCGCCGACCGCGCGGGCACATCGCTCGCCGTACCCGGAATCCGGGGGTGCTGCCAGGCCCCACCCCGACCAAGACCTCGACATCGCCCTACACCGTCACCATTCCCGAATGCAATCTGTCCTCCACCATCGGGCACTGCTTGCGCTACACCAGCGTGGCTTCGGCTCACCCCTTCATGCTTGATCCTGCGCGAAACCACTTCCAATCGAGCACGTATTGACATGGCCCGCCCAAGCCCGCAGAGTCATGCCCTGACAGTTCCGACAGTGCCCCGGCAGTGATGCAAGCCACCTCACCGAGGAGTGTTGCCGTCATGTCCGAAACACCCGCTGTCTCACGCCGACTGCTCCTGGGCGGAGCCATCGCCACCGGCGCGCTCGCAGCCGGGATGACCGCGGCGGCCCCGGCCGCATCGGCCGCAACCGAACAGGCGCCTCGCCGCCGTCCCGGCCAGAAGTCGATGATCGGCGTGCCGTTCGAGGTCCACAGCACCGTCCGCGTCGGAGTCATCGGCCTGGGAAACCGTGGCGCAGGCATGATCACGGGCTGGGCGGCGGTGCCCGGCTGCACCGTGACCGCCGTCTGCGACATCCGCGCCGACCGCGCGCGGCGCGCCGCCGAGCGGCTGGTGAGCAAGGGCGAGCCCCGCCCCGCCGAGTACGGCGGGGCGGCCGATTCCTACGCCCGGATGCTCCGCCGCGACGACATCGACCTGGTGTATGTCGCCACGCCATGGGAGTTCCACTACGAGCACGGCAGAGCAGCGCTGCTGAGCGGCAGGCACGCGGTGGTGGAACTCCCCATCGCCACCGAACTGCGCCAGCTGTGGGACCTGGTCGACACCTCCGAACGCACCCGTAAGCACCTTCTCCTGTCCGAAAACTGCAGTTACGGCCGCAACGAACTGGCCATGCTGAAGATGGCACACGCCGGCCTGTTCGGAGACATCACCAACGGACACGGCGGCTACTGCCACGACTTGCGTGAACTCCTCTTCTCCGACACGTACTACACCGACTCCTGGCGGCGGCTGTGGCACACCCGCAGCACCGCGTCCCTCTACCCCATGCACGGACTGGCCCCGATCGCGGCAGCCATGGACATCAACCGCGGCGACCGGATGTCCACCCTGCGCGCCATCGCGACCGCCCCGAAGGGACTGGCCGACTACCGCGAGCGCTTCGTGCCCCGGGACCATCCGTCCTGGAAGGAGACATACATCAACGGTGACCTGGTCACCTGCCTCATCGAGACCGAGAAGGGCAGGGTCATCCGGGCCGAGCACGAAGTGAGTTCGCCCAGGCCGTACAGCAGGATCAACACCCTTGCCGGCAGCCGCGGAATCGTGGAGGACTACGCCGGGCCGGCCCCGACCGGCGCGCGTGTCTACCTCGAACCTGACCACGGCGGCCACGCCTGGCGCGACTTCGCCGACTACCGCAAGGAGTACGACCACTGGCTCTGGCAGAAGGTCGGCGACGACGCCGCGAACAACGGCGGGCACGGCGGCATGGACTACGTCCTGCAGTGGCGCACCGTTCAGTCGATGCGCGCCGGGTTGGTGCCCGACATCGACGTGTACGACTCCGCCGCCTGGTGCTCGGCGGTGCCGCTGAGCGCCGCATCCCTGGCAAGGAACGGCCGCCCGGTCGAGATCCCGGACTTCACCCGCGGCGCCTGGTCGGGTAAACGGCCCGGCCTCGACTCCAGCCCCACGGACATGCCGCCCGTCGGCTGACCCGACGCGCCGCCCGCACCCCCGTGTCGCAGAGAATCACCGCTGGGGCAACAGACAATCACCAGTCAGGTGTTCTCCGACCACGCCGCGCCTCGGGGATACCATGTCGCACTTCACCAGCCCTCGAGACGTGCGGGTCGGCGCCTCTCCCACCGAGCTGTTCCACCAGGGGCCCCTGGAGTTCGTAAACTGCACTCCCTGTGCGAGACGGATCCGGAACAACAGCGCTGTGCGCGGAGCGCGTTCAGACTGTTCCGGGCCGGGGGCCCGGTGGGTCTCGCGACGTCATTCCCAGGGTTCGGTGACGAGATCGGCGGCGAACTCTTCGCAGCAGCGGCTATGTCCGCCGCAACTCGGAGGCGGCCCACGCACTCGATGAGCAGCGGTGCGAAGTTGCGCAGCTGCTCCGGCTGCTGGAGGTGCTTCCCCGCCCAGGAACCGAATGGAGCAGGCCTTCAGCCGGGGCGGCTGCTCCCGTCGATGTCGGCATGGGCCGGCATCGCACGGTTCACAGCAAGGCCGTCTGCGATGCAGTCGTCCAGGCGAACCCGTCCGGGTCGGTGAACGGCCCGGCATCGCTGCCGATCGTGAGGCGATGCGATCCGGTGCCTTCGGGCGAGACGCCGGCCACCTTGGCCAGGCCACGGCGCTTGTACAACGCCAGCTTGACCGGGCCCGACCCGGTGTCGAACTCGACGTACTTGCCGCCGAAGCTCTTCCGCACGGCGAGGCCACGCTCGACGTAGAACTGCTTGCTGGCCTTCACATCCTCGACGCCGAGCAGGAGCACGATCTCGTCGATCTGCCGGGTCGCCGGGCCGGTGTCCTTCTTCGATGACGACGCGACCTGCCAGACCGTCCCGTCCGGAGCCTGCACGACGCCCCCGTAACCCCACAACGACTTGGCGGCGGGTTTCAGGGTCGCGGCGCCGGCGTCCACGGCTGCGTCGATGAGGGCGTCGACGTCGGCCGGCTGGGACACCACGAGCGACAGCGTGAACCCGCGGAAGCCGGTCGTCGGGGCCGGTGAGTCCTGTAGGCGCACCTGGCTGCCCAGGCCGAAGGCCGTGGTGTAGAAGCGGTGGGCGGCGGCCGGGTCGGCCACCTCGAGCGTCACGAATGCGATGGAGGTCATGACGAAGACGCTATGGCGGCTCCCGGATCTGCGCTTCTCGATTCCTGACCGGAATCGACGCGACGATCGCAGGGGGCGGAGTTCCGGGATGCCCGCGGCGGACCTGGCCGATCGTGCCGCTCGGGCAGGTGCTCCGTCCGTGAGGGCGCATCAGCGGACGGCCTCCCCGGGCTTCCAGCCCCAGGCGGTGAGCATGCCGGCCGACAGCGCCGCGCATTCGTCGGAGCCCAGGTACCGGACCGCCTCGTCGACGGCCGCGTCGTCGACCAGGCCCGTGGCGAGCATCGCCGCTCTGCTCCGTTGCCATGTGTCGGCCCAGAAGCGACTGAGGGCGCTGCCCGGCAGCAGCGGCGGCACATGGATCTCGGCGGCCACGGGTACGAGCCCGGCGCGGCGCAGCAGGTCGGGGTACGACGGCACCCAGGAGACATCGGTGCCGATCGTGGCCCGCAGCCCCTGCCACATCGCACGCATCACAGCGGTGTACGGCGTGCTCGGTGTCCGGTCGCTCGTCAGGTCGACCGCGTCGCTGAGCACCAACACGCCGCCGGGCGCGACGAGTTCGGCCAGCGTGGTGATCAGGCGGTCGTGCTCGGGCAGGTGCATGAGCACGAAGCGCGCGTGGACCAGCCGGTAGCGGCCGGACAGGGCGTTCGGGACCGTGATGTCGGTCTCCAGCACTTCAAGGCCCGGCGTGGGCCGTGCGCTGAGGAAGCGTACGTCGCGGTCCACGGCGAGCACGCCGGCCACCCCGGCCTCGTCCAGCAGCCGACGGGAGACCGTGCCCGTGCCGGCGCCCACGTCGAGGCACCGCCACCCCGGGCCGACGCCCAGTGCCCGCAGCCGTGCCATGGTGATGTCGTCGTAGGCGAGGGCACCGAAGTCGATGCGCTCGCTCTCCCCCGCCTGCTCCGGACGGAACACGGCCTCGCCGTAACGGCCGCCGCCCGACGCGTCCCCGCGCGGCGCGGCACTCACCTCGCCCCCATGGTGGTGTCGAGCGTGTCGCCGCGCCATGAGAACACCGGCTGCCCGAACCCGACAGAGTGCCGGTCGGCGAGCGCCTGAGCCTGAGCGGCGAGGGGATCGTCGTCCAACGGGTTCATGGCCGGGCCTCTTCACGCGGTGGGCGGTTTGGGGGGCGGCCGCTCCTGAGCCGCCGCCCCACCGATCCTCCACCGGCACACACCGTCACGGCCGAGGCGCGCCGACCATGAGCCGATCGGCCCCTGTCCGCCACCGCAGCCAGGCCATGGCCATCCAACGCCGCCGACCGGCACCGGGAGCCAACCCGAACCCGCGGCGGCCGAGGGGGCCGCCTCGGCCTCACACCTTTGCCTGGGTTCGTGACCCGCCTCCGCGTGAGCCGTGGATCTCGGTGCCGGCCGCCCGGCCATGACACTCAGTCCGACCCGTCGGTCTCCTCCACCGGCGGCATGAACGCGCGCAGCCACCGCTCCGTCTGGGCGACATGCGCCTGGGCCGCACCGGCCGCGGCGACGGGGTCGCGGTCGGCGATGGCGGTGGCCAGGACGCGATGGTCATCGTCGCTCTTCCTGCGCAGGTCAGGGCCTTCCGGGAGGGTGAAGACCTGGTACTTGCGGGAGCGGGCGCGGAAGACCGCCAAGAGGGTGGCCAGGGTGGGGTTGCCGCCGACGCGGGCGATCTCGGCGTGGAAGCGGTGGTCGAGTTCGGAGGCTTTGGTGGGGTCGCTCGTGGCCTCCATGTCCTCGATGAGGGAGAACAGCGTGCGCACGGTCTCCGGGGTGCAGCGCGCCGCAGCCTGCGCGGCCACGTGGGCCTCCAGGACGCGCCGGATCTCGTAGACCTCCAACAGGCCCGAGAGCGGGAGGAGTTCGAGGGTCAGGGAGAGGCTGCCGATCACGTCCTCGGGCCTCAGCTGGGAGACGTACGTGCCAGAGCCATGCCGCGGCTCGATGACGCCCAGGGCGGCGAGCATCCGTACGGCCTCGCGCAGCGACCCCCTTGAGACGCCCAGTTCCTCGCAGAGCTCCCCCTCGGGCGGAATGCGCTCGCCCGGACCGAGGCGGCCCGTCCCGATCATGTGCCGTAGGCCGTGGAACGCCTTCTCGACTGCGGACATCTGTCCCTCTTCCTCCCCTGGCGGGTCGGCGATCATGCCGCCGTCCCCTCGGGGCACTGTAGCGAGTCTCAGATGTGTCGGATGCGTGTCACAGGTAAGTCATCTGATGACTTTCACTGTACGACCCTTGTTTCCGCCAAGGAAGGTGTGCAGGATGCCGAGTCATCAGATGTGTCTGGCGGAGTCTGAGCTTCTTCGGCCCGCCCTTCCCGGATGTGGAGTCCTGTGAGCGAGACCGAGGTGACCACCGCGCCGCGCCCTTTGCTGCTGGCGGACGGCCGGCCCGCCGACCGGGCGTGGTCGCTGGATCCTGCCCTAAAGCACCTGAACCACGGCTCCTTCGGGGCGGTTCCGCTGGTGGCTCAGGAGCGGCAGGAGCTGCTGCGCGTGGAGATGGAACGCTCGCCTGTCGTGTGGTTCCCGGCGCTGCCCCGGCGGCTCGCCGCCACCCGTGTCGAGCTCGCCGACTTCCTGCGGGTCAGTGCCGGCGACCTGGCCCTGGTGCCGAACGCCAGCGCCGGCGCGAGCGTCGTGTACGCCGCCCTCACCCTGCGTCCCGACGGGGAGATCGTCGTCACCGACCACGGCTACGGGGCCGTGACGATGGGTGCCGAGCGGCTGGCGCGGCGCTGGGGCGGCCGGGTCCGTACCGCCCGGGTACCGCTGGACGCGGACGAGGACCAGGCGTACGAGGCCGTGGCGGCCGAACTCGGCGACGCCACCGAGCTCGTCGTCGTCGATCAGATCACCTCGGCGACCGCACGCCGGCTGCCGGTCGAGCGCATCGGGGCCGAGGCTCGCCGACGCGGCATCCCCGTCCTCGTCGACGGCGCGCACGCGCCCGGTCTCCTCGAGGCGCCGCTCGCCGACGCGACCTGCGACGTCTGGACCGGCAACCTGCACAAGTGGGGCTGCGCCCCGCGCGGCGCCGCGGCGCTGGTCGCCCGCGGCCCGCTGCGCGAGCGGCTCTATCCCCTCATCGACTCCTGGGCCGCGGCCGATCCGTATCCCGACCGGTTCGACCAGCAGGGCACCGTCGACGCCACCGCCTACCTCGCCGCACCGACGTCCCTCGCCTTCGTCGAGCGCACGTGGGGCTGGTCCGCCGCACGCCGTTACATGGACGAGCTGGCCGACTACGGCGCCCGTGTCATCGGCGCCGCAACGGCCGAACTCACCAGCGCGGACACGGCCGTCGATGTCGGCATGCCCGTCCCCGGCATGCGCCTGGTGCGCCTGCCCGACGGACTCGCCGCCGACCGGATCGAGGCCGACGCACTGCGCGACCGGGTGGCCCTCGAACTGGGCGTGGAGGCGGCCTTCACCAGCTTCGACGGCATCGGCTACCTGCGCCTGTCCGCCCACGTCTACAACACCGCCGCCGACTACGAGTACTTCGCCGAGGAATGCGTCCCCGTCCTCGGCCGGTGGGCACGAGAAAACTGAAGGAAGAGGTCAGCACAATGAGAAGAAGGACGGCAGCTCTCGCGCTCGGCACCGCCGCCGCGATGGTCCTGACCGGCTGTTCCACCATGAGCCCCGAGGCGAGCGGAACAGTGACCCTCAACATGGTCGAGAGTCTGACGAACCCGACCCGCACCGACCTGCTCAAGGACCTCATAGCCGACTTCGAGCAGCAGAACCCCAAGATCAAGGTCAACCTGGTCTCCCCGCCCACCGAGCAGGCCGACCAAAAACTCCAGCAGATGCTCCAGTCCGGCAGCGGGGTGGACGTCCTGGAGGTCCGCGACATCACGGTGGGGCCCTGGTCGAACAACGGCTGGCTCTACGACATGAAGAAGGACCTCGGCGGCTGGAAGGGCTGGCAGGCGATGACGGAGAACGCCGTCAACGCCTCGCAGGACGCCAAGGGCCGCACGTACTTCGTCCCGTACGGCTTCTACGGCCTGAGCCTCTTCTACCGCACCGACCTGATCAAGAAGGCGGGCTTCGACAAGCCGCCGGCCACGTGGCAGGAGCTGCTGGAGCAGGCCTCCGCCATCCACGACCCGGCCGCACGCCGTTACGGCTACGCCTTCCGCGGCGGCGCCAACTCCAACAGCAACGCCACCGCCGCCATCGAGGCCTACCTCGCCGACCAGGTCGACCCGGCGAACGGCTTCAAGCTCAAGAACGGCCGTACGATCTTCTCCGCTCCCGAGGCGGAGGAAGCCATGGAGAACTACCTCAAGCTCTTCAAGCAGGCCTCCCCCAAGTCGTCCGTCGCCTGGGGCTACCCGGAGATGGTCGAGGCGTTCTCCAACGGCTCCACGGCATTCCTGCTCCAGGACCCCGAAGTGATCGCCACCGTCTCGGAGTCCAAGTCCATCTCGAAGGACCAGTGGGACACCGCGCCACTCGTGGCCGGGCCCGGCGGCAAGACCGTGCAGCCGCTGGCCACCGCCGGATGGGGTGTCGCCCAGGGCAGCAAGCGCAAGGCCGAGGCCGTCAAGCTGGTCCAGTTCCTCTCCCAGGGCGCCGCATCGACGACGTTCACCAAGAAGAACAGCCTGGTGCCCATCCTCAAGTCCGCGACCAGCGACCCCTTCTACAAGACCGGCCCTTGGGCGAGCTACGTCACCATGACCGAGCAGCCGGACAAGTACCTGGTCGTCACCCAGCCGCGCGGCGTCACCTGGTGGGCCGAGTGGCAGCAGAAGGCGGACGCCGACGTGCAGAAGCTGATCCTCGGCAAGACGACGCCCAAGAAGCTGCTCGCGGGCTGGGACGCCTACTGGACCGAGAAGTGGCAGCAGGAGCCGTAGACATGTCCGTCACGTCCACAACGGCGACGAAGACGACCACACCGGGCAGTGGGGAGGCCTCCCGCAAGCGGGGTCTCCCCCACGGCCGCCGACGGGAGTTCACCACGCGGCGCGGTCTTCAGATCGCCGCGTTCATGGCGCCGGCTGCCGTCTTCGTGGCGGTCTTCACGTACTACCCCATGATCGCGGGCGGCCAGATGGCCTTCCGCAACTGGAAGTTGACCGACCTGACCGACACCTCCTGGGTCGGCCTGAAGAACTTCCGCGACGTGTTCGCCGACCCCGCATGGGGCACCGTCCTGGGCAACACCGCGGTCTGGGTGATCGGCTCGATCGTGCCCCAGTTGGTCATCGGCTTCGCGCTCGCGCTCTGGCTGCGCCGCCGCTTCCGCCTCCGGGGCCTCTACCAGGCGCTGATCTTCTTCCCCTGGGCGATCTCCGGGTTCCTCATCGGCATCCTCTTCCGCTGGCTGTTCAACAGCGAGTTCGGTGTCGTCAACGACCTGCTGCAGAAGGCCGGTCTGATCGACGAGCCGATCGCCTGGCTGGCGGATCCGAACACGGCGATGGTGGCCGTGCTCATCGCCAACATCTGGTACGGCGTCACCTTCTTCGCGATCATGATCCTGGCCGCGCTCCAGTCGATCCCCGACGAGCTCTACGAGGCGGCCGCGCTGGACGGCGCGGGCAAGGCACGCACGCTCTTCCAGATCACCATCCCGTACATCCGCACCACACTGGCACTGACCGTGCTGCTGCGGGTGATCTGGATCTTCAACTTCCCCGACCTGATCTTCGGCATGACCGGCGGCGGGCCGAACAACGAGACGCACATCGTGACCACCTGGATGATCAAGATCACTCAGCAGGGCGACTACGGCAGAGCCTCCGCGCTCGGCCTCCTCGTGGTGGCCGCGCTGCTGGTGTTCGCGGTGTTCTTCCTCATGGCCACGCGCGAGAAGAAGGGGGTGAGGTCGTGATCGGCAAGGAGTCCGCGGCCGGCCGGGCCGTGAAGTTCACCTTCCTCGGCGTGTGGCTGCTCTTCACCGCCTTTCCGCTCTACTGGATCACCATCACCTCGCTCAAAGCACCCGGCGACATCTTCCACTTCCCGCTCGCCTACTGGCCGGAGCGGTTCTCCCTGGAGAACTACAGCGGCCTGTTCGGGACGGCCGACTTCGGGACCTACCTCACCAACAGCCTCATCGTCTCCACCGTGGCCGGCGCGACGGCCACGGCGATCTCGATGCTCTCGGCATACGTACTGGCCCGCTTCGAGTTCCGCACCAAGTCCGCTCTGCTGATGGCCGCGCTGGTCACCCAGATGATCCCGTCGTTCATCGCCCTGGGACCGCTGTACCTGCTGATGACCGACCTGCGGCTGGTCGACAACCGCCTCGGCCTGATCCTCGTCTACATCGCGGTGTGCATCCCGTTCTGCACCGTGATGCTGCGCGGCTTCTTCGAGAACATCCCGGACGCCCTGGAGGAGGCCGCCATGATCGACGGCCTGTCCCGGTTCGCAGCCCTCTTCCGGGTCCTGCTGCCGGTGATGCGCCCAGGCATCATCGCCGCGTTCATCTTCAACTTCGTCAACTGCTGGAACGAACTCTTCCTGTCGGTGACGCTCATGAACAGCGACAGCAACAAGACCGTTCCCACAGCCCTGAACGGCTTCATCTCCAGCTTCAACATCGATTGGGGCTCGATGTCCGCGGCGGCTGTCCTCACCATCCTGCCCACCATGCTCCTGTTCGCCTTCGCCAGCCGCCACATCGTTCAGGGCCTCACGTCGGGGGCGGTGAAGGGCTGAGCGAGGCCCCCGGCTCAGTTGACATCTTCCCCCTCGTGAAGCGTGAAGTGAGGGTGATTGTCGGCAGCGCCGATGGCGTCCACCTCTGATCTTGCGCAGTGCGCCGCCCTTGCGGGCAGTGGTGAAGCGCATCCCGGGATTGCGGCGCGGAGCGTCGTTGCCGGAGCGGAATGCGCTCCAACGGCGTTGTCAGGCGATCCGCTTCACCGCGGACGCCGGATGGCGGATCACCGCCGGCGGGAGGTCGCGGCTTCCCAACGTCGGTGACGTGGCCGTGAAGTGGTCGCGTGCGCTGCCCGCGATCCCGTGCGCGGTGACTGTGATCAAGGGTGCGGCCGGTAGGCAGTTCGCCTCGTTCGTGGTCGAGGCTGCGGCAGCGGTACCGGCTTCTGACCCGTGAGCACTGGACGACCAGCCATGGACAAGGTCGCCCCCGGCGCCGCCATCGTCCGGCGGGCAGACGAGGGGTACCGCTCGCGCACCTCCGCCGGTGTCACGTCGTGGTGGAGCCATGCGGCATTGACCCTGAGCGGGCGCGATGGACCCTCTTCACCGTGCCCTGGCGCCAGGCCGTGATCCTTCGTTGTGCGTCGGCGCAGCCGTGCTGTCCGCGCTTGCTCCTGGTGTTCCCGGCGCCATGAGGGTTCGACGGTCATCAGGGCACTGTCGGGCCCAGCATCGGCACCACTACCGCAAACATGGTGTGACCTGCCGTGATCTGCCGTGACCTGACCGTTGCGAAACTGGCATACCGAACAGTCGGTAACCCCTTACGCCACACTACTACCGACCAGTAACATACGCGCTCCGACCGTGACACATCTCCCTGCGCCCGGCGGGCGCAGGGGCACCCTCAAGGCCGCGAGGCCTCGAGGGCCGCAAGGAGCCGCACCCCATGTCCTACGAGCAGTACTTCCCCGATCCGCCGCAGGACCCCGGTCCACTGTGGCACCAGCACCCGCAGGCGACCCCCGCCCCGGGCGGCGACCTGAACAGGCTCCGCGCGGCCTACCGCAGACTGCGCCGGGTGGCCACCCTCACGGCACTCGGCTACTTCACGCTCTTCCTCATCCTCTCCGCGTACGCGCCCGGACTGATGACCAGCGGCAGCGGCGACGGCGGTCTCACCACCGGACTGACCCTCGGCCTGTGCCAACTGCCGGTCGTGCTGGGGGCGATCGCCGTGTACGAACGGATCGCACGCCGCCGCGTCGACCCGCTCGCGGCGACCATCCGGCAGCACGCCGAAGAGGCGGCCGAGACCCACCGCGCGGCGCAGGGGGACCGGATCGCGCAGCCTGCCCACACGACCCGACAAGGTCAACCCGGCCGGCCAGGCAGGACCGGATGGCAGCGTCCCACCAACCCCACAGGGGGTGCCTGGTGATGAACGGTTTCAGTTCCGACTCCCAGACCATGTCGCTGGTCGCGTTCATCACCGTCACCACCGTCACGCTGCTGCTGTGTGTGATGACCGCGCCCGAACATGACGACCTCGGCGAGTTCTACACCGGCTACCGCTCGCTCTCCCCCATGCAGAGCGGGCTCGCCATCTCCGGCGACTACATCTCCGCCGCGACCGTACTCGGCACCATCGGCGTCGTCTCCCTCGTCGGATACGACGGCGTGGTGCTCGCCCTGAGCACCGTGCTCTCGCTCGTCCTGATGATGTTCCTGCTGGCCGAACCGCTGCGCAACGCCGGCCGGTTCACCATGGGCGACGTCCTCGCCCGCCGTGCGTCCGACCCCGCGGTCCGCATCACGATATCCGTGGTCACCCTCACCGCGCTGTTGCCGCTGGTGATCTTCCAGCTGTCGGGCGCCGGCGATCTGCTGGCCGTCGTTCTCGGCTTCGACTCGGACAGTTTCAAGACCGGCTTCATCGTGTGCCTCGGCGGACTGATGATCGTGTACGCCGCCATCGGCGGAATGAAGGGCACCGCCTTCATCCAGATCGTCAAGACCGTCGTCCTTCTGCTCGCGACCGTCACCATCTGCGTGCTCATCCTGGATCGCTACGACTTCAGCCTGTCCGCGCTCCTGGACGCGGCCAAGAAGGGCAGCGGGGCGGGCGACGCCTACCTCTCCTCCGGGCTCCAGTTCGGCGGCGACGGACTGGACATGATCAGCGCGGAGCTGACCATCGTACTCGGGGCAGCGGTCCTGCCCCACATCACGATGCGCATGTTCAGCTCCCGCAGCGCGTCCGGGGTGCGGCGCTCGATGTCCTGGGCGGTCTCCACCGTCGTCGTCATGTGCCTGCTGATCTCGGTGATCGGCTTCGGCGCGGCGGCGCTCGTCGGCCACACACAGCTCGTCGCGGCAGACCCACAGGGCGAGACGGCGTTCCTGATGGTCAGCCAGGCCGTCTTGGGCCCCGATCCGTCCATGGGTGAGACCCTCGTGTTCACGATGGTGACCACGGCGAGCTTCCTCACCCTGCTCGCCTCGGTCGCCGGGATCACCCTCGCCTGCGCCAACACTCTGGCGCACGACCTGATCGCTCAGGGCCTGCGCCGGACCACCCTGCCGGACTCCACGGAGATGACCATCGCACGAGCCGCCGCACTCGGCGTCGGCCTCACCGCGATCGTCGCAGCCGCGTACGCCCGGGAGTTCAACGGTCAGGTGATGGTCACTCTCTCCTTCTGCGTCGGCGCGTCCGCCGTGGGCCCGGCCCTTGTCTACAGCCTTTTCTGGCGGCGCTACACCCGTACGGGCCTGCTGAGCACGCTCATCGCGGGCACCGTGAGCGTGCTCGTCCTGATGACCGGCACCACTTTGGTCTCCGGCTCACCGCAGTCGGTCTTCCCGGACAGCGATTTCGCCTGGTTCCCGTTCACCACGACAGGCCTCGTGTCGGTCCCGGTGGGCTTCCTCGCGGGCTGGCTGGGCACGATCCTGCCCCAGCACGACCCCTCGATGCAGCTGCGCCGTTACGAGGCGGTGGAGCCGACGATCCTGGCGGGGGCTCCGGCGCCCGAGAGACACTGACCGGTCCTGCCCTGCAGTATGGGGACAGGCGGACGGGGCGCCGGTCGGCGCCCCGTCCGCCTGTCCGTTGGGTCCGCTCCCCCACCGCGTCGGCGAGGGCCGCGTACGCCGGCCAGTCGTGCGCCAGCAAGGCCGAACCGGTAACGGCGGGAACCCGCCATCTGCTGCCTCGAACCTGCCAGAAGCTCAGCTCAGCGTCCCATCACAACGTGAAGTCTGATGCTGCGGATCCAAGCTCCCCCTCCCCTGGAGCCTGACACACTCTCAGGTCGCACCCCAGTCGGCGAGCCACCGCGCGAACCTGCCCCGGTAGGCGTCGGCGCCCGGCATGGGGACGCCGACCATCGCGATATGTGCGCTGCGACGGGGCATGGGCCATCACTCGTTTCTGGCGCGGGAGGTGTGGTCAGGACGCGGTGTCAAGGTTGGTCGATCTGCGCGGCGGCCTCCTCCAGGCCGGCGACCGTCCCCGACATGATCGTCCGTACATGCCTGGTGATGTGCTCCACGGGCCAGTCCCACCACGCCACGGCGAGGAGCCGGGTGATGTCCGCAGCGTCGTAGCGAGTGCGGATGAGCCGGGCGGGGTTGCCGCCGACGATGCCGTAGTCGGGGACGTCGCCCGTGACCACGGCGCCGGCGGCGATGATCGCGCCGTGACCGATGCGTACGCCGGGCATGACCGTGGCGCCGTGGCCGAACCACACGTCGTTGCCGACGACCGTGTCACCCCGGTCGGGCAGGTCGGTGATCAGGTCGAAGTGCTCCGCCCAGGAGCCGCCCATGGTGGGGAACGGGAAGGTGGAAGGCCCGTCCATGCGGTGGTTGGCGCCGTTCATGATGAACCGGGTGCCGGTCCCCAGCGCGCAGTACTTGCCGATGACGAGCCGCTCTGGGCCGTAGTGGTAGAGCACGTTGCGCGTCTCGAACGCGGTCGGGTCGTTCGGATCGTCGTAGTAGGAGAAGTCACCGACCTCGATCAGCGGCGACTTCACCAACGGCTTGAGCAGAACCACGCGCGGGTGCTCGGGCATCGGGTGGAGCACGGTGGGGTCAGCGGGAACGGGCGGCATCGCGGCGGCAGTTCCTCTCTGTGGACTTAGAGCGACAACTGTCGCGTTAAGATGCTGGCACAGCCCTGCCGTCTTGATCAACCGGATACTGATTGCCGATGACAGACCCACTGGAGACGACGTCGGACCGCCGTCCGGGCGGTCGCACCGCCCGCATCCGCGCCCAGGTTCTCGATGCGGTGCGCGCCGAACTCGCCGAACGCGGTCACGAAGGACTCACGATGGAGGGTGTCGCTACGCGGGCTGGAGTGCACCGCGCGACGGTCTACCGGCGTTGGCGCGATGTCGGCGGCCTGCTCGTCGACGTCATCCACGCCGCCGGTGAGATCGACTGGCAGCCGCCGGACACCGGCTCACTGCGCGGCGATCTGACGGCCCTCAATCAGGAGATCCAGGAATCCTTGGTCGTGCAGCCGTCGTTCGCCGTTGCCCTGATGGCCGCCTCGTTCCACTCCGAACAGGCCGCGCGGGCCCAGACGCAGCTGTGGACGGACCGGTACACGCAGTGCGAGATCCTCGTCGAGCGCGCCATCGAGCGCGGTGAACTCCCCGCACAGCACACGGACGCGCGGAGCCTGCTGATCGCCGCCACGGCGCCGCTCTACCACCAGCTGGTGCTCCTGCGTACCGATCCGGATCCGCAACTCCCGGAACAGGCTGCGGAGGCGGCAGTCCTGGCGGCTGCCGCGGGTGCCTTCTCCGTCCGTCGGGATGAGCCCCTGGTTCCGACACGAGGGAGCAAATAGCCGCGAGGTCAACTTGTGAGGGTTCACCTACAGGAGCGGACGGTGGCGTGACGAGAGCGGGCCAGCGGCATCGGGGCGAGGTGCCGCCCTCGGCGTTGTGGGTGAGCGGACTGTGGCGGAGCCTGTGCAGGGTCCAGCGGTGCAGGTCCTCGATGTCCTCGAGTAAGGCGAGGGGGGTTGGCCCAACAGGCGGGTGCTTTCGTCAAAGAGCCTCTCAGCCCGACGCTAGGAGAGCCGGGCCCGGCCGGACTTCGGCACCCTCCAGGGTCGCCGTTCCGGCGGGAGCCCTGCGGCCGGTGAGGAAAGCGGACCGCGGCTACGGCCGACGATCAGCCGGGCAGCAGTTGGGCGGCGCCGGACTGCCAGTGGATCCACTCGGTCGCCCCTCCTTGGCCAGGATCCGGGAAGTGCAGGATTCTCGCGCCGGATTGCGGAACGGGCACCCTACGGTGAGCCGCTGGGAGTCGTGCGTGGCTTTGGCCAGACCCTGGTCAGGTGCCGGCCGCGCGGGCACTCGAAGCGGAGATGAAGCGAGAGAGTCATCGGCCTCGCGAACCGTCACAGCCTGCCCCATCGAACACCCGCTCCGCGATCTCGCGGCCCGCGTGCAGCGTCGCGCACCCACCCTCGGGGAGCGCACCGGAGACCCCCACGGCCGCATCTCGCCCCGCACTCACTCCCATGCCCCCGACAGCCGCCGGGCCACGACCGCGCTCAGTACGCGCACGCCGTGCGTCGAGCCAGGGTCGATGCCGGTCAGCTCCCGTACTCGGCGGAGGCGGTAGTCGAGGGTGCGGGTGTGGACGTTGAGGGCCGTGGCCGTGCTGCCCCGGTGCATGTCGTGGTGGTAGTAGGCGTCGAGTGTGACAAGGAGGTCGGGGCCGTCCTCCAGGCGGCGGGCCACCGTGCGGAGCCAGTCGTCGACGAACGGGACGTCCGCGACGGCGAGTTCGACGAAGACGTCCGCCACGGTGTGCGCCCGCAACCGGGCGGACGGTCGGCTCAGCGGGGCCGCCCTGCTGATCCGGCGGGCGCGTTCGAGGGCCTCGGCGAGATCGGCGAGCGGCGCGGTGGCGGTGCCGACGGCGCAGGGGCGGGCAAGGGCCTGGGCGAAGTCCCGTACGAGTGCGGATAAATCCGGCCCGTGGGGCAACAGGTCGAGGGAGTCGGATGGACCGGGCAAGAGGTTGGGTACCGTTTTCCCGGCACCGGACGGGCGAGGAACCAGAACGACCAGTTCGCCGCCCTCGTAGCCGTTTTCCGGGGCCCAGGTCACAAGTACTCGGTGCGTTTTCACCAGGGTCTCGATCTCGTTTTCCTGAGCGGGATCGGCGACGGTCGGGCGGTCCGGCACACGGAAGACGGTTACCGCGTAATAGTCGGACACATCCATGTCCACCACGGAGGCGAGTTCGGCGACCATGGAATCCCCGGCCAGCAATGACCGGGCCAGCAGGGCGACCTGCTCGGCATACGGCAGCCGGCGCCTCAGCACCCTCACGAATCCCTGGCGATAGGCGCCGATGCCGCGCTCGCCCTGCGGAGCGAACCAGGCCATCATCCGCATCAACTCGTCGACACTGCCGCCGCGCTGGGCGTCGGTGGCCTCGTTGATCTCGCGCAGCATCAGCGCGGTGTGCACCCGCAGCACCTGTTGTCGCGCGTTGAGCGACATGCCGGACCCGGCGCGCAGCTCGCCCATCGCGGAGATGTAGCGCAGATCGTCGTCGCGCAACTCGCTGCTGTCCGGCGACAGTTCGATGGTGCGACGACGGAACCAGACCGCGTACTCCAATGTCTTGGCCATGGCGCGCGGATCCGTGTGCAGGATCCCGAACTCCGGAATCTCACGCACATACGTCTCGACCTCCCTGCGGGCGTTGGTCGTCGCCCGCAGGGCCAGTTCGGCGAAGAGGCTCCCCATGAGCGGCGAGCATGCCATTCCGACCGAACGGGCGGACAGACGAAATCCGGACGCCGTTTATCACTTCGCATAAATCCATGACGGGTGCATCGTCGACGCTTTTGTCACTGTGCGCAAACTTCCCGGACCCGGGCGTTTTTGCGACAGGTTCCGCTTGTAGAGGCGGAGTGAAGCGGCTTTGATGGGAGCCTGTACCCGCCGTATGGGGGGAGCACCACGGCGATCATTCCGGCACGTTTCCGGCCATCGGTACGGGCTGGGTACAGCAATTTCTCATCCGCACGTCACTCGTGACGCCGCACGTTGGCGTTTTCTCAAACGGGAGGGAAAGACCGATGAAAGCAGGCATGAGAAAGAGAATCGCGGCGGCGCTTGCGGTCCTGGCCACGTCGACGGCGCTCATGCTGAGCGCACCAGGCTCCGCCTCGGCCGCGCCCGCCGCCACCCCCAGTCTTCGCGCGTTCGGCATCAGTGGTGACGGCACCCTGATGGCCACGTTCACGACCGACCGTCCGGACGTGCTCAACTGGGTGCGGGTCATCACCGGGCTCAGCGGTGACACCGCCCTGGTCGGCATCGACTTCCGAGTCCAGGACGGCCTGATGTACGGCGTCGGCAACAAGGGCGGCATCTACACCATCAAGACCCCGCCGGCCACCACGGACGTCGTCGTCACCAAGGTGTCCCAGCTCCAGTACGCGCTGAACGGCACGACGTTCGGTGTCGACTTCAACCCCGCGGCCGACCGGCTCCGCGTGATCAGCGACAACGGGCAGAACCTGCGGCACAACCTGAACGACCACACGACCATCCAGGACCTGAACCTCACGACCCCGCCGACCGAGGGCACGACCAAGGGCGTCACAGCCGCCGCGTACACGAACAACGACCTCAACGCGGCCACCGCGACCACCCTGTTCGACGTCAACACCTCCAGCGACCAGGTCGTCATCCAGTCCCCGGCCAACAACGGCACACTCGCACCGACCGGCAGCCTCGGCATCGACGCCCAGCTCAAGGCCGGCATGGACATCTACAGCACCCTGAGCGGTGGCAAGACGGTCGACAACACCGCCTTCGCCTCCCTCACGCCGTACGGCGCCGGCACCCCGACGCTCTACACGGTCAACCTGTTCACGGGCGCGGTGACCCCGATCTACCAGTTCCCGCTGAACATCACGGACATCGCCATCTCCCTGACCGGCAGCTGATCCCCTCGCGCACAGCGCCTTCCCGCCGCGGCCGGGCCGTTCGCTCCCGGTTCGCGGCGAGATCCAGGGCGATGTCGACGATCACGTCCTCCTGGGCACCGACCGGACCACGGCGGCCGACCTCCAGCAACAGCGTGCGGGCGTCGACGCCGTGGCGCCCGGCTGCGACCTCGGCATGACGCCGGAACACAGTTTCAGGACACTCATCAAAGTGACCGTTGGCATCACGGAGTTCAGGCGACGTCGAGGATCAGGGAGGCGGGTCGATGTAGCGCGGGGGTGGCCACGGCGGCTCAGCCGCTTTCGCCCAAGTCCAGTTGTGGCAAGTGATCGAACACCTCGTCCGCCAGGGCAGTCAACTGGTTGCTCTCGAGTGGGCCGGAATCGGGGTGGTCTCGTATGACGGCTCTGGCGTAGCGAAGAAACCTGACGCTGTCCCGCATGAGGGGCAGGCTGCTCCTGCGCAGGAGCGGCAGTGCGAACTGGCGAATGCTGTGCCATCGACTGGTCTGGTGAATCCAGACCGGTGCGTTGTGGACCGCATCCCGTATCACCTCGTCGTCGCGCCGGTAGTGCCGCTGCAGGACGTCGAACAGGCGGTCAGCCAATTCCTGCGCGTAAGGCGCGTGCCTGCTCCATTCGTCCGCGGCACGGCCGAGAGCCTCGTGGGCCTCGGTGGGGCGATGCAGCCACAGCAGTGTCAATGCGAGGCCAAGCTGTGCCCACTCATAGTCGGGTTCCAGAGCAACCGCGCGTTCCAGATCGGGCAGCGCCTGCGCCGGCTTGCCGGCTGCCCAGCGCAGCCAGCCGCGGGCGGCACTCGGCCATGAGTCGTTGGGCCCCATGGCCACTGCCCGATTGAGATCATCGAGGGCTTCGTCAGCATGGCCCAAGCGCCCAGTCGCCCAGCCCCGCCAGGTGAGGGCCCAGACGTTCTCCGGCTCGATTTCCAGCGCACGGTCAAGAGCGGCTACGCCGTCCGTGAGCCTCCCCAGCCGACACAGCACAAAGCCATGATTGGCGTGCACATAAGCTGTGTCGTCCTCCAGCTCGAGCGCATGCTCAATTGCTTCCAGGGCCTCTACGGCGCGGTCGGCGCGGTACAGGCATGCGGCCCGTTCCACCAAGGCCCATGCCGATGCGGGATGTTGCTCGACAGCGTGGTCGAAGTCGGACAGGGCCTGGGCAACGTGTCCCTTGCGACGCAGAAGCCGTCCTCGGTGCAGGCGCGCCCCGAGATGGTCGCCGGCAGTCTCGACCGCATGGTTGAAGTCCTGGAGCGCAGCTTCGTCTCTGCCCAGTGTTTCGAACGTCAGCCCGCGGAAGACGCGTGCCTGGACATGGTCAGGCGCGGCCGCAAGAACCTGGTGGAAGTCGTCCAGGGCGTCGTGATGCCGTCGCATCAGTCGGTAGACATAGCCGCGGCGTGTCAGAGCGTCCGCGTTGTCCGGCTGGAGCTGCAGCATGCGATCGACGTCCGCCAGACAGGGCTCCAGTCGGTTGGCGAGTTGGTGCAGCCAGGCTCGTTCGGCGAGCGCGGCGATCCGATGCCGCTGGTCCAGGCGACTGTCTTCCAGCAGCATGGAGAGGAAGTCGGCGCAGTCTCTTGCATCGTCGCCCACGGTGGCGGCGAGCGATCCGCCGAGCCTTGCCACTCGAGCGGCGTCGGAGTCCTCGCCCGCTCGGGCGATCGCGTCGGCCAGCCGCCGTGCCATGACCGTGCCGACTTCGGCTGCCCGCACGGCCGCGCACAACGCACCGGCGGTGGCCCCTTCTTGATGGGCGCACAGGAGGTGGTAGGTCTCCTCCACCGCGCCGTCCTGCCAGTTCGGATCCCACCAGCCGTCCCGCTCGTCCATACCCAGGCTCTCGCGCCAGCTGCGCCATGCGTCTGCCAGGTCATGGTGCCGCTGTCGCCAGCGCTGGGGTGAGCGGCTGCGTTCCAGCCGTAGCATCGCGGTGCGCACCACGTCGTGGAATCGCACCTGCCCGGCATCGTCCTGGACGAAAGGCAACGTGCGCAGCCATGGGTACAGCTCGCGGCTGGCAGGCTCACCGAGCAGGACGTCCATCACATCCTGGTTGACCACACGGGGCAACGCGCAGGCCAAAGCCGCCGCATGGCGCTCCGGCGGCTCCCACTTCAAGAACCGGTCGACGGCGTCGCCCGCATGATCACTCACCGCGGTGATGTCGGCCGGCCGACTCTCGGCCAGCATGGCCACCAGTACGGGGAGGCGCCCGGTCACCTCGAGGATCGCCTCCACGACGGGCTCTGCCGTAATACCCTTGGCGGCCAGCAGCAGGCGTGCTTCTTCGTCCGTGAACGGCTGCAACGGCAGATAGGCGATGGCATCCAGGTAGGGCGCCCAGGTTCCGGGATGCAGGCGGCGCTGTCCCGCGACGGTCAGCACCAGGTTCGCCGGCAAGTCCCCGTAACGGCCGCTCACCAGGTCGAGCAGCCACCTGCCGAGGAACACCTCGGTGCGCTCGTAGGTGTCAAAGAACAAGGCCAGCCAGGGAGCATCCCCCGAGAGCCGGTGCAGGAGATCCACGAACGCTCCGCTGAGAGCCTCCGCGGGAGACAGCGGCATACTCTCGGCAGTTCGGACCCGCTCCGACAACGCCGCTCCCACCCGGCTCGCGGCCTGACTGACCTCCTCCGCGGTCACGGCGCCGGCCAGCGGCCCGACGACGGGCAAGCTCTGCGCCACCGCCAGACCGACCCCGGCCGCAATCCGTCCCGTCGCGGAGGGGCCTTCCGCAGCAAGGTCCGGTACGTTCTGGGCTTCCCGTTGTTGTTGACGGTGCGCCGCGAGTGCCTTGCCGAAGGCCTTCGATGTGCCCTTCGGCGCCAACTGGCCGACCAACGACTCCAGGGTGGCAGCCAGGCTGTCTGACGTCTCGTCCGCTCGCGCCGTCAGTGCTCCCGCCTCTTCCCTCGCCACGCGCTGGAACTGCTCCGTCAGCAGGGTCTTCCCAACGCCTGAGTCACCGTAAATGCTGAACAGGAACCGTCGTTGCTCGTCAGCAGCCCCGAAGTTCGCACGAAAATCGCCGAGTTCACTCTGCCGACCCACAAAGCCGGCCTGCCGTCGGCGCCGGATCAGCTCCTGCATGCTCGGGGCCTGAGCCACCGCGCCACCCCCCTGGTGCTGGACACCCACTTTTACTGTGACAGCGGCCAGGACAGCGCGCACCAAGAATCGCAAGCAGTACGGCCTCTGCGGCAGGCGGTTCGACCGGCAGTGCGGTCGACTGCACCGTAGGCCATGCGGCCCGCGACGACCGGGCCCCCAGACGAGCCGGGCCAGGCCGGCCCCTGCGATGGATCCGGTCAACTGGGCGGCGACGTAGGGCAGGACGCCTCGGCCGGGGAAGACGCCGGTCCGCCACAGAGCGAGGGTGAGGGCCGGTTTGAGGTGTCCACCGGAGCACCGTCCCCAGCAGGAGGACTGTGCCTACGCGAGCGCGCCCCGACGATCGCGGCTACGGCTGCGAGTTGGAGGTGCACTCCGGGCCGGAACCGGCTGAGCGGGGAGGTCATCACCCAGCGGACGGCGGTGACCAGGACCAACAGCGCGCTGCCCGTGAGAGCGAAGTCCACCGCGGTCGGCGCCCGGACGGTCTTGCCGCCCGAGGAAGCGGGCCGTCCGGCGGCGACAACGCGCCGCAGGAGACCGTACCGGGTGCCCGTCCGGCGGGGGCACGGGTGCCGGTGAGCATCGTCAGCCCCAGGCCGTCTCGCCGGCGGCGACCTTGGTGCCCAGGTCCAGGGCCCCCAGCAGACCCAGGTCCCAGTGACGCCCCAGCATCGCGGCCTTCAGCGCCTCGGCGCTGTTGCCGCTGTTTACGGTTTGTGGGTTACCCAGAGCAGTTCCGCCGGCCAGCGGTGTGCCCAGTCGGGTGGGTCGGTTTCGTTGTAGCCGTTGGGTGTTCCGGGTTCGGGCCGTGGCTCGATGAGGTCGTCGATGATGAGGCCCGCGCCGCGCAGGACCTTGACCCAGTCGCCGTAGGTGAGCTGATAGCTGGTCGCGCCGTCGTCTTCGGCGATGGTGTTCAGCCCGAAGTAGTCCTTCTGCAGCGTCGTGGTCACGCGGCTGGCGGCTTCGTCATAGCAGGCTTCGAACCATGGGCTGGCGACGTTGAACACCAGGCGCCCGCCTCGGCCCAAGACGCGTGCGGTCTGCGGGACGGCCAGGTGCGGGGGCGCCCAGCTGAGCCCACCGAAGTCGCAGAACACCAGGTCGAAGCTGTCGGCGGCGAAGGGGAGTTGTTCCGCAGCGCCTTGCACCAGCGGGTAGCGGGCCGCTCCCATCGCGCGGGCCGCTGCGGCAAGTTGGGCTTCGGACAGGTCGAGCCCGACCACGGTGGCGCCCTCGGCGGCGAGCGCCCTGGACCACTGGCCGGCGCCGCAGCCGAGTTCGAGGACGCGCTTGCCGGTGACGTCACCCAGGGCGTGCAGGTGCGCGTCGGGGATGGAGTACATGCCCCACAGGCGGGGTGTGGCGCCGATTTGTGGGTCGTGCTCGTGCTGGTAGGCGCTGCTGATCTGGTTCCAGAACCGCCGGTTGGCGGGGATGCTGTCCACGTGCCGACTCCAGCACTGCCTGCCGGGGGCGGTCAACACGATTAGGGAACTGGCCGGCCCTCGCCTCGGTCCGGCCCCGGCTCGGCCCATGACCCGCCGAACGAGCCCTAGTCGCTGGTGTCGGCGTCGTCAGCGTCAGTCCCGACGGTGTACAGGTCTTTGATCTTCACCTCGGTGACGCCGCGGCCTTCGGGGAACACCGCCCGCCAGTCGCCGATGACGTGCAGCTCGTCGGTGCCCATCGCGCGGACGACCATCAGGCCCTCATCGTGCGCCCGATACGCCTTGAGCCATAGGTTCACGAAGGCCTGGCTGCGGATGATGTGCATCCAGTCGGTGCGGTAGATCTCGCGGTTGAAGTTGGACTCGCCCAGTGTGGAGACGAACTTGGAGTACATCGCCTTCACGTAGGCGAGTGTCACCTCGTCGTCCTCGGCGATCGCCTTGTCCCGGGCGTCCTTGATCGTCATGCGGAACTTCTCCAGGAGGCTCTCTGTGGCTCCGGAGGTCCAGGACTCGTGGATCTCTGGCGGGTCGCACAGGCCGTACTTCGGGCCGGCGAGGCGCAGCAGCAGGCGCAGGGTGGGTTCGGTGACCCAGAGCGGGCCGGGTTCGTCGCGGTTGCCGATGGGGTTGGGCAGCACGGCGTCGTGCTGCCACTCCGGCGGGGTGATCAGGTGGACGCCGGCTCGGCGGCGGTCGTGGTGGTTGCCGGTGGAGTGGTTCAGCTGGCCGAGCGGCAGCCACGTCTTGAGTGCGCTCAGGTAGGCGCCGTTGATGTCGAGCGCGGCCACCTCGTGCTCGCCGGGCGGCAGTTCGGGCCTCGTCCACTTGGGGCGGGCCTCCCAAATCTGGTCGGAGCCGTGGGAGCTCTGCTTGCGCAGGATCTCGGGCAGCCAGGGGTGGGCGACGATCTCGTACCGTCCGCCGATGCGGGTGGTGTCCAGCAGCTTCATGGCGTCCGGGATCGCCCGCTTGATGAGTGCTTGCGTTGCCTTCTCGACGTCACCGCCGTGTTTGGCGAGGGCTTCGGACACGGACTGACCGATCGGGTCCGGCATGTCGGCCGCCGGCTGGGCGCGGCGTCCGACGGGCACGATCTTGACGCCGCTGCCGATACCAGCAGGACGCGGCCGGGTCCCTGGTGCTGGCCGTCGTTCCCGGTCAGCAGGCTGGACCGCGGGTTCCGGTGCGGAGGTGGCGGGATCGGCGGGGGCGCTGGCAGCGGCCGTGTATTCGGTGGGGTCGAGGTGCTGGGGGAAGCCGGCGACCTGGTGCCGGGCGGGTGCCCCGCACAGCACGCACGGCTGAGCCGCTGGAAGGGCCTCGACTTCGTCCGCGTCGGCCTCCCCGTTCGGGACGTCGGCGTGCGACTGGTCGCCGCCGGACGAAGCGTCCGCGTCCTCGGCTCCGGCTGCCTCCTGTGCCTGGGCCTGCAATTTGGCGCACGCCTTGTCGAGGAAGTACGCGTACTTCTCCCTGAGTTCGCCGCTCGGGTCCCGGCCGGACTCCCAGCCGCCGACCGTGGACGGGCTCACCCCGAGGACCTGCGCCACCTGAGCGCGGGACAGGTTCAACCCCTCGCGCAGGCGGCGCCGTTCGTCTGCAGGAGGCAGCGGTACCTGCTGGCGGGCGCCGTCCACCAGGGCGTCGATGGAGTCGAAGTCGCTCACGAGTTCTCCCGGGCGGCGGGGTCTGCTTTCAGATAGGCGATCGGGCCGCCCGAGACGGCGGTGTGCACGCGGGCGCCGAGCAGTTTGCGCGTCAGGTCCGCCACAGCCTTGTCCGTGGCCAGGACCCGGAAGGTCTCGGGGGTGTCGAGGGCTGTGACCCGGCCGGCGACGGTGGCGGTGAAGGAGTGGCGCACCTCGCCCCGTCCCAGGTGCCGGGTGTCGTCGATCCCGTGGATGGCGAGGACGCCGGTCACCCACCCGGCCACGGCCACCGGCAACACCCCGGCCTTCACGATCATCTCGGGCTCGCACCGCCACCACTGACGGGAAGCCTCGAGAAACTGCTCGTCCGTCAAGTGGGGCGAGTCGCCGATGAAATCGCGGTCGTCATCCAAGCGGGCGGGAGGCGCGGCCGCCGCCGTGCGCAGCACCGGGAGTATGCCCTCGACGACGCTCACATGCGGGGCGCGGGCCAGCGTGAGCACTCGTGTCGCCTGCAGGTCCCGAAGGAACTTGCTGTCGAGCAGCTTGCTGACGGTGTTGGGCGACAGGCCCAGGGCGTTCGCCGCCTGGCTGCGGGTGAGCACCTCGTCGGCGGAGTCTTCGGATTCCACCAGTTCGATGGACGGCAGCACCGATCAACCTCACTTGGCACGTGTGTGCTTCCGCTGCTGTGGCAGCACAACAGTTAGTGTATTGAATCAATGCATAGTGCGTTGAGTCAATGCATAAGGCAGCCCTCTGCCGAGGAGCGGCGATGATTGAGGACGGACATCGGGACCTGCGCGTCGGACGACAGCGGCCAGCCGATGCGCAGGAAGTTCCCCTCCTGATCTACGTCTTTGATGCGGCCGCGGATGAGCACCGCACTCGCGCGGGCTACCTCCAGGTCACCGACGACATGCTCGAAACCCTCGTCCGGCTCAGGGTGTTCAGGCCAGAGGCAGCTGACCGAGCGGCCGGCGGCAGTCGGCCTGCGCCTCCAGTAGAGCGGCCACCGTCCGGACCCCGCATGAAGACGGGCCCGTGCCAGTACGTCGGGACCGCCACGGGCACGAGGGGCACCTCGGTGCCGTGGACGCGCGCGGGGCCGAAGAAGGTCTGCAACACCTGCACGCCCGCCAGGTCGAGCGTGCCGAGGCGGGCATGCCACGCAACGCTATGGCGCGGCGTTTCGGACGTGGTTGGACTGGCTGCGCCCGGCAGCGAACGAAGAGTGACGGCCGCCCAACGTCCGTCGTACGCCCCGATCCCCGGCGACGCACACACAGCGATCCGCAGCGCCATCCACGCCGCTCGGCACACTTGAGGCCTCGACGACCGAGGTCTCCACCCGCAGGCTGGAGGCCATCACCGCGGCAGCGGCCCTGGCGCCGGCTCCCCCCTAAGATCGGCACGTGAGTGCGTGGAATCAAAGCCTGGATGCTGCGGAAATACGGGAGCCAGAGCTCCGACGGGACTACGGCGCCCAACGAAAGTCAGTCGCGCGTTTTAGACCTGCCTCGTACCTCGCGACTCGTCTGCTGTTGCCGAAGGCTCTGTTGCCCCATGTGATGGCGGCGACGGCAGTGATGCATCACGGGGACAACCTCCTGGACACCGGCACGAAGCCACAACGGGTCGCGGCGTGGGCCCGGTGGGAGCAGGAGGTGCGTAAGGCGCTGGACAGCGGGACAAGCGACGATCCGTTGATCCGTACGCTGCTGCACACCACGGCGGCCCACCCGCAGCTCCGGGGCGTGGTGGAGCAGTACTTGTCCACCGCCACCGCCGAGTTGGAGTTCACCGGCTTCGCCACCGAGGCGGACTATCAGGCCTACGTGGACGCCTACTCGCTGCCCGCCTTCATGCTGGTCGCATCCCTCCTGGGCCCGGAGAACGACGAAGGCGACTTTCCGCTCGGTCGTGCGGGTACTACGGCGCTGGGGAACGCTCGGGAGATCGGCGACGGGCGAAGCCATCCGGGAGGAGGCCGGAGAAGAGGAGGCTCTGGCTGCCGTCTCGGCAGAAGGCGTCGGGTGCACAAGGGACGCATGCTTCCGGGGACACTGGCCGCAGATCAGCAAGAGCCGCGCGGTCAGGCAGGGATGAAACTCGGCCACCAGGGTGGGACGTTGTCCGGACACAAGCGGGCGGCGGGGTAGGAGTTCGGCATGCCGAGCCATGTCACGAGGAACCAGGTGAACCACAGGGTGAAGATGAGCCCTGCGGCGAGAGCTGCCCCTCGGTGACGTCGTCCGAGGGTGCTTTCCAGGATGACCCACGGGACCGCAGCAGGGATCCATATGAGAGGCGCGAGAAACAGCAAGGTCATGCTGTTGGCTGATGCACTGCTTCCGATGTCACAAGCAGTCCAGGCCCTGCCGATCGTGGCAGTGCAAGCCACTGTGGTCAGCCCGCCGACGAGGACACCGAGGCCAATTCCTCTCAAGCGGGGTCTCGGAAAACCAGACGGACCTGCTGCCATGATCGCACCTTCCCCTTGCCACGTGACTCTGAGCGGTACTGGTCGTTCCGGTCCGCGTGGGAGTAACTGTCCAATAGATGTGGATCGTTGCTGGTCTGCGTGTCAGCCCAGGTGTGACAGCAGCAGCTTGGTGAGACGTTCGGGTGTACGGAGCGGCAGGTAGTGGTCGGCGTCCGGGATCATCTCGCCGCAGGCGCCGGGAATGTCCGTGACAAGTCGTTCGGCGATCACCGCAATCTCCGGGTGGTCGTGGTCGCCGTGGATGACCAGCGTCGGCGCGGTGATGTCTCCGAGGTGGGGTTCGGCATCACGGCCCGCGGAGACAACGCAGTGATGTTCGCTCACAATTCGCCGCTTGGCGTTGGAGGCGACCATCGTCTCGATGAGCTCTCCTCCAGGAGCCGTACGGCCCATGGCTGCCCAGATCGTCAGTTCCAGCTCAGCCAGGGTGGCCGGCTCACGCTCGCGCCGCGCCCTGGCATAGGCCGACAACTCGGGGCTCTGCGGCCAGACGTGACCGCTGACCGAGGCACCGACCAGGGCCAGTGCGGCGACGCGCTCCGGGTGGGCGAGGGCGAAGTCCAGCGCGGTCTCCCCGCCCATGCTCAACCCGACCAGCGCGGCTTGACGAAGGCCGAAGTGGTCAAGGACTGTACGCAGATCCTCGACGTCGCTGAACGGCTTGCCTGGAGGTGAGGAGCGTCCCAGGCCGCGGGCGTCATAGCGGATCACGTCGTGGTGGCGAGCCAGCTCGGGAACGACTGCGTCCCACAGGCGAGAGTCCATGCCGGCGCCGTGCAGTAGCACGACCGGGCTTCCGGTGCCATCGCGCTCAGCCCACAGTCGACCGCCGTCGGACGTAGGAATGCGGACTTCGCGTGGAGGCACGTCAGATCGTTCGGGTGAGTTGGTTGTCACGCCGAGATCATTTCAGGCCGGTCAACCAGGAGGCACCCTGGAAGCGGACACCTGCCAGGATCAGCGGAACCAGGCACGTCTTCGGCTTGGCTCCTGACGCGCCGGGAGGCCCTAGTGTGCTGCCATGCGCGACGACACGCCTGACGAAACGCGCCGTGTCCACTTGAGCCGGACCTTCGACGAGGACGCGGAGTTGTACGACCGGGCCAGGCCCGGGTATCCGCCAGAGTTGTTCGACGACCTCACCGAGGTGGCCGGCATCGGCCCCGGCTGTCGTGTCCTGGAGGTAGGGGCGGGCACCGGCAAGGCGACCTTGCCGCTCGCCGAGCGCGGTTGCCGGATCACCGCCGTCGAGCTGGGCGCGGCCATGGCCGCTGTCGCCCGGCGCAACCTGGGCGCGTTCGAGGCAGTGGAGATTGTGACGGCGGACTTCGAGACCTGGCCGCTGCCGCAGGAGCCGTTCGACGCGGTCGTCTCGGCGACGGCGTTCCACTGGATTGATCCAGCGGTACGGATGGCAAAAGCCGCCGACGCGCTGCGGCCCGGTGGCGCTCTCGCCGTGGTCGCCACACAGCATGTGGCGGGCGGCAGCGAAGAGTTCTTCGTCGAGGCCCAGGACTGCTACGAGCGTTTCGATCCGGCCACCCCTCCGGCGCTGCGGCTTCCTGCCGCGGATGACGTCGACACGTCGGATCACGCGGACGAGGTCGCACGCAGTGGCCGGTTCGGCCCCGTGCTCTTCCGGCGTTACGAGTGGGACCTGACGTACACCACCTCGGAGTATCTGGAGGTGCTGCGGACCTACTCCGGCCACCGGGCGCTGTCGCCGGAGGCCAGGGAGGGACTGCTGGAGTGCATCGCCGGGCTGATCGACGGGCGGTACGGCGGCCAGGTCACCAAGCGGTATCTCACGGAACTGCGGGTGTCACGAGCGGCCCCGGCTCTCCGGTAGGCACGGCTTACGCCTTGCCCTCCGCGCAGCTGGCGGTTCGCCCCGTCATGGGAGTCCAATGGGTCGCCCGTGGGGCCATCCGCCGGCCGATCGGACGGTCCCTATTCCCGCGGAGAAGGCGCCGGCAGGTGCAGCTGATCAGATGCCATCTCCAGGACGGCTTTTCCGGAGATCCGACGTCCGCGAAGCGCCGTCGCCGCCTCGTCGAAGTGATCCCAGGATCCTTGCCAGCCGATCTCGACGCTGAGGGCCCCCTCGGCGGCCAGCTCGGTGAGAATGGCCAAGTCCTCGCCGACGTCGCCCTCGATGACGAAGGACGTCAGCGACTTGGCCGGTCCGACGGTCGCATACGGTGGAAAGACCGCCGGTTCCCCGGATGTCCAGCCGACGCTCTGCACGCTGCCCCCAGGCGCGAGCAGCTTCCATGCCGCGACCAGTTGAGGGCCGCCGACGCTGTCGATGACCACGTCGACCGGTCGCCGGAGTCCCTCCAGTCCGATCAGCACCTCGTCGGCGCCCAACTCGGCCAGCCCTTCCCCGCGGGAAGACGAGCCCACGGACGCGATCACATGAGCACCGGCCCGCGCCGCCAGCTGGACGGCGAACCGGCCGACGCCGCCGGAGGCGCCGGTGACCAACACCCTCTTGTCCGGCCCGAGGCCGGCGGCCCGCAGCGAGCGCAGAGCCGCCACTCCGGCGACCGGCAGAGCGGCCGCCTGTGCCGGGTCCAGTCCCTTCGGCACCTCGGCGAGCGCGCCCACGTCGATCGCGACGCGCTCCGCGAACGCCCCCGCGGTCAGGGCGACCACCCGGGTCCCCACCGCCGGTCCGGTTCCGTCGGCTGCGGCCTGAACGACCACTCCGGCGGCGTCCGAACCGAGCACCGCACCCACCGCGACCCGCCCGGAGCGGGCGTCGTTGAGGTCGCCGTAGTTCAACGAGGCGTGGGAGACGTCCACCAGGGCCTGCCCCGGCCCGGGCACGGGATCGGGCACCTCGGCGAGGCGGACGGCGGTGGATGTGGACGGGTCGACGACGAGAGCGTGAACAGGCATGCTTTCCCCCTTGGTTGACGACGGGTGACGACTTGTAACTGCAGTCATCATCGGTAACCATTCCGCTCATCGGAAGGAGGCACTTTCGTGTCACGCAGTCACATCCGTGTTACCGAAGCGCTCAGGGACGAAGCCTGTCCGGTCACCGAGGTGCTCGACCGCGTGGCGGGCAAATGGAGCATCGGAATCCTCATCGCCGCCGCCCACGGTCCGGTCCGCTTCACCGCACTGGAACGCGCCATTAAGGGCATCAGCCGACGGATGCTCACCCTCAACCTGCGCAGGCTGGAGCGGGACGGACTGCTCGTTCGCACCGTGCATCCGACCGTGCCGCCCAAGGTCGAGTACAGCCTCACTCCCATGGCCCGGGAGCTCCACGCGTCGCTGACCGGTCTGGTGGACTGGGCCGAGCGGCACCGGTCCGCCATCGCCGAGGCCCGCGCCGCCTACGACACCGCGGCCGCGCAGAGAGCCGACGCCGACTGAACGGGCCCGGAGCAGCACGCATTTCTGCGCTTCCGCACCAGCCCACGGGAGCGCGTGGTCGTGCGGCCGGCGGCTACGGTCTCGAAGGTCCGCGATCAGCCATGGGTCTGCAGGCCGTTGCCATCGAGTGCTGCCCGGAGCTGGCTGAGCCATTCCGTGCCCAGCCGGCGCCCGTTGGGGAGTCGGTCGTCTCGGTCCCAGCGCCAGGTTGTGATCACCGCCAGCATGAGGATCCGGCACTCGCGCAGCACGTCCTGATCGACACCCGGATAGTGCTCGCTGACTGCTTCGGGTGCATGGGCGATGTCGAATTCGACGGGCCCACGGCAGCACGTCTCGAGGTCGATGAACAGCAGCCCGTTCTTCGTGGTGAGCAGGTTGCCCGGGTGGGGCTCGCCGTGCAGCAGCTGCTCGGCGCCGCCGCGCTCGCCGATCACTCGTCGCCCGCGTCGTAACGTGTCGCCGAGCAGTGCCCGGTCGGCGTCGGCGAGCGCCGGAGTGCGGTCGCGGTCCGCCACGAGTTGTTGAGCCTGCTCGACTCGGTCCGTGAAGTGCGGTGTCGGGATTTCGACCCTGCGCATGCCGGCATGCAGTCGTTCGAGCGCATGGGCGTAGTCGGCGGGTGAGACTTCTCCGGGTGTCACGGGTTCGTAGTAGGTCCACAGTGTGATCACGAAGCCATCGCGCTCGTAGACGCGTGGCTCCACTCGAGGATCGAGCGCAGCCACAGGGCAGCCGGATGCGGCGAGATGCTGAGCCAGCTCGACTTCGAACTGTGAGACGTGTTGGGCTACGGGTGCCACCCGGGCCAGGACGTCACAGGGCAGCAGACGCACAGTGAGCTTGTTCGAGTCGTGAAGAACGATCGCGTCGTCGGCTGTCAGGCCAAGTGATGAGGCGGTCGACATGGCCGCGGCCACCGCACGCTGGACTTCTGGCGCCTGCATCGTCGCCTGGCCCCTCTCCCCTGAGCACTGCCATACCTAGAGCACTGCCCTACCTACTTGGACGATACGTGCAGCCGGACGGACTCATGGCAGGACGGGCAAGCAGCCTTGACAGCCCTCTCCTACCAGGAGTCCTTCCTGACGCTCTATGCGGACCCCGTCGATGACGGCGTGTCAGTGATGGTGGCCGTGCCGTCCGAGGGTCTGCACGGGGGTCGCGCCGGGGCGGGTCCACTGCGGAACGGGGCGGCTGGTGGGGCCCCAGGTGGCGTTTCCGTCGGCGTCCGAGCGCCAGGACCAGCACGGGCTGCGCCCCTCGGGCCAGCCCTCGGGGTTGTCCTCCCACGCCTCGCCGCGGCCGTAGGGCGTCATGTCGAGCAGGCCGAGGGACCCGTTGACCCGCTCGTTGCCACGGCCCGTGGTGGAGTAGGTGAGGAACACGCGGTCGCCGTCGCGCAGGAAGCAGGTGAGGTACCCCATCTCGCCGCCCACCGGCGCGTCCACGTCGCGCACCGAGTACCAGGGCTGGGTGTAGCCCATGAACTCGACGTAGGAGGCCACCTCGTCCCAGCGGCCGGTGGTCAGGACGGCGAACGAGACGCCGCGGGCGTTGAGGTAGACGGCGTCCTTCAGATGCCAGGCCGTGGTGGTGCAGCCCTCGCACTGCCCCTGGTGCGGGGCGCCGTCGTACCACATGTGCTTGTAGACCACGAGCTCGTCGCGACCCTGGAACAGGTCCAGGAACGGGACCGGGCCGTCAGGCCCGACGACCTCGACCGCCCCGTCGAACTCCACCATCGGCAGCCGACGGCGGGCCGCGGCGATGGCGTCACCATCGCGGGTGTGGGCCTTCTCGCGGACCAGTAGCTCGTCACGGGCGGTCTGCCAGGTGGCCAGGTCCACGACGGGCGGGCGGCCGGGCAGCGCGGTGGTCGGGTCGTCCGGCGTGATCGTCATGGTGTCCTCCGTGGTGTCTCGTGCCAGGCAGCGTCGTAGACGTCCTACGACGGTCACCAGAACAGACTCCCGTCCCGGCCGGAACTCATCGCGTCATCGGCTCGTGCCCGGCTCCTCAGCAGCCGCGCCCCGGCCCGCATCGAAACAGCGAGGCTGGGCGATCAGGGTGGCCGGCGGCACAGCTGCTCGATAACAAGGCGTCATTACCGAGAGCGATCGATTTGTTACTTATAGTCTCGACGGTGGACGGGCACCGCCTCCCCGGAAGGAGCACCGAAGAGTGAAGCGTCAGCGTAAGAGCCGACCTCGCACCCTGGCGATCGGCTCGGCAGTCGTCTCCGGCGTGCTCCTCCTTTCGGCTTGCGGCTCGAACGGCAGCGCACAGAGCTCCGGCAGATCACCCACGCCCACCTCGCCCGCCCCCACGGGCGACGGCGATATCAAGTGCGGCAAGGCGGCCTCACTGTCGGCCTCGGGCTCGACTGCGCAGGAGTTCGCGATGCAGTTCTGGATCAAGAACTACATGCGGGCCTGCCCCGGAACCCGGATCAGCTACGAAGGCAACGGCTCCGGTGCCGGCCAGGCCGATTTCCTCGACGGCAGAACCGCCTTTGCCGGGTCCGACTCCGCACTGAGCGCCGCCCAGATCACCCAGTCCAAGAGCGCCTGCTCCAACAGCGGCAAGGCCGTCCACCTGCCGATGCTCGGCGGCCCGATCGCCATCGCCTTCAACCTGCCAGGGGTCAAGAAGCTGGTCCTCGACGCCCCCACACTCGCCAAGATCTTCGACTCGAAGATCACCAAGTGGAACGATCCCGCGATCGCGAAACTCAACCCCGGCACCAGGCTGCCGTCGACGCCGATCCGAGCGTCACACCGGTCCGATTCCTCCGGCACGACGGACAACTTCACCTCCTACCTGAGCGCGGCCGCACCGAGCGCCTGGCCGCACGGGCACGACAAGGAGTGGAAGGCCAAGGGCGGCCGATCCGCCAAGGGGTCCTCCGGCCTCGTCGATCAGGTGAAGAAGACGGAGGGTGCGATCGGGTACGTGGAGCTGTCGTATGCGCTCGCCCGCACCGTCCCCACGGCCTCGATCGCCACCGGCGCCCCCGCTCCGGTCGACGCCAGCGTCCTCACGGCCTCCAAGGCCATCGCCGATGCGAAAGTCGCCGGCACGGGTGACGACTTGGTGCTCGAGCTCGACTACACGACCAAGGCCCCGGACGCCTACCCGATCGACATGGTCACGTACGAGATCGTCTGCGACAAGGGCAACAAGCCGACGACGTGGTCCGCCACGAAGGCGTTCCTGACGTACATCGCCGGCACGAAGGGGCAGGAAGACCTGAGTTTCCAGGGCTACGCGACGCTTCCGGCCGCCATCGTGAACAAGGTCCGCAGCAAGATCGACAGCCTGTCCTGACGCAACTTCAAGTACCTCCGATGCGATGCGGGGACGAGGGCCTGAGCTGTCGCCTGTCTCGTGCACCTCTCGACAACTCGCGGATCTGCCTGGGGAAATGAGCAGCTGAGCCCCCTGGTAGGGTGCGCCGATGTCATCGATCAGGCAGTTCCAGGTCACCTTCGACTGCGCAGAACCGGAGCGCGTCGCTCGCTTCTGGTGCGAGGTGTTGGGGTACGTCGTACCGCCGCCACCGGCGGGGTTCGCCACTTGGGACGATTACAACCGGTCCCAGTCTCCTGAGGACCAGGGTTCATGGTTCACCTGCAGTGATCCCTCAGGGGTCGGGCCGCGACTGTACTTTCAGCGCGTCCCCGAAGGTAAGGTCGCCAAGAATCGGCTGCATCTGTGTGTGCGGGTCGGTACCGGACTCGTGGGGGAAGAGCGGCTGGCCACCCTTGAGGCCGAATGCGCACGACTGGTCGCGCTCGGCGCGGTACGCGTGCGCCTCCTGCGTGCGGATGGCGTCAATGAGTCGTGCATCGTGATGCAGGACATCGAGGGCAACGAGTTCTGTCTGGACTGAGCATCCTTAGGGCCGGCGAGGTGGGGAGCCGTCTTCCTTGGATCTCCCCGGTCTCTTGCTCGCTTGCGGGGCTGGAGCGCGAGCGACGGCCCCACCTGGCTGATGATGCGTCAGCGGCGCCGACTTGGACACCCCGGACACGAGGCGACCCGCTCAGCGTCCCCACACGTCCGGGCCGCCACCACGCCACTCGATCAGCGCGGATGCCCGCACGTACTCGGGATCCGCGTCCTCGATTCCCGCCCGGCGCAGGAACTCGGCAACGTCCAAGAGCCCGTACGCCATGCCCAGGAACTGATCGTCCGCCCGCACGCGCCGCCCGCCGTCCTCGGCGGGTGGGTAGACGACGACGGGTTGCGTGGTTGCCATGCCACCAGGGTGCGACCAGGGACGCTCACGCGCATGCGGGGGCTCGGCGGCTCCTCGACTGGACACGTCGCGTCGCGGGCCGAGCGCACGGCCTCCTGCCCCCTGCCCCCCCCCTGTCTGCCTGTGGACTCAGGAGCGTGCGGCCATTCGGCGCGGCCGGTGCCCGCAGCAGGGGCTACCGAAGCGCCGCTGCCACCAGCCAGCGGATCTCCTGGTGCGCGACGGTTCCGCCCGATACCAGGCGGTCGAAGACCAGTCCGTCCACGCAGGTCAGCAGGGTGACGGTACGGTCCTCGGCGTCCGCGACGCCCTGTCCGGCCAGGAAGTCGCGTACGACGTGTCGTGCCGCGTTCTGACGCGCCACCAGGATTTCCTGCAGCTCGGGATGGTGCACGCTCTCGATGGCGCACGCGTAGCGGGCGAGGGAACGCCGGCGTCCGTCGCCCGTGAGTCGTTGCTCGACGAAGGCAGCGATGCCAGCCACCAGTTCCTCGGCGTTCCGCGGCGCCGGCGTCCGCTCCCCGATCGTCTGGAGTTCCGCCTGGTCGAGGGCGACCAGCCGCCGGACCAGTGCGGTGAGCAGGGCCTGGCGGGTGCGGTAGTAGGCGGATGTGGTGCCGGGTGGCAGGTTTGCCGCCCGGTCCACCGCGCGATGGGTCAGTCCCCGGATTCCGGTATCGGCGAGCACGTCGATGGCCGCGTCGGCGAGGACGGTACGTCGGTCTGTGGGCACACCCCTTTCTACACCTGTAGAGGAGCCGGGTACTCTCCTTCTACATCTGTAGAAGCATGAACGGGCGGGCCAGGGAGGGCCGTATGGGTGGCAGCGGCAGCGCGGTGGTGGTGGGCGCAGGTATTGGCGGGCTGGCCGCCGCGATCGGGCTGCGTCTGCTCGGGTGGGAGGTCACGGTCGTCGAACGCGCCCCCGTCCTCGCCGATGCGGGTGCGGGTATCTCCCTGCACGCCAACGGCATCCGTGCCCTGGACCTTCTCGGTGTCGGCGAGGCGGTGCGCGCCGCCGCGCGACCGCAGTACAGCGGGGGTACCCGGGTCCCCGGTGGAGGCTGGCTGGCCCGGATGGACGGGGCCGCTCTCGAGCGCGAGCTGGGTACGCCGATCGTCGGTATCCCCCGGGCCGTGCTGCACCGCCTGCTGCGCGCGGCGCTGCCGTCCGAGTGCCTGGTGGTCGGGGCCGAGGCGGTGTCCGTCGACCGTACCGGACCGGGCCGGGTGCGGGTGCGGCTCGGGGACGGCGTCCTGGAGGCGGACCTGGTCGTGGCCGCCGACGGAGTGGGCAGCCGACTGCGCGCCCAGCTGTTCCCCCGGCACCCCGGCCCGGCCTACAGCGGGTCGACCGTATTGCGCGCGATCACCGAGCGCCCGGTCGACTTGGACACCGACTTCGAACTGACCTGGGGGAAGGGAGCCGAGTTCGGCCACATCGCGTTCGCCGACGGCCGGGCCGAGTGGCATGCGGTGCTCAACTCGTCGCCCGGCGTGCGGCACACGGACGCCCTCGCCGCCATGCGCCGCCGCTTCGGCGACTGGCACGACCCCATCCCCGCGCTGCTGGACGCGACCGCCCCCGGCGCCGTACTGCACCACGACATCCACGAGCTGGCGATCCCCCTGCCCGCCTTCACCGCGGGCCGGATCGTCCTGCTCGGCGACGCCGCCCACGCCATGACCCCGAACCTGGGCCAGGGCGCCTGCCAGGCACTCGAGGACGCGGCCGTGCTCACCGCCGCGCTCGCCACCGAACCCACCGTCGAGGCGGCGCTGGCCCGGTACGACGCCGAGCGATGCCCGCGCAGCCAGTCCGTCGCACGCGCCGCCCGCCAGGCCGGCCGCATGGGTCAGCAACTGACCCACCCCTTGGCCGTCGCCGTACGGAACACCGCCCTCCGGCTGGCCCCCGCCCGTACGACCGTCCGCGCCATCCTGCGGCACGCCGACTGGACACCGCCGGGCCTCAGCTGACGGCACCGGGCGCGCTCCGCGGCCGGTCGCCGGCGCTCTTCCGGGCGCCGCCGCGCAAAGTAGTGTCATCTCCTGATGGATGCGAGCGCAGAGCCCGAGATGATCGCGATTCCGGCGGGGCAGGTCACTCTGTCGGACCGCCGGACACAGCGCAGGTGGACGGTCGAGCTTTCGCCCTACCGGCTCGCAACCCACCCGGTCACCCAGGCGGTGTACGCGCAGGTCACCGGAGAGCACCCAAGCACCAGCCGCGGGGATCAGCTGCCCGTCGAGGGCGTCTCCTGGTGGGACGCCGTCCGCTTCTGCAACGCCCTGTCCCGACGTGACGGGCTCATGCCCGCCTACCACTTCCGGGCCGACAGCGAAGACGGCGAAGGGGGCCAAGACGGTGACGACATCGCGTGGGACCCATCGGCCGACGGGTACCGGCTGCCGAGTGAAGCGGAGTGGGAGCACGCCTGCCGGGCCGGCACCAGCGGGCCGCGCTACGGTCCGCTCGACGAGATCGCCTGGCATCGAGGCAACGCGGGCGGGCGGATCCGCGAGGTGGGCGGCAAGCGGCCCAACCCGTGGGGCCTTCACGACATGCTCGGCAACGTGTGGGAGTGGTGCTGGGACATCTACGACGCCGAGATCTACGGCAGCTACCGGGTACTGCGCGGTGGCGGCTGGTTCGACGAGCACTGGAGCTGCAGGGCCTCCGTCAGACGCCGCAGCCATCCCACGTTCGAGGTCGACGACGTCGGATTCCGCGTCGCACGCTCCATGGCGCCCTGAGAGGGAGCCTCATCCCTAAGGGACTGTTAGGACTTCGCTCGCGATGTTGAACGGCACTTCCGCGCCGTCGACTCTTTGTGCTCCCGGGCCGCAGACAAGGGAGTTTTCGATGGCCACACAGACCACGCCAGCCGTAGGGCACCAGGCAGGCCGCAGTGAGCGCAGGGTTGTCAGCAACATCCTGCGCGGATCGATCGGCAACCTGATCGAGTGGTACGACTGGTACGCGTACACCGCGTTCAGCGTGTACTTCGCCGCCGCGTTCTTTCCGTCCGGTGACCAGACCGCCCAGTTGCTGAACACCGCCGCGGTGTTCGCCGTCGGGTTCCTGATGCGCCCGATCGGCGGCTGGGTGCTGGGGCGGTACGCCGACCGCCGTGGGCGACGCGCGGCGCTGACGCTGTCGGTGACGCTCATGGCGGCCGGTTCGCTGATCGTCGCGCTGACCCCGTCGTACGGCGCGATCGGTGTCGCGGCGCCGGTGCTGCTGGTGACCGCGCGGCTGCTGCAGGGCCTGTCCGTCGGCGGGGAGTACTCGACCTCGGCCACCTACATGTCGGAGGTGGCCTCGCCCGGGCGGCGCGGCTACTACTCGAGTTTCCAGTACGTCACGCTCATCGCCGGGCAGCTGACCGCGCTCGGCCTGCAGATCGTCCTGCAGCAGGTGCTCAGCGGCGCGCAGATGGAGGCGTGGGGCTGGCGGGTCGCGTTCGTCGTCGGTGCCGCCGGGGCGATCGTCGTGCTGTGGCTGCGGCGCGGCATGGACGAGTCGGAGAGTTTCGAGCGCGCGGCGGCCGAGGACAGCGGCAAGCGGGACGGCGACGGGCCGGCGCGCGGCAGTCTGCGGATGCTCCTGTCGTACCCGCGGCAGTGCCTGGTCGTGGTCGGGCTGACCATGGGCGGCACGCTGTTCTTCTACACGTACACCACGTATCTGCAGAAGTTCATGGTCAACACCAGCGGCATCGCCAAACCGACGGCGGCGTGGATCAACTTCTTCGCGCTGCTGGTGTTCGTGGTGCTGCAGCCCGTCATGGGGCTGCTGTCGGACCGGGTGGGGCGGCGTCCGATGCTGATCGCGTTCGGGGCGCTGGGCGCCGTGGTGGTGGTGCCCTCGCTGACGCTGCTGTCCCACACCAGCGACCCGCTCTACGCCTTCCTGCTCATGGTCGGGCCGCTCGCCGTCAGCTCCCTCTACACCTCGATCAGCGCGGTCGTGAAGGCCGAGCTGTTCCCGACCTCGATCCGGGCGCTGGGCGTCGGCCTGCCCTACGCGCTGACGGTCGCCCTGTTCGGCGGGACCGCCGAGTACGTCGCCCTGTGGTTCAAGAACGCCGGCCACGAGAGCTGGTACTTCTACTACGTCACCGCCTGCGTCCTGATCTCGCTGCTCGTCTACATTCGGATGCGCGAGACGTCGGACGGATCGCCGCTGGAGAGCGAGGCTCGGGACTGACGGGAAGGGTGGCGACCGTGCGGGTGCTGCTGGCCGAGGACGACGACGGTGTGGCCGGTGCGCTGACCGAGGTCCTGTACGAGCACGGTCATCTGCCCACCCGGGTGCGGCGCGGCGAGGACGTCCTCGCCCGCCACCGCCAGGCCGACCTGCTGCTGCTCGACCTCGGCCTGCCCGACCTCGACGGCCTGGAGGTGCTGCGCAAGCTGCGCGCGGTGAGCGGCCTGCCGGTGGTGGTCCTCACCGCGCGGGGCGACGAACGGTCGGTGGTGCGCGGCCTGCGGCTGGGTGCCGACGACTATCTGGTCAAGCCGGTACGGCTGGCCGAGCTGCTGGCCAGGATCGAGGCCGTGACCCGCCGCGCCGCGACACCGGCCGCCGCGGCGCCTCGTACGGTCCGCGCCGGCGACGTCGAAGTCGACCTCGACGCGCGCCGGGTGACGGTCGGCGGTGCCGAGGTGCGGCTGACCACGAAGGAGTTCGCGGTCCTCGCCGCGCTCGCCACCCGGGCCGGTACCGCGGTCAGCCGCCAGCAGCTGATGGACGAGGTCTGGGGCGACGCCTACCTGGCCGTGTCCCGCTCGCTCGACGTCCATCTCACCCAGCTGCGGGCCAAGCTCGCCCGCCCCGAGGTGCTGACCACCATCCGCGGCTTCGGCTACCGGTTCGGCGGCTGAACGGTCCCATGCGCACTCGGGTTCTGACCGTCGTCCTGGCCTTCGCGGTGCTCGCAGTGGCCGGCTTCGCCGTCCCGTTGCTGGGCGTCACCGCCACCCAGCGCACCGAGCAGCTCGTGGCCGCACGCGCCGCCGACCTCGACCGCTTCGCCGCGCTGGCCGACCAGGCAGCCGAGAGCGGCGACACCGGCGCGCTGACCGCCGAGGTCACCCGGTACACCGAGCTGTACGGCGAGGCGGTCGTGGTCGTGAACGCCCGCCGAGCGCCGGTCGTACAGACCGGCGGCATGCGCGCCGCCGACCCGGCCGTAGCCCGTCTCGTCGACGCGGCGCTGCGCAACCAGCCCGTCGCGCCCGGGGGCACGCTGCGCCCCTGGTCACGCGGCGACCAACTGCTCGCCCGCCCTGTGGGCACCGGAACCCGGGTGTCCGGCGCCGTGGTGCTGCGCGCCTCGGTGCGGACCGCCGCCGACGACATCGCACTGCGCTGGGCGCTCGTCCTGCTCGGCGCGGGCCTGTTCGCCGTGGCGTGTGTGCTGCTCGCCCGCGCCGCCACGCGGTGGGTCGTACGCCCCCTGCACCGCCTGGACCGTGCGGTCGGCGCACTGGCCGCCGGACTGCCGGCCGAGCACGCCCGGGCCGGCGGCCCGCCCGAACTGCGCCAGCTGGCCACCGGCTTCAACCGCATGGCGGATGCGGTGACCACCGCGCTGGAACAGCAGCGCCGACTGGTCGCCGACACCTCGCACCAGCTGCGCAACCCGCTCGCCGCCCTGCGCCTGCGCATCGACTCCCTCCAGCCCCGCCTGCCCGCCTCCGCCACCCGCACGTACACGGGCGTGACCGCCGAACTCGAACGCATGGAACACCTCCTCGACGACCTGCTCGCCCTCGCAGGCGCCGAACACCGCGCCGGCGAACTGGCCGTGACGGACGCGCGCGCAGCGTGCTGCGACGCGACGACGGTCGCCGCCGCCCAGGCCCAGCTGTGGCGGCCGGTGGCCGAACAGGCCGGAGTGCACCTGGAGTTCGTCTCCAGCCCCGCCGTCCCCATGGCCTGCGCGGAGGGGGAACTGGCCCAGGTGGCCGACATCCTGCTCGACAACGCGATCAAGTACGCCGGGGACGGCGCCCGCGTCGAGGCCCGCTGTTTCACCGAGGGACGGGACGCCGTGTTCGAGGTACGGGACGACGGCCCGGGCCTCGACACCGGCGAACTCACCCAGGCCGGCATCCGCTTCTGGCGCTCCGAGCGCCACCGCGACGTACGCGGCAGCGGCCTCGGTCTGGCGATCGCCGAGCAGTTGGCGGCCGGCCGCGGCGGACGCATCGAGGTCACCCCGGCCGAACCGCATGGCCTGCGCGTCCGGGTCCTACTCCCCCGGGCGCAGCACACGGCGCCGTGCCCGAAAGGACGTACGACATGACCCGCCCCGCCCGCCGCACCGCCCTGCGCGCCGCACTCGGCACGGCCTGCGCCGGACTGCTCGCGGCCGCCGGGACAGCCGATTCCCGGCAGCCGGACCGGGGCCCGGCGGGCAGGCTGCGGATCGCGACCGGCGAGGCCGACGGCTTCTACACGGCCTTCGGCCGCCTCCTCGCCGAACAGGTGACGTCGGCCTACCCCCGGCTGTCCTGCGAGGTGCTCGGCAGCCAGGGCAGCGTTGCCAACGTACGGCTGCTGCAGGCGCGTCGGGCCGAGGTGGCGCTGGCCCTGGCCGACATCGCGTGGGCCGCGCACGGCGGCACACCACCGTTCGGCACTCGCGTCCCCCTCCGGGCGATCGGCCGCGTCTACGAGAACTACATCCAACTGGCCGTACGCTCCGACGCACCGATCCACACCGTCGCCGACCTGACGGGGCGCACCGTCTCCCTGGGCGCACCCGCATCCGGCGGCGCCGTGCTCGGCGACCGCCTGCTGCGCGCCGCGGGCCTGACCCCGGGCACCGACGTCCACGTACGCCACCTGCTGATGCCCCAGGCGGCCCACGCGATGCGCGACGGCTCCATCGACGCCCTCCTGGTCGCGGGCGGCGTACCCCTGCCGGTGCTCTCCGGCCTCGCCCCCCGGCCCGGCATCCGCCTCCTGCCGCTGGCCGACCTCCTGCCCCGTCTGCGGGCCGGTACCGGACGCTCCGGATCGGGTCTGGAGGCGGTGACGGTGCCGGCCGGCGCATACCGCGGCACTCCCGAAGTGGCCACCATCGGCGTGGCCAACCTGCTCCTGTGCCGCCCCGACCTGCCCGCGCCCATCGCCGCCGCCCTGACCCACGTCCTGGTACGCCACGCCACCCGCCTCGTCCCCACCACGGCCCTCGGCACCCAGTTCCTCGACGCCCGCAGCCTGATCTCCACCGGCGTCGTGCCTCTGCATCCCGGGGCGGTCGTCGCCTATCGCGAACTGCACGGGTAGGACCTGTCCGGGCGATCACCTGATCGCCCTGTGGTCGGATCGTTGATGCGGGCAGGGCGAGGACGGCGCGGAATGGAAACGGCTGCGGCCGTTCCTACCGGTCAGCGACCAGGACATTGCGGCCGGTGGCGAGATCATCGGCAGGTGATCGACGGGCTCTGCCCCGGGTGCGGACCGGGGCGCACGGTCGGGATCTGCCAGAGCGGTTCGGGCTTGTGGCCCCGCCCATGCCTCCTGAACTCCTGAATGGTAAATCTCAGTCCCCAGAATGCCTTCCCGGCAGCGCTGGAGCGCACGTGAGTGTTCCGGTGGAAGCCGTCTCATGGGAGGAAAATGCGCGTACAGGCTGGACCGCGTCGGGATCGAGAATCGCACGTGACCGCCTGATCCTCTTTTCCCGTCGCGGCAAAGATGTCGATGCCGACCGCCTCGTCATCAACGACCAGCGGCAGGTCGACTCGTTGCTCGATCACGCCCTTGTCGTTTGGTCTGAGCTGGCTCCAGTACAGAGCGGTCCGCTTCTCGGCGGTGTCAAGGCTGTTGACACTCAGTTCGATGCTGTCCGATGTTTTGACGCCGTCGGCGCGGACCTTGAACGACAGGCGGCGGTCGGCCCCGGAGTCCTTCAAAACGATCTGGCTGATGGTCGGACGACCGTTGCCGCCTGCCGCCTTGGCGGCACCGACTACCGCCACGCTCAGGGCAGCCATGTAGAACACCACGCCAAGCGCGAGCACGCCAGTCTCCCAGAACGCGCCTCGCCAGGTGGGGCGGATGAGCAGCGCCACGATGCTGCACACGATGGAGAGGATGCCGCAGGTGGAGGCGACGACGATGGGCCATGACTCGTTATTCAGGGCGACAAACACGAACTCGCTCGTGAAGCCCAGCGCCGTCATGATCCCCGCTACGGCGACCAGGGCACCGGCGAGCATCTTGGCGACGCCGTCCAATCGCTCCCCAGCAGCGAGCTGCAGTTCGTCACGTGTCGGCTCGTCCATCTTCTTGCCCTTTCTCGATGGGGATGCGGGACACGCTGGGTTCCCTGTGCGTCCCCGCGCCCAGGCACACCCTCGGTGGGGGCGTCATCGTGGTGTGAGCTGATGAAACCGGTATCGGGTCCTTTGGGAGTCAGGCGCAGAGTCATGCGGGTGATCGCTGACCAGGTGGCGGTGGGGCAGAAGACCGCTGCCGTTCGACCGCTCAACGCATGGAAACGGCCCCCTCATGAGCCCACCTTGGCGGATATCCACTTGGGTCACTGACACGCGCCCCGGCAGGATGGCCACGCGTCACCAGCCATACGAGGGGAAGGTCGATGAAGCGGAACCGGCTCGGGAAAAGCGACGTCCAGGTCACGGAGTTGGGCTTCGGCGGCGGCCCGCTCGGAGGGCTCTTCGCGCCACTGGACGACGAGACCGCCGCCGGCGCCCTGGAGGCGGCCTGGGACGGCGGGATCCGCTACTTCGACACCTCGCCGCATTACGGCATCGGGCACTCGGAGCGCCGCATCGGCGCGCTGTTGCGCGGCAGGCCGCGCGGGGAGGTCACGCTGTCGACGAAGGTCGGCCGGCTGCTGGTGCCGCAGGATCCGGCGGGTCGGATGGACGAGAGCTTCGCGGTGCCGGCGACACACAGGCGAATGTGGGACTTCACGCGGGACGGTGTGCTGCGCAGCGTGGAGGACTCACTCGAGCGCATCGGCGTCGACCGTATCGATCTGCTGCTTCTGCACGACGCGGAGGAGCACTTCGAGGATGCACTGCGCGGCGGCTACCCGGCCCTCGCCGAGCTGCGCGCGCAAGGTGTGGTGGGCGCGATCGGCGCCGGAATGTACCACCCCGGCAAGCTGACGAGGCTCGTCGAGGAGTCGGACGTCGATGTGGTGATGCTGTCCGGCCGCTACACGCTGCTGGACCACAGCGCCCTCGACGACCTGCTGCCCGCGTGCACCCAGCGCGGCGTCTCGGTCCTCGCAGCGTCGATCTTCAACTCCGGGCTGCTCGCCACGGCCCGGCCCGCCGAGGGCGCCACCTTCGACTACGCGCCCGCCGCACCGCACCTGCTGCAACGCACGCATCGCATCGCCGATGTCTGCGAGGCACACGGGGTGACACTCCCCGAACTGGCCATGGCCTTCCCGCTGCGCCACCCGGCCGTCGCGGGCATCGTCGTCGGCATGCGCACCGCGGACGAAGTACGGCGCAACATCGCGGCGTTCGGCAGGGAGATCCCGGCGCAGGTGTGGAGCGACCTGCGCGGCGAGGGCCTGCTGGACGAGCGGGCGCCGGTGCACGCGTAACGCCGGGGAACGCAGTAGCGTCGGGGCGCGGCAGGCAGGCTCGCACAAGGAGTCATGATGGAACCCACCGGCATCACGGCCAACCTCCACGTCCCGGACATCGCGGCCGCGCGCGGCTTCCACACCGACTACCTCGGCCTGAGCGTCGAGGCCCTCGACATGGGCTGGGTCGCCCGCTACCGGACGCCCGACGGGCGGGCCCAGATCCAGCTCGTGACCCACGACGCGACCGCACCGGAGCTCGCGGCCGTCTCGGTGCGGGTGGGCGCGGCCGTCGACCGCGCCTACGCCGAGGCTCGCCGACGCGGGTACGAGATCGTGCACCCGCTCACCGAGGAGCCATGGGGCCTGCGCCGCTTCCTCGTCCGCGCGCCCGACGGCAATGTCCTGAACATCGTCAGCCATCGCGACGACTGAGGGCGGCCTCCTGCACTCACCTCACGAGCGCGGCTTGTGGGTCGCGGCGAAGGCGTCGGCGGCCGCGAGGTCGAAGTCTCCGTGGTCGCTGCCGAGTCCCTGGGCCACCAGTGCCGCCGCCGCGCTGCCGAGAACCGCGGAGTCGTACGGCGTGCGGCCGAGGCTCATGCCGCGCAGGAAGCCGGCCGAGAACGCGTCGCCGCAGCCGGTCGTGTCCACCACGTCGATCGCGAAGGCGGGCACGTTCTCGGTGCCCTCCGGGGTCACGAGGAGTGCGCCGTCGCCGCCACGGGTGGCCGCGACCAGGCCGGCTCCGGCAGCCAGGAGCTTCTGTGCGCCCGCGATCAGGTCCTCTTCGCCGGTGAAGCCGAGGACCTGGTCCTCGTTCGGCAGCATGTAGTCGACGTGCGGCAGCAGTGCCGCGATCTGCTCGAAGCTCCCCAGCGCGCCGGGGGCGAGCAGGTCCACCGAGGTGGTCACGCCGTGCTCCTTGGCGTACGACAGGATGCGCGCGGCGGTGTCGACGCCGATCAGTTCGGGGCCGCCGAGGTGGAGGTGAGTCGCTTCGGCGATCGCGTCCCAGGGCGCGTCGTCGGGGCCGTAGGTGATGTTGGCGCCGAGGAGGTGCAGCGACGGGCGGTCGCCGTTGGGGCGGATGGGCAGGACGCTCGCGGAGGTGGGGGTGTCCGTGCGGCGGACGAGGAATCGGGTGTCGATGCCGGCCGTCTTGAGGAGCTGGACCAGCATGTCCCCCGTGGGGTCCGAGCCGATCGCCCCGGCGCTGCGTACGGAGGCGCCGAGTTTGGCGAGAGTGAGCGCGGTGCCGCCCGCTGTCCCCGCCGCGGTCATCCTGATGTCCTCCACCAGCGTGGCGCCCTGGCCTTCGGGTATCTCCTCCACCGGCCGTACCAGCACGTCCAGCACGTGTACGCCCATCGTGACGACCTTCATCGGTGTCCCTCCTGCACGGGTGGTACGGGGTGGGTGGTGCCGTAGTTCCGGGCGAGCGCGGCCTCGATGACCGCGAGTTGCTGGTGCTCGTCGAGGACACGGGGCGTTCCCAGGGCGGCCGCGTGCTGGTAGACGCCGCACGCCCACTCCAGCAGCAGCGCGTGCTCGACGGCCTTGGCCAGCGTCGGAGCGTGGGTGAGGGCGCCGTGGCCGGCCATCAGCGCTGCACTGCGGCCCTCCAGTGCCGTGAGGACGGAGTCGGCGAGTTCGGGCGTACCGAACGTGGCGTACGGCGCCACGCGTACCGAGCCGCCCAGCGTGAGCAACTGGTAATGGATGCAGGGCAGTTCGTCGAGTACGCAGGCAAGTGCGGTTGCCATGGGGGCGTGGGTGTGGACGACCGCGCCCGTGCCGTAGCGGCGGTAGACACCGAGGTGCAGGTCCAGTTCCGAGGTGGGCTGCAACGTCCCGGCCACGACGTTCCCGTCGAGGTCGACGACGGTCACCTGGTCGGCCGTCAGGTCGGCGAGCACGGCGCCGGTGGCCGTGATCGCGACCTGGTTCTCCACCCGCATGCTGACGTTGCCGGCCGTACCGATGAGCAGCCCCTCAGCGCCCAGTCGGCGGCACGCCTCGGCCACGGCGGCGCGCTCCTGACCCAGCGCTGAGCTTGAGTCGGTCATGTACGCGACGGTAACGTAAACCTGAAACAAAGTCACGTTCAGGTTCGGAGGCTGTGCATGGGCGATCCGGCCCCGGAGCGCGGCGGCACATGGCCCGTTGCGCTGCGCCGCACTCCCCAGCAGGCGCGCAGCAAAGCCCGCCTGGCCCGGGTCCTTCAGGCCGCGGAGCGCGTCCTGATCGGCGAAGGGGTCCAGGCACTGACCACGACCCGCGTCGCGGCTCAGGCGAACGTCTCGGTCGGTTCGCTGTACCAGTACCTGCCCGACCGCGACGCCATCATCGACGCCCTCGCGGCCGGCTACCTCGACCGCCTCGAGGCCACCATGGACGACCTCGTCCGCACGGCCACGGCCGAGCGGTGGGACGACCCGGTCGGCGTGCTCATCGACGCCTACGCCGCGATCTACCGGACCGAACACGGCTTCCGGGCACTGTGGTTCGGCAGCAGCCTCACCGAGCAGACCCGCGTCGCGGACCGCGAGCACAAACGCCGGATGGCAGACGGGATCCGGCGCATCCTGCTCGCCCTCGGCATCGCCCGCGACGACGAGGCACTCGGCCTCGCCTGCCACGCCGCCGTCCTGGCCGCCGACGCGCTCGCACAGGAGGCCTTCCGGCGTGACCCCGAGGGTGATCCGGGCCTCCTCGACGAGAGCAAGATCATGCTGCGCGGGTATCTGACCGCTCTCGCCGCGCGCTATGAGGGCCAGCACACCCCAAGGTGAGCGGCGGGGCTTCGCCCGGCTCTGCCATGCTGGCCTCGTGCCGAAGCCCTCTCCTGTCACCCCGGATGCCCCCGCCCGCATACCCACCCCGCTGCTCACCCAGCAGTGGCTTGACCTCGCCTTCATCCACTGGGCCGTCGACCCGGACGTGGTGGCGGGGCTGCTGCCGAGAGGGACCGTTCCGGACACGCACGACGGGGTCACGTACGTCGGCCTGGTCGCCTTCCGGATGCATCGGGTCGGCTGGCTGCGGCTGCCCGGGGTGCCGTATCTCGGGACCTTTCCCGAGACCAACGTGCGTTTGTACTCCGTGGACGCGCACGGGCGGCGCGGCGTCGTGTTCCGGTCGATGGACGCCGCGCGGCTGATCCCAGTCGTGATGGGGCGCGTCGGCTTCCGGCTGCCGTACCTGTGGTCCCGGATGACCGTCCGTACGGCCGGCGACACCGTCACCTACACCAGCTCCCGCCGCTGGCCCGGTCCGCGCGGCGCGTTCAGCCGGATCACCGTGCGCAGGGGTGAGCGCATCGAGGAGCCGACCGAGTTGGAGCACTTCCTCACCGCGCGCTGGGGCATGCACAACGCGTTCTTCGGCGGGGCCGAGCCGCTGGCGTTCCTGCCCAACCACCACCCCCGTTGGCCGCTGTACCGCGCCGAGCTGATCGCTTGCGAGGAGAACCTCGTCGCAGCGGCCGGGCTGCCCGTTCCGAACGCCGCGCCGGTGAGCGTCCTGTACTCCCCCGGCGTCCCGGTCCGCCTCGGCCGCCCGGCCCGCCCCGCGGGTATTCCCACTCCATGATCTTGCGGCCCGGGAGCCGCGGACGACCCGGACGTGGGAAGTGTCGAGATCGGGCCTTCGGTGCCGACGTATCGGATGAAGGGCTTCGGCCGCGTGCTGCGGCCGGACAGCCGGTAGCCGGTTGGAACGGAGATCGATCATGTTGCTGAAGGACAAGGTCGCTGTGGTGTACGGCGCGGGCGGTTCCATCGGCGGGTCGGCAGCGCGTGCCTTCGCCCGTGAGGGGGCTCGGGTCTTCCTCGCCGGGCGCACGGGGGCGCCGCTCGGGAAGCTCGCCGAGGAGATTCGCGCCGAGGGCGGCACGGCCGAGGGGGCCGTGGCCGACGCGCTGGACGAGGCGGCGGTGGACGCCTTCGTCGACGGCGTCGCCGCACGGGCCGGGCGCCTCGACATCTCGTTCAACGCCATCGGATACGGGGATGTCCAGGAGCCCCTGTCGGAGATCTCCGTCGCGGACTTTCTGCGGCCCATCGTGACCGCGATGCGCTCGCAGTTCCTGACGACCCGGGCGGCCGCCCGGCACATGACCGCACGCGGCACGGGCGTGATCCTCGCCTTCGGTGGCGGTGGGCCGCAGACGCTGCCCGGCCTCGGCGGCTTCAAGATCGCGCTGGACGCGCTGGAGGGGCTGCGCCGGCAGTGGGCCGTCGAGCTGGGACCGCAGGGTGTGCGGGTGGTGACGCTCAAGTCGGGCGGCGTGCCGGAATCCCTCCCCGGTGGGTTCCCCGGCCGGGAGGCGATCGTCGACAGTCTGGTCGAGGCGACGCAGCTCGGGCGTTGCGCGACCCTCGCGGACGTAGGCGATGTGGCCGCGTTCGTCGCCTCCGACCGGGCCCGCACGCTCACCGCGACGGACGTGAACATCTCCTGCGGCGCCATCGTGGACTAGGACGGCAGCCGCGCCTCACCGGCAGCAGGGCCCCTTGGCCGTACCTGCGCACGCGAAGGGCCCGGACCGGGAGGACCGGTCCGGGCCCCAGTGGAGCGCCACCGCGTCAGGCGCACGTCCGGGGTGTCGTCTCCGTCATGCGGAGCGGCGCCTCGTGCGCACCAGCAGCAGGAAGCCCGCGATGAGGAGGACGGCGCCGGCCGCGGCGGGCCACAGCGTGGTGCCCGTTTCGGCGAGGTCGCCTCCGACTGCCTGCGGTTGAGTTCCGGTTCCGGTGTCGGAGTCGTCGCCGGCCGCGGCGGGCTGCGACTGCGCCGGGGTGCTTCCCGTCTCGGCGTCGTCGTTCGCCGTGCCGCCCTGTGCCGGGGCGGTGGTGTCCTCGTCGGCCGTCGGAGTGCCGTAGGACTTGGGCGCCACCGTGCTCGACACGGTGGGCTTGTCGTCCTTCGCCGGCTCGGTCTCGGGCGCCTCGTTCGCGGGCTCGTCAGGCGCGGGCTCGTCGGTGGCGGGTGCCTCGGTGGCCGGCTCCTCGGTCGCGGGCGGCTCCTCGGTCGCGGGCTCTTCCGTCGCAGGCGGCTCCGTCTCCTCGCCCCCTCCGTCGCCGGGCGCCTGCGTCGGCTGCTCGGTCGGCTCCTCCTCGCCCGGGTCGCCGCCCTCGTCGGCACCGACGCCGCACTTGCGGCCCTCGTTGATGCAGTCGACCATCTGCCCCATCAGGTCCTCGTCGAAGACGTTGATGAAGTCGCCGTGGTCGGTGACCGGCTTGTGCAGCTGCTCGGGGAAGGAGTCCACCGCGAACAGCGGGGTCGTGCGGCCGCCGTCCTGCAGGCTCGGCGCGTCGACGTCGTACACGATGCGCTGTACCAGCTGCGGGATGGCCTTGAAGCCGTTCGGGCAGCTGCCGTCAGCGGCCGCGAACGCCACATGGGCGCGGTGGTTGGCGCTGTCGATGTTCTGTCCGTCCCAGCAGCTCTGGAACCTGAAGGTGCGGACCACGTCGCTGCCCTGCGGGCACAGCGGGTACTTGTCCTTCAGCTGCCGGTCCTCGAAGCCGGTGCAGCTCCAGGAGGCGTTGGCGTTGGCGGTGCCGTTGACGAAGGCCTTGGCGTCGCCGGTGATGATGCGCAGCAGCCGCGGCATCTCGGTGACCTTGCTGCGGGGGCTGCCCACGAAGGTCAGCGTCACGTCCTTGGGCGTGACGATCTCACCGGCGTTGCCCTCGATGCCGCCGCCCGGCTTGTCGGCGTCCTGTTCCTGCGTGCCGTTCTGCAGGCGCAGCACGGGCCAGTAGTACGTGGACTTGTCGCCCTGGTCGACACAGCTGGTCTCGGCGTTCGCCAGGTCCTCGTCGCTGGCGAAGGCGGTGTTGGACTGGTTGCCGATGTAGTCGTGGAAGTGGTGGGCGCCGTTGGAGACGCCGGGGGCCACGATGACGTTGTCGGAGTTGAACAGGCCGTTGTCGTTGACACCGCAGCTCGTGACGAAGGTGCCGCGGGAGGCGTCCGACTGCGGGGCCGGGTTCTGCACGTTGGGCTGTACGGCCTTGATGTCCACGTAGTCCGCGGCGACGGGCCCGTTGCCGGCCTGGCCGCCGTTGCCGTTCTGGCCGCCGTTCGCGGGCGGTTGGCCGCCCTGGTCGGCGCCGTTCTGGTTGTCGCCGCCGTCGTCCTGTGCGCCGTCGTCGCCCTTGTCACCGGTGCCGCTGTCGGCCGCGCGCAGGGTGCAGGGGGCGAGGGTCTCCAGGCCTTGCGGCCGGTCTCCAGCGCGGTCGATGGCGATGGCGATGCGTTCGATCGTCGCCGTGCGCTTGTCCTTCAGCGGATTCATGATCGAGCTGTCGGCGAAGCCCGCGTCCTGCTGGATCGCCTGCGCGGACTCCTGCAGCCGCTGGTAGGCCTCGGCGATCTGCTCGTCGAGGAGCGCGAGTTCCTTCGCGACGTCCTCTTTCGCCCCGTCCGGGACGGCCGTCAGTTTGCTGCCGACATCCGGGCAGTCGATGGTGCCGGCCGGGGAGGACAGGGTCCGAGCGGGTTCCGCTCCGCCGTCTTCGGTGGCCGAGGCATAGACGTTGGCCGCAACCAGGCCGCCGCCGCCCAACATCAGCGCGACCGCTGCAAAGGTCGCGCGCCGTGCGCCCGTGGGGCGTCTTCGCGTGCTGCGTCCCAAGGAAGTACTCCTACGCCTCGTGGTCGGTCAGGGCATGAAAATCCCCCGGTCCCATACGGAGAGGCGCCACGTTGTGTTCAATCGTCTCGCTGATTCACAGAAATTTCTTATCGCGAAGGTCAGTTCATGAGGCCGGCGGCGAGTGTGGCTCCCAGTTCCCAGCAGGCCTCGACGTCGGTCTTGGCGGGTTCGCCCGTCACCGTCACGGGTTGCGCGGAGCGTCGCCAGGCCAGGCCCGTCGTGATGGAGTCGATCGCCCGCACGGCCCCGGTCACGTCGCTGCCGCCGTGCACGTAGTAGCCGAACGGCCGGCCCCGGGTCGCGTCCAGGCAGGGGTAGTAGATCTGGTCGAAGAAGTGCTTGAGGGCCCCCGAGATGTAGCCGAGGTTCGCCGGGGTGCCCAGCAGGTAGCCGTCGGCGTTCAGCACGTCGGAGGGCGTGGCCGACAGCGCCGGCCGCCGGACGACCTCGACGTTCTCGATCTCCGGTGCCGTGGCACCGGAGATGACGGCTTCGAGCATGGCCTGGCAGTTGGGCGAGGGGGTGTGATGCACGATCAGCAAGGTAGGCACACCCCGAACCCTGCCGCCCTGCCGCCGATCGACGCAACCGCGACGGTTCAGTTGGCGGCCGGTGCGCGCTCCGGCTCCTCGGGCCCCTCTTGCGAGGCCGTGGAGGAGGAGTGGACCCTGGCGACCGCCGAGGACAGCTGCTCCTGTACCGCTTCCGGCAACGCGTCGCCCTTGACCGCGGTGACCAGGTCTCCGGCCAGTGCGTGCAGTTTGGTGTTGGTGTTCTGGGAGGCCGCGACGAGTACCGCCCAGGCCTCGTCGGAGCTCAGACTGAAGGAGGCCATCAGGATGCCCCGGGCCAGGTCGATGGTCGGCCGGGTCTGCATCGCCCGTCGCAACTGGGCGACTTCGATCCGCAGGTCCTCATCGGTGACGTCGGAGACCTCCGCGCCCCGAGTGTGCTGGGCCGGCGCGCCCTGCCCGTCCGAGCCCGAGCCGTCGAACAGCGTCCGTGTGCCGGTCAGGTCGAGGAGGCGATCGACTGCCGTACTGGTGGAGTGGATGGTCACGGTCTTGTCCTGCTCCAAAGCTCGGTGCCGCAGGGTCAGGAGGACATTGAGAGCGGAACAGTCGCAGAAGGCGACGCCGCCGAGATCCAGGTCGATGCCGCGGACCGCGCGGCTCAGGGCTTCACGCAGGACGCGCCGGAACTGCTCGCTGGTGTCGATGTCGAGTTCGCCGCGGACCCTCACCAGGATCCGGTCGCCGTCCGGACAGAGGTGTGTGACCAGCAGGCACGGCGAACCGGCCGCCGGTGCGCCTGTGGTCTCGGCATGGTCGGCAGCGCCCCCGGTAGGGGGGTGCGCAGAGGACGCGGGCTCCGCCATGACCGCCTCTCCCTCGGTGCTCCCCGTCTCCCCACCAGAGTGAACCGGAACTGCGTGACACGTCAATAGATACATGAAATGCAGTGCGTGTTTTTGTATACGTGAACGGTCAGTCGTAGTCTTGGTACATGGATGGAGTCCCTGAGCCGCACACCGGATGGACGTTTCTGACCAACCACGCGCGCGTACTGGCAGCCATCGCCGACAACCCGAACGTCCGCATTCGACATATCGCGGCGCACTGCCGACTCACCGAACGGGCCGTCCAGAAGATCATTTCCGACTTGGAGCAGGACGGCTATCTCTCCCACGTCCGCGAGGGGCGCACCAACATCTACCGGGTCGAGCCGGACAAGGTGCTGCGTCACCCCGCCGAAGCCGGCCTGCCGGTGGCCGCACTGCTCTCGCTCCTCGTGCAGGACGAGGCCGATCGCAACACGGCCTCGGAGCCGCTGAGAGCCACGCGCCCGCGGATGCCGGTGGACGGCCGATGAGCGGTCGCAGCACCAGGTCACGGACGCGACACCCGTGGCCGGCGCTCAGCACAGGACGCGCAGCGCTCCCGGCAGGACTCTGACCGTGACCGGGAGGGCCGCTTCGACCTCGCCGTCCGCGCCGTAGGGCACCTCGCGGTCGGCCTCGATGCGGATCTCCCTGCCCCGCAGGATGCGGACCTGGGGGCGGTGGACGTGGGCGCCCGTCTTGAGGTCGTTCATCAGCGCGAAGAACAGCCGGCGCGGCGCCTCGCGGATCATCACCACGTCCAGCAGGCCGTCGTCGACGCGGGCGTCGGGGGCGATGAGGCGACCGGAGCCGTAGTAGCCGGAGTTGGCGGCGACGACCGTGTAGCCCGTGTGCGGGTGTTCCTCGCCATCGACGGTGACCCGGTAACGTGCCGCGCGCCAGGTGGTGACGGCACGCAGGCCGCCGGCGTAGTACGAGGCCGCGCCGCGCAGCAGCGTGGCGTTGTTGGCATGGCGGTTGGCGAGGGCGTCGACGCCGGCGTACACGCTGCCGAGGACCACGGTGCGGTGGTGGACGGCAGACTCGACTTCGATGGTGTCGACCTCGCGGGGTTCGTTGTGGAGCAGTACCTGGGCGAGTGCCGTGGGGTCGGTGGGGAGGCCGAGCGCCCGGGCGAAGTCGTTGCCGCGGCCGGCCGGAACCAGGCCGAGCAGGGCGTCGGTGCCGCTGAGGGCGCCGCCGATGCCGCCGGCGATTCCGTCGCCGCCGACGGCCAGCACCACCCGGCCCCGCTGCCCGGCGTCCCGGGCGAGCTCCCGGGCGTGGTCGAGGCTACGGCTGTACTCGGTCTCCAGGCCGGCCCCGGCCTCCCGCAACTGCCGGGCCACCTGCAGCAACGCGGCCGCTGAGGCGGATCCGCCCGCCGTGGGGTTGACGATGGCGGTGAACTGACGCATCGGTGTGCCTTTCGGGCCGACGGGAGGGAGCTGCCGGAGGCGGGGCGGTGTGGGGAATCAGGAGTGGCAAGGGGTCGAGCGGCTGGGGAGCCCGTAGGCGAAGGATCAGTCGCCGGGCAGGAGGACGCCGGGGTTGAGCAGGCCTGCCGGGTCCAGTCGGCGCTTGACTGCACGCAGCGCCTCGATACCCAGGGGGCCCGCCTCACGGACGTACCAGTCCCGGTGGTCGGTGCCCACACCGTGATGGTGGCTGATCGTGCCGCCCGCGGCGAGGATCGCCTCGTTGGCGGCGTGCTTGGCGCGCTCCCAGTGCGCCACCGGGTCGTCGCCCTGTGCGGAGACGACGGTGAAGTACAGCGAGGCGCCGTTCTCGTAGACGTGGGAGATGTGGCACATGATCAGGGGTGGGGTGCCGGCCTCGGTGAGTGTCGTGGTGAGGGCGTCGCGGACGGACGCGTACAGCTCGGGCACCCGTGACCAGAAGGTCGCCGTCTCCAGTGTCTCGGCGAACGCCCCGGCGTCCAGCAGGGAGTCCCGCAGGTAGGGGGCCGAGTAGCGGCCGTGCGCCCAGCGCTGCCCCGGTTCCTCGCCCAGCGGGGTGCCGCCGCACTCGCGCAGGACGGCGGCGGCCCGTTCCCGGCGGTGCGCGGTGTCCTCGTCCGTGCCTTCATAGCCGGCGATCGCCATGCATCCCGCGGGCTGCAGCCCGGCGCCGTCCGCGCCGATGGCGTCGGGCTGGGCGAGGCCGATCAGGGTCTCGGTCTCGTCGGACAGCCGCAGAACGGTCGGGCGGGGGCCGTCCTGGGCCAGGCGGCGCAGGGCGGTGGCGCCTTCCTCGAAGGAGGCGAAGCGCCAGCCCTCGTACACGCGGGTTTCGGGGACGGGGCGGATCCGCACCGTGACGGACGTGATGACGCCGAACGCCCCTTCCGAGCCGAGCAGGAGCTGACGCAGGTCGGGTCCCGCTGCCGAGCGCGGTGCGCGGCCGGTGTCCATGGTGCCCTCGGGAGTGGCGAGGGTCAGGCCCAGGACCATCTCGTCGAAGCGGCCGTAGCCGGCGGACGCCTGGCCGCTGGAGCGGGTGGCGGCGAATCCGCCGATGGTGGCCCACTCGTAGGACTGGGGGAAGTGGCCGAGGGTGAAGCCCTGTTCGACCAGCAGTGCCTCGGCCTGCGGGGCGCGCAGGCCCGGTTGCAGGGTGGCGGTGCGGGAGACCGGGTCGAGGGCGAGCAACTGGTCCATGCGGCGCAGGTCGAGGGCGACGAAGGGGCCGCGCCGGGTGGGGGCGAGACCGCCGACGACGGAGGTGCCGCCGCCGAACGGAACCACGGACAGGCCGTGTTCGGCGCAGGCACGCAGCACGGCGAGCACCTCGTCGTGCTCGGCCGGGAGCACGACGGCTGCGGGGATGTCGTCGACTTCGCCCTCACGGATCCGCAACAGGTCGGGGGTGGACTTCCCGCGGGTGTGCCGGATGCGGGTCTCCGCGTCGAAGCGGACGTGTTCCTCGCCGCCGACGGCGGTGAACAGGGCCTGGCGGGCGGCGGGTTCGAGGCGCGGCTCGGGTACGGCGATGTCCTGAAGAGCGACCACCCCGGCGGCGCGCGGCTTGACGCCGAGCAGATCGCGCAGCAGCCCGGTCACGGTCTCGGGCAGCGGCGCCGCCTTGGCCGGGTCGCCCCAGCCGCTCCACAGCATGTCCATGACTGTCGTCCTCACCGGTCGATTCGAGCGATGCCGTGTCCCGGACGGCCTCGCAGGCGTTACACTGTGACACATGACGCCTATTCGTCACAACCACTCGGACAGCGATGCGGTGCTCGACGCGGTGCGCGACTGTGTCCTGGCCGTCGGTGTCCGCCGTACGACGCTGACCGACGTGGCCCGCCGCGCGGGTGTCTCCCGGATGACGCTGTACCGGCGGTGGCCCGATGTGCGCTCACTCGTGGGGGACTTGATGACCCGGGAGTGGGTCGCCGCGGCCACCGGGGCCATGCCCGAGCGGCGGCCCGGGACGGCCACGCGCGGCCTGATCGTCGACGGGCTCGTGGCCGGGGTCGAGGCCTTCCGCGTCCACCCGCTCTTCCAGAAGATCGTCGACGTCGATCCGGAACTGCTCCTCCCTTACGTCCTCGACCGCCGCGGCGCGAGCCAGGAGGCCCTCATCGCCCTGCTGGCCGACGCCCTGCGGGAGGGCCACGCCGACGGGTCGGTGCGCGCCGGCCACGTCGAGCGGCAGGCGCGGTCCCTGCTGCTGATCGTCCAGTCCTTCACGCTGTCCCTGCGGACGATGACCGACGAGGACGACCCCGACCTGAGCAGTGAGGCCTTCCTGGCGGAACTGCGCAGCATCCTGGAGAGGACCCTCACCCCATGAGCACAGCCACTCCCCCGGTTCCCGGATCGTCGCTGTCCGCCGCCCGGCGCTCGCGCGAACTGGCCGAGACCGTCGGCGGTCCGGCCGTGGACGTCCTGGTCGTCGGGCTGGGCGCGACCGGCGCCGGAGCCGCCCTGGACGCCGCGGCCCGGGGCCTGACGGTGGCCGCCGTCGACGCCCACGACCTGGCCTTCGGCACGTCCCGCTTCAGCAGCAAGCTCATCCACGGCGGCCTGCGCTATCTCGCCTCGGCCCAGCTCGACGTGGCCCACGAGAGCGCGGTCGAGCGCGGGGTGCTGATGGAGCGCACGGCACCGCATCTGGTGCGGGCCCAGCCCTTCGTGCTCCCGCTCACTCCCCTGGTCTCGCGCGGTCAGTCCGCCCTGGCCTGGGCCGGTTTCCGGGCCGGCGACACCCTGCGCCTGGCGGCCCGCACGGCCCGCGCCACCCTGCCCGCCCCGCGCCGCCTCTCCGCGGTGGAGACCCGGCACCTCGCCCCCGCCCTGCGCACCCAGGGCCTGCGCGGCGGCCTGCTGTCCTGGGACGGCCGGCTCACCGACGACGCCCGCCTGGTCACCGCGATCGCCCGCACCGCCGCCGCCCGTGGAGCGCGCATCCTGACCCGTGCCAGGGCGCTGGAGCTCACCGCGTCCGGCGCCCGCATACGTGACGAACTCACCGGCGAGGAAGGCGAGATCAGGGCCCGCACCGTGATCAACGCGTCCGGTGTCTGGGCGGGCGGCCTGGTGGACGGCATCCGGATCCGCCCCTCACGCGGCACCCACCTCGTCCTGCGCTCCGACCACCTCGGCCCCCTGCCCGCGGGGCTGCACGTCCCGGTCCCCGGCGAGACCAACCGCTTCGTGCTCGTCCTGCCCCAGGGCGACGGCCGGGTCTACGTCGGGCTCACCGACGAGCCCGTCGAGGGCGACATCCCGGACGTTCCCGAAGTACCCGAGACGGACATCGGCTTCCTCCTGGACGTCCTCGGCTCCGTCCTGGACGTCCCGGTCCAACGCGAGGACGTCGTCGGCGCGTTCGCCGGCCTGCGACCGCTCCTCGACACGTCATCGGACGCGCACTCCGGGGCGGCGCCCAGGACCTCCGACATCTCCCGTCGGCACGCGGTCCTCACCTCGCCGGACGGCGTGATCACCGTGGTCGGCGGCAAGCTCACCACCTACCGGCGCATGGCCGAGGACGCCGTCGACGCCGCCGTCGCCACCCACCGGCTCACCGCCGGCCCCTCCCCGACCGCCGCCCTGCCCCTCGTCGGCGCCGCGTCGCCCGACGCGCTCGGCTCCGTCCGGGCGCCGCGCCGCCTCGTCCAGCGCTACGGCATCGAGGCCCCGGCCGTCCTGGCGCTCGGCGCGCGCGATCCCCGCCTCAACGAACCTGTGCTGCCGGGGCATCCCGTCACCGCCGCCGAACTGCTGTGGGCCGCACGCCACGAGGGCGCGCTGGACGAGGCCGACCTGCTGGACCGGCGCACCCGGATCGGACTGGTGCCCGCCGATCGCACGGCGGCGCTGGACGTGGCGCGGGGGGTGCTCGGAGAGGCGTTGGCCTCGCGGGGTTGAGGGCGTTGAGGGGCCGGCGGGTCAGCCGGCCCGCAGCCTTCCCCGAGGGCAGCTGCGGGCGCTGCAGCCACAACGCCGGCCACCAGCTCGATGCGGGGCGACCCGGCGCGCGCGGCCGCCCCGTGGGGTGGGCCCTCGGAGTGCGGTGCACCAGCCGGATGAACATGCCGGCCAGCCGGCCACGCACCAGTGGCGTGCTCATGAGATTGCCGTCCGCGGTCTTGATGGCCGAGGAAGTGGGCTGTTGCCGTCTCGCACCGGCAGCACACGCCGGGTGGGGCGCTGCTTGCACGTCTCATGGTCGGTGGCGGCGCCAGTACCAGAGCACGCCGACCGTGGCGGAGGCCGCGGCCAGGACGACACCGAGGACGGGCCATCGGCTGTCGGCGACGCGCAGACCCGTCAGGAAGGTCACGGCGATCAGGATGAGCGGCACGAGGAGAGAGAGGAGCGCGCGGAGTGCGGCCGCCCCTGCTTCCGGTGAGAGGCGGGAGATCCGGTGGCGCGAAGGGGGTGCGGTGTCGGCGAAGTAGAAGGCGAGGGCACGGCCTGCCAGGCGGGCGTCAGCGCGCTGGTAGGCCATCGCCATGTACGGGAGCCAGACGAGGGGGGCGACCAGTCCGACCAGGAAGACCACGCCGAGGAGCAGCCACCGCCATGTCCGGACGGCGAGCCGGTGCAGGCGTCGGCCTGCGGCCTGGCTCTCTTCCCCCGGTGTGAGCAGGCCGAGGAGGTGGGCCATGCGCAGGGTGACGTCCCACAGGGTCACCCATCTCCTCGATCGGGTGGGCGCGTCGGTGGTGCGTACCGTCCGGGCGAGCGCCTCCTGCGCCTGCCGGGTGTCCTCGTACGCGCCTTGGAGGACGAGGAGTTCGCAGGCGCGGGAGCTCGCCGTGGGGTCGCGGCCGCCGAGTGCGGCGAGCTCCAGGGCCGTACGCGCCTGGCGGAGCAACGCCGCACAGAACGCGACGGGAATGAGGACGAGGAACGGGCCGCCAACAACAGATCCCTCCGATACGACGGCCCGTCGGCCGCGATCGACCACCCTTGCCCGGAGCTCCGCCTCGGTGGCGTCCGGATGGTTCCGCCGAAGCGAGGCGATCGCTTCGGGCACGGTAGGACCGATGCGTCGAACGGCGAATTCGGCGAGAAGTTCGGGGAGGTGCTCGGGATCGGTGACGACTGACGCCAGCAGCGAGCGTTCCGGGGAGGGCTCCTTACGGGAACCTGCAGTGTTCGGATTTTCCAGGTGTGGCACAGACCGTATTTAACATGAATCACCCCAATCCATAGTTCACAGTGATTTCCCACCCTTTTCTCCCCTCCTTCCCCTCCCTCCCAAGCCCTCGCACACACGGCGGTATCGCTCCCGCAACTTGGCGGGGCGCGCCGCGCCGAGCGCCGGGCCGGCGCGGATTACACGGGCGGCGTCTGGGGATCCGTGCTCGCGGCCTCTGTGGTGATCGGCGCGGGCTCCAGTCCGGACCGCCAGGTCGTGGCGCACGTGTGCCGTGACGAGTGGCCGATCGTCAAGGTCGCCGTCCCGCGGGCCGCCGCGGTGACCGTCAGCCCGCTCCTGGCCGCCACCGCATCGGTCAATCTGTTGCTCGGTCTGCTGATCATCTTCTTCAAGATCGTTCTGACGCCCTGATTCCCCGGCGCCCGGCGGCCGGGCGACGGTCACCTGTACCGGGTGAGGCCCGCACGAGCACGGCGGCGGGACGATCACTGGTAACAGCTCGTGCGCCAGGACCGGTGGATGCGCTCCGCGGGATCGGCCCAGGGAGGTCCGTGAGGGACGATCGGTGGCCGCCGGAGGGCGAGCGCTGCGGCAGGCGGTCGGCGCGGGAGGGCGGAATCGCTCAGAGACCAGCGGGTTCTGCTGCCGGCGGGCTGCCGTAAACACACGCGTAGTCGTGGTCGTAACGGCAGACCGTGGTCGGGGCGGCTGCGGCAGTCTGGAGCGCTCTCCGTCAGGCGTCGCCGCGTCGGATCCGCCACACGTGGTCGTCGCGGAAGCCCTCCACGCCCTCGGGTGACACGCTCACACGGCGCACCGTCTCCATCGTCTCCACGGTCCAGTCGCCCTGCGGCAGGGCGAGTTCGTCGAGAACGCTCCGCAGTGTCGGGAACTCCGCCTCGAAGGGTGGCTCGCTCTGCCACGACGGCCAGCCGGCGTGCATCACGATCAGCAGAGTGCCGCCCACGGCGACCGCCGCCGCGGCCTCCCGCAGAATCCGCTGCTGGTCCAGTGGGACCGGCGACTGCAGGTACTGCGCGTTCACCAGGTCGAAGGAGCCCTCCGGAAACGACTCTCCCAGCACGTGACGTTCCCAGACCGTACGGTCACTCACGCCGGCGTCGGCGGCGTGCAGAACGGCACGCTCCAGAGCCGTGTGCGCGATGTCGACGCCGGTCACCCGCCAGCCGCGGGTCGCCAGCCACACCGCGTCGGCACCTTCACCGCATCCCAGATCGAGCGCGCTGCCCGGCGCGAGGTCGGTGGCCTCTCGAACGAGCAGCGCGTTGGGGCGGCCGCTCCACAGACGGCTGCCGTCCCGGTAACGGGTCTCCCAGAACTCGGCGGCTTGCAAGCGCATGGCATCTCCAAAGGGCAGCAGGTTTCGTCGGGGACCGGACAGGCGCGGAGGCTGTGCGGTCCCCATTGAAGAAGCCTGCGGGAGCGCTCCGACGACGGCCAACCAACTTGCCGCTTCAGCAAAGCCTCTGCCCCGGCTATCCCTCGGCCACGTCGCCGGAGTGGCGGGAAAGTGGCATTACGGGGGGAATACGGCGGAGCCCAGCTCTTCAGTGATCCCTCACCAGGTCATCGCCGCTTCTCAGCGTCGAGCAGAGCCGCGACCAGGGTCTCGAAGGCCGCCACGTTCTTCGGGGATTTGATGCCGAGCCGCTGCGCTGCGAGCTCACGGTCGGTTGGGACCTCGTACTCTCCGGCGAGGACTTTGGATATGTCGGCCTCCGACACATCCGCCGCTTCGGCCAGCTTGGCCTTGCCTTCTCCTGACGAAGAGCTGATTGAGTAGCCGGCCCTGGTCGCGTTGTCGCTCACATAGCGGGCAAATGCCTTGGCTTTTGCCTTGGTTCCCGGCCCGGCATGCCCGCTGAGCAGCCGCGCCGTTCGGCTGCGGGCCGGAGGCCACCACCAGGTGACCGCTGGACACGGCCTCTCCCCGGCTCTTACATTGCTCGTCCTCAAGCCGACCGGAATCGGCCGCAGAAAATGTGGGGGCACTGGTGGGCAAGGGGCTGGGCGCGGTCGTGTGTGCCGCACTCGGGGCGAACATCGCCTTGGCGGCGGCGCATCTGATGGCTCAGGTGCGTCTGTACGCCGTCCTCGGGCGCATGGCGCACGGCGAACCCGTCGTGCGAGCGCAGATGTGGGTGGGAAACCTCTCGGGCTTGCAGACGGCCGCCTTCGCAGGGGCGGGCATTGTGTTCGTGGGGTGGTTCGTTCAGGCGTGGGAGCATGCCGGGGCCGAACGCCTGCGCCCCGTCCGCCGGTGGTGGCGGAGCCGCACCTGGGCGCTGGCCGGGTGGTTCGTCCCCGCAGCCAACCTCGGGATTCCGCTCCTGCTCGCTCTCGACATGTGGTCGGCCCGGCCCCGGGCCACGGCTCGCTGCCGCTCTCCGCTGTGGGTCGTCGTCTGGTGGGCCACCTTCGTGTCGTGGACGTACGTCGGCGGCTCGGCCAAGTCCCGCTATGAAAGGGCCGAGAGCGCCGACGCCCTCAGGGAGGCCTTGCACGCCGGGATCCTCGCAGACGTTCTCGGTGCATTCGCCGGCCTCGCGGCGATCGTGTTCGTGTGGCAGCTGAGCCGGTCGCTCACTTCCCGAGAGTCCGCGCGTTCAGAGGTGCAGGGGACTCGGACGGTTCCGACACCCCCTGCGCTGCCCTCCTGACGCCTGCCCTTGTCACGAGGGTCAGCTCACCTCCGGCTTCCATGGACGACCGGTGGTCCCCGCGAGCACCCCGCGCGCCGCACCCTCCCACTCCACGACCGCCTGCCGGTACGGCACCAGGCGAACGGGTCCCATGAGTCCGTACGCCTGTCGCTCGACCGCGCCGAACACCTGCGGCCGCACCGCCCGGAGACGGTTGACGAGCGGGGTCGCCACCTCCACCTCGACGACGTTGTCTCCGCGCCGCAGCAGCGGACCGACGTCGGCCACGGGACGGAGGCGGACGGGTGCCAGGCGAGTGCCGTTGACGGTCACGCGGAAGGTGTCGCTGATCCGGCCGAGTTCCAGGTACGAAGCTCCCCTTCCGGCGCTGGGCAACGCGAAGGCCTCCCCGCGTCACGCCTCCAGCCAGAAACCAGTGCGGGTCAGCCAGAGGTCGAGCAGCGCCATGTCGCCCTGCACCTGGATGGCGGGGGCGGGTCGCCGGTAGAGGAACAGGAGCAGATCCGTGACCGGACCGCTTACGGCGACGGTGGCGCCGTGGGAGCCGGGACGCCAGGCCGGTCGGTCGCCGGTGAGATCGACGAGCCATGCTCCGGCGTCGGTCGTGTGGAAGCCGAGCGTCCGGTCGGGGCCGAGCAGGTCGGGAAGGTCCGGGTGGGGTTCGAACGCCTCGGAGACCGTCGAGAAGTCCAGCCACTCCTGCACCGCGTCGACGGCGAGGTCGTCGTCGAGCGTGAAGTCCGTGCCGGTGACGAACGCCGCGTCGGCCCGGTGCACGACCGTCTCGTAGGTCATGCGCCGGGCCCAGAAGGACGCGGAGTCCCGGTCTTCGGCCGGAGTCCACACGCGTGCGTCGGGGCCGGCGGAGCGGAGGGTGGTGCTCAGGGCGGCGGCGCCCTCGGTGAGCCAGGGAGTCAGGAAGGACTCTTTCTCGTGGGTGTGGGCGGACAGGTCCTCGGGGAACGGACGGGCGTCCCCGGTCCGTACGACCTCCTCCGCCCACCGGTGGTCGCCGCCCACGTGTCGCAGCAGCTGGCCGAGGTTCCAGCCGGGGCAGGAGGGCACCTGCGCGGTCATGTCCGCGCCCCGTACGTGAGCGGTGAGCCGTTCGGTCTGGGTGACGATCTCGTCGCAGTAGCGGTCGAAGGTCAGCGAGGTCATCGCCTCATGATGCCGCAGGGCACGGATCCGCTCTGTCAGTGGCCTCGGATACTGTGTGCCGTCTGAGCAAGATCAGAAGCAGGATCGGGTGGGGAGAGATCACAATGCTGGTGGGGGCGGGGCAGGTGCGGCTTCGGCTGACCCAAGTGGCTTTGCTGGCCGGGGTGTTGACGGGCTGCGCGGGGGCGGCGGACGGCGACGACGCGAAGCCGTCGGCGAGCGCTTCCGCTTCGGCTGGGTCGGCGAGTGACAGCGATACGGCGGTGAAGAGCGGCGGCACCATCGGCGCCGCCGGCTCGGCCTGCGAACTGCCGGTCACCTTCGACATCGCCGAGTACTGGGAGGCGGAGGCCGTCGACGCCGGGGAGGCGAAGGAGAAGGCCGCCGACAGCGGTGGCGGCTCCGCCGACCCGGAGGAGGACGAGCTGGCCCAGGAGATCGCCGACGCGATCCTGCACCAGGGTCCGGTCACGGCCGCGTGCGAGGTCGACGCCAAGCCGGCGGGGAACATCGGCTTCCTCCGCGTCTGGACGGGTGAGCCGGGCAGCGACGACGCGCGCGGGGTGCTGGAGGCCTTCGTCGCGGCGGAGAAGAACACGAGCAAGGCGAAGTACAGCACGTTCACGGCGGGCGGCCTCTCCGGAGCCGAGGTGAAGTACCTCTACACGAGCGAGCTGTTGGAGGAGACGAAGGAGGAGACCGCCCTCGCTGTCACCACCAAGAAGGGCCCCGTCGTCATACATCTCGGTGGGATGGACACCGAGGAGCACCGGGCGATGCTGCCGGCGTACGAACTCGCCAAGCGGACCCTGCGCGCCACCGCCTGAGCAACGGGTGTGTCCGGCGCGGACGGCATCCCGACGGGACGGTGCCGCGCCGGACACGGACCAGGGCCCGGAGTCGGGCTTGGTCAGGATGCCGTGCAGGCGCCGATCGCCGGGGCGGTGCCCGTGCCGTTCTTCATGACGGTGAAGCCGAAGCTCGTCGACGCTCCGGCGGCCAGGCTGCCGTTGCCGTTCGGCCTCATCGTCATGACGTTGCCGCTGCTGTCCCAGGTGGGCGTGCCGTTCCAGGTGGCGGAGATCTTCTGCGGGGATGTCACGGTGACGGTCGTGCTCCAGGTGCTGATGGCGGAACTCCCCGCGGTGATGGTGACCTTGCCGTTGAAGCGGTCACTCCATTCCTCGGCCTTGCTGTAGGTGGCCGTGCAGGCGGCGCCGGGGGTGCCGCCGCCGGAGGAGGAGCCGCCGAGCGCGGTCAGGACCGCGTTGTAGGCGGGCTTCTTGGCGTAGTTGCCGTCGAAGAGCAGGGGCGTTCCACTGGCACGCCAGGAGTACTTGTCGGTGACGCCCCAGACGGTGATGCCTGTGCAGCGCGAGACGGCCAGGCAGGCCCGTACGACGTTGCTGTAGCTGTTGGCCTGTGCGGTGCCCGAGCCCTCGATGTCCAGTTCGGTGATCTGCACGTCGACACCGAGGGCGGCGAAGCGCTGCAGGTTGGCCTGGTAGTCGGACGGGACCGGGGAGGCGCTGTTGAAGTGGGACTGGAAGCCGACGCAGTCGATCGGTACGCCGCGGGCCTTGAAGTCCCTGACCATGTTGTAGACGGCATTGCTCTTCGCGTTGACGCCGTCGGTGTTGTAGTCGTTGTAGCAGAGCTTGGCGGCCGGGTCGGCGGCACGCGCGGTGCGGAACGCCTCCTCGATGAAGCCGTCGCCGAGCTTGTCCTGGAAGGGCGAGCTGCGCCGGGCGCCGCTGCCGCCGTCCTGGAAGGCCTCGTTGACGACGTCCCAGGAGTGGATCTTTCCCTTGTAGTGCTGCATGACCTGGGTGATGTGGTTGTTCATCGCCGATCTGAGGTCGGCGGCGCCCAAACCGCCCACCCAGCCGGGCAGTTGGGAGTGCCACACCAGGGTGTGACCGCGGACCTTCATGCCCCTGCCCTGGGCATGGTTCACGATCTGGTCCGCGGAGCCGAAGGTGAAGGTGCCGCGGGTGCGCTCGGTGGCGTCCCACTTCATCTCGTTCTCGGGCGTCACGGAGTTGAACTCGGTGTTGAGCGTGGAGACGTACGGGGCCTCGCCGAGGTGGTTCGCGGCGACGGCGGCACCGAAGTAGCGGCCTTTCTCGGCGGCCGCGGCGCCAAGGGTGCTGGCGGCTCCGGCGGTTCCCGCGAGGGCGGTGACGCCGGCTGCGGCGAGCAGGCCGGCCATGCCGAGGACCAGTGCGGTGCGGGTGCGGGTGCGCGGGCGCCGGGGACGACGCTCGGGAGGCGGGTCGATGGAAGTGGGGGTCGCCATCTTGTCCCCTTCTCAGGCTCGAAAGTTTCGGACACGTTTCCGAATCGCGCGGCAGACGGTAAGAGCGCAACCGTCTGCCGTCAACAGCCTGCGCACCCATGAACCCGAGTTGACTCAAGAAGCGCCATGGGCACCCCTGAGGGTGCGAAAGTTTCGACCCGCTCTGCGACTGCTGCGGCCTGCCTAACCGCGGTCGGTGAGGAACCGGTCCAGTGCCGTCGTCAGTTCGGCCGGCTTCTCCACCGGCAGTTCGTGGCCGGCGTCCAGGATGCGGATCACCGCGTCCGGATACGCCTTGGCCATGCGCAGCATCTGGGCGACGGGCAGCTGGATGTCGTGGTAGCCGTGCACCATCAGGGTGGGCGCCTGAATCCGTCCGACCCTGTCCAGCACATCGAAGGCACGCATGGCGCCGTACAGCGTCATGACAACCTCTCGGGGCGTGTCGGCGGAGGCGCGGATGTACTCGCGGATCTCCTCGCGCGGGTACCCGGGAGCGAAGGCGCGCTGGATGTTGGCGGCGACGAACAGCTTGAAGGGGGCGAGCGTCGAGGCGGCCATGAGCAGAGCGCGGCCCCGGCTGTAGGCCATCCGGCCGATGGAGTTCACCAGCACCATGCGCTCGACCCGCTCGGGGTGGGCGAGGGTGATGGTCTGGGCGATCATGCCGCCCATCGAGTGGCCGATGATCACGAACCGCTCGATCTTCAGGTGGTCGAGGAGGGCCAGCACGTCCTTCGCCAGCTCGTCGATCGTGCGCACGCCCGCCCCGCCACTCTCGCCGTGCCCGCGCAGGTCGAGCCGCACGACCCGCCGCTTCTCGGAGAAGTGGGCCACCTGGTGGTCCCAGCGGTGCCGGTTCGCCGTCCAGCCGTGGACGAACACCAGGGGCACGCCGTCACCGTCGCGGGGGCCCTCGTCGTCGTACGTCAGCATCGCGCCGTCGACTTCGAGCTGCGACATGGGTTCCTCCTGGAGTGCGGTCCGGTTACTCACCGGTACGGTATCCGGCCGTACCGGCCGCCGTCATCGGCGTTCGCCCAGGAAATCGAGGATGTGCCCGTACACGTCGAGGGCCGCGCCCCTGCCGAGGAACGTGTCCAAGTGGCCGTAGCCGGGGATCTCGGTGTAGGTCACGTCCAACTGCGGTTGGCGGTGGGCGAGGACGTCGCGGCAGAGTTTCTGTGAGTCCAGCCAGAGGCCGTTCTCGCTGCCCGCCAGGAGCAGGACCGGGGTGTCGATGCGGGCGGCCGCGTCCAGGGCGTTCTGCGGGAGCGCCCGGTAGCGGTGGTCGGTGTCGTGCCAGCGGACCACGGTGCGGGCCAGTTCGATGCGGCGCAGGTGCGGCAGGATCCACAGCGGGGCGGAGCCGAGGAGTTCGGCGAGGCGGCCGTGGGTGGTGTCGGTCAGGTGCTCGTGGACGAAGAGGGAGGCGCCGGTCCCCCAGGCCGAGTTGTGCAGGATCTGGCAGGTGGGGTCCGGGCAGGTGGCCTTGCGGGAGGCCAGGGCGAACAGCGGGGTGTACTTCGACCACAGGCCGACCTTGCGGAAGTCGACGGGGATGTGGTCGATACGGGATTTGAGGAGCTCTCCGGCCAGGGTCATGCGCAGGGAGGTGCGGCCGGCGAGCTTGGGTGTGAGGAACACACCTTGGGACACCACTCCCGCGAGACCGGAGACGAGGCCCGCCGTCATGCTCAGGGACAGGGCGAGGGAGCCTATGCAGTGGGCGACGGCGAACAGGGGGCGGTCGCCGATGCGGGTGCGGATGTGGCGGACGGCCTCGGGGATGTCGTAGAGGGCGACGTCGTCGTAGGTGTAGCGGCGGCCCGTCTCGTTGTACGGCAGGCGGCAGCTGCCCCTCCAGTCGAGCAGCCAGGGCTCGTAGCCCTCGTCCAGGAGGACGTCGACGAGGTTGCGGGTCTCGGGCAGCAGGAACATGTCGGCTGACGCGGTGTGTCCGTGCAGGAGCAGCACGGCCGGGCGGCCCTGGTCGCCGGTGTCGATACGGGTCAGGCCGAGACGTACGCCGTCGGACGCGTGGAACGGGATCTCCTCGACCGTCGCCGGGGCGAGGCGGTGGTGGAGGGGGCGCAGGGCCGTGGTGGTCCTGACCTTGCGCAGGGCCGGCCTGGTGGTTCTGGGGCTCGTCGTCCGGAAGATCATCGGTGGTACTCCGTGGGGGTCTGGGTGCGGCGCAGGTCGAGGAGGTCCGCGGCGGCCCGGGCGAAGGGGCCGAGCAGGCCGCGCCCCATCTCCAGGCCGAACCAGGCGAGCCAGGTCAGCTTGGCGGCCCGCTTCTCCTGGCTGGTCAGGCGGGGGTCGACCTTGATGCCGTCGATCTGGTCGCGCACGTAGGAGTCGGCGGGGACGACGACCTCGCCGGCCAGGCTCGCCGGTGCTCCCTCACGGCCGAGCTCGACGGTGAGGGCACGGGTCTGGCGCCACAGATCGCGGCGGGCGCGGGCGTACTTGTGGCCCTCCAGCCACCAGCGGCCGCCGTCGACGTCGGTCAACTCAAGGCGGTAGCGAAGGAGTTGGTGACGCAGGCCGTGCCGGTGCGGGATGCCTTCGTCGGGGCGGATCCAGATGTCGCCGCGGGTCACGGTGAGCGGCTCGGGGTGCAGGGCAGGGCAGGCGAGTTCACCGCGGACGTCGACGCGGCGGTCCGTCACCAGCTGGTGCATGCTCGCGATGGAGAGGGTGAGGGACATCGAGCAGGGGGTGTCGGGGGTGGCTCCGACAGGGCCGACGGTGCCTTCGGTGGTCTCCGTGAACCACAGGTAGGGCTGGTCGTCCTTGTGCGGGAGGCGGGCCAGGCCGTCGTCGGCGAGGCGTTCGAACGTCTTCAGCTGGGCTCGGGCGTCGTAGCGGGCGGCCGACGGGAGGCCGAGGGCTTCGACGAGGGCGGTGGTGCGGTCGGCCGTGGCGGCCGGGCCCGTGAGGGTCGCCTCGCACAGTTTCAGGGCGGTGGGGCTCTGCAACACGCGGTTGAGGAAGGCGAGTTCGGGGACCGGATCGGCCTGGAGGCGGGCCAGGGTGCCGGTGCGCCACTCGTCCCAGTCCTGTACGCGCACGTGCATGCCGCCGAGCGCCATGTCCCGTACGACGTCGTCGAGGGTGTTGGGGACGCCGGTGAGGTTGTAGTCGAAGCCCCAGGCGTCGGGTTCGCAGATGACGGCGACCGCGACCCGGCTGACCCAGTCGACGGGGGCGGCGTTGAGGTGGCGGAAGGCGGGGACGGTGCGGAAGCGGCCGAAGGCCGAGATGAGGCCGCTGCTGAGGTCCTGGGGGTTGTAGGCGCCGGTCTTGGTGTGGCCGCCGATGCCGCCGGGACGCAGGGCCGTGACGACGAGGCCGTGGTCGCGGGCGCGGCGCAGGACCACCTCGGCGGCCCACTTGGTCTGGTCGTAGCCGGCGATGAGCCGGTCGATGTGCGCGAGCGGGTCGTCCTCGCCCATGGAGGGGATGCCGACCTCGTTGAAGACGGCGATCGAGGAGATGTGGTGCAGGGGCTTGGGGCGGCCGGTCGCGGCGAGTTCGGCGAGGGTGAGGGCCCCGAGGACGTTGCCGGCGCGCAGGGACTGGTAGCCGCGCAGGAAGTCCACGGCGGCCGCGACCGAGACGACGCTGTCCAGTTCGTGGACGAGGGTGTTCCAGACGTCGTCGGTCAGACCCAGGTGGAGGTGGCGGATGTCGCCGGGGAGCACGGTGATGCGGCGGCGGACCTCCGAGGACCACGGCAGCGCGTAGCTCCTGAGGGCTTCACCGAGTCGGGCGACGGCAGCCTCTTCGTCCGCCGCGCGGACCAGGCAGTAGACATGGGCGTCGCTGTGGCGCAGCAGGTCCAGGAGCATATGGCTGCCGAGGAAGCCGGTGGCGCCGGTCAGGAGCACGCGGCGGGGTGGCAGGGGGTCGGGTGAGGCGGTGAAGGGGAGGCGGTCGGCGAGGGCCAGGTCGGCGAGGATCTGGGTGAGGTCCTCGGGGCGGGCCGTGGCGTGTGCGGGGGTGCCGGGGGCGTCGGGGGCGTCGGGGGCGGGGGCCGCAGTGGTGGGTGGGGTGGCGAGGGCGGTGGGCGCGGGAAGGGCCGATGGCACGCCGGGGGCGGGAAGCGGGCGGGCGCCGGAAGCCAGGGGCCTGTCGGACGCGCTCACTGCCGGATCCTGCGCCGCCGGGATCCCCGAGGCGGCCGTCGCCGGTACGGCGGCTCCGGCTCCGGTGCCCTCCAGCCGGCGCCGGGCCAAGGTGATCGGCCTGGCATCGGCGAACACCTCGTCCAGGTCGACCTCCATCCCCAGCTCCTCCTCCAGCGCGGCAACGAGCTCCACCGCGTTCACGGAGGTGCCCCCGGCGTCGAAGAAGTCCGCCTCGGGCGGGAGGTGTCCTGCGGGGACATGGCGACCGGCTATGGCCGCGATGGTGGCCGCAAGTGCCACCAGGTCAGCCGACGGGGCGCTGGTGGCCGACGGGGCGCTGTCGTGCGGCGGAGCGCCGTCGGCCGGCGGACTGTTGTCGGCCGGCGGGGTGTTGTCGCCCGGCGGGGTGTTGTCGCCCGACGGAGCGCTGTCGGCCGGCGGTGTGGTGCTGTCGGCCAGCGAAGTGTTGTCGACCAGCGGGGTGCTGTCGTCCGGCGAAGCCACGCTCGGGCTGATCCGCTGCCGCGTCGCTGGATCAGCGGCATCGGGCTGCGCGGACACGGCCGATGCCGTGACCTTGGCCAGCAGGTCGGTCACGGTCAGGCCGACACCACCCCGCTCGATCGCCTCCGCGGTCGCCCGCTGGTCGGCGGCTGCCGACACGTTCTCGTTCACCTCACGCATGAGAGCCCTTCACGGTGTTGCCCTGCCCCTTCATCGCTGCTGTCCGGACCGTCCCCGGCACTGCCCGGTGCCGTCATTGCCGCCGCCAGGAGCGGAACGCCCGCAGTTGCTCCGGCGTGACCACGGTCTCCAGCCGGTCGTCGTCCTGGTCCCCGCCTCCCAGTGCCGACAGCAGCCGGCGGGCCGGGGTGTTGCGCGGGGTGCGTTCCGCTGTCAGGCGGACCTTGGCGCAGTCCAGTTCCTCGGCGCGGTCGGCCAGCCACTGCAGCAGGCGTTCCTCGACGCCCCGGCCGAGGGCACGGCAGCTCATCAGCCAGGCGAGGACCTCGAGTCGGTCGCCTTCACGGCGCAGGGCAAGGAGGCCGATCTGGCCGTAGTCGCCGAAGCGGTCGCGCGCCGCAGCCGTCCAGACCTCGCCCTGGGCAAGCCATCGGGCGACGTCGCCGCCGTCGGCGGAGCGGGCGCGGAGGGTGAACTGGTTGGTGCGGCGGACGAGTTGTTCGGCCCGCTGCACATCGGCAGCGGACAGGGCCCGGATGTCGACCTCGAGTTCAAGCTGCTCCAGGAACTCCTCGAAACCGGCCTGTTCCCGTACGGCGTCCCGCTCCCGCTCCTGCTCGTAGAACCGCGCCCGCAGCGCGTCCTCGGCCGTCGCCGCCACAGGAACCAGCGGCCACAACCGGCCGAGGAACTCGGGCAGTTCGTCCTTCGGCGGGCACGTCACCGACAGTACCTGCGGCAGTGCGGCGCGCATCTTGGCGATCTCGGCTGGATTGTCGTCCAGGAACAGGAAGCTGTCCGGACCGAGGTTGAGGGTGCGCGCGGCCTCGGCCAGGCGGGCCGGCTTCGGGCCCCAGTCCGCGGAGAGCACGCTGAAGTGCTCCGCCTTCACAAGGCTGTCCGGGCGTTCCAGTACGGCGCGGACCGTGGCCTCGTCGTTGTTGCTGACCAGCACGAGCAGCGCGCCCGCCGCCCGCCACTGCAACAACCTCCGGGCGAGCTGAGCACGTGGGCCGGTCAGGTCGACGGCCTCGGGGCCGAGCTCCCCGGCCACGCCGCCCCAAAGCGTCTCGTCGCCGTCGACCACGATCACCTTCGGCGCGGGGCGCCGTACCGCCTGGACGGTCTCGGCGAGGCGGAGTGCCACGGCCGCCTGGAACCGCGGGGTGAACGGGAGGTGGGCCAGGCGTTCGGTCCGCTCGTCGAACCGTTCCTCGACGGGATGGTGGCGGGTCCAGTCGTCGGGACCGAGCACAGCCATGCCGAGTACGTCGGCCAGCTCGGCGGCGATCTCCTGTTCCCACCGGCTGAAGCGGTCCTCGCCTCGTGCCGTGGGCAGGAAGCCGACGATCAGCGGCTTGCGGGTGCGCTCGGCCACCGCGCGCAGGGCGGCCGGGTAGGCGGTGCGCAGTTCGGCGAGCACCGCGTCGTCCACCGGGCCGAAGCGCTGCAGGTCCGCCGCCCGCAGCAGCACGGCGCCGGCCGTGGTGGCCGGGTCGGCGAACACGCCGGACGGGTCGCGCAGGCTCGCCAGGACATGGTGGTACGGAGCTTCCGCGACGGTCGTCACGCTGCCGTCCCGCGCCGACTCGTCGAGCGCCGTCTCGCACATCAGGGGCAGGTTGCCGAGGGCGAAAGTGGCGGCGAGGGCGAGCGTGCGGGACGGCACCGTGCGGTCTTCCTCGGATGTCGTCCGCGTCGTACGGACCTGTCCTGTCGGATCCTCGGCCGTCTCCGCGAGCAGCCGCAGCAGCTCCTCCCCCAGCCCGGTGACCGTCGCCGCGTCCAGGATGTCGAGGTTGTGGTCGAGGCGGATCCGGCCCGCGTCCGGCGTCATGGTGATCATCAGGTCGAGATCGGAGTGGCCCGTTCCCGCCGGGAGCACCTCCAGGTGGGCCAACCGGCCCGCGGCGCGTACGTAGTTGAAGTACACCTCGACCAGCGGCGCGTTCGCCCGGTACAGGCCCTGTCCGGCCAGCACCGGCAGCACGTCGGAGAACATCGCGCCCTTGGTCAGCACCCTCTGCAGACGCCCGTCGGTGCGCCGCAGCACCTCCTCGACCCGCTCCTGCGCGTTCGCCTCGGCGGGGAACGGCACCGGCACCCCGAAGAAGCCCACCGCGTCGTAGGCGTCGGCGTGGATGCGGGTGTCGACCGGCACGGCGAGTACGAAGCGTTCGCGCTCGCGTTTCCTGGCCAGCAGGACGGTCAGGGTGCCGAGGCAGAAGGCAGCGGGGGTCACCGCGAGGCGGCTCGCGGCGGCCGAGATCCGGTCCATGAGGCCGTCGGGGATCGGCACGGTGACGCTGCCGGCGCGGTAGGTACGGGTCTGCGGGCGCGGTCGGCTCAGGGTCAGGTCGAGGCGGGCGCTGCCTTGGAACGCCTCGCGCCATTCGTCCGCGTCAGCTCGCCCGTTGGCCTGCCCGGTGACCTGCTCGTCCGTCTGCTGGGCTGCGGTCAGCAGGGTGATGTCACGGTTGGTGGCGGTGTCGCCGAGCGCGTGGCCGGACAGCTCGGCGTCGATCTGGCCCGCGACCAGCAGCAGCGACTGCAGATCACTGACGGCGTGGTGGGCGCCGTAGACCAGGATCTGGCCGCGTTCCCCGCCGTCGAGCAGCTCGAATCGCCACAGGGGCGCGGTCGCCAGGTCGAACGGGGGTTCCAGGAGCTCGCGCAGCAGGTCGGCCGCGTCGAAGTCGGCGTCGTCCGGCACGACCGTCCAGCGCAGCAGCGGTTCCGGCAGGTCGCGGTCGACCCGCAGCTGCCGTCCGCCCTCGGCGGCGGTGACGACGGCGGTGCGCAGGGCCGCGTGCCGTGCGGTGAGACGGGTGAGGATGCCGGTGAGGGTCCCGCGGGTGGTCGGCGTCGTGAGGCGTACGGCCAGGCCGACCGCGTGGGCGGCGGCCGGCATGCCGGGCTGGGCGCTGCGCAGGAGCCGTACGACGTCGCGGGTCGCGGGGTGCAGTTCGGTTGCCGGGACGTCGGTGTCGTGCCGCGGCTGCGCCGCTGCCATGCTCTGCCGCTCGTCCGGTGCCTGGGTGTCCTGTTCGGGCAACGCCGCGCCCAGGGCCCGGGCCAGACCGCGGACGTCGGCGGCCGAGAAGACGGTCGCGGCGGGGAGTTCCACGCCGAGTTCGCGGGCGAAGGCGTTGCGCAGCCGCACGAGCATCAGGGAGTCGAGGCCGAGTTCCTTCAGGGCCGTGGTCGCGGAGACCTGGACGGCCCCGCCGGAGACCTCGCCGACCCGGGCGCGTACGTATGCCTCCAGTCGTACGGCCCGTTCGGCGTCGGTCGTCGCGGCGAACACCTTCTGGACGAGGTCGTCCGTGCCGGGCGTGCCCGTGGGGGCGCTGACCAGGTCGGCCAGGATCGGGCGGGTGCGGGCCGCGTCGGGATCGAGAGCCAGCATCTCCCAGTCCAGAGCCAAGGGGGCGAGCTGACGGCGGGCCGTGGTCAGCACGCGCTCGAAGAGCTCACCGCCGTCCTGCGCGGAGAAGGCGACCAGACCCGAGCGGGTCGTCTCGGCCTCACGCGCGTCGGACTCGGACACCATGCCCACGCCCGACCAGGCGCCCCAGTCCAGGCTCAGTGCCCGGCGGTCCGTGCGGGAGAGGTGGTGGGCCCAGGCGTCGAGGAAGGCGTTGGCCGCCGAGTACGGGCTCTGTCCGGCCGAGCCGAGCAGTCCGGCCGCCGAGGCGAACAGGATGAAGTCCTGTGCGTCCGGGGCCAGTTCGGTGAGCAGGGCCGTGCCCAGGACCTTGGGGGCGAGGACGCGCCTGACGCGCTCGTCGGTCAGGTTGGTGATCGTGGCGTCGTCCAGGACGCCGGCCGCGTGGACGACCCCGGTGATCGGGCCGAGTGCGTGGCGTACGGCGTCCAGAGCGGCGCTGAGGCTGTCGCGGTCGGCGACGTCCGCGCGTGCCAGGTGCACGCTCACACCCCGCTCCTCCAGATCCCGGATCCAGCCCACGGCGTCCGCGATGGGCGTGCTCCGGCCCATCAGGGCCAGTCGGCGGGCGCCGCGACGGACCAGCCGCTCGGCGACGACGCGTCCGAGGCCGCCCATGCCACCGGTGATCAGGTACACGCCGTCCGGGCTGATGGCGCCCTGTCCGCCGTCGTCCGGGCGGGTGCGGGTGAGGCGGGGTACCAGTCGTCCGGCTTCGCGCAGGGCGACGAGCCGTTCGTCGTCGGCGTGCCGCAGCTGGGTCCACAGGGCGTCGACACCGTCGGTCGGCGGCAGGTCGACGAGGGTGGTCCTGAACTCCGGGTGCTCCTGCGCCGCCGCGAGGCCGAAGCCCCAGGCGAGGGCCTGCTGCGGGTGTGTCACCTGCGTGCTGTCACCGGCGGCCTGGCTGCCCCGTGCGACGACGAAGAGGCGGGGCGCCGGGCCCTGCGTCCGTGCGGCGAGCGTGCGCACCAGGTGCAGGGTGCTCAGACAGCACAGCCGGGCGGCCTCCTCGGCCGTGTCGGCGTTCCCGATCGGGGGCGCGTCGAGTGCCGACAGCTGGACGACTCGCTCGGGTGGGCCGCTCGCGAAGGCCTCGTCGAGGAGGCGGGTCAGGTGCTGCGGGTCGGCCGGGTCAAGGACGTAACGTCCCAGGCCCTCGGCGGCGAACTCGGCACCCCTGCGGGCGATCACACACGGCACCGAGGTGCCCAGCCGCTCGACGAGTTCGGAAGCCACACCCGACTCGTCGGCCAGGATCAGCCAACTTCCCTGACCCGACGGCTCGTTGGCGACCGGGCGGGGCTGCCAACGGGTCTCGAACAGCGCCCCGTCCAGGGGGGAGAGTGCGGCCAGCTGGAACTCCTCGGCCTCCAGGAGCAGTTGGTCGCGCTCGTCGTACAGCCGAAGGTCCAGCGTGGCGGTGTCGCCGGACACGGATCGCAGCTGGCATGTCACCCATGCGGGGGCGGTGCGCAGTCCGGTGTGGCGGAGGCGGCCGACCCCGGCGGGCACGAACGCACGCCCCTGGGGTGCGTCGCCGGGCAGCGCGGCCGTGTGGAAGGCGGCGTCGAGGACGGCCGGGTGCAGCAGATGACCCGCGGCGGGCTGGTCGGCCAGTCGGGCGAGGCTCGCCGAGCGGGTGCGGTGGCCCGACTCCAGGCCCCGGAAGGCGGGGCCGTAGTCGATGCCGAGGGCGGTGAGAGCGGCGTAGACGACCGGTAGGTCGACCTGCTCCGTGCACCGGGCGCGCACTGCGGCCGGCGCGTCGCTCGGGGCGGCGTCGGGCTCGGCGGGGGTGACGGCGATGCGTCCGTTGACGTGCTGTTCCCAGCGCGTGCGCCGGCCGCGCCCGGTGGACGCCGAGGCGACGGTGAAGTCCCGGAAGCCGTCGGCGGCGGGGCGCAGGACCAGCTGCAGCCGCGTCGGCCGGGACTCGTCGAGGCGCAGCGGCCGGACGAACCTGACGTCGGCGAGTCGTACGGCGCCACCACCCTGCACGACCGAGCCCGCCTCCAGCGCCATGGTGAGGAAGGCGGCGCCGGGCAGCCACACCTCGCCGGTGACCTTGTGGTCGGTCAGATAGGCGAAGCGGCTGTCGCGCAGGTCCACCTCGCTCTGGAACAGGTGCCGGCCGGCTTCGTCGCTGGCCTCGACATGCGTGCCGAGGAGGGGCGAGGCGCCGGTCGCGGTGGGCGGGGCGGGTGCGAGCCAGTGGCGTTCGCGGGCGAAGGCGTAGGTCGGCAGGTCGACGCGGCGGCCCGCCGGGAACAGCGCCGCCCAGTCGGGGGTGTGGCCGGCGGCGTACAACTCCCCCAGCCTGCGCAGCAGTACGTCCCGCCCGCCCTGCTGCCTACGCAGCGAGCCGACGCTCACCGCGTCGACTCCGGCCTCGGCGGCCACCGCCTCGATGGACGAGCCGAGCGAGGGGTGTGGGCTCAGCTCGACGAAGTAGCGGTAGCCGTCGTCCAGCATGCGGGTGATCGTGTCCGCGAAGCGGACGGGCTCGCTGAGGTTGGCGTACCAGTAGGCGGGGTCCAGGCGGTCGCCGGGCACGGGTTCCGCGAGCACCGTCGAGTACAGCGGAGTCGCCGTGTGCGCGGTGGCTCGCACACCGGAGATGCGGTCGAGCAGTTCGTCGCGCAGCGGGGCCATCAGCGGGGTGTGCGAGGCGAACGGGGTCGACAGCGAACGGGCCTCGATCCCCTGGCCGTCGAGGCTCCGGCGCAGTTCGGCCAGTGCGTCTCCGTCGCCGGAGAGGGCCGTGGAGTGCGGGCTGTTGACGGCGGCGACGAACAGCCGCCCGGCATACGGGGCGAGCAGCTCCTCGACGCGCGGACGCGGCAGGTCCAGGGAGAGCATGCCGCCCTTGCCCGCCAGCGATACGACCGCCTGGGCACGCCCGGTCACCACGGCCACGGCGTCGTCCAGCGTGAGGACGCCCGCGGTGTAGGCGGCGGCGATCTCGCCCAGGCTGTGGCCGGTGACGGCGTCCGGGGTGATGCCGAGTGCGCGCCAGGCGGCCGTCAGTGCCGCGTTCACCGCGAACAGCGTCGGCTGCAGATACTCGGTCCGCTCCAGCGGGGAGAACTCCTCAGGCGCCCGCAGCGCGTTGAGCACGGACCAGCCGACGTGCCGTTGCACCGCCTCGTCGATCCGCGTCAGCTCCTCGCGGAACGCCTCCGACTCGGCCATCAGGTCCAGGGCCATGCCGGGCCACTGACCGCCGTGCCCGGCGTAGACAAAGGCGACCTTGCCCGCCTGCTCCTCCCGGAGCGGAGGCAGGGTGATCCGTCCGTTCGCCAACTCGCCCAGTGCCGCCCGCAGTTCGTCACGGTCCTCGGCCACGACTGCCGCACGCCGTTCGAAGTGGCTGCGGTGGCGGGCGAGCGTGTGGGCGATGTCCGGCAGCGGGGCGGAGTCGTCGGCGAGGTGGCGGGCAAGGGCCGCGGCCTGTCCGCGCAGGCCCTCCTCGCTGCGGGCGGAGAGGACGAACAGGTGCTTGCCCCCGGGGAGCTCGGCCGCGGGCTCACGCGCCGAGGACGGGGCTTCCTCCACGATCACGTGCGCGTTGGTGCCGCTGATCCCGAAGGCGCTCACCCCCGCGCGCCGCACCCGCTCCGCCGACGCGGGCCAGGCCACCTCCTCCCACAGCAGGTGCAGTCCGCTGTCGGCCCAGTCGACGTGACGGCTGGGTGTGTCGGCGTGCAGGGTGCGCGGGAGGGTCCGGTGCCGCAGCGACTGCACGACCTTGATCAGGCCGACCACGCCCGAAGCCGCCTGTGCGTGCCCGACGTTGGACTTCAGCGAGCCCAGGTACAGCGGGCGGCCCTCGGGGCGTGAGCCGCCGAAGACCCCCGCGAGGGCACCCGCCTCGATCGGGTCGCCGAGGGTCGTGCCGGTGCCGTGCGCCTCGACGTGGTCGATGTCGGCGGGCCCGAGCCCGGACCGCTCCAGCGCCCGTCGGATCACCTGCTCCTGCGCGGGCCCGTTCGGCGCGGACAGTCCCTGGCTGCGGCCGTCCTGGTTGACGGCGGTGCCGCGCAGCACGGCCAGGACCGGGTCACCGTCGCGCCGGGCGTCGCTCAGTCGTTTCAGTACGACCATGCCGGCGCCCTCGGCCCAGATGGCGCCGTCGGCGGCGTCGGAGAAGGAGCGGCAGCGCCCCGTCGGCGACAGGCCGCGCAGCCGGCTGAACTCGACGAAGGTCTGCGGCGTGACCATCAGCGTGACACCGCCGGCGAGCGCCAGATCGCACTCCCCCGCGCGCAGCGCCTGCGCCGCCAGATGCACGGCCACCAGCGACGACGAGCACGCGGTGTCCACCGTCAGGGCGGGACCGTTCAGCCCGAGTGTGTACGCGAGGCGGCCCGAGGCGACGCTGAGGGCCGAGCCCGTACCGACGTAGCCGTCCAGCTGGTCGAGCCGGGTGCCGGAGAGGTAGTCGCTGCCGAACATGCCGACGTACACGCCCGTGGCGCTGCCCGCCAGGTCGGCGGGCACGATTCCGGCGCGCTCCAGCGACTCCCAGGCCGTCTCCAGCAGCAGCCGCTGCTGCGGGTCCATCGCCGCCGCCTCCTTCGGGGTGATGCCGAAGAAGCCCGCGTCGAAGGAGTCGATGTCGTCGAGGAAACCGCCCTCGCGGGCGTAGGACTTGCCGAGCGCGTCGGGGTCGGGGTCGTACAGCGCCTCGACGTCCCACCGGCCCGCCGGGAACGGTCCGACCGCGTCCCGTCCCTCCGCGACCAGGCGCCACAGCCCCTCCGGGTCGCTCACTCCGCCCGGCAGACGGCAGGCCATGGCGACGAGGGCCACCGGCTCCTCCGCGGAGGGCCTGGACACGGGCGCGGCCTCGCGGCTCCCGCGGCCGGTTGCCGCCAGGGCACTGGTCAGCAGGTACTCGGCGAGACGGCTGGGTGTGGGGTGGTCGAAGAGCAAAGTGGCGGGGAGTTTGCTGCCGAGGCGGGCGCTGATGCGGTTGCGCAGGTCGACCGCCGTCACGGAGTCCATGCCGAGCTCGCGCAGCGGCTGGTCGGCACGGACGGACTCCGCCGAGCGCAGGCCGAGGGCGTGCGCCGCCTCCTCGCGGACCAGGGCGAGGACGCGTGCGGCGCGTTCGGGCTCCGGCAGCCGGGCCAGCCGGTCCGCCAGGGTGTGGCCGTCGGGGCGGCCGGGGTGGGGTGCGGGGAGCAGGGAGCGCCACAGTGCCGCCGTCGGTGCGGCGGCGCGCAGCCGCGGCAGGTCAAGGGCCCAGGCGACCAGGTTTGGAACGTCGCGTCGCAGGGAGAGTGCGGTCAGCTCACGGCCCTGGTCGGGGGTGAGGGCGCGGTGGCCGACGCGGGCCATCCGCTCCAGGTCGGCGTGCTCGGCTGCGAGCCCTTCTCCCGCCCATGCGCCGAAGGAGACCGAGAGGCCGGGCAGGCCCAAGGCTCCGCGGTGGTGGGCGAGTTGGTCGAGGAAGGCGTTGGCGGCCGCGTAGTTGGCCTGGCCCGCGTTGCCGACGACTCCGGCGGCGGAGGAGACCAGCAGGAAGAGGTCGAGCGGGTGGTCGGCGGTGAGCCGGTGCAGGTGGGCGGCGCCGTCGACCTTGGGGGCCAGCACCTGCGCGAGACGCTCGGGGGTCAGTTCGGCCACCACGCCGTCGGCGAGGACTCCGGCGCAGTGGACGACGCCGCGCAGGGGCGACTCGTCGCCGATGCGGGCCAGCACGTCGGCCACGGCTGCCGCGTCCGCTACGTCGCATGCGGCGACCTCGACCTCGGCGCCGAGTGCGGTCAGTTCGGCGGTGACTTCGGCTGTGCGGGGGTCGCCGGGTCCCTGGCGGGACGTCAGCAGCAGGCGGGGGACGCCGTTCTCGGCCAGCAGGCGGGCAATCTGACGGCCCACCGCGCCCAGGCCCCCGGTGACCAGCACGGTTCCCTCGGTGGGGATCCGAGCGGGGCGGGCGGAGGGGGCGGGACGGGCACGCACGAGGCGCGGTACGAGCAACTCACCCTCGCGCACGGCGAGTTCCGGCTCGTCGGCGTACGTGAGAGCCGAAAGCGGCAGCGGTTCGTCGCCGTGGAGATCGAGCAAGGTCAGCCCGAGGTCCGGATGTTCGGTGCGGGCGCTGCGCGCCAGGCCCCACAGCACCGACTGGGCGAACCCGGGAACCGTGTCCCCGTCAGCGGCTGCGATCGCCCCGCGGGTCACCCAGATCGTGCGGGCGGGCGCCTCGTCCGACGGCAGAGCGATCAGCGCCTGCAGTTCGGCCAGGGCCGACGCGGCCAATGCGTGCGCTGCGGCGACCGGTTCGGTGTCGGCCGCCGGTCGGGGCCAGAGCCGTACGACGGTCTCGGCGCCCTCGTCGGTGACCTGGACGCCCGCCGCACGCAGCTCGCGTACGGCCGCGGCAACCGCCGGGTCATCCGGGTCGCCGTGGACGGCCCACCGGGTGCCGGGCGCTTCGGCCGGCTTCTCCGGTACGGCCGTCCACGCCACCTCGTACAGGTGCCGGCCGTTCTCCGATTCGCTGCTCAGGTCGGCCGGGTGCGCGGCCCGCAGGCGCACACCCTCCAGGCGGCCTGCCGGGAAGCCGTCCGCGTCCCACAGGCTGACGTCCAGCGTGAGGTCCGTCCCGGAAGCGGCCGTCCGGCGTACGGATGCGATGAGGTCCGTCGCGCCGCCGGGCGGCAACACGCAGCGTGCCACCGCGACCGGCAACAGCACGCCTTGGTCGGAGGCGTCGAGGGCGGCGGCGACGTGGAGGGCGGCGTCCAGGAGCGCCGGGTGCACCGGGTAGGGGTCGGCCGCGTCGCGGGCCACGGCCGGCAGCGAGAGGCGGGCCAGCACGGTGCCGTCGCCGGTCGCGGCGGCCTGTCGTACGCCCTGGAAGGCGGGACCGTAGGCGAGGCCGAGTGCGGTCAGTCGCTCGTAGGTGTCCTCGTCCCAGGCAGGTTCGGCGGTCTTGGGCCATGTGGGTGGCTCGTCGGCCGGGGCCGGGGTGGAGTCGCCGGCGGAGGCGGTGGCGTGCAGGGTCCAGTCCGTGGCGTCCTTGCCGCGGGGACGGCTGTGGACCGTGATCTCCGGTGCACTCCCAGCCGTGACCACCTCGACGGACACCTCGACCGTGCCGGTGTCGGGAAGGGTGAGGGGGGCCAGGAGGAGGAGGTCGGTGACATCGGCCGGGGTGTCCGGGCGGGCCACGGCGAGGGCGGCGCGGCAGAGTTCGATCAGGGTGGTGCCGGAGACGACGGTCCGGCCGAAGACGGCGTGGTCGGGCAGCCAGTCGGCGGTGGCCCGGGACCACTCGCCGCGGAAGGTCCAGCGGGTCTCGTCGGCCGACTGGAGCTGGATGCCGAGCAACGGGTGGGCGGCGCGGTCGAAAAGGCCGGGGCCGGTGGCGGAGGCGGCGGGCTCGATCCAGTGCCGCTGTGCGTCCCAGGCGTACGTCGGCAGGTCCGCGGGAGCGGTGTCCGTAACCAGGCGGCGCCAGTCGATCCGCCGTCCGTGGACGTGGAGTTCGGCGGCGGCGCGGTCCAGGCAGGCGGGGCCGTCCTCGTCGCGGCGCAGCGATCCGACCGCTGTCAGGTCCTCGTCGATGGTGCGCAGGGCGGTGAGCAGCGAGGGATGCGGGCTCAGTTCGACGAAGCAGCGGTAGCCGTCGGCGGCCATGCGCTCGACGGTGGGCGCGAAGCGGACGGGTTCGCGCAGGTTGGTGTACCAGTAGTCGGCTTCGAGTTCCTCGGTGACCGGTTCGCCGGTGACCGTGGAGTACCAGGCGACGGACGTGGGGCAGGTGGTGACTCCGTCGAGTTCGTCGAGGATCGCCGTGCGGACCGGCTCGACCCGGTCGCTGTGGGAGGCGTAGTCGACGTCGAGGCGGCGGGCGAAGATCTGGTGCCGGTCGAGGTCGGCGAGCAGGGCTTCCACCGCGTCCACGGCACCGGCGACGACGGTCGAGCGACCGCTGTTGACGGCGGCGACGGTGACGGTGCCGCCGTGGTCGGCGAGTCGGTCCTGGACCTCCGTGTGCGGGAGGGCGACGACGGCCATCGTGCCGGTGCCGGACAGTTCGGTCAGGGCCTGACTGCGCAGGGCGACCACCGCTGCCGCGTCGTTGAGGCTGAGCGCTCCGGCGACGCAGGCCGCGGCCACCTCGCCCTGGCTGTGTCCGACGACCGCGTCCGGCCGTATGCCGCGAGCGCGCCAGACGGCTGCAAGGGACACCATCACGGCGAAGAGGACCGGCTGGACGACGTCGACACGGTCCAGGGGCGGGGCTCCCGCGTCGCCGCACAGCACGGACGTCACCGACCAGTCGGTGAACGGGCGCAGGGCGGCGTCGCAGCGGTCGAGTTCGTCGGCGAACACCGGGTCGCGGTCGAGCAGATCGCGCGCCATGCCGGGCCACTGGGATCCCTGCCCGGGGAAGACGAACGCCACCTTGCCTGCGGGGGCCGCCTGTTGGGGGCCGACGGTCAGGTCGGTGTCGGGCCGGTCCTCGGTGAGGGCGTGCAGGGCGGTGAGCAGTTCGGCGCGGTCGCTCGCCCGGACGACGGCTCGGTGCTCGAAGTGGGTGCGGTGGTGGGCCAGGGTCGCGGCCACGGCCGGGAGCGGCAACTCGGGCCGCTGACGGAGGGCTTCGAGGAGGCGGCCTGCCTGTCTTCGGAGTGCGGGGAGGGAGCGGGCGGAGAGCGGGAAGAGGGTCCTGCCGGAGGGGGCGGTGAGTGAGGGCGCCGGCTCCTCAGGTGCTTCCCCCGGCGTCACCAGCGGCTGCGCCGGTTCCTCGGGCGCTTCCTCCAGCACCACATGGGCGTTGGTGCCGCTGATCCCGAAGGCGCTCACCCCGGCCCGCCGTACCCGCTCGGGGTGCCGTGACCAGGGCTGAGCCCCGCCGAGGACGCGCAGACCGCTGTGCGCCCAGTCGATGTGCTCGGTGGGGGTCTCGGCGTGCAGGGACGCCGGTATCCGCCCGTGCTGGAGCGCCAGTACGGTCTTGATGACGCCGGCGATGCCCGCGGCGGCCTGGGTGTGGCCGATGTTGGACTTCAGGGAGCCGACGCCGAGCGGGCGGTCGGCGGGGCGGTCCGGTCCGAACACGGCGGCCAGGGCCCGGCCCTCGATGGGGTCGCCCAGCCGGGTGCCGGTGCCGTGCGCCTCGATGTGGTCCAGGTCGTGCGGCCGGAGCCCGGCGGCGTCGAGAGCGGCGCGCAGGACCCGCTCCTGGGCGGGGCCGTTGGGGGCGCTCAGTCCCTGGCTGCGGCCGTCCTGGTTGATCGCCGAGCCCTTGACGACGGCGAGGATCCGGTCCCCGTCGCGGCGCGCGTCGGCGAGCCGCTTGAGCAGCACCACGCCGCAGCCCTCGGCCCACACCACGCCGTCGGCGTCCGCCGAGAACGGGCTGCACCGCCCGGACGGCGACAGGCCACGCAGCCTGCTGAACTCGACGTGCCCGCGCGGGGTCACCAGCAGTGTGGCGCCGCCGGCCAGCGCCAGGTCGCACTCGCCGCCCGCCAGCGCCTGCGCCGCCAGATGCAGGGCGACCAGGGAGGAGGAGCAAGCGGTGTCGACGGTGACCGCCGGGCCCTGGAGGCCGAGGGTGTAGGCGATGCGGCCGGACGCCACACTTGACGCCGAGCCGGTGCCGACGTGGCCGTCGAGCTGGTCCAGGGCGGCCGAGGCCAGGTATCCGCTGTCGTACAGGCCGATGTAGACGCCCGTGGAGCTGCCGTTCAGCGTCTCCGGGACGATCCCGGCGCGTTCGATCGCTTCCCAGCCGGTCTGCAGGAGCAGCCGCTGCTGGGGGTCCATGGCCGCGGCCTCGCGCGGCGAGATCCCGAAGAAGCTCGCGTCGAAGCGGTCGATGGCGGAGAGGTAGCCGCCGTGCAGGGAGTACGCCTTGCCGGGGACCTCGGGATCGGGGTCGTGCAGCCCTTGCGTGTCCCAACGGCCCGCCGGAACCTCGGTGATGGCGTCCTCACCGGCCGCCAGGAGCTGCCAGAGGGCCTCGGGGTTGTCGGCGCCGCCCGGGAAACGGCAGGCCATGGAGATGATGGCGATGTCGTCGTCCGGTCGTGCGGGCGCCTCGGCCCGAGCAGCGGCCGGTGTCCCTGGGCGCGAGGGTCCGTCGTCGAACACCGCCTCGGCCAGTGCCGCGATGGTGGGGTGGTTGAAGATCAGTGAGGGGTCCAGCATCCTGCCCGTAGCCGTCGAGAGCTCTACGGCCAGGGCCACCAACTGCCGGGATCCCAGGCCGAATTCGGCGACGGGGCGGTCCGGGTCGACAGTCAGCGGGTCGAGCCCGGCCGCCTCGGCGACGGCCGACTCCAGCCAGGCCCGCACGCCGTCGGGTGTCGTGAGTGACGGCTCGGGGGACTGTTTCGGGGACTCGTGCGCAGGCATCTAGACAGGCGTCCTCATGGATTCGGGCAGGTCGGGGTGGCCGTACGGCTCGTAGGGCTCGCGTGGCGGTACAGCGGAGGCGTCGGCGACGACGGTGGACCGGCGGTGTCAGCTCAGAGCGGGCGCGTCGGCCACGGCGAGGGTCCCGTCCAGGTACGCCGCCCGGGTGGCATGGCGCTGGATCTTGCCGCTGGACGTCTTGGGGATGGTGCCCGGCTGGACCAGGACGACGTCGCGTACCGACAGACCGTGGGACTCGCCGATCCCGCTGCGGATGACGTCGATGATCTTCTCCGCCTCGGACGCCGCGTCCGGGGCGATCTCGGCGACGACGACGGTCTGTTCGCCGTCCGCTCCCCCGTCCTCGGCGCCCTTCCCGTCGACGGAGAACGCGGCGGTGCAGCCGGGGCGCAGGGCCGGGTGGGCCATCTCGGCGGTCAGTTCAAGGTCCTGCGGATAGTGGTTGCGTCCGTCGATGACGATGAGGTCCTTCAGGCGGCCGGTGACGAACAGTTCGCCGTCGCGCAGGAAGCCGAGGTCGCCGGTGCGCAGGAAGCGGCCTTCGTGGCCGGTCAGGGTGGCGCGGAAGGTCTCGCGGGTGGCGAGGGCGTTGCGCCAGTAGCCCTTGGCGACGCTCGCGCTTCGCACCCAGATCTCGCCGGCCTCGCCCTCGGGCAGTTCCTCGTGCCGTTCGGGGTCGGCGATGGCGACGGTGACCTCGGGGCCGGGCCGGCCGCAGCTGACGGCCGCCGCGTCGGCCTGCCCGGCGTGCGGGCCGGACGCGGGGGCGTGAAGCAGCGTGGGCGGTGTGTGGACGGTGCTGCCGGTGACCATGAGGGTGGCCTCGGCCAGGCCGTAGCAGGGATAGAGGGCTTCGCGGCGGAAGCCGGCCGGGGCGAAGGTCTCGGCGAAGCGGCGCAGGGTGGCGGCACGTACGGGTTCGGCGCCGTTGAAGGCGACCTTCCAACTGCTGAGGTCGAGGCCGTCGAGGAGGTCGGGTCCGGCGTGCTTGAGGCAGAGCTCGTAGGCGAAGTTGGGGCCGCCGCTCGTGTGCGGTCTGTAGCGGCTGATCGCGGTGAGCCAGCGCCGGGGCTGCTGCAGGAAGTGCAGCGGCGAGAAGAGGGTGGCGGTCACACCGAGATGGACGGTGTTGAGGACCGGTCCTATGAGGCCCATGTCGTGGTACACGGGCAGCCAGCTGACGAACATCTCATGGCCGTGCTCGGCGATGGCGTCCGGGGTGTGGCCCATGCGCTCGGTGATGACCCGCTCGTTGTCCAGCAGGTTGCCGTGGGTGACCATCACACCGCGCGGGGCGGAGGTGGAACCGGAGGTGTACTGGAGGAAGGCGACCGAGTCGGCGGTGAGGTCGGGCTCGCGCCAGGAGGCGGCCGCCTCGTCGGGAATGTCCTCGGTGGCGACGCAGGTGATGCCGTCGAGCTCCGGCAGGAACTCCGCCATGCCGGACAGGGCCGTGATCACCTCGCGGCCACCGAGGATCACCTTGGCGTCGGCGTCGGCGATGAGGCGCTTCATCCGGATCAGGGCCCGGTGGTTCTGCGCGCGGCCCTGCGGAGGGACGCCCGGTACGGCGACGACGCCGGCCGCGAGGCAGCCCAGGTAGCCGCAGATGAACTCCAGGCCGGGCGGGTACAGCAGCATGGCGCGGGCACCGGCCAGGCCGCGCTCCTGCAGCCAGGCCGCGACGGCCTGGGAACGCCGGGCGAGACGGCCGTACGAGAGCTCCTGCGTCTCGCCGTCGGCATCGCCGGTGACCAGGTAGCGGTAGGCGGTTCGGTCGGGGTGGTGCGCGGCATGCTTGGTCAGCAGATCGACCAGTGATCGAACCATGTACGAGTCTCACCTGTCTGGATCCGTGGGCGAGGGGAACTGGAGTTCGAGCGGGATGTGCTGGATGCCCGCGGACACCACGGCCGGCCGGCCCCCTTGCCGGACTTTCCGTCTCGACCCCGTCGAGGAGCTGTGCCGCCGGGCGGCAGACTCCTCGCATTCCCCGTACAACTTGCTACCGGCGAGTAGCACCATAGCAACTCCGTTCGGTCCGGCAGGCCGAACGGATGTAAACCCTACGTGTCCAAAGGTTGTTGACCAAGCGAGGGTGCGGCACGCGCGCCGTTCGGCGCCCGCACAGGCGAAAGCCCGGACACCTCGGCTTCCCCGGGTGTCCGGGCCGCGCGGGCGGGGTTGGTCAGCCGCCGTTCAGTCGCGCGCGCAGGAGTGCCTTGCCCATCTCGGCGCCCTTGCGGCTGTCCGCCTGGGCCTTGCGGAACAGGTCGGCCACCTCGGTGTCCTTGCCGCGTTCCGCGTCCTCGATGTAGGTCTCCAGCCGCAGCGCGTTGCTCAGGCACGCCTCCACGTACCAGATCAGGTTGTAGTCCTTGTCCTGCGTACCGGTCACGCCACCGGTCTCGGTGCCACTGGTCACGCTAGGCCTCCTCCGGCGTTCTCGCGTTCTCGTTCCTGAGCTCGCCGAGTACCCGCCGTCGGCCCGGACACACACCGCCCCGCCGAAGACGGGGGCCTGCGCCAACTCCCCCACCCCGTACGCAATTCAGACACTCGACACAGAAGCGAGCAGAGTCCCGGCACTTTCGGAACGAAGTATCGATCGACCGTGCGAGACCGGTCGATGACGGTGTGTACTGTGCTCCGAGCGCCTCGCCCCACGGCCTCGGAACCAGCCCTGCCCGACCGCTCCCGAACCGACCCCTGGGAACCGCCTCGATGATCGAATTACCGGACCTGGCGACCGGTGCTCTCGCCGTCGGCATGGTGTCCGCGCTCGCCCTGGGCGGCGGCCTGCTGCACGCGCAGCGGCAACAGGCGCGTCAGCGCGCCGAGATCGCCGCCTTGCGCCGCCAAGTCGACGGAGCGCTACGGGTGTTCACGGCCGAGGTCGAGCATCTTGCGGCGCGGCGTGTCCCGGCCGCCGCCCGGCAGCCGGCGCATCCCCATGTCACCGAGCCGGGTCCGCTGCATCCGCAGACCGCGGACACACCGCTGGGCCTCGCGCTGGAGCACGTCCTGGCCGGGCTGCGCACCGAGCTGGCCGCACAGCGCACCCGGATCGACGCGGCCGCACAGGCCGGTATGCGCGGGGCGACACGCGAGATCCAGGCGGCCCTGTACCGGCTGCAGGACGCGCTACGCGGGCTTCAGCAGACGTACGACGACCCCGAGTTGGCGCAGACCCTGTTCCGGCTCGACCACGAGAACGAGCAGTCGCTGCGGCGCGCGCAGGTCGCCGCCGTGGTGTGCGGGGCATGGGTCGGGCTCGCCCGCGAGGAGTCGCACCTGGTGGACGCGGTGACCGGCGGCCAGGCCCGGCTCGCCGGCTACCGGCGGGTCCGGATCCACAACCACCTGGAGGCGGGGACCGGGCTGGTGTCCCACGCCGTGGAGCCGGTCGCGATCATCGTCGCCGAACTTCTCGACAACGCCCTGCGGCACTCCGCGCCGGACACGGACGTCGTGGTCAACCTGGAGCATGTGCATCACGGCGTCTGCGTCACGGTCGACGACGCGGGGCTGGGCATGACCCAGGACGAACGCGCCCGGGCGCAGCAGCTGGTGGCGGGTTCCGAGCCGATCCTCCTCACCGAGCTGGGCGATCCGCCGCGCATGGGGTTCGCCGCGATCGGGCAGCTGACCCGGCAGTTCGACCTGGGCGTGGACCTGTCGTCGCCGTCGCCGTACGGCGGGGTGCGGGCGGTGCTGCGGATCGACAGCCACCTGCTCAGCCGTATCGACCCCGACGAGCGACCGCCCGCGGCCAGCGCGCCACGCTCCACGCGCTCGGCCTCCCGGCACGCGCCGTCCGCCGGCTCCCCGGACGCGGCACCCGTCGGCTCCCCGGGCGAGGCATCCGTCGACTCCCCGAGCGAGGCGTCCGCCCCCTCGCACGGATACGGGGCCGACCATGACGACGATGCCTCCGGCGCCGTACCCGGGCATCACGCTCGGCGTGACGCCGGCGGTCTGCCCCAGCGCCGGCGCCGCACTCGGGTCACGGCCGCTTCCGCCGACACGCCGGCCCCGCGGCCCGCTGAACGCAGCCCGGAGCAGGCCGCCGCCGCATTGGGCGCCTTGCAGGCCGGGACCGCCGCCGCCCGGTCCGCGGCCGGCGAAGGAGCGGCCGACGCCGCCACCGCCGTACCGGAAACCGCGCGAGCCGCGCGGCAGCGGGCCGAAGCCGCCACGGACGACACCGAGCACACCGACCACGAAGGAGGAACGGCTCGATGACCAGCCGCGACGCGGGAGACACGGCATGGGTGCTCGAACCGATCCTGCAGGTGCCGCACGTGGTGGCCGCCGTGCTGCTCACGCGGGACGGCCTGGTGACCGGCTACACGGACGCGCTCAGCCGGCCCTCGGCCGAGCGGGTGGCCGCGATCACCAGCACCGTGCAGGGGGCATGCCGTACCGCGGCGGCCGCGTTCGCCGACCGGGAGCGGGCCGAGGTGCGGCAGGTCGTCATCGAGTCGGACCACGGCTATGTGCTGATCGTGCCGACGGACCACGGCACGTGCGTGGCCGCGTACGGCGACGGGGAGGTGCGCCTGGATCTGCTCGCGCACCGGGTGCACTCGCAGGTGGCCCGGCTGGGCGAGAAGGCGATGGTCGCCGCGCCCCGGGGCGCCGACGGCGGCGCGCCGGCATGACCGGCCGCCGTGGCGGCCGCCCCTTGGTCCCCGCGTATCTGTCCACCGGCGGCGTGGCCCGGACCGGCCGGACCCACCTGGAGCGGCTGTCGGTGCTCACGACCACCCGCACACCCGCCCCCGCCGATCTGCCCGCCGCCCGACTCGCCCTGCTGGACGCCTTGGACGAGGGCCCACTGACGGTCGTGGAGGCCGCGGCGCTGCTGCGGTTGCCGGTGTCCGCGGTGCGCGTCCTGGCGGCCGAGCTGATCGACCGGGACCTGGTGCTGGCCCGTGCGCCGATCCCGCCCGCCGAGCGCTTCGACCCCGACCTGCTGAAGAGAGTGGCCGATGGCCTTCGCGCCCTCAAGCACACCCAGTGACACCCGCGCCCGCGCCCGCGACACGGCACGCGGGAGGACCGCGGACGTCCACCTGCCCGACACCGCCCGCGACCTGGTCAAGATCCTGGTCGCCGGGCCCTTCGGGGTGGGCAAGACGACCCTGATCGACTCGGTCTCCGAGATCCGGCCGCTGCACACCGAGGAGCCGCTCAGCGAGGCGTCCGCGCAGGTGGACGATCTCGCCGGGGTGCGGGACAAGTCGACGACGACCGTCGCCGTCGACTTCGGGCGGATCAGCCTGCCGGGCGGGGTCGTGCTGTATCTGTTCGGCACGCCCGGGCAGGAGCGGTTCCGGGCACTCTGGGACGACATCGCGTACGGCGCGCTGGGTGCCCTGGTCCTGGTCGACGGCCGTCGGATCGACGCATCCTTCGACGTGCTGGGGCTGGTGGAGGAGACGGGACTGCCGTACGCCGTCGCGTTCAACGCGTTCCCGGACGCGCCCCGGCACCACACGGGGGAGCAGTTGCGCGCCGCCCTGGATCTGGAGGCGGGCACGCCGATGGTGACGTGTGACGCGCGGGACGCCGACTCGTCCGTCGACGCGCTGCTCGCGCTGGTCCAGCACCTGATCGACCGTCACGCTCCGGAAGGCCGGTGACCCGGATGACGACCACCCACTCCCCCGACGGGCAGGCCTTCTCCCGCTCGGCGCCCGTGCGGCTGTGGGAGGACGGCTTCGCGCTGGATCCGTGTCGCTACTACGACGACCTGCGCGCCCAAGGCCCGGTCGGCTGGGCGGAGTTGGCGCCGGGCGTGCCGGCGTATGTCGTCACCGAACGGCGGGCGGCGCTGGATCTGCTGCACGACACGGACACGTTCTCGCACGACCCCCGGCCGTGGGAGGCGACGGTCGCCGACGACTCGCCGGTCCTGGGCATGATGCGCTGGCGGCCCAACACACTGTTCGCCGACGGCACCGCACATGTCCGCTACCGCACCTCGCTGATCGACACGTTCGATCTGATCGAGCCGCACGATCTGCGGGCGCGGGTGCACCACGCGGTGCGGGTACTGGTGGGCCGGATCGGGCCGAAGGGCGAGGCCGATCTGGTGGGCGAGTTCGCGCGGCCGCTGATGGCGCTGGTGTTCAACAACCTCTTCGGACTGCCGGACAGCCGGAGCGACCGGCTCCACGTGGCGCTCGGCAAGATGATGGAGGGCGGCGACGAAGCGGCCGAGGGCGAGGCGGAGTTCGGCGGCTACGTACTGGAGCTGATCGCCGCCAAGTCCGAGCGGCGGGGCGACGACCTGCCGAGTCGGCTGCTGGACCATCCTGCCGGGCTCACCCCGGAGGAGGTCACCTGGCAGGTGTTCCTCACCCTCGGGGCCGGGCACGAGCCGACGGCCAACCTTGTGTCGAACGCGCTGTCCCGCATCCTCGGCAACCCCCAGTACTACTCGACGCTGACCAGCGGGGCGCGCCCCGTGACGGACGCGGTGGTGGAGGTGCTCCATCACGAGACGCCGCTGGCCAACTACGGCATCCACTACGCGCGCACGCCCGTGTCCTTCCACGGGACGTGGATCAGGGCCGCGGTGCCGGTGGTGGTCTCGTACGGGGCGCTCGCGTACTTCGCCGAGCGGGAGGTCACCAGCGGCCGTCACCCCCAGGACGCCTCGCACCTGTCCTGGTCGGCCGGCCCGCACGCCTGCCCGGTCCGGCAGCACACGCTGCTCATCGCCACCGAGGCGATCGAGCGGCTCACGCAGTGGCTTCCCGACCTGGAGCCGGTCCTGCCCCGGAACCGCCTGACCTGGCGGCCCGGCCCCTTCCACCGCTCGCTGACCTCCCTGCCCGTCCGGTTCAGCCCTCGCTCCCCCGACCAGCCAGGAGTACCGACGTGACCGTGACCGACCGCATCGACCGCTTCGCCATCGACCCGTTCGGCGCCGACATCGCCGGGGAGAGCGCCCGGCTGCGCGCGCTGGGCCCGATCGTGCCCGTGGAGCTGCCCGGCGGCATCCCCGCCTGGGCGCCGACGGACTACGACACCCTCAAGGAACTCATCCTCGACCCGCAGGTCAGCAAGGACCCCCGGCTGCACGGGAAGCTGTGGCCCGAGATCGGTGAACACCCCTCCTGGCAGTGGATCCTGGGCTGGGTCGGCGTGGTCAACATGCTCTCGACGTACGGCGCCGACCACACACGGCTGCGCAAGCTGGTCGCGCCGAGCTTCACCCAGCGGCGCACCGAGATGATGCGTCCGCGTGTGGAGGCGATCACCGCGGAACTGCTGGACGCGCTTGACAAGGGTGGTGCGGTGGTCGATCTGAAGGCCTCCTTCGCCCATCCCCTGCCGATGCGGATGATCTGCGAACTCTTCGGCGTCCCGGAGGAGTTGAGGGAGGCCACCAGGACGCTCATCGCGGCCATCATGGACACCTCCGACCCGAGTCCGGAGCACGCGGCGTTCGTGCAGCAGCAGATCGGTACGGTGCTGGGAGCGCTGATCGCCCACCGCAGCGAGCGGCCCGGGGACGATCTGACGACCGAGCTGATCCGGGTGCGGGACGAGGACGGTGACCGGCTCAGCGACGAGGAGTTGCTGTACACGCTGCTGCTGGTGATCGGCGCGGGTTTCGAGACGACCGTCAATCTCATCGGCAACGCGGTCGTCGCCCTGCTGACCCACCCCGAGCAGCTGGCGGCGGTGCGATCCGGGGAGATCGGCTGGGACGCGGTGATCGACGAGACGCTGCGGGTGCACCCGTCGATCGCGTCACTGCCCCTGCGGTTCGCCGTCAGCGACCTCAAGGTCGGCGACGTGACCGTTCCGGCAGGGGACGCCATCATCACGACGTACGCCGCGGCCGGATTGGATCCCGTGCACTACGGGCCGGACGCGGACACCTTCGACGCCTCGCGCGGGGCCGACGACCATCTGGCGTTCGGGATCGGTGCGCACCGCTGCATCGGCGCTCCGCTGGCCCGGGTCGAGGCCCTGACGGCCCTGCCTGCCCTCTTCGACCGCTTCCCGGACCTGCGGCTGGCCGTCGGGGAGGACGAGTTGCGTCAGGTGCCGTCGTTCATCGCGTTCGGCTGGCAGGAGATTCCGGTGCGGTTCGGGGCCTGAGCGCCCGGGTGCGGGGACGCGACCGGTCCCCCGTTCCGGTCGTGCCCCCGCGGCAGGTCGAACTTACGTCTAGGGCGGCCGGATTGGTATCGCATTTATGCCCGCTGGACCCTCCTCAGGGCTCACCTGTGCACAAGTGAGTCCGGAAGGCCCGATTTCGCCCCGTGCAGGGCGGGCTGATCCAGGTCACCCACGGCGAGATGGGCCAGGACCACCTCGTACAGGTCGGTGCCCCCGGCGAGGAGCTGCCGTTCGAGGACGGGTTCCGCGCTGCGGACGTGCTCGCGCACGGTCTGGGCGTGGACCCCGAGGGTCTGGGCGGCGCGTTCGGCGTTGCCGCCTTCGGCGATCCAGGTGCGGACGGTGCGGCGCAGGTCCCGGGTGTTCCGGTCCAGGCGGGCGAGGAGGTCCTGCGCCCAGGTTCGCATGGCGGGCCCGGAGAGCAGGTCGCACAGCGAGACGGGGGACGCGTCCGACGCGCCGGTGCCGGCCGGTACGTCGGCCAGGCTCACCTGGATGTTCAGCGCCAGGTGGACCACGGCGCGGGCGGTGAGGTCGGCGAAGTCCACGCGCAACAGGGCCTCCACGCGCTCCATGCGGGCGCGGACGGTGTTGCGGCTGACGCCGAGGACCTTGGCCGCGTTCACCGCGGTGAACTCCAGGCCCAGCCGGGTGGTGGCGAGCAGTTCGGCCCGCGTGTGGTGCGGCAGGGTGTCGAGCGGGCGCAGCAGCCGGTCCGTCCAGCCGCGCAGTGCCGTGGGGTCGATCAGGCGCTCGGGGTGGGTGCGTTCGGCGTAGACGGCGGACTTGTCCGGGCGGAAGTGCGCGACGGCGAGGGCGCTCACGGCCTGCCCGTACGCGGTGGCGGTGCGGGCCAGGTTCTGCCGGGCGCTGCCGCCGAGGAACGTGTGCGGGCGCGGCCCGATCAGCGACCGCAGTTCCCGGGCCTCGGCCTCGCCGGGCGTCACGACGATCACATGCTCCTCGACCGCCGGGCAGAGCACGACCAGCGCCCGCTCGCCCGTCGCGTCGACGCACTCCTCGGCGAGCCGGTCGCGATCCTCCGCGGTGCCCTCGACGACGTAGACGCAGGCGGTGTCCGTGTCGAGCAGGCCGGGCCACAGTCCCGCGGCGACGCGGCGTGCGGAGACGGTGTCCTCCACCATCAGCAACTGCAGGATCGCCAGCCGCAGATCGGACGTCGCCTGTGCGAGCCGGCGTCCGGCGACGGCCGTCTCGCCCGCCCTGAGCAGGAGTTCGATCACCTGCACGGTGCGCGTGACGATGTCGGAGGCGCGCCGGTCGAAGGGCGCCTCCCGTGACACCGCGAGGACGCCCGCCGACGGCCGGTTCGGCCACTCCACCCTGACCAGACGCAGGTGACGCCCCTGACCCTCCCAGGCGGCGGAGGCGATGCGGCCGGCGGCGACGGCCGCGACGAGGTCGTCGTCCAGGGGCATCGACGTGCCGGACAGGAGCGTGCCGCTGTCGTCCCGCAGGGCGGCGGTTCCCTCCACGGCGTTCGCGAGCCAGGCGACGACCCGGCGGACGTCGCGCCCGGTCGGCCGCAGATGGTCCAGCAACTCCTCCGCCCACGCCGAACCGTCGGCCCTCCTCATCCCCGCCTGACGGCCCGCGTCCTCCCTGCCAGCCACGTCGGCTTTCACCTCGTCCTGCACTTCCTTCACGACATACCGCTCGGTACGCTACCTCACCCGCCCCAGCCCGTACGCCGACGTTCGTTCCGGACTGGGTTCCCCGGAACTCGGCGCTCATCCCGACCGGTTCACGGCACCGCCTGACCGGACGGCCGCACGGGAGATCGCTCAGCCTGCCGGCGACTCAGGCGCCGGCGAAGGCCGCACTCCGTGGGTGTACCTGTCATGGCATGCGCGGCTGCCGGGTGTCCAGGGCATAGGCTCGTCCAATGGCGAAGTACTTCGACGTGCACCCCGACAATCCTCAGCCGCGCACCATCGCTCAGGTCGCCGACAGCGTCCGCTCCGGTGCGCTCATCGCGTATCCCACGGACTCCTGCTATGCGCTGGGCTGCCGGCTGGGCAGCCGTGACGGCATCGACCGGATCCGGACCATTCGCCGCCTGGACGACCGGCACCACTTCACCCTCGTCTGCCAGGACTTCGCGCAGCTCGGCCAGTTCGTCCTGGTCGACAAGGACGTGTTCCGCGCGATCAAGGCGTCGACGCCGGGAAGCTACACGTTCATCCTGCCCGCGACGAAGGAGGTGCCGCGCATGCTTCAGCACCCGAAGAAGAAGACGGTCGGCGTGCGCATCCCCGACCACGTCGTCACCCAGGCGCTGCTGGCCGAGCTCGGTGAGCCGCTGCTGTCCAGCACACTGCTCCTGCCCGACGAGGAGGAGCCGATGACGCAGGGCTGGGAGATCAAGGACCGGCTCGACCATGTACTGGACGCAGTCGTCGACTCGGGGGACTGCGGTACCGAGCCGACCACGGTGATCGACTTCTCGGGCGGCGAAGCCGAGATCGTCCGGAAGGGAGCGGGCGACACGTCCCGGTTCGAGTAAAGCCGTCGCCAAGCGGCAGGGGGTGCCGCGGCCCGGTTGCATGGTGCGTGTAACCATGCCGACGGCCCGGTTCCGCCGGGTCGGCGAGCTGCTCGCCGTGGACTGCACAGAGAGGCACCCCCATGACCTCCGTACAGGCAACAGACGTGGACATCCCCACCGAGGACGGCGTGGCGGACGCCTACCTGGCCCACCCGCGCGACGGTCTTCCCCGGCCGGGCGTCCTCCTCTACCAGGACGCCTTCGGGCTGCGCCCCCATCTGCGGTCGATGGCCGACCGGCTCGCCGAGGCCGGTTACACGGCCCTCGTCCCCAACGTCTTCTACCGTCACGGGCGCAGCCCCGTCTTCGAACTGCCCGAGTTCATCGACCCCGCCGCGCGGCCGGAGCTGTGGGAGAAGATCGTCCCGGTCATGCGGTCCCTGACGCCCGAACCGGCGATGCGGGACGCCGGCGCCTATCTGCGCTGGATGGCCGAGCGGCCCGAGGTCGCCGACGGTCCCGTCGCCCTCACCGGCTACTGCATGGGCGCACGGCTGGCCCTGCGCACCGCCGGTACCTACCCGGACCGGGTGGCCGCCGCGGCCGGTTTCCACGGCGGGCAGTTGGCGACCGACGCGCCGGACAGCCCGCATCTGGTCGCCGAACACATCACCGCGGAGCTGTACTTCGGACACGCCGACGCGGACCAGTCGATGCCTCCCGAGCAGATTGAACGCCTCGCCGACGCGCTCACCGCGGCGGGCGTCCGTCACCGGTACGAGGTCTACGAAGGTGCCCACCACGGTTACACGCAGGCCGACACCTCCGCGTACGACGAGGCCGCGGCCGAGCGGCACTGGGCGGCGCTGCTCGACCTGCTCAGGCGGACGTTCTGAGCGACTCGGCGATCACTTCGGGATGCGGTACTTCACGTGGGTGGCCAGCGGCGTGTCGACCACCCTGACCGGCTGAAGGTGCCGCAGCCGGACGCCCAGTCCCTCGAAGAGCCGCAGTCCCCCACCGAGGAGCGCGGGCACCACGTGCAGCTGCAGTTCGTCGATGAGCCCTTCCCGGAGGTACTGCCGCACCGTGCTCGCGCCGCCCGCGATGTCGACGTTCCTGTCACCGGCGGCGGCCTTCGCCCGGTCGAGGGCACTGTGGATGCCGTCGGTGACGAAGGTGAAGGTGGTGCCGCCCTCCTTGACGAGCGTCGGCCGCGGGCGGTGGGTGAGAACGAACACAGGAGTCCTGAACGGTGGGTTGTCCCCCCAGAACTCCTCCCCGGTGTCGTACATCATCCGGCCCATGACCACCGCTCCGGTGGCATCGAACCACTCGCGCATCAGCTCAGAGTCCCGGTTCTCCTCGCCACCGGTCATCCCCTGACGCTCCCGCCAGCTCGCCAGGTTGTGAATCCACTCGAAGAGCGGCTCGGCACCGTCGCCACCCGGGTTGTCGATGGTGACGTCGGTGCCGGCGACGTAGCCGTCGACGGAGATGGCCATATCCGCGGTGACGGTCATGATGGGACGCTCCTGAAGTCGTGGGATGTGATGCCTTCACTCTCCCGTCGATCGAGAATCGGCGAATTCGACAAGCCTCTGACTTCAGTCGGCCAGTGAGCTTTGCGGCTGAGGACCCCGTCGGCCGATCACGCGCGGGCTATCGGCCGGCCACAGCGTCCAGCGCGGGCTCGATCCGCTCCAGCACACCCGGCCAGCCGCTGCCCATGCCGTCGTATGCGGTCTTGGCGAGCGGCGAGTCGAGATCGAAGCCCGAATGCTCGAGGAAGAGCCGCGTGCCCGTCCCCTCGGGCTCCAGGCGCCAGGTGATGGTGGTGTCCAAGGTGCCCGGGGCGAAGCTGTAACGCAACAGACGCTCCGGTTCCACCGCGAGCACCTCGCACTCCTGATGGCCCCACGGCCCCATGTCCAGGGTGAACCGGTGCCCGACTTCCGGGCGTACGTCTCCGGCGGCCCACCACCGCGCGTGCAGCTCCGGGTCGGTGAGCGCACGCCACACGGCCCGGGGAGGGTGGGCGATGAACTGGTCGCAGTGGATGGTCCGGGGTTCCACGGTCATGGGGAGTCGTCCTTGCTGTCGCTGGTGGTGCTGATCTCGTCCAGTACGTCGCTCAGGGCGCCCATGCGCGCCCGCCAGTAGCGCTCGAAGGGGTGCAGCCATGCGCCGACCTCGGCGAGGGGCTCGGGCTGCAGGTGGTAGTAGCGGTGGCGGCCACGGGGTTCCTCACGAACCAGTCCGGCCTTCCTCAGCACGGAGAGGTGTTCAGAGACGGCGGGACGGCTGAGCGAGAACTCCCCGGCCAGGTCCCCGGCCGCACGCGCTCCTCCTATCAGGCCTTCGAGCAGCTTGCGCCGGACCGGGTTGGCCAGTGCGCTGTACACGTCGACTGGTGGCATGCCCACAGAATGCGTCGGGAGTCTCCGACGTGTCAACTTTTTCCGACGCGTCAGCCGCCCTTCGATGCCTGCGGTGCCTTCGATGCCTTGGATCCGTTCAGTGCCTTCGATTCCCTTCGGTGCCTTCAATGTGCGAGAGGTACCGCTTGCGGCGTTATCGTCGGCGGGATGGACGGTGATCGGCGAGGGTGGCGGGCGTGTCTGCTCGGCGGGGCGGTGTTCGCCGTTTGCATGGCCGGCACCACGCTGCCGACTCCGCTCTATCCCCTGTACCAGGAGAAGTTCGGGTTCTCCGAGTTGACGGTGACCGTCGTGTACGCCCTTTACGCCTTCGGGGTCATCGGCGTGCTGCTGCTCATGGGCAACGCCTCTGACGCCGTGGGCAGGCGGGCGGTGCTGATGTGCGGTCTCGGGTTCGCGGCGGCGAGCGCTGTCTGCTTCCTGTGCACCACCGGCCTGGGGTGGCTTTATGCGGGGCGGCTGCTTTCGGGGCTGTCCGCCGGGCTGTTCACCGGGGCGGCGACGGCGTATGTGATGGAGCTGGCGCCGTACGGCGGCGCCTCGCGGGCCACGTTCGTGGCGACGGCCGCCAACATGGGCGGACTGGGCTGCGGTCCGCTGCTCGCGGGGGTGCTCGCGCAGTACGCAGCCTGGCCGCTGTACCTGCCGTTCGCCGTGCACCTGGCACTGGTGGCCGGTTCGGCGGCCGTCCTGTTGCGGCTTCCGGAGACGGTACGGGAACGGGTGCCCCTGAGCACCGTACGGCCGCAGCGGCCCGCTCTGCCCGCGTCCGTGCGGGCGGTGTTCGGGCCCGCGGCGATCGCCTCCTTCGTGGGGTTCGCCCTGTTCGGGGTGTTCACTTCGGTCAGCCCGGAGTTCCTCGCCCAGTCCCTGGACGTGCACGACCACGCCGTGAGCGGGCTGGTCGTCGCGCTGGCCTTCTTCTCCTCGACGGCCGGGCAACTGGCGGTCGGCCGCGTCGGAGTCGGGCGGTCGCTGCCGCTGGGCTGCGCCGCCCTCCTCGCCGGGCTGGCGCTGCTCGCGGGGGCGCTGCGGTGGAACCTGATGTCGCTGGTGGTGCTGAGCGCCCTCGTCGGCGGGGGCGGGCAGGGGCTGGCCTTCCGCGGGGCGCTGGCCGCGGTCGCCGGGGCGTCTCCGGCGGACCGGCGCGCGGCGGTGATCTCGACGCTGTTTGTGGTGGCCTACGCGGGTATTTCGGTGCCGGTGATCGGTGTGGGGATCCTGTCGGAAACGATCGGCCTGGAGAAGGCAGGGCTGGTCTTCATCGCCTGCATGGCCGTCCTGGTCTCCACTGCAGCCGCCTATCTGCTCCGGCGGCCGGTACCGGCGAGGACGTGAGCGCGCAGGGAGGCGGTGGCCGATTGATGGTCACGCTAGGTGGACCTGAGGTGCCGTCATCTGGTGGGCCCTCTGCCCAACTTCCGTGATACACCGGGAAGATCACCCCGACGCGAGCAGAGAGGGCACCGCACATGGGCCGACCGACGACCGCGAGTCCGCTGCCGAGCAACACCAAGGTCCTGTCCATCGGGCTGCATCCGAGCGCGCTCGACTACACCCGGATGCCGGACGGAGTCGACGAGGCGGCGCTCGCCGCTCGGATCACGTCGGCGAACGCGGCCCTGCGCGAGGCGGGATTCGATGCTGTTCCGTGCCTGATCGGCATCGCTCCGGACCACGCCGAGGCGACCGTCCGTAAGCAGTTGCAGGAGCACACGTTCGGCCTGGCGATGATCGGCGGCGGCGTACGCATGCTGCCGGAGAACACCCTGCTGTTCGAGCGGTTGGTCAACGTCCTGACCGAGGAAGCGCCCGGGATCCGATTGTGCTTCAACACGACGCCTGAAAACACGGTCGATGCACTCAGGCGGTGGATACAGGCGTAGGCAGGGCTTTGGGGCGAGACCGGCGGTGCATCCAGGACGGCAAAGCGCAGCGTGCGGGTCAGGCCGGTAGGAGGAGCCAAGGAGCGCCGGCCAGGACCTCACGGGGAGGAGCACCGGCGCTCTCCGTCTCTTCAGGTTCGCGTACATGGATGTTCAGCGGAGCGCGGCGGGGGAATGGGCGTCGCGCAGCAACCGCCGTGGTGTGCCGGAACCGTCCGCCGGCACGGACCAGACGCCCTGATCGCACTGTCCATGCGTTCGGGGGCAGGAATCTGATCTTCGGGTCCGACGCCCTCGAAGCGGTCCGGAGCAGGGGCCTGCCGGTTCCGAACAGTCCCTGTCATCGGCTGAACGGCATGGCTGGCCTGCCACGCCTCAGCGCCGTCGGCTCCGACACGGGCGGGCAGTTCCGGCTCGCCTTTCCCAGCTGCCGAGTGATCGTCGGCGCGGTCGCCTCACGCCGTCCGTCACCGGTCATGTGCTCCACCGGCCGGCTGCGGAAGAGGATCCGCTGCCGGCCATCACGTGGGACTCGCTCCACGAGCCGCTGAGCGCATGGGAGTCGGAGCAGGTCTGTGAACGCTCGGGACCAGGTCAGTGGACGGCGGGAAGGAATCCGGCGGCCTCCAGCCGCGCCGGATCGGCCCGGAGAATGGCTTCCTGAGCGAGCCTCAGCGGCGGCCCCGGTTCGACGCCCAGCTCCTCTCTGATCACCCGGCGGGCCCTGCGGTACACGTCGAGCGCGTCCCCCTGACGCCCCGCGCGGTAGAGGGCGATCATCAACTGACGGTAGAAGGGCTCCCTCAGGGGATGGCGCACGATCAGTCCCTTCAGGTCCTCGATCACTACATGGTGATGGCCGAGGGCCAGCGCGGCGTCGAAACTCAGCTCGGCACAATTCAGCCGCCTCTCCTCCTGGACGGCCTTGAACGCAGCGAGATCCAGGGAGGCCGGAATGCCCTCGAGGACCGGGCCACGCCATAGGGCCAGTGCCCTGCGGAGAAGTTCGGAGGCCCGCATGAAATCAGCCGTGAGATAGAGTTCTCGGCCACGCGTGTAGAGGGTCTCGAAATCCTGGAAGTCCGCTCCGGCGGCGCTCAGGTCGAGAATGTATCCCACCGGTGCGGTGACGATGGGGGAGTCTTCCTGCGGGATGGTCAGAAGTTTCCGCAACTGGGAGACGTACACCCGCAGGCTCGCGGAGGCGCACCGCGGCGGGCGTTGTTCCCACAGCTCCGCCACGAGTGTTTCACCGGGGACGGCCTCACCTGCCCGCACCAGCAGCAAAGCGAGCAGTTTGGCGATTTTGGGCGGCTCCGGCGTCAGGTCGAGGGTGCCGCGGGTCACCCGCAGCCGCCCCAGCAGCTCGTAACGCAGTGGATGGTCGGCCTGCACACAGGACAGGGACACGGTACCCCCCGAATGCGTGACACGCATTCAACTAATTCCGATTCCCCCGTCCGCCCCGCACTCGGGGCGCCACAACATGCGGTGTTACTACCTGCACGTGGAGCATATGCGAGCCTGTTCCGGGATACCAATAACTGGCCGTTACGCGGTTATTAAATGGACGCGAAAGTCCGAACACCCCGGGCGTGTGGCGGAAATTCCACCGAGAATTCCTTTGGCCCGTCGGCCCGCATTCGACGCACAGCCCGGCCCATGGGGAGGCGGGCCGGGCTGTGCGAACAGGTCGGGTCACGGTTTCCCGCCGCCGTCAGGCCACCGCGGGCACCTGTTTCGCCTCCACGGTCTCCGCCAGCCACGAGAAGAGCCGATCGTGGAAGAGTCGCATGGCACCGGAGTGGCAGTGCGCCCCACCGCCCTCGTCCGCCGTGAACACGTGCAGCGTCTTGGGGCAGTTCAGCCCCGTGTACACCTTCTTCGCATGCTCCAGGCCGGCGAAGAACAGGTCCTCCTCGGCGTCCAGGACGAGGACCGGGCAGCGCACCTCACCGATGACCTCGGAGAGCCCGAACGCGGGCATCGTGCGCAGCAGCTGGGCGGGAGTGTCCGCGCCGAAGGTCCACATCGCGTGCCGCAGCAGCCAGCGGGTGAAGGTCTGCTGGGCGGCGATCCCCCACATCACCGGGTTGGCGAAGTCGTCGCACCCGTGGTCGACCCACTCCAGCACGAACGGCGGCAGCGCCACGACGTCACCGAGCTGCCAGACCGCGTCGTGGGCCACGCAGCCGGCCAGCCGGTGCTCGAACGCGGCGGCCCGTACGGCGAGCAGCCCGCCGAGGCTCGTCCCGACCAGTGCCAGGCGCTCGGGGTCCACGCCCGGCAGGGTCAGCGCGTGGTCCACGACCGGGGTGACGACGTTCTCCCAGTCGGGCCGGAACACCAGTCCCTGGTCGCGCAGGACCGAGCCCTGCCCGGGTCCCTCGAAGCACAGGCAGTGGTAGCCGTGGGCGAGGGCCGCGGCGGCCACGAAGAAGTAGCCCTCTTCGACCGTGGAGTCGAGGCCGCCGTGGTGGATGAGCGTCGGCCGCGGCTCGCCCGAGTCGTCCGCCCGGTAGAAGTAGCCGGGCAGCGAGGTGTCCTCATAGGGAATGCGGATGAACTCGGGCGGACGCTCCATGAGTTCGGCCGCGTCGGCGAAGGTCTCCTGGGACAGCCGCATCAGCCGCCGGGCTTCCAGGTCCTGTGGGTCGTCCCGCTGGAAGAACTCGGCCGTCCGGTAGTAGTTGTGCGCGCGCAGCAGGGCGGCACGGGCGTCGTCCGTCCGTCCCTGGCCGACGGCCGCTGTGGCCAGCCGCCGGGTGCGGTCGGCGAGCTGCGTCCACGCGTTCCGCCACGCTTCGGTGTCGCCGTCGGGGACGTGGGAGGCGATCGTGATGACCTCGCCGAGCTGCGCACCGCCGTAATCGGCGTAGCCGGCGGTGCGCAGCGCCTGGTAGTCGAAGGCGAGGTCGTCGAAGAGGAATTTCATGGCTGCGGCTCCTCAAGCTGGTGGGAGGTGCTCCGGTGCCGTGCCGGGGCACGTCCCGGCACGGGTCGTACGGGTTCCGTTCAGGAACGTGTCGACGATCGTCTCGGCGAACGCCGCGGACTCCACGGGGCGTTGTCTGAGGATCAGCCGGGCGGCCATCGGTCCGGTGAGCAGCTCGACGGCGTCGTCCGGGTTGAGGTCGGCGCGCAGTTCGCCGCTGTCGACACCTTCCCGCAGGGTCCGCAGCAGGGCCTCGCCCCGTGCGGCGGTGACGGTGTTCTCGAACCGCTCCACCAGCTGGGGGCGGCGCACCGCTTCGCCGAGCAGGCTGCCGATCAGCCGGTGCAGATTGGTGTCCTGGCCCCGGTGCCGCAGCTGGTCCACGAGGGTCACCAGCTTGTCCCGCAGGCTGAGGCCGTCCAGCGGCGGCACGGGCAGGTCCAGACTGCCCAGCGCGGCGAGCACCAGTTCCTCCTTGTTGCGCCAGCGGCGGTAGATGGTGGCGCGGGCGACGCCCGCCCGCTGGGCGACCATGTCCATGGACAGGTCGCCGAAACTGCACCCGTCGCCGAGCAGACCCAGGGTGCTGTCCAGAATCGCCCGGTCGGCGGCGGGATCGCGCTGGCGGCCGCCCCGGGGGGTGTGCCCCGGGGCGGCCGCCGACTGATCGACGTCGTGTGGCGGCATGCGGATCAGACCTCCGTGGTGTGGACTTCTCTGGTGGCCGCCCCCTCGGCGCCGGACCTCTCGGCAGCCGTGCGGGCAGGCAGGAGCAGCAGGGCGAGGGCGGCGCCGAGGAAGGTGACGCCGGCGGCGACAAGCGCCGTCAGATGCATGGCCGTGACGAACGCGTCGGCGGCCCGGGCCGCGAGTGCGGCCCCGCGCGGACCCAGCTCCTCGGCCACGGTGAGGGTGGTCGCCACGGAGTCGTCCGCCGTGTCGCGGACCGGGGCGGGCAGCGGCGGGAGGTGGTCCTGGATGCGGGAGCGGTAGGCGACGGAGAGCACCGAGCCCAGGACCGCGACCCCGAGGGCGCCGCCCACCTGACGGAAGGTGGTGCTGACCGCGGAACCCGTGCCCGCTCGGTCCTGGGAGACGGCGGACATCGCGGCCGACGTCGCGGGTGGCATGACACCGGCGATGCCGACGCCCATGGCGAAGAGGACGGTCTCGATCACCCATACCTCGGTGTGCTCGTCGACGGTGGCCACGGCGAGGAAGGCGAGCGAGGTGAGCAGCAGCCCGGCGGAGCACACCGGCCGGAATCCGATCCGTTTGGCGGCGAGCGTGGCGGCCGGCGAGCACGCCAACTGGGCCACGGCCAGGGGGAGCAGCAGGCACCCGGCTTCCAACGGGGTCCAGCCGCGCACGCTCTGGAGGTAGAAGACCAGGAAGAAGGTGGCGCCGAGCAGGGCGAAGAAGACCAGGGCGATGACGGTCACCGCGACCGAGAACCGGCGGCTGGTGAACAGGGCGAGGTCGAGCGCCGGGCGCCTGCTGCGCCGCTCCCACAGGGCGAACAGGCCAAGGACGGCGAGGCCGCCGAGGACCGGCCCCCACACCGCGGCGTCCGCCCAGTCGTCCGTCTCACCGCCCTTGATCACGCCGTACACGAGAGAGGTCAGGCCCGCGATGGACAGGGCGACGCCGACCGGGTCGAAGCCGCCGCGTCCGGGGTCCCTGGACTCGGGCACCACGTACAGCACGGCGATGACGCCGATCAGGCCGATGGGCAGGTTGATCAGGAACACCGAGCCCCACCAGAAGTGCTCGAGCAACGCCCCACCGGTGATGGGTCCGAGGGCGACGGCCAGTCCGGCGGCACCGGCCCAGATGCCGATGGCCTTCGCGCGTTCGGCGGGCGGGAAGACGGCCATGATGATCGCCAGGGTCGCGGGCAGGACCAGTGCGCCCCCGATGCCCAGTCCTGCCCGGGCGACGACCAGTTCGCCGGCGGAGTGCGCGTAGGCGGACCACAGCGAACAGCCACCGAAGACGAACAGGCCGGCCAGCAGGGTGCGTTTGCGCCCCCAGCGGTCGGCAAGCACGCCGGTGGTGAACAGCAGGGCGGCGAAGACGAGGGTGTAGGAGTCGATCGCCCACTGAAGTTCGCTCTGTGAGGCCCCGAGGCCCACGGGCGCCGGTTCGGCGAGGGTCTTCAGCGCCACGTTCAGGATCGACGTGTCCAGGACGACCAGGAGAAGGCTGACCAGCAGCACCGCGAGGACGCGCCACCGGTGCGGGTGCGCGGGCTGGGACGTCTGGTCGGCGAGGGTGAGGCGAGGCTGGGATGTCACGGTTTCCGCTCCTCGGAAGAAGAGGGTGCTGCGTGATCGGGATGCCGTGCGCGTGCCGTGTGAGGCCGACGCTAGACCCGCCGCCCAATCGAGTCAACGGTGTATCGAAACATCATTGACTCGATTGCTGCCGCTTCTTGATCCGCCGTCAGCCGGCCGCTGGAACGGCGAGTCTGCCCCAGCTCCCGCAGTCGTCCGGGCCCAGCGCACACGCAACGACGTACTCCCCCGTGACGAGATCACAGCGCAGACGCCACCCTGGCGCGGCCGGGCCCAGCCACCAACCCGCGCCATCCGGGGCGGGACGCACACGCAGCCGCGAGAGATCCTGGGTCAACCCGACGCCGAGTGCCTTCACATAGGCCTCCTTAAGCGTCCACAGACGCACCAGCCCGCGGTTCCGCTCGGCGGGCGGCAGTGCGGCCAGCTCCGCCAGCTCCCGCGGATGACAGAACTTCTCGGCGAGCCCGGGCGTCAGCAGCGACCGGTCCCACGCCTCCACGTCCACCCCGATCCGGCGGCGGCGAGCGACACCGACCACCAGCACCCCTGCCGTGTGGCTGATGCCCACGTCGAGCCCGGCGGGTTCATGCAGGACCGGCCGCCCACGGCTGTCGCGGTCCATCACCACCCGGCCCGGTTCCGTGCCGCTCACGGCGGCCACCATGTGACGCAGCATCAGCCGGGAACCCGACAGCCGTGCCCGGACGGCTGGTTCGCGAGCGGTGCGGTAGCGGGGCCAGTCGGCGCCGAGCAGCTCACGCGGGCACGGGCTCGGTACATTCCCCCAGTCGGCGAGTCGTCCGTGGCAGACGGCATAGCCGTGCCGCATCACGGCCTCACGCACCACCGGCCACGGGCCGCTCCCCGCCGAGACGCCCAGCGGCTCCCCGCCGGCCGGTGCACGGTGATCGACCACGACGACCTCCTTCGCCACCCATCGCAGGCACCGCGTGCCACCACGCGCTGCGTCGCGTCACGCACCCACCGTTGTACCGGCTCGTCCCACGGCCATCCGGAGAACGCCAAACCTGCGACGTGCTCACCAATTGCCGCTTTACGCCTCCTTTTCGTGACGCCTCAAGGCTGAAGCCCTCGGATGGCATCCCGTGCCTCCGGAACGTTCCGCACCGCTACCGTCACCGACCGCGGAAAGGACACAGCCTGTGCCGCACCAGCCTCAGCACCGAACGTTGGCGGACGCCGTACGCGCCGGCGTCGACCGCCATCCCGAACGTGCCGCGTTCGTGTACCTGCACCAGGACGGTCAGGACATGCGGCCCGAAGAGCTCAGCTACGCGGAACTGGACCGGCGAGCGCGACTCGTGGCCACCCGCCTGCGGCACGCGTCGCGGGGCGACGGGTCCCGCCCGGTCCTGCTGCTCTACCCGCCCACGCTGGACTTCGTCACGGCCTTCCTGGGCTGCTTCTACGCCGGGCGTACGGCCATCCCGGCACCGCTGCCCGACGAACCCGGCGAGCGGCTGGCCCGCGTCAGCGGCATCCTGCGGGATGCCAAGGTGGGTGCGGTGCTGACGCTTCCTCAGTACCGGCAGCCCATCGGCGCCTGGCTGGCCGCCGCCGGGGAGCACGACGTGGCATGCCTGTCGACGGGCGGGGACGACGAGGCCGACACCGATCCCGACCTGTGGACCCCGCCTCGGGTCCGCGCCACCGATGTGGCCTTCCTGCAGTACAGCTCGGGTTCCACGAGCGAGCCCAAGGGCGTCATGGTCACGCATGCCAACCTCGCCGCCAACGAGGAGGCCATCCGCACCGCGATGGCGACCCCGGAGGGGGTCGTGGCCGGGAGCTGGCTGCCGCTGTACCACGACATGGGGCTCATCGGCATGACGCTGCAGCCCCTGTGGGTGGGCGGCACCAGTGTGCAGATGTCGCCGCTCGCGTTCATCAAGCAGCCGCACCGCTGGCTGCGAATGATCCACGACTACCGGGTCGAGGGCACCGCCTCGCCCAACTTCGGCTACGAGCTGTGCGTCCGGCGGGTCACCGAGGAGCAGTCCGCGGGGCTGGACCTGTCCAGCCTGCGGGTGGCGCTCAACGGGGCCGAGCCGGTGCGTGCCGAGACCCTGCGCGCCTTCGTCCGCCGATTCGCCGGCAACGGACTGCGCCCCAAAGCCCTCCTGCCCTGCTACGGCCTGGCCGAGAACACCCTGCTGGTCTCCAGCGGCGACCCGGACGCCCCGCACATCGAACTCACCGTCGACGCCCACGCCCTGGAGCAGGACGACCTGCGGCCCGCCCGCAGCGACCGCCCCACCCGCACCCTCGTCGGCTGCGGTCGGCCGAAGGACACCGAAGTGCTGATCGTGGACCCGATGACCCTTCAGGTACTGCCCGGTGGCCGGGTCGGCGAGATATGGCTGCGCGGCGCCTCGGTGGCCGCCGGCTACTGGAACCGGAGCGACCTGACCGCCGAGACCTTCCGTGCGGTGACCGCGGACGGCCGGGCGGGCTACTTCCGCACCGGCGATCTCGGCGCCCTGCTCGACGAGGAGCTGTACGTCACCGGACGGATCAAGGAGATGCTCATCCAGCACGGCCGCAACCTCTACCCACAGGACATCGAGCAGGCCGTACAGGAGTCCGGGGACGCGTTCCGGCGGGGCGGCGGCGCGGTGTTCACGGTCGCCGACGAGGCGGCCGAGCGCGCCCACGTCGTCGTGGTCCAGGAGCTGCGGTCGGCCACACGCGGCGAGGAGGACCTGGCCCACCTGGCCTCGAGCGTGCAGGCGCTGGTCAGCCGTCAGTTCCAACTGCCCAGTGCGAGCGTGGTCCTGGTGCGCCCCGGGGTGATCCGCAAGACCACCAGCGGCAAGACGCAACGCACGCTCATGCGGCAGCTCTTCCTCGCCGGCGCCCTGCCGGTCCTGCACCAGCGCCTTCAGCCCGCGGTCGCCGCCCTGCTCCCCACCACGCCGGCAGCCGCCGAGCCGACCACCGTCGTGTCCACCCGCAGCTGAGATCCAGAGAGGAAAGCACGTCATGAGCATCGTCCCCGACACCCGCACGCCCCTCGCCGCCGAACCCCGGGAACACCCGTTGCCGCGCCACGACGCCCCGGACCTCGAACTGTGGCTGACCGAACGCGTGGCCTTCCACCTGCACAAGGCGCCCGAGGAGATCGACCCGGACACGCCGCTCGCCGACTACGGCATCGACTCGGTCGCGGCGATCAGCATTTGCGGCGAGATCGAGGAGCACTACCAGCTCGCGGTCTCCCCCACCATCGCGTACGACTTCCCGACCGTGCGCGCCATCGGTGACCACCTCGCGGCACGCCTGGCCGGCAGGGCGAAGCACGGCGAGGCCCCCTCATGAACGAGCGTGAACCCATCGCGGTCGTCGGCCTCGACTGCCGTTTCCCCGGAGCCCGGGACGCCCAGGAGTACTGGTCGCTGCTGATGGACGGCCGGGACGGCACCGACCGCGTGCCCGAACAGCGCTGGGACGCCGACCGCTACCACGCCGCTGTACCGGACGGCCCGCGCAGCGCCTCCGGCGCCCGGCCGCCGGGCCGGACCAACACCGTGCGCGGCGGCTTCATCCACGACCCCGACGCCTTCGACCCCGGCTTCTTCGGGATCGCGCCGCGGGAGGCCGCCGCGATGGACCCCCAACAGCGGCTGCTGCTGCAGTGTGCGTGGCGGGCGATCGAGGACGCCGCCATCGCCCCACAGGATCTGGCCGGCACCGACACCGGCGTGTTCGTCGGTGTGATGGCCAACGAGTGGGCGTACCTGCAGCTCGCCGACTACGACCGGATCACCGCCCGCTACGGCTCCGGCAACGGCTACTTCATGGGCGCCAACCGCGTCTCGTACCACCTCGATCTCAAGGGCCCCAGCATGGCCGTGGACACGGCCTGCTCCTCCTCGCTCGTCGCCGTCCACCTCGCGGTGAACTCCCTGCGCTCGGGCGAGTGCGACCACGCGCTGGCAGCCGGCACCAACTTGATCATGACGCCGGTCATCAACATCTTCTACGCCCAGGCCGGCCTCTCCGCACCGGACGGCCGCTGCAAGCCGTTCAGCGCCTCGGCCGACGGCATCGGCCGCGCCGAGGGCGTGGCGGTGCTGCTGCTGCGCAGGCTCAGCGACGCGGTGGCCGACCGGCAGCCGGTGTACGCGGTGCTGAAGGAGACCGGCATGAACCAGGACGGGCGCAGCAACGGAATCACCGCGCCCAACCGCTGGGCCCAGCAACAGCTGATCGAGACGGTGTGGCAACAGGCCGGCGTGACGGCCGACGACATCCACTTCATCGAGGCGCACGGCACCGGGACCCTGCTCGGCGACTTCATCGAGGCCCAGGCCCTCGGCGAGCTGACCAGCGGACGCAGCGGCGGCAGCGTCGCGCTGGGCTCGGTCAAGAGCAACTTCGGGCATGCCGAGGGCGCGGCCGGTATCGCCGGGCTCGTCAAGGCCGTCCTGGCGCTGCACCATCGCACGGTGCCGCCGAGCCGGTTCGCGGACGACGCGAACCCCAAGCTCGACCTGGCCGGGCGCCGGCTGACTCTGCTCAAGTCGCCGCTGCGGCTTCCGTCGGGCCCGGTGCACGCCGCGGTCAGCAGTTTCGGCATGGGCGGCAGCAACGCCCATGCGCTCCTGGCCTCCGCGCCCCGGGCCGTCCCCCGGACCCGCCCCGGGGCACCGGGGGTGTTCACGGTCTCCGCCCGCACCCCGGAGCGGCTGCGCGCCAATCTGCTCGCCCAGGCCGACGCCCTGGCCCGCCGCCCGCAAAGCCAGCTGGCCCAGCTGTGCTGGACCAGCAACCACGTCAAGTCCCGGCTCCCGCACCGGGTGGCCGTGGCCGCCGCCGATCTGCCCACACTGGTCGCGGAGTTACGCAAGGCCGCGGAGCACGGCGAGGAGACGACTCAGGGCGACGTGGGGCGCCGCACGGCGCCGTCGGTGGCGTTCGCGTTCACCGGGCAGGGTGCTCAGCACCCCGGGATGGCGGCGTCCTGGTACCGGTCATGCCCCGCCTACGCACGGCACTTCGACGAGCTCGACAAGGAACTCGCCCCGCACGTCGGGCGCTCGGTGCGCGACCTGGTGCTCGACGGCGATCCGGACGTCCACCGTGCGGGGCTGGCCCAGCCCGCGCTGTTCGCGGTGGCGCACGCGATGGCCGCCACCCTGATCGATGCCGGGATCCGGCCGTCGTACGTCATCGGCCACAGCATCGGCGAGTTCGCCGCAGCCTGCGCGGCCGGGGCGCTCGACACGGCGGACGCCGCCCGGCTGGTGGCCCGGCGCGGGGCTCTGATGGAGACCCTGCCCGAGGGCGGCGGGATGCTCTCGGTGAGCCTGGACGCCGCGGAGGTGGAGCCGCTGCTGACGGGGCGGCGGCAGCTCGGCCTCGCCGCCGTCAACGGCCCGCGCAGCACGGTGATCGCCGGCGATCTCGGGGAACTGTCCCTTGTCGAGCGTCAGTTGGCCGAGCGAGGGGTGACCGCCCGGCGCCTCACCGTCTCGCACGCCTTCCACTCGCCACTGATGCGGCCCGTGGTCGAGGAGTTCCGTCGCGCCTGCGCGGACCTGCCTGCGCGCCGCCCGGCCCTGCCGGTCTTCTCCACGGTGCACGGCCGGGAGCTGGCCGACGCGGAGAGCATGGACGCCGGTTACTGGGCTCGGCAGATCACCGAGCCGGTCCGATTCGCCGAGGCCGCCGGGGCGCTGCTGGCCACCGGGGTCACCCACGTGGTGGAGATCGGCCCGCGTGCGGTGCTCACCCCGTTGCTGGCCCGGCTGCGGGCGGCCGGCGGGCGCGCGGTCTGTCTGCACGCGGCGCACCCCGGCGAGAACGCCCCCGGCCACCGCCCCCAGCAGTTGTTCGGCGAGCTGTGGTGCGCGGGCCTCGCCCCGGACTGGGACGTACTGTACGCCGAGGCGGACCGGTCGCCGCGGCGGCTGCCGCCGTACGTGTTCGACGACTCGTTCCGCGCCTGGCGCTCCGGTGCCGCCCCAGGGCTCCCCGAACCGTCCGCGCCACCCGTCCCCCCTGGCGCGGACACCGCGGTACCGCATGGTACGGACCGCGGGACATCGTGCCCGCCGGCCCCGGCGGGGGACCCGCCGGACTCCCTCGCCGTCCTGACACGGCAGTTGGTGTGCCGGGTCGGCGGGCACGACCCGGCCCTCGTGCCCGACCACGCCCGCCTGCACGAGGACCTGGGCTTCGACTCCATCCAGGTCGTGGAGCTGAAGGCCCGGATCGAGCAGGCGCTGCCGCAACTCGGCACGCTCCCGGTCGACGAGCTGCTCGCCAGCCTGCGCACCGTGGGCGACCTCAACGGGTATCTGCGCGCCCGGCACCTCGCCGAGGGCGGCCCCGTACCCGCGACCCCGGAAGGAATCCGTTGATGACCGCTCCCACCGCGTACCTGGCCTCGGTCGGTACCTGTCTGCCGGGCGACCCGGTGGACCTCGCGACGCTGGCCAAACTGATCGGGGTCGACGAGTCATGGGCCGAGATGTTCATCGGCAACACCACCCGGTACTTCGCCATGGACCTGGCGACCGGTCAGGTGCGGCACACTCTTGCCGACATCGCGGCGACCGCCGCCGACGAGGCACTGGCCGAGGCCGGGCTGGAGCCCCAGGACATCGACTGCGTCGTCATGGGCACGGCCACCCCCGACCACCTGATGCCGGCCACGGTGAACCTGGTGGCCGACCGGCTCGGCATCGACAACGTCCCCACATACCAGCTCCAGTCCGGGTGCGCCGGCGCGGTGCAGGCCTTGGACCTGGCCCGCACCCTGCTGCTCGGCGGGCGCTGCGGCACCGTGCTGGTGATCGGCGGCGACGTGTGCGCCAAACACCTCGAGACGGACTTCGACCCCGGGCGCCGCTCCTCCGCGGAACTCGTCAACTACGTGCTCTTCGGCGACGGGGCCGGTGCGGCCGTGCTCAGCTCCGAGTCGCTCGGCCAGGGCATCGAGATCCGTCAGGTGCTCAACCGGCTGGTGGGCCTGGGCCGGAAGCCCGGCCAGGTCATCGACTGGTTCGGACTCGGCGACCGGCACAGCGACCGCACGGCGATCGCCGAGGACTACAAGGCCATCGAGGAGAGTGTGCCGGCCCTGGCCCGGCAGATGTTCTGGGACCTCCTCGACGACCTGGGCTGGGGCGCCGACCAGGTGGACTTCCTGCTGCCCCCACAGCTGTCCGGCCGGATGAGCGACCGCATCTCCGCGGACATGCCCGCCCCGGACGCCCGCCGGATCAACGTGGTACGCAACGTCGGCAACAACGGCAACGCGCTGCCGTTCGTCCAGCTCGCCGAACTGCTGCGGCAGTGGGACGGCCCGGGCCGCGCCGTCGTCGTCACCGTCGAGTCCAGCAAGTGGATCAAGTCCGGTATCGCGCTGGAGCGTTCATGACCCACACCGAGGACCGTCTCCCGGACACCGCCACCGGCGGCCCGTCCGGCACCTGGCGCGACCCGGAGGCGCTGCGCACCCTGCGCCTGCTGTCCCGGTCGGGCAAGCTCACCGCGGAGTACGCGGCGGTACGCCCGCTGCTGTCCCGCATGCTCCCGGGCGACCTCCCGGCCGCAGGCCGGCTACTTGCCCGGCTGGCCCCGGAGGACCTCGCGGGCCTCGCCGGCGTAAGTGTCGTCCCCGTCGCGATCACCGGCCAGTCCACCGTGGCTCCGCTGGTGGCTCCGCTCACCGCCGAACTGGCCCGGCACGGGCTCGTGCTCGACGCTCGGGTGTCCCCCTACGGGTCGTATCTGCAAGACCTGATGCGACCGCCTGACGCTCCGACGGGCGACGCCGAGCCCCAGGTCACGCTCTGTCTCCTCGACCCGTACACGGTCTTCGGCGACATCACGGTGCCGTGGCGGGCCGAAGACGTCGAAGGCGCCGTACGCGCCCGGCTGCCGCTGATCGCCGGCGCGGTGCGCATGCATCAGGGCGCGGGCCGCGGACTGCTCGTCCTCAACACGGTGCCGCTGCAGCGCTCGTATACCCACCAGTTGGTCGATCTGCGCTCCCGGGCCCGGCTCGGCCGGGCCTGGCGGGAGTTCAACGGCGGGCTGCTCGCCCTCGCCGAGGAGCATCCCGGCGTCGTCACCGTGGACCTGGACCCGCTGCTGAGCGAGGGCATACCGGCGTGCGAACCGCGCACCGCACAGTACGCGGGAGCCCGGCTCTCCGACGCCCTGCTGGCCGCCTACGCCCGGGAGACGGCCCACATCGTGCGCGCCCGGCTGGGCCGGACCCGCAAGTGCCTGGTGCTGGACCTCGACGGCACACTGTGGGGCGGGGTACTCGGCGAGGACGGCACTGACGGCATCGAACTCGGCCAAGGGCTGCGGGGCGAGGCCTTCCAGACCTTCCAGCGGGTGCTCAAGCAGCTCGGCTCGCAGGGTGTGCTGCTCGCGGTGAGCAGCAAGAACGACGCCGACGGGGTACGTCGGACGCTGCGCACGCACCCGGCGATGGTGCTGCGCGAGGACGACTTCGTGTGCGTCAACGCCAACTGGCACGCCAAGCACGACAATCTGCAGGACATCGCCGAGCGGCTCGGGCTGGGCCTGGACAGCTTCGTCTTCGTCGACGACAGCCTCTTCGAATGCGGGCTGGTCGGCGAGCAGCTGCCCGAGGTCGCCGTGGTCAGGGTCGACGAGGAACCGGCCCTGCATCCGTCGACCCTGCTGGCCGACGGCTGGTTCGACCTGTTCGAGCTCACCGAGGCGGACCTTGAACGGACGGGCCGCTACCGCACCGAGGCGCGGCGGCAGGAGTTCCGCGCGGACTTCGACTCCTACCAGGAGTACCTCGACGGGCTCGGCATCGAGGTGATCCTGCGCCCTCCGGACGGCTCCGAGATCTCCCGGGTGTCCCAACTCACCCTGCGCACCAACCAGTTCCACCTGGCCACCGAGCGTCTGCAGGCCCCGGAGGTGGCGGCGCGGCTGGAGCGGCCCGGTCACCATGTGATCGCGGTGCGCGCCCGCGACCGGTTCGGCGACCACGGCCTGGTCGGCGCCGTATTCCTGCGCCGCGACGGAACGCGCCTGCGTATCGACAACTTCGCCCTCAGCTGCCGGGTGTTCTCCCGGGGCATCGAGAGCGCCTGCGTCGCCGCGGTACTGGAGTTCGCCCGGGACACCGGGGCGGCGGCCGTGACCGGCCGCTATCTGCCGTCGCCACGCAACGCCGCCTTCGCCTCCTTCTACTCCGAGCACGGGTTCGCCTCCGCCGGTACCGACCCGGACGATCCCGACGCCGTCTTCTTCCGGCACGACCTCAGCGACATCGCCCCCGCCCCCGCCCATGTGCGGCTGCGTGCCGCGTTCGGGCCGTCAGACGGAGACCCGACATGACCACCGCGCTCGCCGACACCGAACAGTTCCTCACCCTCCTGGAGGAGGAACTCGCCCTGTTCGTCCTGCCCGAGGACCTCGACCGCCCCCTGGACGACTTCCCCGACTGGGACTCGGTGCTCCTGCTGAGGCTGGTGACCGTCGTGGAGAGCATCAGCGGACGGCGCGTCCCTGTGGCCGAGCTGTTGCAGGCGCGGACGTTCCGGCAGGTGCACGAGGTGGTGACGGGCCGATGACACCGGAGCCCGACCGCACGCCCGACGGCTGCCTGCACTTCCGCGCCCTGTTCCTCGACACGCAGCTGGACGTGGTCTGCTCCCCCGCCCTCGGCAGGCGGATCCGCGCGGGCCTCGCCCGTCTCGTCCCCGGGCGCGGTGACGCGTCCGCGGCCCGCAGTACACCCCCCAGCTCCGATGTCCCCACACCTGCCCCGGAAGAGAAGGGAGCGGCCCGATGATCCCCCTGCACGAACTGCGGAGGTTCGCGCTGCCGCACGCGCACGCCCAGGGCATCCCCCGCGATGTCCTGCACCGCGTCCTGCGGAACCTGAGCGAGGATGTCCAGGGCAAAGGCCCCGACGCCTGGACGCACGAGTGGTCGTCGCTGGCCATGGCGTCCGAGGCGCGCGGCCGCGACCTGGACGCGGTCCGCTACTACACGATGGCCCGCTTCCCCTACGTCGACGGCCCGGACCGCCGCGAGGCACAGGACGCCTGTGTGGCGGCCTTCGACCGCTGGCGCAAGCGGGTGCGCGGCATCTCACGGCTCGATCTGCCCTTCGGCAGCGAGGGCTTCGCCTGCTGGGCCACCGGCCTGTCCCAGCACAACAGGCTTCCGCTCATCCTGGTCCTCGGCGGCATCACCGCCGTCAAGGAGCAGTGGGCGCCGGTCCTGGCGGGCGCCGACCGGTTCGGCGCGGCCGTCGTGGTCACCGAGCTGCCCGGTGTCGGCGAGAACACACTCACCTACGGAACGGACAGCACACGCATGCTCATGTATCTCGTCGACCTGCTCGGCCGCGCCGCCGACACGACCCGCACCTGCGTCGTGGGCCTGAGCCTGGGCGGGCATCTGGCCCTGCGCCAGGCCCTGGACGACGAGCGCATCAGGGGCCTGGCCACCGTCGGGGCCCCGGTGCGCGACTTCTTCGTCCGGGCCGCGCACAGCACGCCACTGCCACACCTGGTGACGTCGACCCTGTCCCACGTCATGCGGACGCCGGCGGACCGGATCCCGGCCGCCCTCGCCGACTGGGTCCTGGAGGAGGACGAGCTGTCCCGGCTGCGGATCCCGGTCGCGTACGCGGCGAGCCGGAGCGACGAGGTGGTACCGCACTCCGACGCCGAGCTGCTCCAGCGCACCGTCCCACGGCTGCGCCTGGTCGAACACGACGTGCTGGGCGCCGAGCCCGAGCGCGCGGCCGAGACCCGGCTGTGGCTGCTGTCGCAGGCGCTGCGGATGGCCGGTACGGCGAGCCGCGTACGTCGGGCCGCCTCGGCCCGGGCCCGGGTGCTGCGCGCCCGCCACCGGCTGGCCCGTACCTCGGCCGGGGACCCCGCATGACCACCAGCGCCACCGTGCCCTGCCTGAGCCGGGCGCCCCGGGAGGGCGCCCGGCTGCGGCTGTTCTGCTTCCATCATGCGGGCGGGGGCGCCTCGTTCTTCGGTTCCTGGGCCGCACGCGTCCCGCCCGGCGTCGACGTCCTGCCCGTGCAGTTGCCCGGACGCGAGGCCCGCTACCGCGAGCCGCGCCTCCGGGACGCCGGGGAGGTGGTCGAGGCCCTCGGGCGGGAGATGGGCCCGCTGCTCGACGAGGAGCCCTGGGCGGCATACGGGCACAGCATGGGCGCCCTGGTGGCGTTCTCGCTCGCGGCGGCCCGTCTGCGCCAGGGCCGCCGCGGCCCGGAAGCGCTGTTCCTCGGGGCGTACGCGGCCCCCCATACGGCGCCGACGCTGCCGCCGCCCGACGGGTACGAGGACCGTGAACTGGCCCGCCTGCTCGTGGACTTCGGCAGTCTGGACCCGCTGTTCCTCGAACGCGACGACTGGCTTCGGGTGCTGCTGCCGATCCTCCGGGACGATCTGCGCATCTGCGCCAGCCACCACCGGGCGGGGCTGCCCGACCCGGGCGACGAACTGGCCCGGCTGCCGCTGCACGTCGAAGGCTTCGCCGGGACCGACGACCCGCTCGTGGACGCGGGCGCGGTGCGGGCCTGGGAGCGGTACGTGCGCAGCTTCCGCATGACTCGCGTCCCCGGCGGCCACTTCTTTCCCCGAGAGGCCCCCGACGCGTTCTTCGAACGGTTCAACCGCTCCCTCACCCGGCTTCTTTCGCCCCCGCGTCCTCCCCGTGCGGACGCACCACCCGCGGGACCCGGCTGATACGGCGCCGGCTTTCGCCGGCGTTCTTCTCGTACAGGGAGCGCTGCTCCTGAATACCGGGCATGGTCCACAGCGGCCGTGCGGCGCCGTCGGCGAAGGCGAGGCCCGGGGTGTCGGGGCGTAGTCCGGTCAGGGTGAGCTCGAAGCGCCCCTGGTAGTCGATGCCACCGTCCGCGGCGAGCCGGAAGGGGCGGTCGTGGCCGGGGTAGATGACGTCGGACTCGGCCAGGACCCGGTCGATGCTGCGGGCGGCCTGGTCGGCATCCCAGAAGACGAGCGGATTGCGCCGGGTCCTGGCGACGTACGCGAAGTGCAGCGCGTCGCCCGTGATCGTGGCACGGCCCGCCTCCGTCTCGACCACCACGCCGATGCTGCCGGGCGAGTGCCCGGGAAGGGCGATGATGTGCACGCCCGGCATGATCTCGTCCCCGTCGGCGACCTCACGGACGGGGAGCTGCTCCAGCAGCAGCCCGGTCCAGGCGGGCGTGGCCCAGTCGTTGGCATGCGGGGTGTGGGCGTACCGGCGCTCGTCGGCGTGCAGCACCAGGGTGGCCCGCGGGAACAGGTCGATGTTCTGTACGTGGTCCCAGTGGGCGTGGGTGAGGACCACGGTGTCGATGTCGTCGGCGGTCAGGCCGCGTGTGGCGAGCGCCTGCCACAGGAAGGGGCGGCGTCCGACGTGCGCGGCGTCGACGAGGACGTTCCGCGGGCGTCCGGCGGCATCCCGCCCTTGGACCAGGAACACCCCGCAGAAGGCGGGATAGCCCTGGTCGGTGTCGATGGCGAATCCGGGCAGGAGGATGTCGATCGTCGGCATGGAACTCCTTGGTCGGTGAGCGTTGTGCGCGACAGGGCTCACGGTCGGTGGTCCGGTGTGCTGTGCACGGCCGTACGGATCGCGTCGAGGCCGCCGGGGTTGACGAGCGTGGACAGGTCGCCGGGTGCCTCGCCGGTGACGAGGTCCCGGATGATCCGCCGCATGACCTTGCCGTTGCGGGTCCGCGGCAGCTCGGGTACGGCGATCACCCTGCTGGGCCGGAAGGCGGCTCCCAGGGCGTCGGCCACTCGGCCGCGGATCCGTTCGGCGTCGGCGGCGCCGAGGAGACGGCCGTCCGCCGGAACCGCGAAGCACCACAGGGATTCGCCCTTGACGGCGTCCGGTACGCCGACGGCGGCCGCCTCGGCAACGGCCGGGTCCCCGACGACGGCGTCCTCGACCTCTGCGGGGCCCAGGCGCTTTCCGGCGACCTTGATGACGTCGTCCAGCCGTCCGTGGACGAACCACTCCTCGCCGACCCGCGACACCAGGTCCCCGTGCGACCAACGGCCCGGTCTCCGGCCGAAGTAGGCCTCGGCGAAGCGCTCGGGTGCCCGCCACAGTCCCTGCGTCATACCGGGCCAGGAGCGCCGCACGACCAGTTCGCCGAGCCGCCCTTCGGGAGGCTGCGCACCGGAGTCGTCCTCGATCGCCGCGTCGATGCCCAGGCACGGTCCCGCGAAACCGCAGGGCGACTGGGGGACGGTGGGCGCGGAGGCGAGCAGGGATCCGCCGACCTCGGTGCCACCGCAGATGTTGATGACCGGGCAGCGTGTGCCGCCGATCGCGGCGAAGTACCAGCGCCACGCCTCCTCCGACCAGGGCTCGCCCGTGGAGCCGAGGATCCGCAGCCGGTCGGGCGCGGCCGGCTGCGGGCCGCGCCCCATCAACGCGCGGGAGAGGCTGGGCGAGCTGCCGAAGACGGTGACCTGGTGGTCGTCGAGCAGCCGCCACAAACGGTCGGTGTCCGGGTGGTCGACCGCGCCCTCGTACGTCAGGACGCAGGCGCCCGCGAGGGTGGCGCCGACGGCGACGAGGGGGAACATGATCCAGCCGGGGTCGGTCACCCAGAACGCCACGTCGTCCGGCCGCAGATCGAGGTTGTAGCGGGTCTCGCAGCCCACCTGTGCCGGAAAGCCACCATGGGTGTGGACCGCGCCCTTCGGGCGGCCGGTCGTGCCGGAGGTGTGCAGCAGCAGGAACGGGGTGTCGGCGGAGACCGAGACGGCTTCGGCGGGCTCGGCGGTGGCCAGGGTGTGCCAGGGAGTCGCCACCGACCCGGAGCCGTGGTGTGCGGTGAACTCGTCGGTGACGACGAGTTGCCGAACGCACGGGGAGCTCTCCGCCGCCTTGCGGGCGACGCTCTCCATGTCGTGCCGCCGCCCGCGCCGTACGGAGGCCCTGGTGGTGACGAGCACCCGCGCCCCGGCGTCGGTGAGCCGGAGGGCGACGGCCTCCGCGCCGAAGCCGGAGAAGAGGGGCACCAGCACGGCGCCGATGCGGGCGCAGGCGAAGAGCAGCACGAAGGCCTCGGGACCGGCCGGCAGATAGGCCGCCACCCGATCTCCCACCGTCACTCCCAGCTCGCGCAGACCGCCCGCGACCCGGGCGCTGTACGCGGCCAGTTCGCCGTAGGTGAGGACGCCCTTGGTCCCGTCCTCGCGTTCCCAACGCAGGGCAGGCGCCTCGCTCCGCCCGTGCCGCACCTGGCGTTGCAGGCAGGAGTCGACGAGGTTGGTCCGCCCGCCCGGGAACCAGCGGGTCGCGGCGATGCCCCCGCCGGCGTCCCGGATGCGCAGCGGACGTACGTGCCAGACGATCCCGATGTCCTCCAGCGCCCGGCTCCAGAACCACTCGGGGGCGGCGGCGGAGCGGCGCTGCAGCTCGCGGTAGCCGCCGTCGATGCCGTGTTCCCGGCAGAAGGCCGCGACGTTGCTGTGCTCGGCGAGTTCCGGCGTCGGGTGCCAGACGTATCCGCTCATCCGGCCACGTCCGGGTTCTCGATCAACGCGGCGATGCCCTGCCCGCCGCCGATGCACAAGGCGATCACCGCGAACCGGCCCCCGGTGCGGCGCAGTTCGTGCGCGGCCTTGAGCAGCAGTACGGCTCCGGTGGCGCCGATGGGATGGCCCAGGGCGATCGCACCGCCGTTGGGGTTGACCCGGTCGGGGTCGAGCTTGAGCTCGTCCATGACGGCCAGGACCTGGGCGGCGAACGCCTCGTTGAGCTCGATCACGTCGATGTCGTCGAGGGTGAGGGAGGTGCGGTGCAGCAGAGCGCGGATCGCCTCGACGGGCGCGACCCCCATGATCTCCGGCTTCAGGGCCCGCACGACCACGTCGCGCAGCCGGCACAGCGGTGGCGAGCCGGGGGCGAGATCGGCCTCCCGCATGAGGAGCACGGCGGCGGCACCGTCGTTGATGCCGGCGGAGTTGCCGGCGGTGACCGTGCCGTCCTGCGTGAAGACGGCAGGCAGGGCGGCGAGCTTCTCCACCGTCGTGGAAGGGCGCGGGTGTTCGTCGCGGTCGGCGAGCCCGCCAGGGGTTTCCACCGGCACGATCTGGTCGGCGAACCTGCCCTCGTCGACCGCCACGGCGGCCCGGCGCTGGCTCTCGGCTGCCCAGCGGTCCTGGCGGTCGCGCGAGACGCGGAAGCGCACGGCCACCTGCTCGCCGGTCATGCCCATGGGGTAGTGGCCGAAGGGATCGGTGACCAGGGAAAGAGTGCCGTCGATGGTGGTGGGGCCGCACAGTTCGTCGGGGGCGCGCTCGCCGTAGTCGAGCAGCGGCTGCCGCGTCATCGACTCGTTCCCGCCGGCCACGACGACGTCCGCCGCCCCGAGAGCCAGGCTCTGCGCGGCCGACCAGACCGCCTGCAGACCGGAGCCGCACAGCCTGTTGACGTTGTACGCCGTGGTCCGCACGGGCAGCCTGGCGGCCAGAGCCGCGCGCCGGGCGTTGAAGGCGTCCGGACCGACCTGACCCACGCAGCCCAGGACCACCTCGTCGACGTCCTGCGGCTCCCTGCCCGCCCGCACGACGGCCGCCCGGATCGCGACGGCGCCCAACTGGTGCGCGGGAACAAGGCCCAGTGCGCCGTTGTACCGGCCGATCGGGGTGCGGGCCCCCTGAACGACGGCGATGTCTACAGGCATCGGAGGTCACTCCTTCGCTGAGGGCTCAGAGGCCGCGGCGGGCGGCGAGGACGGTGCGGGCGGCGAGGACGGTGCGGAGCCGGGACGGCACAGGGCGAGGGCGTCCCGGTCGGGCCGGATCAGGAGCGCCGAGAGCACCGCACCCGCGAGCAGCAGTCCGGCGGCCAGGTCGAAGGCCCGGCCGTAGCCGACGGCCTCGGTCGGCGCCGCGTCGATGATCCGGCCGGTGACGTAGGGGGCGAGCAGGCTGGAGAGGGCGGCGAGGGCGTACGACAGTCCGAGGGCCGCACTGCGCCGGCCGGGCGGGCAGATGTCCGCGATCGCCGCGTTGGTGAGCGGTGTCTGTCCGTTGGCCGCGGAGAAGGCCAGCACCAGCACCGGCAGCAGGAGCACAGTGAGGCCGAGGCGAGAGGTCAGCAACAGGCACGCCCCGGCGAGCAGCGGCAGCAGCGCGCCGAGCAGTCCCTGGGCGATCCGGGCGCTCACCCCGCGGCGCAGCAACCTGTGTGCCAGGGCGCCGGCGGTGAGGACCAGCACGGCCATCGACAGTGCGGGCAGGCCGACGATCCCGCTGATCTCCGCCTCGCTGAAGCCGGCCTGCTCCTCCAGGTACAGCGGCAGCCAGGAGAAGCCCAGGGCCAGGGTCCACATGACGGCGAAGGTGGAGAAGGTGGCGCCCAGCCAGGTGCCGGTGGTGACGATGCGCCACAGGGGCACGTCCACCGTCGTATCCGTGTCTGTCGATCGGTCCGTGTCTGTCGATCGGTCTGTTTCTGCAGGTCGGTCTGTGTCTGACGGTTCGTCGGGACTCAGCCTGGCGCTGTAAGGGCCGCCGCCCCCGATCCGCAGCCACACGGCGGCCCACACCAGCCCGGCGGCCCCGAGCAGACCGAACGCCGCCCGCCAGCCGAGAGTGCTGCTGACCAGAACGACCAACGGTGCGGCGACCACGGTGCCGCCCGCGCCACCCGCGACGACGACCGCAGAGGGCAGGGCACGGCGCCCCGCCGGAAACCAGGTGAAGGCGGTGTAGTTGGCCAGCGGATAGCCCGGCCCCTCGCCCGCACCGAGCACCACCCGGGTGGCGACGAGCGCCCCGAATCCTGCGGCGGGGAGGAGGATCGGCAGTTGCGCCGCCGCCCAGACCAGGGCGAGCGCGCCGAGGAGGGGCCGGGGGCGGATCCGGTCGCCGAGGAATCCGACGGCGACCGCCGAGATGCTGAACAGCAGGTAGAAGCTGCTGGCTATCAGCCCGAACTCGGTGGCGGTGAGGCGGAGTTCGTCCCTGATGGGGTCCGCGGTCAGTCCGAGCACCGCCTTGTCGGCGGCGTTGATCACGATGAACAGCGCCAGCGCGGCCAGCACGGCACGGGCCTGACGCCGGGTGCCGTCCGCCGTGGCCGCCAGCGGCCGGGTCTCCATGGTCATGCGCGGCCCAGCCGTTCGTCGAGCCAGTCGAAGACCCTCTGGTGGAAGCGGAGCGTGGCGCCCTCCTGGCAGTGTGCGCCGGCTCCTTCGGCGGAGGTGAACACCATCAGTTCCTTCTCGCAGCGCAGGGCGTCGTGCACCCGCTGCGGCTGGCCGAGGAAGGCATCGTCGCCCTCCGCGTCGAGGACGAGCGTGGGGCAGGTGATGTGCTGGGCCACGGTGTCGAGGTTGTACGGGGCACAGGCGCGCAGCGCCTCGGGGGGTGTCTTGGCCCCGAAGACCCACATGGCATGGCGCAGGAACCAGCGCATCTGCGTGCTCTCGCTCATGCCGGCGGCGAGCACGGGCCCGGCCACGTCGTCGCGGCACTCCATCACCCATTCGCCCAGATGGGGCGGGATGCCGCGGAGCGGGGCCTCACAGAAGTCGTAGACGCCGTTGTGCAGAACGCAGGCGGCGATGCGGTGCTCGAAGGCGGCGGCCCGGGCGGCCAGCAGTCCGCCGAAGCTCGTGCCGAACAGCACCAGCTTCTCGGGGTGCGCCTCCGGGCGGGTCAGGATGTGGTCCACCACGGGAGTGACCACGTGCTCCCAGTCCGGCCGGAAAACCAGCCCCTGCTCCCGCCGGACGGACTGCTGGCCCGGTCCTTCGAAGGCGAGCACGTGGTAGCCACGGCGCAGCGCCCCGGCGGCCACCATGAAGTACAGCTCCTCCAGGGTGGAGTCGTAGCCGCCGTGGTGGATCACGGTGGGCCGGCGCCGGCCCGTGTCGTCGGTGAGGAACAGGTAGCCCGGCAGCACGGTGTCCTCGTACGGGATCCGCACGGGCAGCACCGGCGTGTCGAGCAGCACGGCCGCCTGCGCGAAGGTCTCCCGCGAGCAGCGGGCCAGGTGGGCCGATTCGACGTCGGCGTCCCGGTCGTCGACGCGGAAGAAGTCGGCGGTGCGGTAGTAGTTCGACGCGCGCAGCAGGGCTTCCCGGGCGCTGACCCGGTGGCCCGCGGCGAGCGCCTCCTCGCCCACGCGGTGCAGGCGTTCGGCGGTGGCGGTCCACTCCCGGCACCAGGCCTCTTCGTCCCCGTCGGGGATGTTCCGGCAGGTCATGAGGACCTCGCCGAGATCCGCACCCCCGTAGGCGGCACGCCCGGCCGTGCGCAGTGTCTGGAAGGAGAACGCCTTGTCGTCGAAGAGGAACTTCATCCGGCCCCCTCTCCTGCGGAACGGAACGGGTCCGTTCCGTCTCGGCGCGGAACGTACACCCGGCCCGGACGGAACGCAACCGTTCCGTCCGGTGTTAATCTCCCGCAGTGGACTCGACCAGCCGGAACGCACTCGACCGCAAGCCCACGGGTTCCGCGGTGCTGCGGGAATCCGTGACCGAGACGATCAGGCGCGCGGTGTTCGAGGAACTGGCCGAGACGGGGTACGCCCGGATGTCGATGGAGGCCGTCACCCGACGGGCCCACGTCGGCAAGGCGGCGCTGTACCGCCGCTGGCCGTCGAAGGAGGCGATGGTGGTGGAGCTGGTCTCCGAGGCCGCCGCCGCGCACCTCCCCTCGACGGCCGACTCCGGCTCCCTGCACAAGGACGTCGAGCGGTTCGTCCGGGACACGATGGCGGACCTGCGCCACCCCCTCGTCGGCCGGATCATCCCCGACCTGGTGGCCGAATCCGTCCGCAACCCCTCCCTGCAGGAGGCGCTACATCAGGCGGTGCTCGCCCCCCGGCGCGCGGCGGTCGCGGAGCTCCTTCGGCAGGCGGTGGACCGCGGTGAACTGCCCTCGGACATCGACATGGGCCTGGCCGTCGACCTCTTCGGCGCCCCGCTGTACTTCCGGATGCTCGCGGTCGGCGGCCCCACCGACGACGCCTACGTCACCCGCCTCACCCACGCCGTCCTGGCGGCGCTGGCCGCCAGCCACTGAGCGGCGACACGCCTCGGCGCGGCGCCGGACGCGGCCAGGAGGCAGGACCGGAGCACGGAGAGGTGCTGCACCGGGATCATCGGCGTGATCAAGTGCCCTTCGGTGTCGAACCTGTCGGCGACCGTGGCTCGTCGGGTGCGGCTGCCGGGCGCGGCGACCTCGACCCGGTCACCGGGCCGCGACTGCCAGATCCGCCCCCAGGCCGCATCACAGCGCGCGCTGTGCCGCATCTCGATCCCCGCTCCGCTGGCGCGAGGGGCGGGGCGAGACCGAGCCCTGCTGAGTCGCTTCGGCCGACGGAGGAGGTGGCGGTGGTGCCGGAGCCGGGCGAGGCCTTCGGAAGGCATGCGTGTCTAGCGGTTCCCGGCCAGGCGGGAGCCCTCCGGTGTACGGCGGTAGAGCACGGACCGGCCGGACCGGGCGCGGGCGACGAGACCGGCGTTGTGCAGCACGCCCAGGTGGTACGACACGGTGGCGGGGCTGAGGAAGTGACGTGCCGCCAGCTGCGTGGTGGAGGCCGGTTGCGCCAGCGCGGTGAGCAGCCCGGCGCGGGTCGGGCCGAGCAGCCTGGCCATCTCGGCGGAGGGGGCCGCCGGGGCGATGGACTCGGCGACGGCTCGGCCGCGCACGGGGTAGACCAGCATGGGCGGCCTCCGTCCGCCCCGCGTCGGGTCCACGGCCACGCCCGGCCCCGCGGCCACCAGTGAGGGCACCACGACCATCAGGGGCACAGGCAGGGCGACGGTGAACCGGCTGTCGACGTAGAGCGTGCCGCCGTCCCAACGGATGCCGGGATGCAGTGAGTTGAAGAGCCCCGCCGCTCCGTGCCGGGCCAGCACGCCGGCGCAGCGGTCGACCTCCGCGTCGAGGACGGCTTTCGCGGCCTCCCAGTGCGGGGCGAAGGCCAGGTCCCAGTAGCGCCGCATTTCGTCGGCCGCCTGCCGGGCCACGTATCCGCCGCCGCGCGCCATCGCCCGCCGCACGGCAGAGGGCAGTTCGGCACCCGTCAAGCCGTTGTGCGGGCGTCCGTCGCGCAGCACCTCCAGCTCGCCCAGGACCCGTTCGGGCGGAGTGGCCCGGATGCGCTCCAGCTCTTCCTCCGGGGTGGGCGAGGGCCCGGCCGGATGGGGGCTGAGGAAGTCCGGCACGTAGCCACCGCCGTCCAGGGCCAGTTCCGACAGCAACGGCAGTCGCGCCCGCCGCAGCACACGGCGGGCGCGCGCGACCCATGGATCGGCCTCCGGGCCCGGCCGCAGGCCCCAGGGCAGCAGCGTGGCGGCGGCCTCGTGCAACGGCGAGACGGCGAACCGGGAGTGGGCAAGCCCGGCGGCGTCCACGGTGAGCTCGATCATGACCCTCCCACTGCCCCCTTCATCGCTCCCCTGCTGTCCTCATCGCTCCCCTGCTGTCATGTCTCCCCCGCTGTCTGTTCGAACCTGCTCGAATCGTGGCACGGAAGCTCGCGGTGGCAGGCCCGCTTCCCGCAGTCTGTTGGCCTGGTCATGGAGCCGAGCCGAGGGGGAACGGACGTGCGACGGACACGCGTGGCGGGGCTGCGAAGAACACAGCGGGCACGGGGGACGCGACGGCCCGGATCGTCGGCGGCGATCGCCCTGGCCGCCGCAGGCGTCCTGCTGCTGTCGGGGACCTGCACCTCGGCGGCGCAGGACCGACAGGGCGGGGCGGCCGCGGAACACTCCGGGGAGAGTGGGGGACTCTCCGGCGCCGCGGCCTGCCCCGGCCTGGAGGGCTACACCTGCGCGACCCTGACGGTCCCGCTCGACCACAGCGGCAGCACGCCGGGCCGGCTGGGCCTGAAGGTCGCGATGGCGGACAACGTCAAGGCCCCGAAGGGTGTGCTGCTGTTTCTGACGGGTGGTCCGGGACAACCGGGTGTGCCGTACGTGAGACGGCTGAGCGAGAAGCTGGCGCCGGTGCTGAAGGACTACCGCCTCGTCATGATCGACCAGCGTGGAACCGGCGCGGGCGCACTGCAGTGCCCGCAACTGCAGAAGGAGATGGGGGCGTCCGACCTCACACCGCCCACCGCGCAAGCGGTGACGGACTGCGCCGCGGCCATCGGTCCGGACCGCCGCTTCTACAGTACGGGTGACACGGTCGCCGATCTGGAGCTGCTGCGCCGGGCGCTGGGCGTACGGAAGATGACGCTCGACGGCGTCTCGTACGGCACGTACACCGCCGAGCGGTACGCACTGGCCCACCCGCGGCGTGTGGCACGGCTGGTGCTGGACTCGGTGGTGCCGCAGACCGGCGGCGACCCGATGGACCTCGCAGCGATGCGAGCGGCACCGCGCGTGCTGACGGCAGCGTGCAAGGCGATCGCGTGCACGACGGACCCGGCGGCGGACCTGGCCAAGGTGGTGGACACCTACGACAACGGCGTCGACGTCCTGGACGCGCTGACCACCTGGGAGTTCGTCGAGCCGAACTACGCGGCGATGATCGACGCCCTGCACAAGGCGGCGGGCGGCGACCCCGGACCGCTGCGGGGCCTGATCGCGGGTACGCGGCAAGGGAACGCGGCGACAGCCGAGGAGCTGAGCCAGGGGCTGCACGCCTCGACGCTGTGTCTGGACGGCCGCTATCCATGGGGCAGGTCGGACGCGCCGGTGGCCGGGCGGCAGGAGGCCCTGGACAAGGCAGCCGCAGAACTGACGCCGGCCGACTACGGCCCCTTCGACTCCGCCACGGCCACGGGCCTCGGCTGGATGCTGAGCTGTCTGCACTGGCCGCGCACACCGGCCCCGCCCCTGCCACCGGAGCACCGCCGCCTGCCGGGCGTACCGGTACTGCTCCTCGGCGGGGACAGAGACCTGTCGACGCCGCTGGAGTGGCTGTACGACCAGAAGAAGCTGACACCGCGGGCCGAAGTCGTGGTGGTCCGGGGCGCCGCGCACTCGGTGCAGAGCAGGGCGGCGGGCGACGAGGGGCGCAAGGCGGTGTTCGACTTCCTCTTGCGGGGCTGAACGCCGGCTGGTTGAACGGGAACCTTTGTCCGAGCGTCGTCGATGGTCGGCGGCTTCTCCCCCCGCGGATGTCGCCTGGCTGCTCAAGGTGTACGGCGTCGGCCTCGTCGTCGGGAACCTGATCGGCGGGCGAGCGGCCGACCGTGACCCTGACCGCGCCCTGGTCCGCTCCCTGCTGGGCCTGACTGTCACCCTGACCCTGTTCGGGCTGTTGGCAGGCAGCGCCGTCGCCTCGATGATCCTCGCTTTTCTGATGGGGCTGTTCGGGTTCGCCGGTGTGCCCGGCGTGATCACTCGCGTCAACGACTTCGCCCACGGAGCGCCCGTGGCCGCCGGCGCCATTGTGTCCGCGGCAAACATCGGCAAGGCCCTCGGTGCCTGGCTGGGAGGCCTGGCCATCACGGCGGACCTCGGCTGCACGGCGCCGCTCTACGTGGGCGCCGGGATCGTCCTGATCTGCCTCGTCATCATGGTCATCGCCGCGAACCAGGTCAGGTCACCGGGGCGGCGGACCGGCCGGCCTTGCTGAGACTCACCGACACGCCTTGCCGCCGCCCCACCCCGACCGCCGACGTGATCGGCAGTCGGGGTGCGAACCGCTGAACCGCGAGATCCGGGATGCGGGGGCGCCGGCTCCGGGAGAGGCTGGTGCCGTGGCGTGGCGAGGCGGGCCAGAGGTGTGGGCACCCTGAACAAGCGCAAGGGCGCGCGAGGCGGCCGGGAGGCCGACGTGGAGGCGGTGCTCGACGAGCTGTACCTCACGCCTCCGGCCGATTTCGTCGCGCGCCGTGAGGAGATGGCGGCCGCGGCCAAGGCGGACGGCCGCGGCGAGGACGCACGCCGTATCCGTGCCGCCCGCCGCCCAACCCTGGCCGCCTGGACCGCGAACCTGCTGCTGCGCTCCCGGCCGGAGGAGAGCAGGCGGCTCCTGGAGCTGGGGCCGGTGCTGCGCGAGGCGTACCGCACTCTGGACGCCTCCGGCATCAGTGAACTGTCGGAGCAGCGACGGCGCATGGTTTCCGCGCTGTCCCGGCAGGCCGCACAGCTGGCCCGTCAGGCGGGGCACCAGGTGTCGGCCGCGGTGCAGCAGGACGTCGAATCCACCCTGCGCGCGGTGCTCGCCGACCCGGAGGCCGCCGACCAGTGGGCCGGCGGACGCCTGACCGGCGCCCTCACCCCGCCGTCGGACTTCCCCACCGGCACCACCGCACCGTCCGGCGCCAGGCCGAAGCCGACCCGGCCGAAGGCACCGTCGGCGTCGGCCGGTACGCGGACGAGTACGCGGACGACTGACGAACTCTCCGAACGACGCCGTCGGCGGCAGGAGCAGCTCGATCAGGCCCGGAGCGCAGCGGAGGAGGCCACGCAGCGACTGCACGACAGGCGCGCCGAAAAGGCCGAAGCGGATGACGCCGTGCAGCGGGCCCGTGACCGCCACGACCAGGCCGAACAGCAGGTGTCGGCCGCCGACCAGCAACTGCGGGAGGCCCGGGAAGAGCTCCGGCGAGCCGACGACGAACAGCAGCAGGCGGAGAAACGCAGCCGCGCGACCGCAGATGCGCTCACCCGGGCCGAACGGGAAGCACGCGAGGCTGCGCAGGCGGTGAAACGCCTGGCCAAAGGCAGACGGTAGGACGGCACACTGCGGCCTGGGCGGGGCGGTCGCAAGCGGGAGGAGAGGCCGCCGGTTCGGCTGCTCGTAGGACGAGAACTGCCGAAGAGCCGCGCGGTGCCCCTCGCCGCGCAAGGTCGGCCGGCCCGGTGTGCGTCGGCGCGACGAGTACGACGTCCGATGTTCCGAGAACGCTCCGCGTGCTCAGTCACCTGCGGGCGCGGCCCGTACCGACAGCCCCCGGCGCAGGCACTCGGCGAGGCGGGCGGCGATGGTGCCGTCCGGGTCGAGGCGGGGGTTGAAGATCGTGACGTCGAGTCCCACGGCTCGCGGGTCGGACAGGGCCGTCCGCAGTACGCTCTCCAGCTCCTCCCAGGTCAGACCGTCGGGCTGGCGGTAGTCGACGGCGGGCATGACCGCGTCGTCCAGGACGTCGACGTCGAGGTGGACCCAGAAGCCGCCACCCGTACCGGCCGCCAGCCTGCCGACCGCTTCGCGCGCTGCCGCGGCGGCGCCGGACGCGCGGACGTCGTCGAGGTCGACGGCCCGCAGGCCGGGCGGAAGCGGCTGCATCCCGGCCAGGGCGGACTCGGCGGCGTCGCGGAAACCGAGGGCGACGACGTCCTCATCCCGCACCAGGGGGCCGCGGCCCTCGAGGTCGGTGAGCAGCCGGGGCCCGCGGCCCGTTGCCAGGGCGAGTTCCATCGAGGCCGCCTCACCGTTCGGCTCCGCCGAGGGCTGGTAGAAGTCGGTGTGCCCGTCGAGGAACAGCAGGCCGTGGCGTCCTCGCCGGCGCAGGGCAAGGAGGTTGCCGAGCAGGATGCTGCAGTCCCCGCCGAGGACGACGGGGAAGCGGCCGGCGTCGAGGACACCGCCGACCGCGTCGGCCAGGCTGCTGGAGTACCGCGCGATGGCGTGCGGGTTGAGAACCCCGGTGTCGGCGTCCCTCGTCGGGTCGTACGCCGGTGGATCGACCCGGCCGGCCCGTACCGCACGGAGGCCGGCCGGCATTCCGGCGTCGAGCAGCGCCGTCGGCAGTTCCTGGACCCCTGAGGGCCGCAGGCCGAGCACGGACGGCGCCTCGACGATCGCGAGCTCCTGCATGTCCGGTCCCTTCCGCCGCCGACCGCCTCCTGCCGTCACCCGCCCTCACTCCAGCCTCCCATAGCAGGCGTTCCCGAGCCGTGCCCCCGGCTGGCCGAAACCCGTCCCCACGTGACCGGAGTTCACTCATGGTGATGCCGAGTTCAACTGCTACCGGCGGTAAAGGCTTGCTTTCGCACAACTCTGCCCCGTACACCTTGTCGACAACTGGCCAAGACTCTGGGGGGAGTTGGCTCATGGAAGGCACGGTTGACGGGTTCCGCTACGGTGCGGTGACCCCTGTGGCGGCCTATCTGATGGCCTGTCTGGGAGGGGCGTTGGGACTGCGGTGCATCGTGCGGTCCCTGATCGATGAGCAGACGTGGAAGCCGGGCTGGCTGGCGCTGGGCGCCGCGTCGATCGGCTGCGGCATCTGGACGATGCACTTCATCGCCATGATCGGCTTCCAGGTCGAGGAGACCCGGATCCGTTACGACGCGGGACTGACCGTCCTCAGCCTGGCCGTGGCCATTGTGGTGGTCGGCATCGGCGTGTTCATGGTCGGCTATCTGGGCGCGGGCAAGGGCGCGCTGACCGGCGCGGGCGTCATCACCGGACTCGGGGTGGCCGCCATGCACTATCTGGGCATGGCCGGGATGCGTCTCGACGGCAGCGTCCAGTACGACGCGTTGACTGTCGGGCTCTCGGTCCTGATCGCCATCGTCGCCGCGACCGCCGCGCTGTGGGCGGCCGTCACCATCCGCGGTTTCCTGACCAGCCTCGGCGCCAGCATGATCATGGGTGTGGCGGTCTCCGGGATGCACTACACGGGCATGGCCGCGGTCAGCGTGCATCTGCACGGCACGACCGGCGCCTCCTGGGCGGGTGACTCGCCCACCTCTCTGCTGTTGCCCATGCTTCTGGGACCGGTGATCTTCCTCCTGCTGGCCGGAGTGGTGGTGATGTTCGATCCGCTCCTTGTCCTCGGCGAGGGTGAGGGGAGCCGATCCGGAGCGAACAGCCCGCCGCGGCCCGCCGCGGCAGCACGCCGCAGCCGACCAGGCACTGCTCCCGCACAACGCCCCGGCGCCGACTCGCAGTTCACGTCCTCCGCGACGGGCAGCCGGCAGCCGCGCCGGGAACCGTACGCCCGCAAGTGGTGACGCGCGGTGAGGCGGGGGTCCCGCGACGCGCCGGACTCCCGCCTCCCCCTCTCGGCCCTCTCTAGATCATTGTTACGGTGCACCAGTGTCTGACTCCTCACGCGATACCGCCGAGGGCGCCGGCTGGGGCGCCGCCGAACTCGGCGAGTACAAGCGGCTGATGCCGCACAAGGTCGAGAAGATCTCCTGGCTCAGCCCGAAGACGCTCTGGGCCGCCCGCAACGGCGTGCTCGCGTCCTGGTTCGGGGACCCCACGGGCCGTACCCGCAGCCGCTGGGTGGCGCAGCGGGCGGCCGCCGGGGCACCCGCCGACAAGGTGATCCGGCGCGACGACCCGGACCGCTTCTCCTTCCTCGTCATCGGTGACACCGGCGAGGGCGACGAGCCCCAGTACGCCGTCGTGCCGGGCCTGCTGAAGGTGGGTCAGGACACGCGGTTCGCGGTCGTCGCGAGTGACGTGATCTATCCGGTGGGCAGTGCCGACGACTACGGCACCAAGTTCTTCCGGCCGTACCAGGACTACCAGGCGCCCATGTACGCGATACCGGGCAACCACGACTGGTACGAGGACCTCGGCGCGTTCATGCGCGTCTTCTGCGGTGACGCCCCGCCCCTCGAACCCGAGCCCGCGCCGCGCCCGCTGAGCAAGGCATGGCTGCGGTCGCTTTTGTGGCACCGGCCGAGCAAGGGGGACGGCCAACGGCTCGCGCAGGCCCGCGAGTCGAGGTCGGCTCCGGCCCAACAGGCCGTGCAGCCGGGGCCGTACTGGGCGATCGACGCCGGGCCGGTGCGGATCGTAGGGATCGACACGGGGCTGCTGGGGACCATCGACGCCGAACAGGGTGCGTGGCTGCGCGAGGTGTCCAAGGATCCCCGGCCGAAGATTCTCATCACGGGCCAGCCCCTGTATGTGGACGGCGAGCACCACCCCTGCACGATCGAAGGGGGCGGCACGGTCGACGAGATCGTCCGTGACCCGGCCCACCGCTACGTCGCGGCGATCGGCGGCGACATCCACAACTACCAGCGCTACCCGGTGCAGGTGGACGGCCGCACCATCCAGTACGTCGTCTCGGGCGGCGGCGGTGCGTTCATGCACGCCACGCACACCATTCCGCGGGTCGACATCGCGAACGTCACCGAGAAGGACTTCCGCTGCTATCCCCTGCGGGGCGACTCGCTGTCCTTCTACAGCAAGCTCTACGGCCGCCGGCTGCACATGCGCCGCTTCTTCACCCTCACCGAGGCGGAGGCGGCGGCCGTCGTCGCCGAGCGCCTGGGCATCCCGCTGACCCGCGCCCAGCAGTCGGCCGCCCGCATCACCTGGCGCACCCGGGTGGTCGCCAGCCTGCTCGGCGCCGGCCGCCGACCCGACCGCACCGCGCGGTTCCGCCTGCCCGTGCGCAAGATCTACACCCAGTTGTTCTCGCCGAGCTCGGCGACCTACAGCCCGCCGTTCTTCAAGTGCTTCCTGCGCCTGGACGTCACGCCGGAGACCGTCCGCCTGCGCTGCTACGCCGCGACCGGCAACCGCGCCCAGGAGATCGACCCGCCGGTCGAGGACGAGGTCACGATTCCCCTGAGCTGACCTGGGCGACCTGACCTGGGAGGACGGGAACATCATCGGCGGCGAGCAGGTTGGCACTGCCGTACGACATGATCGATGACCGATGGAGGAGCCCGTGCCGCCGGCCTCACGACCGCTTCGCAAGCTGGGCTTCCTCACCATCGGGTTGTTCGACGAGGCGGATCCGCGCCGGGGCCACGAGTCCACCCTCGAGATCATCGAGCTGGGCGAACGGCTCGGCTTCGACAGCGCGTGGCTCCGCCACCGTCATCTCCAGTACGGAATCTCCTCCCCCGTCGCCGTCCTCGCGGCCGCCTCCCAGCGCACCCGCCGCATCGAGCTCGGCACCGCGGTCATCCCGCTCGGCTGGGAGAACCCGCTGCGGCTGGCCGAGGACCTGGCGACGGTCGACCTGCTGTCGGGCGGCCGCCTCAACCCGGGCATCAGCGTGGGCCCGCCGATGCACTACGACCGCGTCAAGGAGGCCCTGTACCCCGACACGGCCGATGCCGAGGACTTCGGCTACGAGCGGGTGCGGCGCCTGCTGGACTTCGTACGGGGCAAGCCGGCCACGGACTTCAGCGGTGTCGAAGGATTTGAAGTGTTCTCGGACCGGGTCCAGCCGCAGTCGCCCGGACTGGGCAGCCGTATGTGGTACGGCGGCGGCAGCCTGCGTTCGGCGCAGTGGGCCGGCGAGCACGGGATGAACTTCCTGACCAGCAGCGTCGTCAAGGCGGAAGGCCCCGAAGGCACCGAAGAGTCACCGGACTTCGCGCAGATCCAGCTCTCGCACATCCGCGCCTTCCGCGCCCACCACCCCGACGGCGACAACGCCCGCGTCTCCCAGGGCCTCGTCGTCATCCCCACCGACTCCGCCACTCCCGAACAGCGGGCGAAGTACGAGGAGTACGTCGCCAAGCGCGCTGCGCGGACCGCGTCACCGCAGGGTCCGGCCCGGCTGCTGTTCGCGCCGGACCTCGTCGGCACCGCGGAGGAGATCGCCGAACGCCTCCACGCCCACGCCGCGTTCCGCGAGGTGGACGAGGTGGCGTTCGCGCTGCCCTTCACCTTCGAGCACGAGGACTATGTGCAGATCCTGACCGATGTCGCGACCCGTCTGGGTCCGGCGCTGGGGTGGCGCCCGGAGGCCTGAGGGTCAGCCCTTCTCTCTCGGCGATGACGCGGTCCAGCAGGTGCAGCGGGGCGGGCCGGACTCCGGCGGCCTCGGCCGCGTCCCAGTGGGCGAGGGCCCGGGGCAGGTCGACGAGGCCATGGATCAACGGGAGTTCGCTCGGCGTGCGGCCGGAATCGGCGAGATGGGCATGGAGCAGTGACTCCAGCCGGCACGAGGCCAAGGTGTCCGGAATCCCGGACCGCAGAGCGAAGCCCGCGCTCGCCACGCCCGGCAGGTCCTCACTCAGCCGGGTCTCGGTGGCATCGAGGGCCAGCAGCCCGCCTCCGACGACCAGCACGTCCTGGTCGCGGCTCATCCGCTCGAGCGCCTTCGCGGTGTCGAAGCAGTGCGGGAAGGAGTCGTCCACGACGACCGTGCCGGGGCGGAGCCTGTCGACGTCGAGGAGGGCCGTCGCGCCGCTCACGGCGGTGACGATCACGTCGGCCTCGTAGACCGCCGCGGGCAGGGTCCGGCTCGACTCGGCGACCCGGACCGGCATCGCCGGATGACCGGACGACAGGTCTGCCGCGAGCCGCTTCAGTCGCGCGGTGCTGCCCGGCAGGTCGCACAGCAGCAGCCGGGCCGGTGGGCAGGGGGCCGTCGTCAGCAGCAGCCGGAGGGACGAGGTGCCGATCGAGCCGCACCCGACGACGGCGAGGGACAGGCCGTCGAGGCGGCGGCCGGTCGCCGTGAGCGCGGCCTGGACCGTCTTGACGACGGCGACGGTCGTCGACGCGTGGCCGGTGGTGATCGCCGCGCTCGTCGTCGTCTCCCGCAGGACGTCGTAGCCGTAGCCGGTGAGGGACGGGATCATGCCGGCGAGCGAGACGCAGCGGGCGCCGAGGGAGGCGGCGTGCTCGACGGCGCGGGCGGTGCGGGCCGCCAGATCGCCACCCGTCGCCAGTTCGTCGGCGAAGAGAGGCAGGGCGACGAAACCGGAGTTCCCGAGCGGGGTACCGGTCTCCTCCAGCAGTCGGGCCCGGCCGTCCGGGAAGAGGAGCGCCCGTATCTCCTCACGCCCCAGGCCGGGGCTGTCGTACGGCAGTCCGGCGAGGGCGGCGAGGTGGTGCGGGGCGGGCAGGTAGCCGACGAGCGCGGCGTCGAGGTGAGGGCGCCGTCGGCGGGCGGTGGCCGGATCGGCGTCGCTCAGCGCATCCCGCACCTGCGTCCGTATCTCTTCGGCGAACCCGGCGACTTCGCGGGCTGTGAGGGCCGCCGCCGAGGCCCGGACGGTGACCCGGAGACCCTCCCCGTCCGCCGACGGCCGCACGGACAGGAACACGTCGGTGCCCACCGGCGGCGGGGCGAGCGCGGTGTCGGACTCGTCCGTGCGCAGGGCCAGGCCGCCGACGGCCTCGGATCCGAGGGACGTGAAGTCGAGGAAGGTGAAGAAGAACTGGGCGTGGCACGGCAGTCCCGCCGCCGTGCGCACATCGCTGGGGCCCTCGGCCCTGGCCAGGTCCGCCTCCACGGAAAGGCGCCGCAAGTCGTCGGCAAACATGGCTGGTTGGGCCCTTCCGTCCAGGCCCGGCATGGCAGGTCGCAGCGTGACCGCTTCCGCGAACGGGCCGAACACCCGATGCGCGTCCGCCGTGGATTCCTCGCGTCCGGTGACGGCGAGCCCGAGTATCAGGTCGCGTTGGCCGGTGAGTTCCGTGAGGGCGCGGTAGTACGCGGTGAGCAGCGGCGCGTACAGCGTGCGCTGCGCGGCTCGGGCGAGTCGGCGCAGCCCTGCGGTCGTGGCGGCGTCCAGGGTGAACCCCGAGGTGTGGAACGCCGGTTGTGCATCGCCGTTCTCGGCGGTCGGTCGGCGCAGCACAGGGGGCGTGTAGGGCGCGTGGAGGCGGGCCCAGTACTCCTCGGCCTCGGGGCCACGCGGTCGCGGGCGTACGGCGGACAGGGCGACGTGGTCGCGGAAGGAGCCGTCGAGCGGCGGCAGGCCGTGCGGGAGGCCGCGGTCGAGGCGGTCGTACACGGTGAGCAGCTCGCGGGCCAGCAGGGCGGCGCTGTAGCCGTCGCCGATGAGGTGGTGCGCGTGGACGAGGAGCACGTGCTCGGTGGGGGCCACGGTGAACAGCCGCAGACGCAGCAACGGCCAGGCCCAGGGCTCGAGTCGGCGTCGTGCCTCCTCGGCGGTCCGCTGCTCCAGGAGGTCGGGATGCGCGAGGGTCTCCGCCTCCACGGGCAGGCGTAGTGAGTCCGGCAGCTCCTGCTGGACCGGTGGGCGGGCGCCTGCGGGGAAGACGGTGCGCAGCATCGGATGCCGGGCCACCAGGACGTCGACGGCGCGCTGGAAGACGTCGTGGCGCAGCGGCCCGCTGAGCCGGAACCGGGCGAGCCAGCCGGAGCCCACCCCGGGGTTGATGGTCTCGGCGAGCAGGAATCCCCTCTGGGAGGGCGTGAGGGGGTAGGGGTCCATGGGTCGCGCAGAGGCCGCGGTCGCGGTCGCGTCGAACGCGGGGCTCGTGGCAGCGGTGTCGAGCACCGAGGCGAGTGCGCTCAGCGTGCGGTGCGTGTAGATGGCCGTCGGCCGTGGCACCGCGGGCAGCTGCTCGCGCAGGCGGGCGAAGAGCTCCAGCACCATGATCGAGTCGCCGCCGAGCGCGAAGAAGTCGTCCTCGCGCCGAACATCCGGTACGTCCAGCAGGGCCGACCAGATGCGCGCCAGGGTGCGCTCGGTCGGGGTGGCGGGAGGGGTTTCCGTAGGGCTTTCGGGAGTGCTTCCCGGCCCGGATCGAACATGTGCTGATTCGCGGGCCAGCAGAGTGCGGTCGATCTTGCCGGTGCCGGTCAGCGGTATCACCGGGATCGAGCGGATGCGTCCGGGCAGCATGTACGGCGGCAGAGTGCGGGACAGGAAGGCGTGCACCTCGCGGGCGTCGGGCTCGCCGGAGCCGGGCCGGGGTTCGACGTACGCCACCAGTCGTCCGTCGGCGAGAAGCACGGCGGCCCGGGCGACGTCCGGGTGGGTTAGCAGCGCGGCCTCGACCTCGCCGAGCTCCACGCGGTGGCCGCGGACCTTGACCTGGTCGTCGAGCCGACCGAGGAACTCCAGTGCGCCGTCCCCGGTCCGGCGGACCCGGTCACCGCTGCGGTACCAGCGGCGGCCGTCGCGTTCGACGAAGGCCTCCGCGGTGAGCCGGGGCTCGCCCAGGTAACCGGGTGTCAGTCCTGTGCCGCCGATGAGCAGTTCGCCGGACTCGCCATGCCCGCAGGGACGCCCGTCCTCGGTGACGACGGCCAGTTCGGTCCCGGCCACCGGTCGGCCGATCGGCAACTGCCGTACGTCGTCGGCGGGCCGGGTGTCGATGATGTGGCAGGTGGCGTTGATGGTGGCCTCGGTGGGCCCGTACAGGTTGGCGACCCTGTGCGCTGCTCCCCCGCAGGTGTCGAGCAGGTCGAACCAGCGGCGCACATGGGCGGCGGGCAGCGCCTCGCCACCCACGTGGACCCAGCGCAGTGCCGACAGGTCCGGTGGTGTCCCGTTCTGCCGCGCCCGGGTTTCGGCGGCGGTGAGCAGTCGCTCCCAGAGAGTCGGCACCGAACTCCACACCGTGATGCGGTCGTCGACGATGCGGTCCAGCAGTGCTTCGGGGTCGTGGAGGAGGTCCCGGGTGAGGGTGTGGATCGTGGCGCCGGCCAGCAGCGGTGCCAGCAACTGGCGTACGGAGGCGTCGAAGCAGACGGACGCCGTCTGCACGAGGTGGTCTCCGGGGCCGTATCCGAACGTGGTCAGGGACCAGTCGAGGTAGGTGAGCATGGAGCGGTGCGTGATCGGTACGGCCTTGGGGCGGCCGGTCGAGCCCGAGGTGAAGATCACGTAGGCGATGGCGTCGGGGTCGGCGGGCGACATCGGGTCCGGCTGCGGTGGGGTCGGTGACGGGTCGTCGGCGGCGACCGGGGTGATGCCGGCCAGCTCGCCGGTGGCCGTGCGCGTCGCCGTGTGGCACACCACCACGCCGACGCCGGTGCGGTTCAGCTGGTCCTGCAGCCGGGCGAGGGGGTGACCGGCGTCCAGGGGCACCCAGCCCGCGCCCGCGCGGAGGATGCCGACGACGCCGACGACGGTGTCCGCGCCCGGTTCGGTGAGCAGGCCGACCAGGTCGCCGGGCTGGACGCCGTGCGCCCGCAGCCGGGCCGCGAGGGCGGCGGAGGCGTGGTCGAGTTCGGCGTAAGTGAGTGTCGTGCCGCCGGTGTTGACGGCCACGGCTGTCGGCGCCGCGCGGAACCGGGTGCGGAGGCGGTCCACGATGCCGTCCTCGCAGGGCGTCCGCGACGCGGGAAGTGCGAGGGTGCGCCCCGTGGCAGCCGGTGTGACGGCGCACTCCACGACATCCGATGCCGCGGTGGCGCGGTCCGCGGGATCCGGTGCGACGGCTGCGGCCGATGGCTGTCCCGTCGCGGCGCGCAGTTCGTCCAGGAAGTCCGCGGCGAGGCGCTCGACAGTCGCGCGCCGGAAGAGGTGAGCGGGGTGGTTCCAGGACAGGCGCAGAGCAGTGTCGGACTCCCAGCACAGCAGTCCGAGCCGGGTCGCGGCCGAGGCGGTGGCCGCTGCGGTCGGCGTCACCGTGACCGGCCAGTCACGGCCGTGGCTCACGGGGAAACGGGCGAAACTGAAGCCGGCCGGGGCGACCGTGCGTGGGCCGAGGCCGATGGCGGGCAGCAGCGCGGCGATGTCGGGGCTGGAGAGCGTCGCGTGGGACTCCGCCTCGCCCCAGATCCCCCGCAGCCGCCGGGCCAGCGCGGTCACGGGCTCGTCGGGGTCGACGTCGGCGAACACCGGCAGGGTGTCGGCGAGCGGGCCCACGAGGCGGTCGATGCCGGGCAGGGGCGCCTCGCGGCGGGCACGCGCCACGTTCACGGCGACGGAGCGCTGTCCGCTCCAGCGGGCCAGGCAGCGGCAGTACACCGCGAGCAGCAGGTGGAAGAGGGAGACCCCGTGCCGTGCGGCCAGCTCGCGCAGCGCCGCCGTGAGCGGTGCGTCGACGGCCGTCTGATGGTGGGTGAGCGGTGGCTCCGGGAGTGCTTCCGGGTCGCCGTCGTACGGCAGGGCCGGGGCCGTGGCCGCCGCGGCGTGCCGGGCGATGCGGTCACGCCAGTACTGCTGGTCCCGGGTGAAGGCCGGCGACGTGCGGTCGGCGGTGACGAGGTCCGCGTGGTCGGCGAACTCGGCGCGCAGGGCGGGGAGTTGGACAGGGCGGCCTTGGGAGAGCGTGGTGTAGAGCGACCAGAGCTCCTCGCACAGGACCTTCAGGCTGTACCCGTCCGCGGCGCTGTGGTGGACGACCAGCAGCAGGTGGGCGAGGTGTGCGTCCCGGCGGTCGCGGACCAGCACGGCACGCACCGGGTCTTCGCCGGTCAGGTCGAACGGGCGGTTGTACAGCCGCTGTTCGAGGTCGCGCAGCGGCGGTGCCGTGTCGTCCGGCTCGTGCACCTCGTACCAGCGGGGAGCACGGTCGCCGGGGTCGGCGGGCGCGGTGTACTGGCGCGGCGGTGTTCCGTCCGAGGCGTCCACGGCGTTCGTGGTGAGGCGCAGGCGCAGCATGGGGTGGCGTGCCGCGAGGTGGGCCAGCGCCCGGCCGAGGAGGTCGGGGTCGAGGGGGCCTCGGATGGTCTGGCGCAGGTAGCCGTAGGCGGTGACGCCCTCGTACAGCGCCTCCGTGGTGAGGAACGCGCGTTGGAGCGGGGTGACGGGATACGGGGTGAGGGGGCGCGGGGTGTCCTGGCGGCCGCGGTCCACGGGGGCGGAGGCGTGCGGGGCGGTCGTGGCCTGTCCGCCGAGGTAGCCGGTCAGTTCGCCGATCGTCCGGTACTCGAAGAGCAGCGTTGCGGGCAGGGGCAGCCCGAGTTCCGTCTCCAGGCGGCGTGCGAGGTCGACGGCGGTCAGGGAGTCGAGCCCGAGGCCGAGGAACTGCTCGTCGTCGCCGATGTCCTCGGGGGCGCGGTGCAGCGCCTCGGCCAGCAGGCGGCGTATGAGTTCCGTGACGCGGGCCGGGTCGGCCGAGGCATCGTCGCCGCCGTCCGGTGAGGTGCTGGGCACGCGAGGTGCACTGTCGTGCGTGCCGTCCGGCGATATACGGGGCGAGCGAGACGCGCTGTCACGCGTGCCGTCCGGGCGCTCCGCTGCGCGGGCCACCGCGGGCGCGGGTGTCGTCGCGGGGGCCACCAGCAGGTGCGCGGCATCGGTGGCGACGGCGGTCCGCAGCGCGGCGATCGCGGCCCGCGCGGTCATCGGGGTCAGTCCGCGAGCGCGCAACCGGGTCCCGGCCGGTGCACCGGGAGCTTCGCCACGACCGGCGTCACGGGGGCCTGGCTGGAGGGCGGACGCCAGTCCCGCATCGGCGACGGGCCCGAACCCGATCGCCTGCCAGGGCCGGCCCGCCGCTCGTTCGGCGGCGGCGAAGGCGTCCAGGAAGGCGTTGGCCGCCGCGTAGTCGCCGAGCGCGCCCGCCAGGCCGGGCAGCACCGAGGAGACGGAGGAGAAGGCGACGCACACCGCGGGCCTCCGGCCGTGCCGCCGCAGCGCCTCGGCGAGCAGCACCGTGCCCCGCACCTTCGCGGCCAGCACCTGCTCGATCTCGCCGTCGGTCTTGGCGCGGAGGGTGCCGGGCCGGACCGTACCGGCGGCGTGGAACACCCCGTCGAGCGGGGGCAGGGTGGCCGACAGGGCGTCGACGGCGGCTTCGTCGGCCATGTCGGCCGCGTGGTACCGGGCCTGGGCGCCTTGGGCGTTGAGCTCGGTGAGGAGGTCGTCGGGCGCGGTCTCGGAGCGTCCGGTCAGGATGAGCCGGCATGCGCCGCGGCCCGCCAGGTCGCGTGCGAGCGCGGAACCGAGCCCGCCGGCTCCCCCGGTGATCAGGTAGGTGCCGTCCGGCGGGAGGGCATCGATCGCTGTGGGAGCGTCCGGTGCGTCCGGTGCGTCCGCTGAGTCGGGTACGTCGCTCGGCATACGGCTGAGTCTGCGTCCGGAGCGCCACGCGAACGCGCCGTCCGCGCCCGGCTCGTGGGCCGACCACAGTTCGCGTTCCAAGGCGTCCACCCGGGCGTCGAGCGTGTCGCGGGAGGAGAGGTCGACGCTGCGGGCGGCGAGCCCCTTGTGCTCCTCCGGGAGTGCCAGCGTGAAGCCGTGCAGGAGTGCCTGCGTCGGACGCGCCTGTTCCGGCGCGGTCCCGGTGACGTACGCGTCCTCGGTGACCACCAGCAGGCGGGCGCAGCCGGCGGAGAACAGGTCGAGGACGTGGCGCAGTGAGGTGACGGCTGCGCTCGTGGCGGCGTCCGGGATCTGCCGGCTTCCGTCGCCGGAGCCGTCCTCGGCTCCCAGCCACACCACGGTGTCCGCCGACGCGGCGACCAGCCCGTCGGCGCCGTCCTCCCCCAGTACCGTCACCCCCCGGCCGACGAGCCGCTCGGCCAGGGCCCGGCCGAGCGGCTGGTCAGCGCCGATCAGCCGCACGACGCGGGGCCCCGCTGCCGGTGTGAGCGGCGCGTCGCGCCAGTCCAGGCGCCGCACCGCGGTCGCCGCACCGGGCGTGCGCGGCCAGTAGCGAGTGCGCTGGAACGGATAGGTCGGCAGAGGCGCCCCAGGACGCGCGGCCGCCCCGTCCAGAGCCGCCCGGTCCAGGACCGCACCCCGCGCCCACAGTCGGCCCGCGGTCTCCAGCAAGGCCCGTGCCCCGGGGGCAGCGGCGTCACGGCCTGGGCCTGAGGCAACGCCTGCCGTCAGGACAGCCACGTCCGAGGTGCCGTGCGCGCCGGCGACCGCGCGGACCGCCCCGCCCAGGGTGTTCCCCGGGCCGAGTTCCACGAAGGTGTCGTAGCCCTCGTCCAGCAGCCGTGCCACAGCGGCGCCGAACCGCACCGGCTGGACGGCATGCTCCTGCCAGTAGCCCGGGGTGAGGCCGGGTCGCCAGTCGCCGGTGACCGTGCTCAGCATCGGTACGGCCGCCGGTTTGACCGTCAGTGCCTTCGCGGCGTCCCGCAGCGGTGCGAGGACCGGCTCCAGCAGCGGCGAGTGGAAAGCATGGGAGACGCGGAGTCTGCGCGTGGCCACGCCCCGTTCCGTCAGCTCGGCGAGGGCATGCTCGACGGCCTCCTCGGCTCCCGAGATCACCACCTGCCGGGGCCCGTTGACAGCGGCCACGCTCAGCGAGCCGCCGGATGCGGAGACGAGCTGGGCGACGGTGTCCTCGTCGCCCCTGACGGCGGCCATCGCTCCGGGCAGGGCGAGTTCGCCCATCAGGCGTCCGCGCTCCGCGGCGAACCCCACCGCCTCGGCGAGGCTCAGCGCCCCGGCGGCACAGGCGGCGGCGATCTCACCCACGCTGTGTCCGGCGACCGCGTCCGGGGCCAGGCCCCACTCCGCCAACTGCCGGGCCAGGCCCACCCCGAACGTGACGAGCAGCGGCTGGGCCACCTCCGTCCTGGCCAGCTCCCCGGGATCGACACGGGGGTCGAGGCACCACTCCGCGAGCGAGCGCCCGAGTATGGGCCCGGTCAGCGACGAGGCCTCGTCCAGCACGTCGCGAAACGAAGGAGCCGAGCGGTACAGGGCGCCGCCCTGGCCGGGGCGCTGTGCTCCCTGCCCCGGGAGCAGGAACACCGTTCGTGGGCGGGACCGGGCGATCGTGAAGTCCGCCTTGCGGGCGGCGGCGAGGCGGTCCGCGAGGTCGCCGTCCGCGACGACGGCGAGGCGGTGGGGACGGTCGTCGCGCGCGGTGTTGACGGCGGCGCAGAGGTCGGCCTCCCGCAGATCCGGGTGCGTCCGTACGTATGTGGCCAGGTCGGCTGCGGATGTGCGCAGCGCGTCGGCGCTGTGGGCCGACAGCGTGAGCAGATGGGGGCCGTCGGCGGCGGGGCCTGCGGAGGGAGTCCGGGTGGGCGCCTCCTCCAGCACGGCGTGTGCGTTGGTGCCGCCGAAGCCGAAGGCGTTGACTCCCGCGATCAGGGGCCGGGGTCCGGGGATCCGCCATTCCCGCTGCTCGGTGACGAGTTCGAAGCCGGGGGCGACGCGTTCCAGGTACGGCGGGGGCGGGGTGGTGTTCGGGGCGGGCGGGATCCGGCGGTGCTGGAGTGCCAGGACCGTCTTGACCAGGCCCGGCAGGCCGGCGGCGTTGAGCAGGTGTCCGATGTTCGCCTTGACCGAGCCGAGCAGGCGCGGGAGCCCGTCGGTGCGGGGCGGGAAGGCGTGCCCGAGTGACTGCGCCTCGATCGGGTCGCCGACCGGAGTGCCGGTTCCGTGTGCCTCGACGTACGACACCGCGTCGGGGCCGATGCCGCACTCGCCGTAGGCCCGGGTGATGACCTCGCGCTGGGTGCGCGGGTTGGGGGCGAGCAGGCTGAGCGACCGGCCGTCGTTGTTGACGGCTGTGCCGCGGATCAGGGCGAGCACCGGATCGTCGTCCCGCAGCGCGTCGTCCAGGCGGGCGAGGACGAGGGCAGCTCCGCCCTCCCCGGGCACGATTCCGTCGGCGGCGGCGCCGAAGGGGCGGCTGCTGCCCGTCGGGGACAGTGCGCCGGCGCGTGCGAGCAGCCGGTGGCCGGTGGGGGTGAGGGCGAGCTGGACGCCGCCGACCACGGCGATGTCGCACTCGCCGCTCTGGAGGCTGCGCCGCGCCAGGTGGAGCGCCACGAGCGCGGAGGAGCACGCGGTGTCCACCGCGAGGGCGGGACCGTCGAGGTCGAGTGCCTGGGAGAGGCGGGCGGCGATCAGGTTGGGCAGGTTGCCGGTGAGCGCGCCGGGGTGGGCGGCGAGGTCGCCGTCCGTGGCGGCGGCCAGGATCTCGCGGTATCCGCTGTCACCGACGGCGGCGAACACGCCGATCCTGCGGCCGGTACGACGCGGCCCCGCGTACCCGGCGCGCTCCAGGGCCTCGTGGGCCAGCTCCAGGAAGATCCGCGCCTGTGGGTCGGTCGCGCGGGCCTCCTCGTCGTCCAGGCCGAAGAAGGCGGCGTCGAAGAGCCCGGGATCGGGGAGGAACGACCCGAAGAGGGCCGGGTCGCCGGGTGCGCTCTCCCAGCCCTCGCCGCGGTCCTCGGGCACGGCCGTCACCGTGTCCCGCCCGGAGACGAGCAGTTCCCAGAACGCCTCGGGCGTCGGGGCTCCGGGGAACCGGCAGGCCATGCCGAGAACCGCCATCGGCCGGTTGCCGGCGTTCTCGCCGGACGACACCGAGGCGCGCTCGGCGCCCGCCGCTCTCGCCGCGGAGCCGGAGTCCATGGCTGACGTCCCAGCAATTTCCGTCTGCCGCAAGCCCAATTGGGCCAGCACATGCCCGGCCATCGCGGCCACGGTGTCATGGTCGCGCAGCACGCGGGGTTCCACCGTGACGGAGAAGGCGTCCTCGATCTCGGCTAGCACGGCCATCGCTTTCAGCGAGGAGCCCCCGAGCGCGAAGAACCGGGCGGTGCGGCCGATGTCAGCCGGCGCGAGATCCAGGGTCCGTGCCCAGATGACCCGGATCACTTCCTCGACGTCACGCCGCGAACGCGGCACGGGCCCCTGCGGACCGTACTCGTCCGCCCGGGCCGGCTCGGCCGCGCCCCGCGCCGTCGACAACCGCTCCTCGACCGCCGCATAGGCACCCGCCTCGAACCGGACGCGCATCAGAGCGCGCCGCAGCTTGCCGCTCGTCGTGCGCGGAAACGCCCCGGGCGGCAAGGGCAGCACCCGTACGTCGTCGTGACCCAGTGCCTCCCGGACCCTGGCGACCGCCGCGTCGAGCACGGGAAGGGCAGTGGCCAGGTTCGGCCGCGCCCACTGCACGAACACCACGACGCAGTCGCCCCCGGTGTCCGGGTCGGTGGACCCGATCGCCGCCAGCGTCCCCTCGGGCAGCCCCGGCGTCGCGGCGGCGGTCTCCTCGAGGTCGGGTGCGTGGAAGGTACGGCCGCCGACGAAGACCACGTCCTTGTGCCGGCCGGTGACGCACAGTCGGCCCGCGTCCAGGAAGCCGAGGTCGCCGGTGCGCAGCCAGCCGCCGGAGAACGCGGCCGCGCTCGCGTCAGGGGCGCGGTGGTAGCCGCGGGCCACCTGGGGACCGCGTACCTCGATGTGACCTACGCGCCGGTCGCCGAGCAGCCTGCCGGAGTCGTCGGTGACCCGGATCTCGCAGTCCGGCACCGGTCGGCCCACATCCATCAGTTCGACGGCGTCCGGTCCGGGTTGGGCGGCCACGGCCCGGCCACGGCTGAGCGCCGCCCGGTCCAGCAGTCGGGGCGTGGCGGTCTCCCCGAGCGGGGGCACGGTCACGGCGAGAGTGGCCTCGGCCAGTCCGTACACGGGCAGCATGGCCCTGGCGTCCAGTCCCGCCGCGGCCGCCTTGACGGTGAACTCCCGCCACACGCGCGGTGCGATCGGCTCGGCGCCCACGAGCATCAGCCGTACGCAGCTCAGGTCCAGTGCGGCCCAGGCGCTGTCCGGCACCCGCCGCACGGCCAGCGCCAGCGCGAAGTTGGCCGCCGACAGCAGGGTGGCCCGGTGCCGTGTCACCGCTTCGAGCCAGCGGGCCGGGCGCTTGGCGAACGCCAGCGGTTCGAGACGCACCTGTTTCAGGCCTGCCGCCATGGGGACGAGGTGGGTGCCTATCAGGCCCATGTCGTGGAAGTACGGCATCCAGGTCGCCACCACGTCGTCCCGGCTGATCGCCATGGCGGTGCGGATCTGCCCGAGGTTCGCGAGCACGGCCTCGTGGGTGAGTTCCACGCCCTTGGGCGCGCCGGTGCTGCCGGAGGAGAACTGGAGGAAGGCGAGGTCCTGGGAGCCCCGGCGGGGCAGCGCGGGCGGCGGGGGGCCCTCGCGCAGCGCATCCAGGCGGAGGGCGCGGACCGGACCGGGGAGCTCGGCGAGCAGGGCTTCGGTGGAGTCGTCCACCATGACGGCGGGCCTGCCGAGGAACTCCCACACCGGTCCCACCCGACGCACCTCCGGGGCGAGCGGCACGGGCACGAGTCCCGCCGCCAGCGCTCCCCAGAACATCGGCTGGAAATCCTCGCCGAGTTCCGCGAGCACAGGCACGGGGGTGCCGGGTTGGAGTCCTGCCGCGCGCAGCCCCCCGGCCACGCGCAGGGCGTCGTCGTGGAGTTCGGCGAAGGTGACGGTGTGTTCGCTGCCGTCCGAGCGGACATGGACGACGACCTGCTCCGGGGTCTCCTCGGCGGCGTGCAGCAGTATGTCGAGGAGCGTGGCGGCGGTACGGCGCCCGGGAGTCGGCATGCGCTTCCTTCCTCATCGCAGGCCGGGGCCCGCGGACGCGCCCTGCCGAAGTCCGGTACCGGGCACGAGCGTTTTGGATCATTCACCTGTACGACGACGAGTTTCGTCAAACAGTTCACCCGGGCGCCCGAGGGCGGTGGCCAGGTCGGCCAGGTGACCGGAGACCGGGCCGAGGGTGAGCAATCCGCTGCCGGCACCGGCGAGTTCGTTCGCCGCCGGAGCGAGGGCCGTGTGGGCACGGGCCATGGTCCGCCGGTCGCCAAGGACCAGTGCCGCTCGGGCGATGAGGCACCACAGGGCCTCCTGGAGGAGGTCACGGGGCGGGTCGGGCGTCGCGCGCAGGGCATCGGCGGCCTGCGGGCGGTGGCCCTGGTCGAGGAGGAGCAAGGGGCGCGCCCAGGGGGCGTACGGGCCCCAGTCCGTGTGGTGGTCGAAGGCGGAGCGGAGGGGCAGCTCGTGCCGCACACGCAGGCACAGGAGCGCGAGCGGCAGCAGGCCGTCGGCCAGGCCGGGCATGCCCGCGTCGGGCAGCAGGCCGGCCGCGTTCCGGTAGGCCGCCTCCACTTCCGTCACCGATGCACGGCCGGTGGCGTCCAGCCGCAGTGCGGCGTACCAGCCGGTGAACACGCCCACCAGCGGCCGTTCGTGGCGTACGGCCAGGGCGTCCGCGGCGGCCGCATGTCGGTCGGCCGCGGTGAAGTCACCGAGTGCGCTGCGGGCCTGGAGCCGCACGAGGTGGCCGAGGATCTCGAAGTTGGCGAGGCCTCCTCGGACGGAGATGGCCACCAGCTCCGCTCCGATCTCGTCACGTCGTGGCGCCAGCCCGGTGCGGTCGAAGCACTGCATGAAGGCCGCGTTGAGGGCGAACGCCAGCAGCACCGGGTCGTCCAGCCGGCGGGCGACCTCCTCGGCCTGACGGGCGGCTTGAGGGCCACGGGCGAGCGGGGTGCCGCGTGACTCCAGGGCGATCGTGGCCAGCAGACGGGCCTTGGCCGCCTCCTGTCCTTCGGCACCTCCTTCGGCAGGCAGGGCGGTGAGCGTGCGCTCGGCGGCCGCGACCACGTGTGCGGCCTGTTCCGGGTCGTCGAGGCGGGTCCAGATCGCCGGGACGTCGTAGGCGCCGATCACCCGGGCCGTCAGTTCGGGGTCGCCCAGTTCCTCGGCGGCCGCGATCGCCGTGACCCGGTGCTCGCGGGCGGCGAGCAGGCCACTGCCGCCGGTGACGGCGAGGCTGCGCAGCAGACCGGTCGTCGACTCCAGGCGGGCCCGGGCGTCGGGCGCGACGGTGCGGTCGTAGGCGGCGGCGACCTGCTCCCAGACCCGGCCGGCGGGACTGTCCCGGCGACCGGCGAGGCCGTCCCGTCGACCTGTAGGGGTCTCCTGCGCCTGGCCGAGGTGGTCAGCCTGCCGCAGGATGTCCGCCTCCAGGGCACGCAGTCGCGGTCCCGGGTCGATGCCCAGTTGCTCGGCCAGCAGCGCCCGGGCCCGGCGCAGCACGTCCAGCGCGTCGGCCTGCCGGCCCGTGCGGTACAGCGCGAGCGCCAGCAGGCGCCAGGCGTTCTCACGCCAGGGGTGCTCGGCCGCGTGGGCGCGAAGATCCGCCGCCGCCCGGTCGGCCGGGCCGAGGGACATCAGCGCCTCGGCACGCAGCTCTACGGCATGCAGGCGCAGCTCGGTCAGGCGGCGGCTGTCGGCCCGCGCCCACGGCTGGTCGGCGAACTCCGCGTAGGCGGGGCCGCGCCACCAGCCGAGCGCCTCTACCAGCCGTACGGTCGCCTCCTCGGGGGGCAGCGTCGCGGCCTCGGCGACCGTGTGCTCGAAGCGCCAGGCGTCCACCGCGTCCGTCGCGGCGCGCAGGGCGTAGCCCGGGCCGTCGGTGACCAGCAGTCTGGCCGGGCTGCGGGGCGGGCGACCGGGTTCGAGGGCGCGGCGCAGTGCGGCGACGAACGTGCGCACGGCGCCCACCGCGTCGGCGGGCGGGTCCGTCCAGAGGTCGTCGACCAGGCGGGAGACCGGCACGACGCGCCCCCGGGCGACGATCAGCCGGGCCAGAACCGAGCGGTGTCTCGGTCCCTTCAGGGCGATCGTGTTCCCGTCCGCGTCCCAGGCCGTGACCGGCCCGAGCACGCCGAAGCCTGGCCGCACGTCTTCCACCGCCTTCCACCGTCGCGGGTCGCCCCGGCGTTGCTCATCCACTGCTCATCCGCCCGGAGGAGCATCGAGAAACAAGATCCCCCAGAGGCATCCTCCACCACTCGATCCGCAACCAGTCGATCGCAACCAGTCGACTCGTACAGGAAGGAGCGGAGCCGTGGCACCTGTCATCGCCGGCTTCGATCATCACCGCGTCCCCGTCGCCGACGGAGTGTCCCTGCACACGGCCGTCGGCGGCTCCGGCACCCCCGTCGTCCTGCTGCACGGCTTCCCGCAGACCCACCTGATGTGGCGTCATGTGGCGGTCGGCCTCGCCGCCGACCACACCGTGATCTGCCCCGACCTGCGCGGCTACGGCGCCAGCGACAAACCGGCGGAGACCGACGGCACCGTCTACGCCAAGCGCACCATGGCCGCGGACATCGTGGCCCTGGCCCGCGAACTGGGGCACGAGCGCTTCGCGTTGGCCGGGCACGACCGTGGCGCCCTGGTGGCCTTCCGTGCCGCACTCGATCACCCCGAGACGGTCACCCATCTCGCGTGTCTGGACGTCCTGCCCACCCTCGACATGTGGGAGGTGATGCACGGCGTCACCGCCGCCGTCGGCTTCCACCTCTATCTGATGGCCCAGCCGCCGGGCCTGCCCGAACGCATGATCGGCGCCGCCCCGGACGCCTTCTTCGGCCACTTCCTCGACACCTGGACGGCCGATCCACGAGCTGTCCCGGCGGAGGTCCGCGCCGCCTACCTGGCGGCCTGCCGGGAGGCGGTGCCCTCGATCGTCGCCGACTACCGGGCCTCCGCCGGCATCGACATCGAGCACGACCGGGCCGACCGCGCCGCGGGCCGCACCCTCGGCATGCCGGTCAGTGTCCTTCAGCAGGACTGGGGCGCGGCCCTCGGCTTCGACGCCGTCGCGCTGTGGCGCGCCTGGGCGGCCGACCTGCGGCACACCGCGGTCACCTGCGGCCACTTCATGGCCGAGGAGGCGCCCGACGACATCGCGAAGGCACTACGGGAACTGCTCGCCCGCTGAAAGCGTGGGAAGCACTCGCACGGCCGGGCGGCCTCCTGAGCGCCGGGGCCGCGCGCGTCGTTCACCTGATCCGCCCGCGTCGGCTACCAGCGCCCCGGCTCCGTCCCGGTGATCGGCTCCGACGGCTTGCCGTCCACCCCGACCGGCACCTCCCCGGCGAGCATCACGCGGTGCATGATCCGCGGAAAGTCGAGGTGGGCGTTGTCGCCGGGAGCGAGGTGGATGGTGGCCCGGTTGTCCCAGAACGCCACGCTGCCGGGCTCCCAGCGGAAGCGGACCGTGTACTCGGGGCGCACCGCCTGCTCGAGCAGCATGTCGAGGATCGCCCGGCTCTCGGCCCGGGAGAGGTCGGCGATCTGCTCGACGTAGTAGCCGTTGACGTAGAGGACCCGCTCCCCCGTCTCCGGATGGACGCGCACCAGCGGATGCAGCGAGGCGACCTGATGGTCCAGCAGATGGCGGACGTACGCGTCGTCGCCGGGCCGGGGCTGGTAGCCGACGCCGAGACGGTGCTCGGCTCGGAGGCCGTCCACGAACTCCCTGACCGGGCCGGACAGTCCGGCGTACGCGGCCGCCAGGTTCGACCAGGTCGTGTCGCCGCCGTAGGGCGGTACGGTCTCGGCGCGCAGGATCGTCGCGGCGGGCGGGTCGATGCGGGCGCCGTGGTCGCAGTGCCAGCCGCGCAGGAGGGTATGCCGGCGGCGGCGCAGCCACTCGTCGTGCTCCATGCCGAAGCGTCCGCCCAACTCCAGCCGGTCGGCGGTGGTTTCGATCTCGGGGACGTCCGGCGGGGAGGCCTTCCCGCGCCGCCTCAGCACGACCGGTTCGCCGAAGCGGCGCGCGAAGGCGACATGGGCGGCGTGGTCCAGCCGCTGCCCGCGGAAGAACACCACCTTCCAGCGCAGCACCGCCGCCCGGATCGCGGCGACCAGGGCGTCGTCCAGGTCCCCGGCCAGGTCGACGCCTGTGATCTCCGCCCCGATGTGTCCGGCGACCGGGTTCACCTCGATCCCGATGGCCTGCTCCGTCCCGTCCGCAGGGGACCTGCCCGTCGTCATGCGCGCTCCGTCGGTCGTCCGCACCGGCTCCGGGTCCGAGCCGGTTCCAAGAAGATCGTGACAGTGTTCGGCGGGCGTGACGACAGGGCCTCAGCGTACGGGCCGGTCCACGGCCGTCAGCACCGCGTCCGCCAGCCGGTCCACCGAGCGGCCGTCCGTGTCGATGCGGCGCAGGCCGTGCGCGTCCACGGCCTGCGCCACCAGCGTCTGGAAGCGTTCGGCCCGGGCCGGGAACTTGTCCACCAGGTGCCGCTCCCGGTCCGTCGCTTCCTCGTAGCGGGCCGACGACCGCATGCGCTCACGCAGCACCGCCTCGTCGGCCGTGAGCCAGACGGCTCCCGTGTGCGGCACGGACGTCAGCCCGGCCACCCGGGCGGGCCACAGCGCTGAGCCCTCCAGGACCAGGCCCGGGCCGTCTCCGGTGGCCCGGTCGGTGATCAGTTCCTCGATGCGCGGCCACAGGCGTGCGTAGTGGTCGAGCACCGACCGGATCAGCTCGTCCACGTCGAGGCCGGCGTAGTGCTCGGCGACATGCGGTGGCGGGTCCCACTCCGCCGTCCGCCAGGGCCGCCCCGGGTGGCGGGCGAGCTTGTCCGTCGAGCGGCAGTCGAACCCGAGCCGCTCGGCGACGGCCCGGGCCACGGTCGACTTGCCGGTGTGGGACCTTCCCCCGGTGAGCACCACGCGCACGCCCTGCATGCCGTCGACCCTACTCACCGCAACTCGCCCTGTGGCGGACTCCCGGCTCACCCCACGGCGAACTCCCGTATCACCGTGTTCCGGAACACCGCCGTTCCGTCGATCGTGAACAGCGCGAGCCCGGTGTCGATCAGATAGGGGAAGGCGGCCGACGAGTGCACGTACCGGCCGTCGTCCACGAACATCTCCACGGACGTACGGTCGACCAGGATGCGCAGCTTCACCGTGCGGGCGGACGGCTCGAACGGGCTGTGGCTCTCCTGCCACCGGCCGGAGGCGTCGGGGTTGACGGTGGGGCGGCGGTTGAGGAAGGCGTAGTCGCCGTAGATCCCGGCGTCGACGTGGCGGCCCCCGTCGGGTGAGCGGCGCAGTTGCAGGCCGGCGCCGGTGAGCCGGTCCCAGGTGATCTCGCAGGTCACCTCGTAGGCCGTGCCGCGGTAGTCGAGCACGCGGGTGCCGGTGACCTCCAGGTCGCCCAGGTTCAGCGTGCGGGAGACGTGGTCGTCCAGTGCGGCGACCGGCTGTGAGGCGAGGTAGTACGTTCCGGAGGAGGCCCGTTTCAGGGTGATCTCCCGGACGGTCGAGTCGGTGCCGTTGAAGCCGTCGCAGTCGATGGTGGGCGTGCGATGCGCGTAGTCCCAGTTGTTCAGCCAGCCCATCGCGTACCGGACGGACGGGTCCACCGAGCCGTCGCTGCGGTGCTTGTCGAAGGTGACGGCTCCGTACCAGTCCCAGCCGTGGTCGAGCCACTGCGGATCGGCGGCGTCGGCGGTGAACGCGCTGCCGTCGAAGGACCCCGTCCAGTACGCGTAGGTGTTGGGCAGCCCCGAGCCCTTGCCGTTGGCGCTGACGCCCAGCACCCACTTCACCGTGCCGTCCTCGGCGGTGATGCGGAACAGGTCGGGACACTCCAGCGTCCCGATCCCCTCCCTGATGAAGCCGCCCGCGTACGTCCACGACTTGAGGTCGGCGGAGTGGTAGAAGCCCACCTTGGTGCCCTCGGCGAGCGCCATCACCCAGCGGTCGCGGTCCTCGTCGCGGATCACCTTGGGGTCGCGGAAGTCGGCGCCGGCGCTGGGCGTGGGCAGGACGGGATCGGTGCCGTAGTGGGTGAACGTGCGCCCCCCGTCGGTCGAGTAGTACAGGAACTGCGCCTGGCGGTCGGTGCCGCCGCCGGGCGACATGGTCGCGATCACGATCACCGCGCCGGCACCGAAACCAGCGGTGCCCTGCGTGTCCACCACCGCCGAGCCCGACCAGACGTCGCCGTTGGGGGTCGTGTCCTTGGGCACGGCGACCCCGCGGTCCGTGAAGGACACCAGGTCGGTGCTGGTGGCCAGGCGCCAGGCGGTGCCTTCGACGCCGGAGAAATAGTCCGCGTTGTACAGGTAGTAGTAGTGGTACTCGCCGTCGATCCACACCGGCCGCTGCGGGTCGTTCTTCCACTGGTCGGGGACCGTGAAGTGGTACGCGGCGCGGTAACTGGCACAGGCGGCAGCGGCCTTGGGTTTCGCGACGGCGGGGCTCGCGGCGGGCAGCAGTGCGGTCGCCGCGCCCGCCGCCGACCCGGCGAAGAGCGCTCTCCTGGACAATCCACGCATCACACATCGTTCCTCTCGTCGTCGAGGCTCAGAACGGCGGCTCATGTGGATCAGGACTGTGCGGCCTAACTCGTTAAAGGTCAAGTCGTTCGCGACTCTTGACAGGCCCGTAACGCGCTTCACATCATCTGGGTCATCAGATTCGGCTAACACGAGTTAGGCCCACCCTGAATGACCGACTCGCATCTCACCCGCCGCACCCTGCTGCGGTACGGCGCCTACGGCGCGGGAGCCGCCGCGCTGGCCGGTACCGCCGCGAGCTGGGACCGGCTCACCGGAGCCGACATCCCCGGCCGGGACGACGGCTCCCTCGTCGTCGCCACGCTCGGCCCCGCCTACGGGCCGGAGGCCATCCGCACGCTCACCGAGGGCTTCAAGAAGGTCCACCCCGACATCAAGCTGCGGATCAACGCCGTACAGGCCGTCGACTGGTCGGACTTCTTCGCGAAGATCCTCACCCAGATCGCTGCGGGCACGGCGCCCGATCTCGTGTACGTCGCCACCGAGGGCGTGCAGCTGTTCGCGCAGCGCCTCGGCGTCCCGCTGGACGACTGGGTGAAGCGGGACGCCGAGGAGCTGCGCGAGTACTTCGCCGACGTCCACCCGTCGCTGGTGGAGTCGATGATGTACGAGGGGAGCCTCTACCAGCTGCCGGTCGAGTTCAACGCGGCCGACATGTACTTCAACACCCAGGTGCTGAAGCGGGCGGGCGCGAGCTTCCCGCCGGCCGACTGGACCCGCGACGACTTCACCACGCTGCTGCGGGACATGAAGAAGTCCAGCGGCTCCCAGTTCACGCCGTACTTCTGGACCAACCGGCTCTGGGGCGGCGTGGTGCCGTGGCTGTTCGCCAACGACACCAACCTCCTCACCGAGTCCAAGGCGCCGGGCGGCGCCTGGCTGTGGGACTCCTTCTACCCGGCGGACCGGCGCCAGGGGCGCGGCGGCGGTTTCCGCTGGACGACCCCGCAGGCCACCGACGCCCGCGTGGAGGAGGCGTACGACTATCTCGCCTCCCTCATCCAGGAGGGCCTGTGCACGCGCCCCGAGGGCGGCAACGGCCAGAACCTCATCGGCGTGTTCTCCACCGGCCGGGTCGGGGTCACGCCCGCGGGCGGTTTCTGGGCGGGCGGCCTGCATCTCGCAGGAATGAAGACCGACGGCTTCGACGTGCAGTACTTCCCGCGCTGGCGCACCCAGCGCATGCAGTACGGCGCCGCGGGCTACGCACTGCTGCGCACGTCGAAGAAGCAGGAAGAGGCCTGGGAGTTCATCAAGTACGCCGCCCGCAGGGACACCCTTGTGCGGCTGTTCGAGACCAACCAGACCACCCCGGCGCGCCGCTCGATGCTGACCGCCGACCGCTACCGGGAGACCGGCCCGAACCACTGGCAGGTCTTCTACGACACCCTCGACAAGTTCCCCGACACCGGGCCGATCCCCGCGCCCCCGCAGGTCGCCGAGGTCGAGCAGGTGCTGCTGAAGCACACCGGTACCGCGCTGGCCTCCCGGCGTTCGGTGACCCCCGCGCTGCGGCGGATGCAGAGCGATCTGGAGAAGGCCATGGAGCGTGACGTATGACGAACACCCAGATACCGGCCGTACGGCCGAAGCCGCCGACCGCCGCCCCGGCCGTCGCGCCCCGGCCGTCCGCCCGCGACCGCGGCGCCCGGCTGCTGGCCACGCTGTTCCTGGCGCCGACGATCGTCGGCATCGTCGTCTTCACGGTCGTTCCGATCGCCGGCTCGGTGGTGCTGAGCCTCTTCCACTGGAACGTCATCGACGACCCGAGCTTCGCGGGGGCCGCCAACTACCGTGAGGTCTTCGGCGATTCGACCGTGCTCGTCTCCTTCCGCAACACCCTGGTCTTCATGGTGTTCGCGGTCGCGCTGCAGCTGCTGATCGCCCTCGTCCTGGCGCTCGCGGTGAACGGGCGCATGCCGGTGTGGCTGCGGTCGATGTTCCGCTCGGCGTTCTTCTTCCCGCTGGTGCTGTCCGCCGCGTCGATCTCGGTGGTGATGAAGTACCTGTTCAACCAGGACTTCGGGATGGTGAACTGGCTGATCGGCCTGGTCGGGATCGCTCCGGTGCCGTGGCTGACGTCCGAGAACGCGGCGATGGCCACGGTGATCCTGGTCTACGTGTGGCAGCAGTTCGGTTTCTCGTTCCTGCTGTTCGTCGGGGGTCTCAACAACATCCCGAAGGAGATCCACGAGGCCGCCTCCCTGGACGGCGCGACGGGCCTGCGCAAGCACCTGAACATCACCCTGCCGCTGCTGTCTCCGACGCTGCTGGTCGCGTCGGTGGTCGGCATCATCAACGCGCTCCAGGTCTTCGAGCAGCCGTACGTCCTCACCAACGGCGGGCCGGGCGACGCCACCCGCACCGTCGTGATGGTCATCTACGAGAGCGCCTTCGAGCAGCTCCGCTTCGGCGAGGCGTCCGCGGTGGGCGTCCTGCTCTTCGTGCTGATCATGGCCGTCACCGCCCTCCAGTTCCGGCTCAGCCGGCGTTTCGTCCACTACCAGTGAGCCGGGTGAGTCCCATGAGCCAAGCGACAATGAACCTCAGCCGTGCCCGGTCCTCGGTGGCGCCGTGGGCGCGGATCGCCGGACTGACCGTATGCGCGCTGCTGACCCTCGGCCCGGTCATCTGGACGATCTCCACCTCCCTGCGCACCCCGGCCGAGTCCTTCGACCTGCCGCCGAAGATCATCCCGACTGACCCCACCCTGGAGTCGTACCGCGGGGTCTTCGACCAGATCGACGTATGGCTGCTCGCCCTGAACTCGACCCTGGTGACCGCGCTGATCGCGATCGGCCAGATGATCACGGCGGGCCTTGCCGGATACGCCTTCGCCCGCCTCGAATTCCGGTTCAAGAAGCCGCTGTTCGCGCTGGTCCTGGCGACCATGATGGTGCCGCTGCAGGTCACGATCGTGCCGGTGTTCCTGGTGCTGAAGTCGATGGGCCTGACCGACACCCTGCTCGGTCTGATCATCCCGGCCTTCCCGACCGCCTTCGGCACCTTCCTGATGCGCCAGTACTTCCTGGGCATGCCCAAGGACCTGGGCGAGGCGGCCATGCTGGACGGCTGCGGGCCCTGGCGGATCTTCCGGTCCGTGTACGCCCCGCTGGCCGCGCCCGGTCTCGCGATCGTCGGCGTCCTGGCCTTCAACTACCACTGGAACGAGTTCTTCCGCCCCCTGATCCTCGAGACCTCCGGCCAGAACTACACCCTCCCGCTGGGCCTGGTCTCCCTCCAGGGCAACCTGGGCACCGGCTCCATCTCGGTGGTGCTCGCCGGTGTCGTGCTCTCCATGATCCCCGCCGTCGCCGTGTTCGTCGTCGGTCAGCGCCCTCTGCGTGAGGGCATCACGTCCGCAGGAGTCAACCGTTGAGCGTCGCCGCTCAGTCCACGGAGCCGAACGCCCCGCGCTTCCGGGTCCGTCCCCCCGCCAACTGGATCAACGACCCGAACGGTCCCTTCCTTTGGCGGGGCCGCCACCACCTCTTCTACCAGCACAATCCCGACGCCCCGGTGCACGCGAACGTCCACTGGGGCCATGTCTCCAGCCACGACCTCGTCCACTGGGAGCACCATCCGATCGCGCTCGCCCCGACCCCCGGCGGCCCGGACGAGGCGGGCTGCTGGTCGGGCTGCCTGGTCGACGACGACGGGGTGCCTACGGCCGTGTACACGGGCGTCGACCGGCAGCACACCGGTCTCGGCTCGATCTGCCTGGCGCGGGCGCTGGTACCGGAGGACGAGACGCTGACCGACTGGCGGCCAGTGCCGGCGCCGGTGGTGACCGGCCCGCCCGCCGACCTGGACGTGGTGATGTTCCGCGACCCGTTCGTCTTCCGGTGCGGTGGCCGACGCTGGGCGCTGGTCGGTGCGGGGCATGCCGACGGGACGCCGTCGGTGCTGCTGTACGACTGCGACGACCTGGCCGACTGGCGGTTCGCCGGGGTGCTCCTGGACGGCAACGACCCGGTCGCGGTGGAGGCCTTCGGCGACAAGGCGGTGGGCTGGGAGTGCCCGCAGTTGTATGCGACGGCGGGCGGGGAGTGGGTGCTCGTGGTGTCCCTGTGGGACGGAGACCCCGTCTCCACCGGGTATCTGACGGGCCGTCTCCAGCCGTACGGCGACGAGGACGGGTTGCGCTTCGAGGCCCGCGTGGGCGGGCGGCTGGACCACGGGCGGGACTTCTACGCGCCCGCCGTGCTCCAGGAGCCGGACCGGGCGTTGATGTGGGGCTGGTCCTGGGAGGCCCGCGAGCAGAGCGACGTCGACCGGGCGGGCTGGGCCGGTGTCCTGACCGCGCCGAGGGTCGTGGAGACGCATCCGGACGGGTCGCTGCGGGTCGTACCGGCTCCGGAGCTCGAACTGCTGCGTGCGGACGGGCCCTTCGTGACCGCACCGGGCCTTCCTACGCCGCTGCCGGAGGCGTACGACCTGACCGTCACCGCGTCCGGCCGGACCACGGTGAGCCTGCTGCGGTCGGCCTCGGGCGCGGAGTTGAGGGTCCTGCTGGACCCCGGGGAGGGCACGGTGACGCTCGACCGCGGGGACTGGCCCCGGACAGGACCCGAGGGAGCGGGGCCGATCGTCGTGCGGGCACCGGCCGGTGAGGTGCGGATCCTCGTCGACGGGTCGCTGCTGGAGCTGTTCGTCGGCGACCGGGCGACGGTCACCGAGCGGGTCTACCGGCGGCCGGACGACGTGCCCGAGCTGGTCGTCACGGGCTGCGCGGCGGCCGTCACCGGCTGGGAGCTGGTCCCACCGACGCACGACTGATCACCGGGCAGGCGAGGCGCCGTACAGTCAGGGCACGGTCACGATCGACGGCGGCGACCGGCCCAGGACAGGGCCCGAAGAGGCGGCGCCGGCCGGTGAGGTGCGGATCCTCGTCGACGGGTCGCTGCTGGAGCTGTTCGTCGGCGACCGGGCGACGGTCACCGAGCGGGTCTACCGGCGGCCGGACGACGTGCCCGAGCTGGTCGTCACGGGTGCCGCGGCGGCCGTCACCGGCTGGGAGCTGGTCCCACCGACGCACGACTGATCACCGGGCAGGCGAGGCGCCGTACGGTCGCGGGCGGTGTCCTGCCGGTGTCGATGGAGTCGAGGACCAGCCGTGCGGCGGCCTCGCCCATCGCCCGGTGGGGCAGCGCGACGCTGGTGAGGGGCGGGGTGAGGAACTCGGCCATGTGCTCCTGGTCGTCGTAACCGACCACCGACAGCTCGCGGGGGACGGCGATGCCGAGCCGGGTCGCGGCGTGCAGGACGCCCGCCGCGACCCGGTCGTTGTAGCAGAAGATCCCGGTGGGCCGCCGGTCCGCGGGCACACCGTCGAGGACACGCATCGCGCCCTCGAACCCGCCGCTGATCTCGCCCCCGCTCCTGACGACCCACTCCTTGGGGACGGTGATCCCCTCGGCGCGCAGCGCGTCCCGGAAGCCGCGCAGGCGGTCGACGGAGGCGATGTCGTCCTGGCCGCCCACCATGGCGACCCTGTGGTGCCCCTGGTCCAGCAGCAGCCGGGCCGCCGTACGGCCGCCCGCGCGCTCGGCGGGGATGACGGCGGGCAGGGAGTCGTCCTCGGGCAGGCAGTTGGCGAGGACGGAGTGGGTGCGGTGCAGGCCCTCGGGGACGCGGACGCTGCGCAGGGACATGGCCGCGTAGATGATCCCGTCCACGCGCCGGTCGAGGAGTTCGGCGACGGCCGCGTCCTCCTTGGCCGGGTCGCCGCCGGAGTCGATGGTCAGCACGAGGTGGTCGCTCGCCCAGGCGGTCTCCATGGCGCCGCGCAGCAGCCGGCCGGCGAAGGGAGAGGAGGCGATCTCGTCGGTGACGAGGCCGATCACGGCGGTACGGCGGCGGCGCAGGCCGCGGGCGACGGGGTCGGGGCGGTAGCCCAGCTGGGCGGCGGCCTCGCGGATGCGTTCCTGAGTGGCGGGCGAGAGGTTGCCCTCGGCGCGGCCGTTGAAGACGAAGGAGACAGCCGTGTGCGACACACCGGCGAGCCGGGCGACGTCCCGTGACGTGGGACGCGTCGATCCCGTCGCCCGCCTCTCCTCGGTGCCGCCCATGCCGTCCGCCGCCCTCATCCCCCACCCGTCCGGTTGATCAATCCTCACCCTATCCGTGACGCTGGGTGTACGGCACAGTCGAGGGAAGGTCCGACAGTGATCAGCATCCCGGCACACACGCTCAACGACGGTACGACGATCCCCGCCCTCGGTCTGGGCACCTGGCCGCTGGACGACGCGCAGGCGGAACAGGCGGTTGTGGGCGCCCTGGAGCTGGGCTACCGCCTCGTCGACACGGCGACGAACTACCGCAACGAGACAGGGGTCGGCCGAGCCGTCGCCCGCAGCGGCGTCCCCCGCGAGGAGCTGGTGGTGACGACGAAACTCCCGGGCCGGCACCACGGCTACGAGGAGACCCTCGCCTCCTTCGAGGAGTCCCGCGCCCGCCTCGGCCTGGACCACGTGGACCTCTACCTCATCCACTGGCCGCTCCCCCGCGTCGACAAGTACGTCGACTCCTGGAAGGCGATGATCAAGCTGCGCGAGGACGGTCTCGTCCGGTCGATCGGCGTCTCCAACTTCACGCCCGAGCACATCGAGCGGCTGGAGAAGGAGACCGGCGTCCTGCCCTCGGTCAACCAGATCGAGCTGCACCCGCTGTTCCCGCAGGCGCAACTGCGCGCCTTCCACACCGGCAAGGGCATCCTGACCGAGAGCTGGAGCCCCCTGGGCCGCGGCACCGCCCTGCTGGACGATCCCGTGATCCTCTCCATCGCCGAGGCACACGGTGTGACGCCGGGCCAGACCGTGCTGCGCTGGCACATCCAGCTCGGCGCCGTCCCCGTGCCGAAGTCCGCCGACCCCGGGCGGCAACGCGAGAACCTGGACGTCTTCGGCTTCGACCTCAGCCCCGTCCAGATGACGGCGATCGCGGACCGCGCCCACCGGCGCATCGGCGGGGATCCCGAAGCGCACGAGGAGTTCTGACCGGCCCGGGGCTCCTGCCCCGCGTCGAGGAGCTGGGCGACGCGTCGGTCCAGGCATTGAGGCGGCCGTCGGCGGGGTACTCGGGGCGTTCGGGAAGGAGGCGGTCGTGGGTGAGAAGGACCGGCTGCGGGATTACCGGGGGAAGCGGGACTTCGGGCGGACGCGTGAGCCGGAGGGGCGTGGGGCGGGCTCGGGTGAGGAGCCGCGGTTCGTGGTGCAGATCCATGACGCCAGCACGCTGCACTTCGACTTCCGGCTTCAGGTGGACGACGTACTGAAGTCCTGGTCGGTGCCGAAGGGGCCCTCCGACGATCCGCACGACAAGCGGCTCGCCATGCCGACCGAGGACCATCCGCTGGAGTACGAGGAGTTCGAGGGCGTGATCCCGAAGGGCGAGTACGGGGGCGGAACGGTCATCGTCTGGGACCACGGCACGTACGAGCCGCTGAGCCACGACCGCAAGGGACGCCCCGTGGACTTCGACGAGTCCATCGAGCGCGGGCACGCCACGTTCCGGCTGAGGGGATCGAAGCTGCACGGCGAGTACGCCCTCACCCGGTTCCGCGGCGGGCAGGACGGCGACCGGGAGGCATGGCTGCTGGTGAAGGCCGCGAAGGGCAGCCGGGCCCACGTGCACGGCACCCCCGACCCGTACCGGGCCCGTTCGGCGCTGACCGGCCGTACCCTCGCCCAGGTCGCCGCGGACGGCGACGAGGGGTGAACGGTGCCGACGGCTCTTCTGGACGGCCTTCCCGCTGAGCAGCAGCGGCTGTTGCGGAAGGCCCGGCCGGGGGCGGAACTGGCCGCGCAGCCCATGCTGGCCACGCTGAGCGAGCGGCGGGACTTCTCCGGCGAGGAGTGGCTGTTCGAGCGGAAGCTGGACGGGGTGCGGGTGCTGGCGGTGCGTGAGGGCGGGCGGGTCTGGCTGCTGTCCCGCAGGGGACGCCGGCTCGACGCCACCTACCCGGAGGTCGTGGACGCGCTCGGCGAGCAGTCCTGTGCGGACTTCACCGTCGACGGGGAGATCGTCGCGTTCTCGCGCGGCCGCACCGACTTCGCCCGGCTCCAGCAGCGCATGGGCCTGACCCGACGGCAGGACGTCGAAGCGAGCGGTGTCGCCGTGACGTACTACGTCTTCGACCTGCTCAGGCTGGACGGCCAGGACACCGCACGGCTGCCGCTGAGAGCCCGCAAGTCCCTGCTGCGGCGCGCACTGACCTACCGCTCGCCGCTGCGGATGACGCCCCATCGCAACGCGGGCGGGGCAGAGCTCCTGGCCGACGCCTGTGCCCGGGGCTGGGAGGGGCTGATCGCCAAGCGGGCCGACGGGGACTACCAGCCGCGCCGGTCCCGGGACTGGCTGAAGCTGAAGTGCGCGCAGGGGCAGGAGTTCGTCGTCGCCGGGTTCACCGAGCCGGCCGGGAGCCGGGTGGGGCTCGGTGCACTCCTGCTCGGCTATCACGAGCGGGGGCGGCTGCGGTACGCGGGCAAGGTCGGCACCGGCTTCGACCGGCGCACGCTGCTCGATCTGCGGGAGCGTCTGGACGGCATGCGGGTCGACCGCTCGCCCTTCGACGGGCCGGTGCGGGAGGCGGGCGCGCGGTGGGCGCGGCCGGAGCTGGTCGCGCAGATCTACTTCACCGAGTGGACCCGGGACGGCATGCTGCGGCATCCGCGATTCCTGGGGCTGCGGGACGACAAGGCGGCCGAGGAGGTCGTACGGGAGCGGCCGCCGGGAGGCACGGCCACCTGAGCGCCTTGCGGATCTTCGGGTTCCGCCCCCAACTGGCCTTGTCTGCCTTTATGTTCGCGGCGGAAACCATCTCCCCCAGGAGGCTCCCCGCATGCGCATCGCACTCCGTACCGCCCTCACCGGCGCCGTCGCCACCGCCACCGTCCTCGTCTGCGGCCCCGCCCACGCGACACCCCCGGGCCCGGGCGTCACCGGCCGCACCATCAGCCAGACCACCGTCGGCGACACCGACTACGTCCTGCGCGAGGTCACGGTGCCGCCCGGCCAGGCCACCGGCTGGCACTACCACGACGGTCCGGTGTACGGATACGTGAAGCAGGGCACGCTCAGCCACTACCACTCCGACTGCGCCTCCGACGGCGTCTATCCGCAGGGCACCGTCGTGCGCGAGCCGGGCGGACCGAGCGACGTCCACCTCGGCCGGAACCTGGGCGACACCACGCTCGTCCTGGAGGTGTTCTACATACTCCCGCACGGCGCGCCGTTCTCCGAGGACGTGCCCAACCCCGGCTGCCCCTTCGAGTGATCACACCGGCGGCAGCGGCTGTTCGGCCCAGATCGTCTTGCCGCTGCCGGTCTGCCTGCTGCCCCAGCGCTGGGTGAGCTGGGCGACCAGCAGCAGTCCGCGGCCGCCCTCGTCGTAGGCGTGGGCCCGGCGCAGGTGCGGTGAGGTGGAACTGCCGTCGGAGACCTCGCAGATGAGGGTGCGGTCACGGATCAGCCGGAGCTGGATGGGCGGTGCACCGTAGCGGATGGCGTTGGTGACGAGTTCACTGACGACGAGTTCGGTGACGAAGGCGGCCTCGTCCAGTCCCCACGCGGTCAGCTGGTCCGTGGCGGCCTGCCGGGTCCTCGCCACGTGCTCGGGGTCCGGCAGGACGTCCCAGGTGGCGATGCGGTCCTCGCCCAGGGCCCGCGTGCGGGCCAGCAGCAGGGCCACGTCGTCACTGGGGTCCTCGGGCAGGACGGCCTTGAGCACGGTGTCGCACAGGGCGTCGAGGCTCTCGGCGGGCGCGGTCAGGGCGCGGCACAGTTCGTCGGTGGCGTGGTCGATGTCGCGGTCGCGGTCCTCGATGAGGCCGTCCGTGTACAGGGCGACCAGGGAACCCTCCGGCAGCTCCACCTCCATCGCCTCGAAGGGCAGTCCGCCGACGCCGAGCGGCGGTCCCGCGTTCATCTCGAGGATCTGTGTGCTGCCGTCGGGCAGGACGAGGACCGGCGGTGGATGGCCGGCGGCGGCGAGGTCGAGGCGGCGGGATACGGGGTCGTAGACGGAGTACAGGCAGGTGGCGCCGAGTTCGGCGACCTCGTCGATGTCGTCCCCGGCGAGGTGGGTGACCAGGTCGTCGAGGTGGGTGAGGAGTTCGTCGGGCGGCAGGTCCACGTCGGCGAGGGTGCGTACGGCCGTGCACAGGCGGCCCATGGTGGCCGACGACGGGATGCCGTGCCCGACGACGTCGCCGACGACGAGGGCGACCCGGCTCCCGGACAGCGGGATCACGTCGAACCAGTCGCCGCCGATGCCGGCCTGCGAACCGGAGGGACGGTAGCGGTGGGCCACCTCGACGGCCGCCTGTCCGGTCAGTCCCCGGGGCAGCAGGTTGTGCTGCAGGGACAGTGCGGTGGTGCGTTCCCGGGCGAAGCGGCGGGCGTTGTCGACGCAGACGGCGGCCCGGCTGGCCAGTTCCTCGGCGAACAGGGCGTCCTCGTCGACGTAGTCGTCCGCCTGCTTGATCCGCACCGCCACCGCGACACCGAGGGTGGTGCCGCGGGCCCGCAGGGGCACCGCCATCATCGAGTGGGCGCCGACTCGGTGGCGGCGGCCGGCCGGGGCCCGGGCGTTGCGTTCGGCGACCCACCGCATGAACGCCGGTTCGCCCGCCTGGCTCTGGATCACCCGGCCTTCCAGGATCGCGCGGGCGGGTGGCGAGAAGGGCGGGTAGTAGTCCACCTCGCCCAGGTGCACGGCCGCCTCCGGGGTGCCCTCGGTGCAGGAGCCGTGGGCGACGCGGCGCAGGGCGATGTCCGTGCCGGCCAGCGCGGGCGGTTCGTCGGCGCCGAGGACCCAGTCGAACAGGTCCACACTGGCGAAGTCCGCGAACCGGGGCACCACGACCCCGACCATCTCCTCGGCGGTGCGCACCACGTCCAGCGTCGTACCGATGGTGGCGGCCGCCTCGTTCAGCAGGGCCAGCCGCTGCCGCGCCCAGTACTGGTCCGAGCTGTCGAACGCGGCGAGCGCGGTCCCGATCAGCGCGCCGGAGGAGTCCCGCACCGGCCACATGTCGGTCGTCCAGGCATGCTCCCGGTTCAGGGCCGGAGCGCCCGTGAAGCTCTCGTAGCGCAGCGGCCTGCCCGTCTCGGCGACCTGGCGCAGATGCCACAGGAAACCCCGGCTGTGTACCCCGTCCTCCACGGTCTCGGGGAAGGAGCGGCCGAGCAGCACTTCCTCGGGCACGCCCATGACCTTGCAGGCCGCTTCGTTGAGCCGCAGGTAGCGCTGGTCGGTGTCGAACACGGACATCGACATGGACGCCTGCTGGAAGGCCCGCTCGGCCAGGGTGGGCTCGTGCTCGCCCGGGGATGCGGTGGTGATCACGTATCCGCCCGGGCCGCCGTCCTCGCCCAGCACCGGGCACGCCGTCAGCTGCAGGGCGACGGGTGAGCCGTCCCGGTGCCGCACCACGGCGGTGCCGGTCAGCGCGGCCACGGCTTCGGGCGGCGGCTGCTCGGCGAGCAGCTCCCGCACCGGCCGTCCCACGGCTTCCTCGGCGGTCAGACCCGTCAGACGGTGGGCACCCTCGCTCCACCCGGTGACGACACCCTGGGCATCGATGATCGCCGCAGCGGAGACGCGCTCCATGTCGTCCAGCATGAGTCCTGCGCGTCACCGCATCAACCGCGATGCCCGGGCGGTTACGCCCGCGGAACCACGGCGCGCGCACCGGCCGCGGCTCCGCGGGGCCCTCGGCTCATTTGCGCAGTGCTGCGAGGGCCCGGTCGGCGTGGGTGTTCATACGCAGTTCGCTGCGGACGACCTCCAGGACCGTGCGGTCCTGCCCTATGACGAAGGTGACCCGCTTCGTCGGGGCCAGCGAGAAGCCACGGGTCACGCCGAACCGCTCGCGGACGGTTCCGTCGGCGTCGGACAGCAGCGGCATGCCGAGGGTGTGCCGGTCGGCAAACTCCTGCTGGCGTTCGACCGCGTCGCCGCTGATGCCCACGGGCCGTGCGCCGACCGCCGCGAACTCGGCGGCGAGATCCCGGAAGTGGCAGGCCTCCGCGGTGCAGCCCGGGGTGAGGGCGGCGGGGTAGAAGAAGAGCACCACCGGTCCCTCGGCGAGCAGCTCGGTGAGGCTGCGGGTGGTGCCGGTCTCGTCCGGCAGCGAGAAGTCCTCGATCTTGTCGCCGACCTTCAGCTGTGCGCTCACGACCGGCCCTCCGCCCTCTTGGCGATGCTCCGGGCCCACAGAACGAGCGGGACCTGCAGTGGCAGCCGGCCGAGGGCGGCGGCCTTCTGCGGCGCGGGGCGGTGCCGCCAGTCGGCGGCCATCTGCACGTTCGCGGGGAACACGCCGACGAAGAAGGCCGCCGTGGCCAGCGCGGCGGCCTTGCGGGTGCGCGGCAGCGCCAGCCCGGCCGCCAGCGCCAGTTCGGCGGCTCCACTGGCGTACGTCCAGGTCCGGGGCGTCCCCGGCAGGGCGCGCGGCACGATCTCGTCGAATCGGCGTGGGGCGCAGAGGTGGGCGACGCCCGCTGTGGCCAGCAGGCCGGCGAGCAGCAGGGGCGAGCGTTGGGACCGGGGCACGGCTCCTCCTTGGATGGCCTGCCGCCGGATGCTACCGGAGGGTAGATCACGACCCGTCATCCGCCCCCGGCCGCCTTCGCCGGGTACGGCGGTTGTGGGTTCCGGGCGTGTGGCCGAAGGAGCGGCGGAAGACGTCGATGAAGGCGCTGGCGGAGGACCAGCCGCAACGGTGTGCGACGGTCGTGACGGGTGTGTCCTCGGCGAGCAGGCGCAAGGCGTGGTAAAGGCGCGACTGGGTGCGCCATTGCGGGAACGTCATGCCGAACTCGTGGCGGAAGAGCCGGCTGAGGGTGCGCTCGCCCGCTCCGGTGGCGGCGCCGAGCGCGGCGAGCGTGCGTGAGTCGGCGGGGTCGGCGTGAACGAGCGCGCAGACCGCGACCAGGCGCGGATCGGTCGGGGTGGGCAGGCGCAAAGGCTGCTGGGGTGAAGCGCGCAGTTGGTCGCGCAGGACGGCGAGCAGGCGGCGGCGCTCGGGGCTGTCGTCGCCGGGATCGCGGGTGTAGGCGAGGATCAGCTCGCGCAGCAGCGGGCTGACGGCGAGGACGGTGGGGGCGTTCAGGCCGAGCGGGGTGTCGTCGGCGGGCAGGCCGACCAGGTGGAGGTCCAGGTGGCCGTGGGCGCGATGCGCGTGGACGGTGCCCGCGGGGACCCAGATGGCGCGGTTGCCGGGCGCGAACCAGGTCCCGGCGTCGGTGGTGACGGCGAGGACGCCGGAGCCCGCGTAGACGATCTGGTGGTCGTCGTGCCGGTGTGCGTCGATGCGCTCCCCGGCGGCGAGCACCTGGGCGCGGGTCGGCGCGATCGGTGTGTGGCGGATGTTCGACACAGTTCGACAGATTATCGAAAGCGGGCCACGGTGCTGCCGCACGACGATCGCAGGGTGTCCACGAAACGCAACCGCGCCATCACACTGCTGTCCCTGGGCCACGCCTGTGTCGACGTCTACCAAGGCGCCGTGGCGGCCCTCGTCCCCTACTTCGTCGCCGAGCGCGCCTACAGCTACGCCGCCGCCTCGGGCGTCGTGCTCGCCGCGTCCTTGCTGTCGTCGGTGGTGCAGCCGCTGTTCGGGGCGCTCACCGACCGACGGTCGATGCCGTGGCTGCTGCCGCTGAGCGCGTTGACGGGCGGTGCCGGCGTCGCACTGAGCGGCGTCATGGGTTCCTACGCGCTCACGCTGGCGGTGGTGGCCGTGTCGGGGATCGGCGTCGCCGCGTACCACCCGGAGGCCGCCCGCGCGGCCCGCGACGCCGCGCACGGCAGTCATACGGCGATGGGCTGGTTCTCCCTCGGCGGCAACGTCGGTTTCGCCCTCGCGCCGCTGCTGGTGGCCTCGGTGGTCGCCACCGGAGGCCTGGGCGCCTCGCCCCTGCTCGTCGGCCCGGCGGTCGTGGGGGCGGCCCTGTGCGCCGCGGCCGTGCGCTCGGCCGGCAGCCGTGGCGGGTCCGCGAGCCTGGGCGAGGGCGTCGGCCGCGACGACTGGGGGTCGTTCCTGCGGCTGTCCGGCGCCGTCGTGTGCCGGTCGATCGTGTTCGTCGGGTTGAGCGCGTTCGTCTCCCTCCACGTCCGGCAGCGGACCGGCGGCGGAGACATGGCCGGCACGGCCGCGCTGTGCGTGCTCTATCTCGGCGGCGCGGTGGGCACCGTGGCCGGGGGGCGGCTCGCCGACCGGTACGGGCGCCTGGCGGTGGTCCGCCGCGCGTATGTGCTGACGGTGCTCGCGGTGGCCGGTGTGGTCCTGGCACCCGGGCCACCGGTGTATCTGTTCGTCGCCCTGACCTCGGCCGGCCTGTACGTCCCGTTCTCGCTGCACGTCACGCTCGGCCAGGACTACCTGCCCCGGCGGGTGGGCACCGCCAGCGGTGTCACGCTCGGGCTGACGGTGAGCGTGGGTGGTCTCGCCGCCCCGGTCATCGGTGCGCTGGCCGACGCCACCTCGCTGCGGACAGCGCTCCTTCCTCTGATCGCCCTGCCGGCGCTGGGCCGGCTGCTTCTCAGCGGGCTGCGGGAGCCGACGCCGCCTGGAGAGGCAGTTACGGCGCCCGGCTCGGCCGACCGGCGCCCTCGCTCGAAGTCGGCGTGATCCGCGCGAGGTGATCCGTCAGGCGGCCCCGGCCGGTGCCGCGGGCTGCTGCTCGCTCTCCTCGTCGACCGCGTAGGCCAGGAAGTCGTCGACCATGCGGTGGAAGAAGCCGGCCAGCTGACGCAGCTCCTCGGGGGTCCAGTCGGCCGTCTCGTGGCCCGCGATCAGCAGGAGCAGGGCCATCTCGATGGCCTGTGGAGGCCAGCCAGGTAGCCCGCGACCTCGCGGCTCGCCGCGCCCCGCTCCTCGGGCGTGGCGGTCGTGCGGACCATGGTCTTGGTGTTCTCCTGGAAGAACTCGTGCTCTTCGTACGGCACGCCCAGCAGCTCGCAGATGACCAGCGAGGGGATCGGCAGGGCGAACACGTCCACGAAGTCCACCGGGGCGGGGCCGGCCAGCATGTCGTCGATCAGGCCGTCCACGATGCGCTGTACGGCGGGCCGCAGCGCCTCGACCTTCTTCACGGCGAACGGCGCCGTCACCATCCGGCGCAACTGGGCGTGTTCGGGGTCGTCCATCATGATGAAGCTGAGCTTGCCCTCACCGGCCTCGGGGCCGGCCTTGGTCGGGTAGCCCGGCCGGTCGGTGTCGGCGCTGACGCGCGGGTCGCCCAGCAGGGCGCGCTGCTCGGCGTAGCGGGTCACGAGCCAGGGCTCGCTGCCGTCCCACAGCCGCACCTTGGTGAGCGGCCCCTGCTCCTGCAGTTCCTTGAGGGCGGGCGGCGGGTCGAAGGGGCAGCGGGACTGCCGGGGCATCGGGAACTCGGGGACGGCGTCCGGCGCTTCGGGTGCGGTGCCGGTCAGGGTGTCGGCGATGGTGCTCCTCGGAGGTGGGGGGGATCGGCCTCGATGAGCACAGGCAAACACAGGGGTCTGACGCCTTCCGGTCAGTTTCCTGACAGGAGACTGACGTGGCTCAGATCACACGAGGGGCCCAACTGCGCCCTACTCCAGGGGGATTGTCCCGTCGGCGTCAGGAATCGGCGTCGGCCCGGCCCAGCCAGTACCCGAAGCCCCTGCGCGTGTGGATCAGCGCCGGGGCGCCCCGGTCGACCTTGCGGCGCAGACGGGAGACGAGCTGCTCGATCGCGTTGTCGTCGCGGTGGCCGCCCCAGACGTAGCGGCCGATCTGCTCCTTGGACAGCACCCGGTGCGCGTTGACCAGGAGATGGCGCAGCAGGCGGTACTCGGCGGGTGTGAGGTCCAGCGCCCGCGTCCCGCGCGTCGCCCGGCACGCGGTGTCGTCGAGCGCGAGGTCGCCGTACCGCAGGGGGTTGTCCCTGGGCGGGCGGGGGCGGGTGCCGCGCAGCAGCACCAGGATCCTGGCGAGGACCTCGGCCACCCGGAAGGGCTTGGTGACGTAGTCCCGCTCCCCCAGGCCGAGTTCGGGCACGAGCCGGGGCAGGGCGTCGTAATCGGTGAGGAGGAGGACGGGTGGGCGGTACGGGAGCGTGGGACGGCGCTCGCGGCTGAAGTCGGCCATGTCCGGCAGGGCGGTGTCGAAGACGACCAGATCGAAGTGGTGTTCGGCGACCCGTGCCAGCGCCTCGGCGCCGGTGCCGCTGAGGCTGATCCGGTAGCCGGCCAGCTCCAGGGTGGTCGAGAGCAGTTCGGCTAGCTCGGGCTCGCCCGCGACGATCAGGACGTGCTGGCCGGCACCGCGGGCGAGGGCGGCGCGCTGGCAGGCAGATCGGTCGTGGGGGGCGCCGCCCATCGGCGGGGCCGTCTGACGCGGGCTCATGGCCCTCCCTGTCCGGCGCCTCCGCGGCGGCCTCCGCCGAGAGTCGCTGTCACGGTCGTCGCTCCTTGGACGGGGGCGTCAGCGGCCCGGTGTGACGGGTGCCAGCCACATGCCGACGACGGCGTCGGCGAGGCCCGTGGCGGCGGCGTCCCAGGACGGGCGCGGGGTGGGGGTGTGCTCGGCGAGGGCGCGCTCGCGCTCGGCGGCGACGTGGACGATCAGGTGCCGGACCATCTCGCCGCGTTCGGTGCGGACCTCGGCCGGAAGGTCGGGCAGGCACCGATTCAGGCCCTCGATGATCGTCTGGAGGGACGGGGAGGTGAGGGCCTCCTCGACCATGATCCGGTGCAGGGCCGGATCCGAGACGACCTGCGCGCAGAACCGCGCGTACCAGGTGGGGCTGCCGAGCGCGGCGAGGTGTTCGAGCGCCGGGCGGACGAGGCAGTCCACCCAGCCGCGCACGTCGTCGGGGTCCGCCAGGTCGGCGACCAGGCGGGCGCGGATCTCCTCGATGCGCGTGGCGTGCCGCCGGACGATGGCGCGGACCAGGTCGGTCTTGGTGCCGAAGTGGTAGCCCACCGCCGTGTTGTTGCCCTGTCCCGCGGCCTCGCTGACCTGCCGGTTGGACACCGCGTACACGCCGTGTTCGGCGAAGAGCCGCTCGGCCGCGGTCAGGAGCAGCTCCCGGGTCGCGCTGACCTGCTCCTCCCGCAAGGTCCTGCCTGCCATGATCACCACCGCACCGGGACTTCGCCGATCACCGCAACGGCCAGTCCCTCGAGCCGCCGCGGGTTTGCACACCTACAACCTAAGTCACTTGATTGAAAGATGCGGTGGACATGGTGGAGCGCGCTACTGGCACGTGGAGCGCAAGAACGTCTGCATCTACTCCCAGCTCAAGTCTTGTTCGTCGGCCGAGGTCGCGGCGATGATCGAGGGCCTGCTGCGGCACTGCACGGATGCCGAGATTGAGTCGAACTACGTGGACACGCACCAGATGGTCAAGTACGCCACCGCGCTCCGTCTCGGGACGGCGGAGGCGGAGCAGGTGCTGCGACGCTTCACCCGGGGCGGCCCCAATCACCCCACCTTTGCCGCTCCTGAAGAACTGGGCCGTGGGGTCCGTACGACCTTCGCGTGCGATTACCTGGCCCGCCCCGAGCTGCGCCGGGAGATCCACGGCGGGCTTCAGGTGGTGGAGTACTGGAAGTCGACGAACATGGTCCTGCACTACGGCAAGGACGGCGCTCTGACCGGCCCGGACAAGGAACACGCCGAGACCTCGATGCTCGCGCTGCACCTACTCCAGTAGTCCAGTCCGCCCAGGTGCACGCCAACACCCTGCTGTTGCAGCAGGTCCTCGCCGAACCGGATTGGGCGAAGAAGCTGTCCGACGAGGACCGGCGAGGAACTGACTGCGCTGTTCTGGTCGAACATCAACCCGTACGGCACCTTCCGCCTCGACATGGACAAGCGGCTCGACCTGCTGCCTGCCTTGGTGCCCGGGCCGCGCCGCGCGGTGGATGACGGCGTTCAAGCAGCGGGCTGGGCATCCGGCCGCTGAACCGCAGCAACACCGCCGCCCGCGTCGTGACCACCCGCAACCTTCCATGGACGTGATCCAGGCGGGAGCATCCTGGTGACGGTGGACGGGGGCGGCAGACCATGGGGCGTAGACGGGGTGCGTGGGCCGGGTCGGCGGTAGCGGGAGGGGCCGCGTTGGTGGCGGCCGTGCTGGGGCCGGTGACCAACTACGCCAGTGCCGCGGTGCCTGGCTGGGCGGCGCAGGCGTGGGTGATCTGGCCGGTGTTCGCCGTGCTGGTGGCGGTCAGCATCGGGCTGTTGCTGGGGGGGCCGGCATCTGGATGCCGCAGCAAGGCCCCCGGCGTGGCTGGCACCGGTGAGCCGACTGGCCCGAGGCCCGCAGGCTTCGTTACGCCCCCCGCATGTTCGGCGCGTGCGCGGGCGTGAGGAAGAACTCGCCGTGCTGGCAGGCATGCTTCGGCGGCCACAAGGCCGGTTCGCGGTGCTGTGCGCGGTCGGCGGGATGGGCAAGACAACAGTGGCCGCGCAACTGGCCACCCAGGCCCAGGCGGCGGGCTGGCGAGTGTTTTGGGTGCGCTGGCGCGACGGCGCCGAGCTGGCGCAGCAGATGGTGCAGGCGGCGCTGGCCTGCGGCCTGCCAGAGGCAGAGCTGGAGGCCGCGCGAGCGGGGCAGGCGAGCCTGCCGGATGTGGTCTGGCGACAGTTGGGCCGCGTGCGGCGGTGGCTGCTGGTGGTGGACAACGCCGACGAGCCGCACGAGATCGGCCCGGCGGGGGATCCGGTGGCCGACTACCGCGGCTGGATCCGTCCGCACGGCCGGGGCTGCTGGTGGTGACCAGCCGGGATGGCAGCGAGCAGACCTGGGGTCCGTGCGCACGGCTGCTGCCGCTGGAGCCGCTGCCGGTGCGACCTGCGGGGCAGGTCCTGCTGGACGCTGCTCCCGCAGCCGGCACCGCCGAGCAGGCCCGGGAGCTGGCGGCGCGACTGGGCGGGCTGCCACTGGCGTTGCACGCGGCTGGCACCTATCTGGCCGGACCCACGAGCCGCTACCGCACATTTGCCGCCTGCCGCCAGGCGGCCCTGGAGCAGGAACTGCGGTTCCTGTTGGGAGCGGCGCACCCGACTGCCTCCCATCCGCAGGTCGCCCGCGCCGTGGTGCGGCACACCTGGGAGGTGTCCTTGGACCAGCTCGCCGGGGAGGGCAACGCTTTGGCCCGCCCCTTGGTGCGACTGCTGGCCCTGCTGGCTCAGGCCCCCGTCCCACTGTCCCTGGGGGAGTGGGCTCACACACCGCCCTCAATGAGGGTCCAGCCCGAGGAGACCTGGGCTAGCGAGCCGACGTTGGTGTAGTTGCCGTTCACCAGCGTCGAGGTCCAGGCGGTTCCGTCGTCCTTGTAGAAGAACAGGCTGTCCGAGGTCCGGCCCACCTTGTTCCAGATGCCGGAGGTTCCGATCTTCTGGAAGGAGATGCCGGTGCCGTTGGAAGCCTTGGACACCCGGAACTCGAGTTCGCCGCCCGCCCTTGCCCACGACAGCACGGAGTCGCTCGTGGCGGTCAACGCCCCCAAGAAGTCGTCCCTCGGGATGCTGCCCTTGTCCGTGTAGACGCCGCCGGAGAGGGTGCCGTACCCCACGTTGCTCCAGGGGAACTCGCTAGAACCGTGCCGGGCCGCCGCGACCAGAGTGTCGCTGGAGGAGGCCATGGTGCCCCAGCCCGAGCTGAAGTCGTTGTACACGCGGACCTGCTGGAACGCGCCGTTCGTGAGGGTGCCCGTTACTCCGCGGCCGGTCGCGTTGTAGAAGATCACGGAGTCGGCGGACGCCTCGATGAAGGTCCAGTCCGGGGCGAACCCGTAGGTCTTGACGCGGGTGTACGTGCCGCCCGTGAAGGTGCCGACCTCCCCGGCCCCGGTGCTCTGGTTGTAGAGCAGCAGCGAGTCACGGCTCGCGGCGCCGTGCGTGTACCCGGTCGGGAGGCGCAGCGTCGCCTTGGCCTGCCAGCGGCCGCCGGAGAGAGTGCCCGTGCCGGCTTGGCCGTTGTCGGACCTGTAGAACAGGATCGAGGTGTTTGGCGTGGTCACGGATGCTCCCCTTTCCTCGCACTCGGACGCGCGCGGCGCGGCTGGACCTGGCGGGGAATAGGTCGCTGCGGTGCGGTCTGCAGGAGGGCGCCCGTACGCGCGGACCGGCCAGTCACTGCTCCGCCCCCGCAGGCCCGACCGTTGCTGCTGCTGGGACGCTCTCACTAATTCTGCGCCACGGGGAGCCGCCCCGCATCTCGGCGCAGGCCAGGCGAGCAACCCAGGTGGACCGGTTCGGCGGTGGGGTCCGGGAACATCGCCGCCCTCCAGGCCGGCGATGTTCCCGGACCCCACCTTGCTCGCTCTGACTGTGCGTCACTCTGACTACAGAGGGCTTTACTTGCTCGCTTTTGCCGTAGCTTCGGGGGAACAGGGCCGTGATCCCCGCGAGTTCGTGGAAACTGAAGCTTCTTCAGCGGGAACCCGAGGTCCGAGACTGCCATTGTCGGGGGGTTGCCCCGTGGGTTCGTGGCGAACACGCGGGATCGGCTTCGAGGTCGGCCTGGAGAAGCTGCCGGGCCGAGTCCGCATAGCGGATGGCGGTCTTCACGTCGATGCCGAAGACGAGGGCGAGGTGGAGGGGGTCGGCGCCGTGGGCGAGTGGCCGGGCCGAGTTCGACAGCGGTCTTCTGGGTGATCAGCAGGTGGGGGTTGGCCGCGTTCGGCGGTTGCGGCGGTGGTCGAGCGAGTCCAGGACCACACGACGGGTGAGGTCGTCGAGCGGGCGGATGTGGCCGCCGACGGTGATGCGCCGGTTGCCCTCGTCGACGTCCTCCAACTGCATGGTGCGGACCATCTTCGGCCGTGCCGCGTGAACGGCGGCCAGGGCGATGATGAGCCGGATGTCCGGGGTGGTGGCGGTGGCGACGGCCTCGTCGATGTCTGCCTGGACGAGGGCTTGGAGGACGCCGCCGGTCTGCCGGAGGACACGGATGCGGATCGTCGGGTTGCGGAAGATCTGGTCGTTCTTCTTCGCGTGCCGGAACAGTGACCGCAGGGCGACGATCCGGCTTTCGCGCTGTTTGCCGGTGACAGCGTCCGGGACCGCGATGATGTCCTCCGGGGTGACCTCTCGCAGGTGGTCATAGCGGCTGGACCACTCCAGCAGCACCGGCTGGAGCTCGCGCAGGTAGGCCCATGCCGTATGCCGGAAGCGAGGCTCAGACCGTGGGCCACCGTCAAGGAGAGTGCGAACCCAGGCTTCGACGGCGCAATGAATGCCCGGGGACTTCCCGTCGAGTTTCCGTTCCAGCCACCGGTCGACGGCGGGGGCCCGGTCGTCGGCGAACAGGCCCAGACGGTCGAGGACTTCAGCGGTCCGCACGGCGGATCGGGCTCGCCCAACGCGCCTGCGACCGTGATCCGGACGCCGCTCGCAAGCTGCTGGACGACGCCCAGGAGCAGGCCGAGCAGGCACTGGCGGAGCTGCGGCACGTGGTGCGCGGCATCCATCCGCCGATCCTGACCGACCGCGGCGGGATCGGCGCCGTGCGCGCGCTGGCGGCCGGGAGCGGGCGGGCCGCGGGTCACCGTGGAGGTGGAGGGTGTGGAGGGCGACGGCCCGAGGGCGCCCTCGGCGGTGGAGGCGGTCGCCTACTTCGTGGTGGCCGCCCGCTTCGTGGTGGCCGAGGCGCTCACCAACGTCGCCAAGACCAGTGGCTCGTCCGAGGCCTCCGTCCGGATCGCCCGCATGCGGCGCGGGCTCCGCGTCGAGGTGGCCGACTAGGGTCACGGCGGGGCCGAGGAGTCCGGCGGTTCGGGGCTGCCGGGGGTGCGGCGCCGGGTCGCGGCGCTCGACGGCACGGTGCGGATGTCGAGCCCGGCCGGAGGGCCGACGGTGATCGACGTGGAGCTGCCGTGCGTGTGGTGAGGGCGGGTCCGGGCTCCCCCTCGGGGATGACCTTGCCCGCGGCGCGTACTGCGATCCGAGTACGGACGAATGTCGGCAGACGCACGACGACGAGCCGGGCCGTTCCCTGGAAGCTGTACCCGACCGCTCCGGAACCGGAAGAACCCCGCCCATGACCATCCGTGTACTCCTCGCCGACGACCAGGCCCTGCTGCGGGCCACCTTCCGGATCCTCATCGACTCCTGCGCGGACATGGAGGTGGTCGGCGAGGCCACCGACGGCGCAGAGGCCGTCGCCCTCGCCCGCACCCACCGCCCCGACCTGGTCCTGATGGACATCCGCATGCCCGGCACCGACGGACTGGCCGCCACGTCCGCCATCTGCGCCGACCCGGACCTCGCGGCGGTGCGCGTGCTGATCCTCACCACGTTCGAGATCGACGAGTACGTCGCACAGGCCCTGCGGGCCGGGGCGAGCGGCTTCCTCGGCAAGGACGTCACCGCGGACGTGCTGCTCGACGGCATCCGGACCGTGGCCGCCGGCGAGTCCCTTCTCTCCCCCACCGCGACCCGCACGCTGATCACCCGGTTCCTGTCCTCTCCCGCCGAGAGCTCGCAGTCGACCGCGCCCGAGGACCTGGCCGCCCTCACCGCCCGCGAACGGGAGGTCATGGCCTGGGTCGCCGAGGGCCACTCCAACGAGGAGATCGCCGAGAAGCTCTTCGTCAGCCCGCTGACCGTGCGCACCCACGTCCACCGCGCCATGACCAAACTGGGCGCCCGAGACCGCGCCCAACTCGTCGTCATGGCCTATCAGTCGGGCCTGGTACGGGCCGTGCCGCCGAGCGGGGAGCACTGAGAGCCGTTCCGCCGGTCGGACGAAGGACGCCAGGGCCGCCGTTCAGGGGAAAACCGCGGCAGGCGTGCGTGGCGGGGGTCGGAGCCGTCGACAACTGACAGGTGAGCCTGCCGCTGATCCCTCCCATGCTCGCCACGACCGGCACCCTGCCGCCCGCCGCCCAGGACGCGCGCTGGGCGTACGAGACCAAGCAGGACGGCCAGCGCGCGGTGGTCTATCTCGAAGGGGACGGCAGCCTCCTGCTGCGCGCCCGTTCGGGCGAGGACATCACGGCCGCCTATCCGGAACTGCGGCCGCTCGGTGAGGCGCTGGGTTCCACCGCGGCCGTCCTGGACGGGGAGATCCTGGCGCTGGACGAACAGGGACGCGCGAACTTCCAGTTGCTGCAGTCCCGCATGGGTCTGGCGCACGCACCCGCACGGGCCGCACGGATGGCGGCCCGGACGCCCGTGCACCTGGTGCTGTTCGACGTGATGCACCTGGCGGGCCGCTCCCTCGTCACGCTGCCCTACACCCGGCGCCGCGGGCAGCTGGAGGAGCTGGGCCTCGCCGGGCCGTACTGGTCGACACCGGCCGCGGTGGTCGGACACGGCGCCGACGCCCTGCAGGCGACCCGCGAGCACGGGTTGGAAGGGCTCGTCTGCAAGCGGCTCGACTCGGTGTATGAACCCGGGGTGCGCTCGCGCGCCTGGATCAAGATCCGCAACATGCACAGCGAGGACGTCATCGTCGGGGGCTGGCTGCCCGGCAAGGGACGGCTCACGGGCCTGCCGGGCGCGGTGCTGGTCGGACAGCGTGCGGCCGGACGGCTGAGGTACGTCGGCAATGTGGGCACCGGCTGGAGCGAGGCCGAGCGGTCGCAACTGGCCGAACTGCTGCGGGTGTCCGAGACGGACACCTGCCCCTTCGACCCCGCCCCGCGGGTGCCGGGCGCGCACTGGGTGCGGCCCCGGCTGGTCGGAGAGGTCCGCTACAGCGTCCGCACCCGCTCCGGGCTGTTGCGCCAGCCGTCCTGGCTGCGCCTGAGGCTCGACGTCACGCCGGAGGCGTCGGCGGCCGACCTGCCCGACGAGAGCGTGTGACGCGGCCCGACGGGACCGGGTGACGCGGCTCGACGAAACGTTGACACGGCTCCGCAAGAGCCTATGCCGCGGCTTCGGTCCCAACTGTTGCGCTGATCGTTACCAGCGGTACGTCCGTGGCTCTTGGCACGGAAGTGGAAAGCCAGGATCCTGAACTGCCTTTCCCCCCACAGCCGTTGGGCTGCGCCCGAACCAGGAGGAGGACGCAGTGTCGTCACAGACGTCCCGCACGCACCGCAGGCGCTGGATCACCGGTACGGCCGGTGCCGCCGCGCTCGTCATCGCCTTCCCGAGCACCGCCTTCGCCGCCCCGCCCGCGGCGCTCCCCGCCAACGCCGAGGCGGCCGAGCAGACGTACCAGCCGGCCTACGACTACGACACGGACGGCTGCTACTCCACCCCCGCCATCGGCCCCGACGGAACCGTCAACGGTGGTCTGAACCCGACCGGTTCGCTCAACGGCAACTGCCGCGACGCCTCGGACCTCGACAACACCAACGGGTACTCGCGCTACAAGTGCAACAACGGCTGGTGCGCCTACATGTACGCCCTGTACTTCGAGAAGGACCAGGCGGTGGCGGGCAGCAGCATAGGCGGGCACCGGCACGACTGGGAGCACGTCGTGGTGTGGGTGCAGAACAACGCGGTGCGGTACGTCTCGACGTCCAACCACGGCTCGTTCACCATCAGCGCCGCGTCCTCGGTGCGCTTCGACGGCACGCACGCGAAGATCGTGTACCACAAGGACGGCATCAGCACCCACTGCTTCCGCCTCGCGGGCTCCAACGACGAGCCGCCGGAGAACCACAAGGGCACCTGGCAGTACCCGCCGCTGGTCGGCTGGAACGGCTACCCGTCGGGTGTGCGCGACAAGCTGGTCGCGTACAACTTCGGCAGCGCCAACTTCGGCCTGAAGGACGCCAACTTCGCGAACCACCTGGCGTCGGCCAAGCCCTCCGGCATCGCGTTCGACCCGAACGCCTGATCCCCCGACCGGGTCGCTGTCATTCGGCCCCTGGGCCGGCGTCCCCCTCGACGAGGGCGTCGCCCAGGGCCGTCCGCCGGTACAGGACGTAGTGGCCCTGTCGCCCGGACTCCAGCAGGCCCGCCTCCCGCAAGACTGACAGGTGGGCCGACACGGTCGAGGGCGCCAGGCCGTGACGGCGGGCCAGATCCGTCGTCGACGACGCGGTGCCGAGGCCGGCGAGAACGGCCGCGCGCTGATGGCCGACCAGCCGGGCCAGCGCTTCCGGCGGCCGCGGTTCGGGCGCGCTGTGCAGACGACCCATGCCTCGGGCGGGGTAGATGACCGTCGGCTGCCAGGGCCGGGCGAAGCCGCCCACGACGTCCGGCCACACGAACACGCTCGGCATGAGCAACACGCCTCTGCCGTCCGGGCGTTGGGCGTCCGGCACGTCGCCGTACCGGCGCAGGGTGAGGGTGTGGCCGGCCCAGTCGACGGCCGGGTGCAGACCGGTGAGCAGCGTGTCGAGGCCGCCGTTCGCCGCCTGCCGCGAGCGGTGCGCGATGTCCGCCTCGAGAACGGCTCGGTGGCGCGGCCAGTCCGGGGCCAGCAGGGCGTGCCAGGCCCGTTCGGTGAGGTCGGCGAGGCGCCGGACGGTGGCGGCGGGATCGTCGAGCGCGGCCCGCCCCCGCGGCGACTCGGCGAGACCCGGGGTACAGGCCAGGGAGCGGGCCATCTCCGCGTGGGCCAGGGCGGGGTCGGTGGCACGCATGCGGGCCAGCTCGTCGTCGAAGGACGGGTACGGCTCCTGAGGGGGCGCGCCGAGGAAGTCCGGGGTGTAGCCGCCGGGCGGCGGGATGAACAGCCACAGCGGTGCCAGGTCGAGGTCGGCGACGGTACGTCGCATACGGCACAGCCAGCCCCGGTGGTAGCCGTGCCGGGACGGCCGGCGCAGCAGCCGCAGCGCCTCGTGGGTCTGGCACAGCGGCGAGATCGCGAACCGGCAGCGCGTGAGGTCGGCGGTGCCGAGATGCAGGGCGAGCGGCATGGCGACCTCCGGGCCTCCGAGTTGAGCAACGATGCGCCCCGGACCGAGGATTCGTCCTGGACCGAAAGAGTAGAGCCGCCCGCCGCGGCCCAGCACGCTTGCCCCGACTCCCCCGGTCGGAAAGGCAGTTGAATGGGCAGCATACGTCCCGCCCCCTGGCAGCGGGCTGCCGTCGTCGCGGCGCTGATGCTGGCGGCGTTCACCTTCAACACCACCGAGAACCTGCCCGTCGGCCTGCTCCCGCTCATGGCCGAGGACCTGCGGGTGCCGCTCGCGGCCGTCGGCGCCCTGGTCACCGGGTACGGCCTGACCGTGGCCGTCGTGTCACTGCCCCTGGCCCATGTCACCCGTTCCGTGCCGCACCGGTATCTGCTCGCGGGACTCCTGGGCCTGCTCGCCGCGGCCAGTTGGGTGTCGGCGCTGGGCGGAGTGTCGTACGGCGTGCTGTTGGCGGCGAGAGTGGCGACGGCGCTGGCACAGGCGTTGTTCTGGGCGGTGATGGGACCGGTCGCGGTCGGTCTGTTCCCCCCGGAGCGCCGGGGGCGGATCATCGGGCTGCTGTCCGTCGGCGGTTCCCTGGCCACGGTGGCCGGGGTTCCGGCCGGGACCTGGCTGGGCACACACGTCGGCTGGCGGACGCCCTTCGCCCTGCTCGGCGTGCTCGCGCTGGTGTCCCTCGTGACCATCGGCGTCCTGCTGCCGTCGTCCCGCCCGCAGGACGGCCACTCCGCTTACGGCGCGGCCCCCGACCGAGGCAGGTTCTACGTCGTGCTGACGGTCACCGCCCTGTCGGTCACCGGTGCCTTCGCCGCGTTCACATACGTCGTCGCCTTCCTCGACGAGGTGAGCGGACTGGGCGAGGACGCGGTGAGCGCCGTGCTGTTCGCGTTCGGCGGGGCGGCGCTGGCCGGGATCACGGTGACCGGGCCGCTTCTCGACCGCTTTCCGCGGGCCACCCTGACCGTGCCGGTGGCGGCCCAGGCGGTGGCGCTGCTCGGCCTGTGGGCGACGGGCCCCGTCCCGGCGGCGAGCGTCGTACTGATCATGCTGCTGGGCGCGTCGGTCGCGCCCGCCTTCATGGCGACGCAGAACGAGGTGCTCCGGGTGGCGCCGGGCCGCACCGAGACGGCCCTGGCGGCCAACTCTGCGGCCTTCAACGTGGGTGTCGCCGCGGGTGCGCTGCTCGGGGGCACGCTGCTGTCCGCGGTCGGGGTGCGCGGCACGTTCCTGGTCGGGGGCCTGGTGACGGTGGGGGCGCTGGCGGTGCTGAGTGTGCCGGTGGGCGCGGGTGTCAGGGACGGGGCGGGCGGCAAGGGCGGGACGGAAATGGGGCAGTACCGTGCGGACGCGAGGTTCTGACGGTCTATCGTGGCGTCATGTCCGTCCCCGAACTGATCCGTATCGTCTCCCGCGACTCGCCGATGGCGCTCGCACAAGTGGAGCGTGTCCGCGCCGAGTTGGCGGTTCTGTACCCCGGTGTGCGCACCGAGGTCGTGCCGGTGAAGACGACCGGTGACAAATGGATGGGCGATCTGTCCAAGGTCGAGGGCAAGGGGGCGTTCACCAAGGAGGTCGACGCTGCTCTGCTGGCGGGCGAGGCCGATCTCGCCGTGCACTGCCTCAAGGACATCCCCGCCGACCGGCCGCTGCCCGCGGGGACGACGTTCGCCGCGTTTCTGAAGCGGGACGACATCCGGGACGCCCTCATCCATCCCGACGGGCTCACGCTGGACGAGTTGCCGGCCGGGACCCGGATCGGGACGTCATCGGTGCGCCGGGTCGCCCAGCTGGCCGCCACGCACGCGCATCTGGAGTGCGTGCCGTTCCGCGGCAACGCCAACCGGCGGCTGGAGAAGCTGGCCGCCGGTGAGGCGGACGCGCTGCTGCTGGCGGTGTCCGGCCTGGAGCGCATCGGCCGCGGTGACGTGATCAGCGAGGTCCTCTCCCCCGAGACGATGATGCCGCCGATCGGCGCGGGCATCCTCGCGCTGCAGGTCCGGGAGGGCGACACCGCGCTCATCGACGCGGTGAGCGGCCTCGGTGACCCGGACACCTATCGGGAGGCCACCGCCGAGCGCATGTTCCTGCACGTCCTTCAGGGGCACTGCAACAGCCCGATCGCCGGGTACGCGCGCGTGGACCGCGGCGGCGAGCTGTCCCTGCGGGCGTGTGTGTTCACGCCGGACGGCAAGACGCGGCTGAACGCCCACGAGTGGGCGGGCCGGCTGGACCCGGCCACGCTGGGCACGTCGGTCGCCGTGGCGCTGCTGCGTCAGGGTGCCCGCGAGATCATCGACGGCATCCCGCACTAGGGCGGACGCTCTCGCGTCAGGCGGTGCCCTCTTCGGCCTGGTCCCGCAGGAAGTTGCTCACCTGGCGCGCGAGGCCGTCGCGCAGGGTGACGGTGTGCGGGCCGGTGCTCTCCTGCAGGCCGAGGCCACCGGTCCACAGCCGGCGGTCGGCCCACTCCTCCTCGACGCGCAGCTGGATCTGGACGTCGACCTGGCTCAGGCTCTCCTCCGGGCCGGCGGCGTAGAGCACGGCGGTGGCCCGGCGCAGGGGGTAGACGTCGAAGCCCTCGATGAACTGGGAGTTGCGCCAGTCGATGAACGCGGCCTCGCCGTCGCGGCCGATCCGCACGTCGATCTGACCGTCCTCGAGGTGGATGCCGAGGTGCCTCTCGCCGCGGTTCTCGACGGTGACGCGGAGCCGGAAGTAGGTCAGCCCCTCGGCGGCCTCGTCCCGTCCGCGCGGCGGCTCGGCGGCTTCCAGCCCGTGGACGCGGACACGCAGACCGGCATGCTCGTCGTACTCGTGCCAGTCCCCGACCACGTTCGGCTCGTACACAGTCCACCTCTCGACCTCAGAGAGCTGCTTCCTATCTTTGCGCTCAGTGCACTGTCAAATGAGCAGAATGCGCTGTGGCCAGCCCATTCGCCCTCTTGATCACCGATCAAGCCGTGGGCAGGAAGAATCCGCTTTCCGGCCCGGCGGGCGTGTTCACCCACGTGCCGCACATCACGTTCGCGGGCCAAGATCAGCGAGCCAGGCGGCCCAGCAGTGAGGAGGCCGCGCAGGGCGTCGCAGCAGAGGTGACAGCCCAAGGGCGGCAGTGGGACCCCGTCTCTCCACAAACACGGGACAAACACATAGTTATCCGGCGGTAACACGTAGTGGCATTCATGAATTTTGTTTCGGATGCCGTTTCACAGGGAATTGACCCATATGTGCTTCGGACAGGAGGCACGTCCGTGGGAGCCGGCCCCCCCAGGCCCCTGGGTGTCCTCCATGAGGTCCGAGACCGCGCCTCCCACGGTGTCTGTCCAGCCAGCACCTGCTGAGGAGGTGCGCACCGATGAGTGCCACCACCAGAACGAAGCAGCATCCGCACGACGACGCCCCTGACACCGCGGAGGCGTTCGACCGGCTCGTGGAAATGCCCGACGGGCCGGACCGCAAGGCGCTCAGGGACGATCTGGTCCAGGCCTGGTTGCCCATGGCGGAGCGGATCGCCGTCCGGTTCAAGGGCCGCGGCGAGTCCCTCGAGGACCTGTACCAGGTGGCCGCACTGGGACTGGTGAAGGCCGTCGACCACTACGACCCGGCACGCGGCCACGCCTTCGAGGCGTACGCGGTGCCCACCATCACCGGCGAGATCAAGCGGCACTTCCGTGACCACATGTGGACGCTGCACGTGCCGCGCCGGGTCCAGGACCTGCGCAACCGGGTGCGCAGCTCCGCGAAGGAACTGTCGCAGAGGACCCCGGGGCGCCCGCCCACCATTCCCGAGATCGCCGAGCACGCGCATCTGAGCGAGAGCGAGGTGCGCACCGGAATGGAGGCGCTGGAGTGCTTCTCCGCGCTGTCGCTGGAGGCGGAGATGCCCGGCACGGACGGTTACGCGCTGGGGGACGCGATCGGCGGCCCCGACCCGGCGTACGACGTGGTCGTCGACCGCGTTGCCGTCAAGCCGTGTCTGCAGCGGCTTCCGGAGCGTGAACGGACGATCCTCTACCTGCGCTTCTTCGGCGGGATGACCCAGAGCCGCATCGCCAGTCAGCTCGGCATCTCACAGATGCATGTCTCCCGGCTGCTCAGCGGCTGCTTCGCCCATCTGCGGGAGGAACTGCTCGCCGAAGCACGGTGAAACCCGAAAGGGTGAGTCACTCCTGTGCCGATCCCGGAATCTGCGTCGGGCCGTAACGCTCCAGGGCCTCTTCGAGTTCGACGCGGATTTCGGGCGGCATCCTCCCGTCCCGGCCCCAGATGAGGATCAGTTCCGCGACGTTGCGGAGCTTGATGTTCGTGTGCTGGGAGACGTCCTTCAGCACAGCCCAGCCCTGGTCGGGCGACACGCGCCCGAGCGCCACGACCATGCCGATCGCCTGGTCCACCACCGCGTGCGAGACCACGGCCTCCTTGAGCTGGTCGACTTCCTCTTCCAGCGCCAGGATCCGGTCGGTCTCGTCGGCGGGCTCATGGGGTGTCGCTGCCACGCCTCCATCCTCGTCTCTTTGCCTGTCGTGTGCCAGTGAAGGACGAGACCCGGCATCGGCCCGTTTCGGCGCCCTGCCGGGGGTACTCGACAGGCCCGGGAGCGGATCCGGTTGGACACTGGGAGCAGACCGGTGGCCGCCGGTCGGGCGAGACCAGGACGCGACTGCCATGAACGACGACGCAAGAACCTCCAGGGGCACGGCCGAGGTCGTGTCCACACACTCCGTGTTCGGCGCACCCTGCTGGGTGAGCCTGACCAGCCGCGACCTGGAGGCCACCCAGGACTTCTACTCGGCCGTACTGGGCTGGCGCTGGCGGCCGGCCAAGCTGGGCGATCGCTTCTGGGTCGCGCTGGCGGAGAGCGTGCCGGTGGCCGGGATCGCCGCGGTCGCCTCCATGTGGCAGATGGCGGTGGCGTGGACGCCGTATTTCGCCGTGCCCAGTGCGGACGAGGCCGTGGCACGGGTGCAGGAGCGTGGCGGCACCACGGCCGTCGGGCCGCTGTCGCTGCCACCGGGGCGGGCGGCCCTGCTGGCCGACCGGGACGGGGCGACGTTCGGCATCTGGGAGGGGGAGCTGATGTCCAACTGGGAGAACTGGCGCCGCGCCGCGCCGACCTTCATCCGCCTCCACACCCGCGACGCGTTCGACGCCGCCATGTTCTACGGCGAGGTCCTCGACTGGGCGTCGGAGCGGCCCGGCTGCTGCGAGGTGCGCTACGAGGGCGGTGAGGTCGTGCTGCGCAGTGGGGGCGATGTCGTGGCGCGTATCGAGTCGGGGGCGTTGGAGGCTGCGCCGGACCCGACGATTCGGCCGCACTGGCAGGTGCACTTCGCTGTCGCGGACGTGGCGGAGTGTACGCGGGCGGCGGAGTTGCACGGTGGGAGTGTGTTGTCGAAGGGGAGCGACGAGGCGGTGTTGCGGGATCCGGATGGGGCGCAGTTCACGGTGACTTCGCGTCGCGAACGGTAGCGGTCGTTGAGTGCGACTACGGGGGGCCGCGATGCGTTTGTCCGTCGTGTGCGGCGCCGTGGGGACTTGTCGCGCAGTCCCCGCGCCCCCTTTAGGGGCGTTGTCGCGAGGGTCTCGACAAGAGGACCAAGCTGCGGCGTTCGATCAGGAGAGCGGTCCCTGACTTGTGTTCCGACTCGTCCGGGGGGCCCTGTGATTCGGCCGTGTCGATCAACGTGGTCCAGCGGTCGCCGTACGTGGCGTCCGGCAGGCGGAACTCCACCGGTTCCCAGTAGCCGTTGAGGAGCAGCAGGAAGGAGTCGTCCACGACGGGCTGGCCGCACCAGTCGGGTTCGGCGATGGCGTCGCCGTTGAGGAAGACGGCCAGGGAGTGGGCGTCGGAGCGGTGCCAGTCGTCGTCGGACATCTCGCGGCCGTCCGGCTGCAGCCACACCAGGTCGGGCAGCGGCTGCTCGGGGTGGGTCGGTGTTTCGCCCTGGAAGAAGCGGCGGCGGCGCAGGACGGGGTGGGCGGCGCGCAGGGCGATGACGTAGCGGGTGAAGTCGGCGAGGGCGCGCTGGTCGTCGGTGAGGTGCCAGTCGATCCAGGAGATCTCGTTGTCCTGGCAGTAGGCGTTGTTGTTGCCGCGTTGGGTGCGGCCGAGTTCGTCGCCGTGGCAGAGCATGGGGATGCCCTGGGAGAGCAGCAGCGTGACGAGGAAGTTGCGCTGCTGTCGGGCCCGCAGTTGCAGGACGGCCGGGTCGTCGGTCTCGCCCTCCGCCCCGCAGTTCCAGGACCGGTTGTGGCTCTCGCCGTCGCGGTTGCCCTCGCCGTTGGCCTCGTTGTGCTTGTCGTTGTACGAGACGAGGTCGCGCAGGGTGAACCCGTCGTGCGCGGTGACGAAGTTGACGCTGGCCCGCGGCCGGCGCCGGCTGTGCGCGTACAGGTCGGAGGAGCCGGTCAGGCGGGAGGCGAACTCGCCGAGCGAGTCCGGTTCGCCGCGCCAGAAGTCCCGTACGGCGTCGCGGTACTTGCCGTTCCACTCCGACCACAGCGGCGGGAAGTTGCCGACCTGGTAGCCGCCCTCCCCCACGTCCCACGGCTCGGCGATCAGCTTGACGCGGCTGATCACCGGGTCCTGCTGGATCAGGTCGAAGAACGCCGAGAGGCGGTCCACCTCGTGGAACTGGCGGGCCAGGGTGGCCGCGAGGTCGAAACGGAAGCCGTCGACGTGCATCTCGGTGACCCAGTAGCGCAGTGAGTCCATGATCAGCTGGAGCACGTACGGGTGGCGCATCAGCAGGCTGTTGCCGGTGCCGGTGGTGTCGTAGTAGTGCGCCCAGTCGCCGTCCACCAGGCGGTAGTAGGAGGCGTTGTCGATGCCGCGGAAGGAGAGGGTGGGGCCGCGCTCGTTGCCCTCGGCGGTGTGGTTGTAGACGACGTCGAGGATCACTTCGAGGCCGGCCGCGTGCAGCGCCTTCACCATCGACTTGAACTCGTCGACCTGCTGGCCGCGGGTGCCGTGGGCGGCGTAGGCGTTGTGGGGAGCGAAGAAGCCGATCGTGTTGTAGCCCCAGTAGTTGGACAGGCCCCGGTCGAGCAGGACGCCGTCCTGGACGTACTGGTGGACCGGCATGAGCTCGACGGCGGTCACACCGAGGGACGTCAGGTGCTCGACGATCGCGGGGTGTGCGAGGCCGGCGTAGGTGCCGCGCAGTTCGGGCGGGACGTCGGGGTGGGTGCGGGTGAGGCCGCGTACGTGTGCCTCGTAGATGACGGTGTCGGCGTACGGCCGCCGGGGCGGTCGGTCGTCGCCCCAGTCAAAGTACGGATCGGTCACCACGCCGAGCATGGTGTGCCCGGCGCTGTCCGCCGGGGACGGGGCGCCGGGACTGCGTTCGAAGAGGGAGGCGTGGTTGTCCACCTGGCCGTCCACCGCCCGGCTGTACGGGTCGAGCAGCAGCTTGGCCGGATTGCACCGGTGGCCGAGGTCCGGGGCCCAGGGGCCGTGGACCCGGTAGCCGTAGCGCTGTCCCGGGCCGACGCCGGGCAGATAGCCGTGCCAGACGAAGCCGTCGACCTCGGTGAGCGGGATGGGGGTGTGCCGGTCCTTGTCGTCGACGAGGACGAGCTCGACGCGGTCGGCGACCTCGCTGAACAGGGCGAAGTTCGTGCCCTGTCCGTCGAAGGCGGCGCCCAGCGGATAGGGGTGCCCGCTCCAGGCGGGCACCCCTGTGCGAACCTCTTTGCGGCTCCGTCTCGCCGTCACCGGGCCTCCTCCAGGGCGCCGTCCCGGATGCCCGCCGCGTCGGCGATGGCCGTGACCGGCACCTCGCGGGGCACCTTCAGCGCCTCGCGCAGGCTGGGCGCGGGCGCCGCCGGAACCAGCGGGGCACGTTCGCCGGCGCGGGCGCGCTGCGAGAACCAGATGACCTTGCTGCCGGTCTCGGTGGCGCAGCAGCCCCAGCCGTCGCTCATCGCGGCGAGGTGCTGCAGGCAGGCACGCAGCTCGTGGTCCGGGCGCAGGGCGCGGTCGTTGTCGCCGATGGCGGTGATGAGGTGCTGGCCGTTCCACCACATCTCGATCGAGGTGTTCTTGTCCGTCGCGTGCTCGTCGATGGCCCGCAGCAGCATCTCGGTGCCGTGGCGGACGGGCTCGACAAGGGTCTCCAGGTCCCAGTACCGGAGGTGAGCGGCCAGAATTCGGCTGACCTGACCCACCCGTTCGGGGCTCACTTCCACGTCGAGGTGGTAGTAGCAGGGCACTGCGGTCTTCACCGTCGTTACCTCCTCACCGCGAAAGCTCCCGCTCTCCTCGCCCCTGCGGGACGGGTCCCCGAGCACGGAGCGTGAGCGCTGATCGCTTCTGAGTCACTCCAGGGTGGGTGCGGTACGCCGTTCGTGCAACACGAGCAGACATCTGAGGTAGTTGAAGCTCCAACAGGACGCTGCGTCGTCGACCATGCACCATGTGTGAAGACCTCGATGCCCGTAACGGAACCCGTGCGTGTGCGCGCACGGGTTCCGCCCGACGGTCGGGAGACGCGTCATCGAGCAGCCCGGAAGGTGAACGGCGCCATGCTGCTACCGGCCAAAGCCGAAGTCGCCCGGCAACTGCGGCGATACCGGGCCTGGGAACGCGCCATGCTCGCGGCCCCGGCCGACCGTGCGGTGCGCGCCACGTTCGAGGACGCCGGCTACACGCTGTGCGTGCTGATGGGCAAGCGCTGCGCGCGCGAGGCCGCGGACGCGGCCGATCGGTATCTGCGCATCACCCCGGCGGCGTACCTCCGGGAGCAGGACGAACGGGCCTCCGTCCGCGCCGCTGCGCGGCCGGGTCCGTCGAGATCACGACGGTGGCGTTTCCTCGCCGGGAGGTAGCCGCCTTCCGGCACAGCTTGGACCCCCGGCCGGGCCTGGTGCCCGGCCTCGAGCACGGTGGAGGTGAACCATGGGCAGGACCAAGACGAGGACCCGGGCCAGGACCGGGACGATCGGCCGCATCCCAGTACGGGACGTACAGCCGGCCGTGGAGTGCGGCCGGTATCCGGCGAAGGCGGTCGCCGGCGAGACCTTCGAGGTCACCGCCACCGTGTTCCGTGAGGGCCATGACGCCGTGGCCGCCAATGCCGTGCTGACCGACCCGGACGGCCGCCCGGGCCCGTGGACGCCGATGCACGAACTGGCCCCGGGGAGCGACCGCTGGGGCGCCAAGGTGACGCCGCCCTCGGTGGGCCGCTGGACGTTCCATGTGGAGGCCTGGAGCGATCCGGTGGCCACGTGGCGCCACGCCGCTCGGATCAAGGTTCCGGCCGGCATTGACGTCGGTCTGGTCCTGGAGGAGGGCGGCGAGCTGTACGAGCAGGCGGCCGCCGGTGTGCCCGACAAGGCAGGGCGGGCGACTGTGCTGGCCGCCGCGGAGGCGCTGCGGGACGACTCGCTGCCGGCCGAGTCGAGGCTGGAAGCGGCGTTCGCGGCGAACGTGGATGCGGTGTTGGGGCGGTATCCGCTGCGGGACCTGGTCACCGCCTCGGATCCGCTGCCGCTGCTGGTGGAGCGCGAACGGGCGCTGTACGGCTCCTGGTACGAGTTCTTCCCCCGCTCCGAGGGCACCCCCGAGCGTCCGCACGGCACCTTCGAGACGGCCGCGCGCCGACTGCCGGCGATCGCGGCGATGGGCTTCGACGTGGTCTACCTGCCGCCCGTCCACCCCATCGGCACGACCTTCCGCAAGGGCCCCAACAACACCCTGTCCGCCGGGGCGGACGACGTCGGCGTGCCCTGGGCGATCGGCTCCCCCGAGGGCGGCCACGACGCGATCCACCCGGATCTGGGCACGATCGAGGACTTCGACCGCTTCGTGGCCAGGGCGGGCGAGCTGGGCCTGGAGATCGCCCTGGACTTCGCCCTGCAGTGCTCCCCCGA